>NZ_CP013189.1:2676095-3345119 GCF_001444425.1 Pseudohongiella spirulinae
AGCGCAGTCAGGTCAGACACAGTGACACCGCGATAATCGGCGAGCACTGCAGACAAAGCACTGTTAGCAGCTTCATTGACTTCCGAGACGATTTGCTTTTTGTCTTCAAGTCTAATAGCCACTAGCTTTACTCCTGATAGGGACCACACAAAGCGGCCCTTGTTGTTTTGCTCCACCTCTCCAGGTTTTGAGGAGGTGAACATTAACTGGTGGAATGACTCCGTTAAACCGGAGCGGGTCTCACCATCTGCGTAGGCAATTAAGCTGACCAATCCATCATCAGCACCTACGGTCTTTGACAGCTCTGATCCGGTCGCAACCGGATCAAAACCCCAAAGTCTGCGGTGACCGTCAGGTCGCCGTAATTCATTGCAGCCTTAAACCTTAAGTGCTGCGTGATCTACCTGAATGCCAGGACCCATGGTCGAGGACAGAACCACTTTCTGTATGTAGACACCTTTGGAAGATGCCGGCTTGGCTTTTTTCAGATCCGCCAGCAATGCTTCCAGGTTTCCCTGAACAGCGTCAGCAGCAAAACCGATCTTGCCAATTGCACCGTGGATGATACCTTTCTTGTCGGTACGATAGCGAACCTGACCCGCTTTGGCGTTTTTCACCGCCGTTGCAACATCAGCCGTCACGGTGCCAACCTTCGGGTTCGGCATCAGACCGCGCGGACCAAGTACCTGGCCCAGCTTACCAACAACGCGCATTGCATCCGGAGTCGCAATTACCACGTCAAAGTCCAGGTTACCGCCAGCAATACTTTCTGCCAGATCATCAAATCCGACGATGTCAGCGCCCGCTTCCTGCGCTTTTGTGGCGTTCTCGCCCTGAGCAAATACAGCCACGCGCACATCTTTGCCTGTGCCGTTTGGCAACAGAGTGGAACCACGAACAACCTGATCTGATTTACGCGGATCAACGCCGAGGTTCACAGAAACATCGATAGACTCTTTAAATTTCGGAGAGGCAAATTCGTTCAGCAATGCAACGGCTTCTTCAACAGAATAAGTCCGGTTGCTATCAATCTTGCTCGCTATCGCCTTTTGCTTTTTTGACAATTTAGCCATGACTTATTCCACTCCTTCCACATCAATGCCAGAACTTCTGGCTGTGCCCGCCAGCGTGCGAACTGCTGCATCCATATCGGCTGCAGTTAGATCAGGCATTTTGACAGCGGCGATTTCTTCCAGCTGTGCACGGGTAATCTTCGCCACCTTTTCAGTATTTGGGCGCGCACTTCCTTTCGGAATATTCAAAGCTTTGCGCAACAAAACTGCAGCGGGAGGAGTCTTGGTAATAAATGTGAAGCTTCGATCCGCATAAACCGTAATAACAACCGGAATCGGCAGGCCTGCTTCCATGCCCTGAGTCTGGGCATTAAAGGCCTTACAGAATTCCATGATGTTCACACCATGCTGACCGAGCGCAGGACCAACGGGCGGGCTAGGGTTCGCTTTGCCCGCGCCAACCTGCAACTTGATGTATGCAGTGACTTTCTTTGCCATTTTACTTTCTCCTTTGGGTACAAGCGCTGACGCCAGCCTTGCGGCCGCTATCAGCTCCCCGTTTATCTGTCAGGCCTGGCAGCCCGACAGGGGTTATTAACTCTTTTCGACCTGGCTGAATTCCAGCTCAACCGGTGTAGATCGCCCGAAAATCAGAACCGCCACACGCAATCGATTCTTTTCGTAGTTAACTTCTTCGACCGTGCCTGTGAAGTCGTTAAACGGACCATCAGTAACCCGAACCATTTCACCCGGCTCGTAAATAACCTTGTGCCGCGGCTTGTCCTGCCCCTCTTCCAGGCGCTGCAGGATACGATTGGCCTCTCGAGTGGTAATGGGCGCAGGTCGATCGGCCTTACCACCAATAAAACCAAGCACACGCGGGGTTTCTTTTACCAGATGCCAGGTATCATCGTTGAGCTCCATCTCCACCAGCACATAGCCAGGAAAGAATTTTCGCTCGCTTTTTCGCTTCTGGCCGGCGCGCATTTCCAACACTTCTTCAGTGGGAACCAGCACCTCACCAAACAAATCTTCCATTCCAGAACGCGCAATACGCTCTTTGAGCGCCTGCATAACCCGCTTCTCATAGCCAGAGTAGGCATGAACCACGTACCAATTCTTTGCCATCTGCTCTCTCCTGACTATCCGATAATCCGTGAGATAATTGCCCCAAGCGCGGTATCCAGCAACCACAGAATGACCGCCACAATAAAGACAACAACCAGTACAATCATGGTTGTCTGCGTGGTCTCCTGCCGGGTTGGCCAGACGACTTTCCGCACTTCCGTGCGTGCTTCCAGACAAAGATTCAGAAAAGCGGACCCTTTTGCAGTCTGCACGGCTATCCAGCCAGCCAAACCAGCCAGAATAAGCATGCCAACAACTCTCAACACCAGTGCCTCAGCAGAGAAGTATGCGTTGGCGTAAATGCCGCCTGCGATGATAATTGCAACTGCAATCCACTTCAGCAAATCCTGCTTTGGTGCCTGCGTCGTAGACTTGTCAGTCATAGTTTTTATCTCAGCGCTGCCATAAATGGCAGGCCAGGAGGGAATCGAACCCCCAACCTGCGGTTTTGGAGACCGCCGCTCTGCCAATTGAGCTACTGGCCTATACTTTTTCAAGATGCACAAGCCGAAACCCCTCGCGGGCGTTTCGGCTTGCACCATTCCAGATTATTTTTCTGCGATTACTCGATGATCTTGGAGACCACGCCCGCACCGACAGTACGGCCGCCTTCCCGGATCGCAAAGCGCAGACCTTCGTCCATCGCAATCGGAGCAATCAGCGTTACCAGGAACTTCAGGTTGTCGCCAGGCATTACCATCTCGACACCTTCCGGCAACTCAACCGCACCAGTCACGTCAGTCGTACGGAAGTAGAACTGCGGACGGTAGCCCTTGAAGAACGGCGTGTGACGACCACCTTCTTCCTTGCTCAGTACGTACACTTCACCTTCAAACTTGGTGTGCGGCGTGATTGAACCCGGCTTGGCCAGTACCTGACCACGCTCAACATCTTCACGCTTGGTACCACGCAGCAGAACACCCACGTTCTCACCTGCACGACCTTCGTCGAGCAGCTTGCGGAACATCTCAACACCCGTACAGGTAGTCTTGGTGGTGTCTTTCAGACCAACAATTTCAATCTCGTCGCCCACTTTAACGATACCGCGCTCAACACGGCCTGTTACCACCGTACCACGACCAGAGATCGAGAACACGTCTTCGATCGGCAGCAGGAAAGGCTTTTCGATGTCACGCTCAGGCTCAGGGATGTACTCATCCAGAGTCTCAACCAGCTTCTTCACAGCGGTTGTACCCATTTCGTTGTCGTCCTGACCATTCAGCGCCATCAGCGCAGAACCGATGATGATCGGCGTGTCATCGCCCGGGAAATCGTAAGTGTCGAGCAATTCGCGCACTTCCATCTCCACCAGCTCCAAAAGCTCCGCATCGTCAACCATGTCCGCTTTGTTCATGAACACAACGATGTAAGGAACGCCTACCTGACGAGACAGCAGGATGTGCTCACGCGTCTGCGGCATGGGGCCGTCAGCAGCTGACACTACCAGAATCGCGCCGTCCATCTGCGCCGCACCGGTGATCATGTTCTTCACATAGTCAGCGTGTCCGGGGCAGTCAACGTGTGCGTAGTGACGGTTCGGTGAGTCATACTCAACGTGCGCAGTAGAGATGGTGATACCACGCTCTCTTTCTTCCGGCGCATTGTCGATCTGATCAAAAGCACGCGCCTCACCTGAACCCCAGGTCTCAGCACACACACGTGTCAGCGCCGCTGTCAGTGTTGTCTTACCATGGTCAACGTGACCAATTGTGCCAACGTTGACGTGTACCTTATTACGCTCAAATTTACCCTTAGCCATTGTGACCGCCTCTTATTTCTATACCTAGCATGCCTGAAAACGACCCCAACACAGACCAGGACCGCCATTTTCATTCGATCGACACATAAAACAGCGCCGGCACATCCATTAAATCAAACTGGTGCTCACAACCAGAGTCGAACTGGTGACCTCTTCATTACCAATGAAGTGCTCTACCGCCTGAGCTATGCGAGCAAAATTCTCAGCCAGAGACCGAGCCCTGCATTGGAGCGGGTAGCGGGAATCGAACCCGCATATCCAGCTTGGAAGGCTGGTGTTCTACCATTGAACTATACCCGCCTGTCGCCAGAATTATTCGATAACAATCAACTCTTTACCGACTTAAATAAGTGGTGGAGGGGGGTGGATTCGAACCACCGAAGCTTTCGCGTCAGATTTACAGTCTGATCCCTTTGGCCGCTCGGGAACCCCTCCCTGAAGAGCCGACGAGATATCTTTTTTCCCGGGTCTCTAAAGCAGAGGCGGCATTTTATGGGAATTATTTCTGATGTGCAATCGTTTCGCAGAGATTTTCTGTGATAGCAAGCGCCATGGCATCGAATCGCTCCAACAGCAATTGACGGGCACGCACTTCGAGATCCTGGTACCATATCTGCAGCCACTCATACGCCACAGACCTTGACTCTGCAGCAATCACCGGTTCGTAACCAAGCACTTCGAGCTGCGCGTGCACTCTCTCCGCGTTGGCCATGTCGGCAAACAACCCCAGAGACACATTTCCAGCCAGCACACCTTCAGCTACCAGATAACTGTCAATGTTGTACGAAGCATCCCGAATGGCGTCATTGAGCTGCGTCAAGAATACACCAGCAGGAACTGACTCGGGCGGCGCAATGTAGACTCTGTGAAGGCTCTGCTGATCTCCATTGCGCTCAACTATCAGCCAGCGACCAGCATCAATAACTGGCCACACCTCATCCATATCTGCGCGGTAGCCGGGAGCAAGCGGGCCCGCCAGCCAGCATCGATCCCGTAACTTCAGTTGCGCCGCTTCCATCTCAGCCAACAACAGCAATTCATCCCCGGCTTCCTGCACCCTTCCAGTAACAACAGATGGTGGTCGTATGACGTGCCACAACAGCACCAGGAGATTAATCGCCACAAGACAGACGATTGCCCGTCGCATTACACACTGGCCGGCCGCAGTCCGGGCATCATTTCTCCACCCGCCACAAGAACCCGACCCAATTCGGTGTCCAATAACAATCTTCCTGACAGGTCCACGCCCGCATGATCACCCACCTTGACCTGACTTCCGGCATGAATCTCCACTTTGTTTCCAACATATAGATCCGCACCCATCCACTCTTCTCTGAATGGCTCAAATCCCTGCGCCTCAAAACAGACCAGCGCAGATACAAGTTCGTTGACCAACGCTGCCGCCAGATCGTTACGACTCACAATAGCGAGGCCCGCTGAGCGCAAGTCACTATAGGGCTGCTCGATACGACCGGCGACCTCAGGTGGAAGCCAGGTATTGACCCCGAGGCCGATGACCAGCTGACAAGGCCCGGATATATCGCCTCTTACCTCAAGCAGAATACCGGCCGCCTTGCGCGAATCCAGGTAGACATCATTGGGCCATTTCAACCTGACACCCTCCACCCCCTGGTTCTGCAGTGTTCGTCGAACAGCGATCGCGCACACAAGGCTCAAACCTTCCAGCGCAGCAATTCCACTCTGGAATGTCCACAACAGAGACATGTACACATTATGACCAAAAGGGCTGACCCACTCCCGACCACGTCGTCCGCGACCGGCCTGCTGGTGCTCGGCGATAATGAGACACTGAGAAAGACCGGCCTCCGCGCAGGCAAGGGCATCAGTATTGGTGGAACCTGTCGAGAATTTAACCTCAAGGTGAGCGGACAACGGGCGAGCCAATTCGCTGAACGCTGAGATAATCCGCTCCTTATTGAGTAAATCAAGGCCACCGGGGATACAGTAGCCTCGTCCGGTTACCGCTTCTATACCCACACCGAGATCCTTGATCACCTGCATCTGCTTCCAGATGGCAGCTCTGCTCACACCCAATTCACGCCCGATATCCTGACCCGAGTGATATTCACCGTCGGCAAGACAATGCAGCAGTGGAAGTACATTCATGGTGTCAGTTCCGCAACAAAGGCTGATCAGCAGGGCTTATCCGCATCCAGGTGAGAAACATTTCATCCCAGACCTGATCCCCCCAGCCTACAGTCTGCGTCGGGTCCGGGTTCAGGGGATTGAAGCGAGAGTTATCGAACGCACCTTCCGCAACAATCCGCGAGCCAGCGGGCAGGAATACCGGATCACGCAATCGATAAACCATTTGCCAATTATGCTGAAAGTTTGGAATGGACAACAACTCATCCTCGGAACCATCGGGGTAGCGCAATGTAAACTTGATGTGCTTTCCTCTGTAGTGCATGTGAGGGGCAAAACTGAATAAATAACTGTCTTCATTTATTACAGTCTCCGCCTGCACCGGGAACTCCCGGACTCCAGGCGGGATCTGGAATTCGCCATTCATGACAGCGGTTCGCACCAAGGGGTAATCTGGCGCACTGTCACGAAAGTATAGGCCAATTCGCGACCTGTCTGTCAATTCACGACCAACAGTTGTGTAGTGAAACTGAATCATGAAACGCATATCACGCTTCAGCAGTATTCCTGTACTGTCATCCAGCACGACATGCTCTCGACCAGGCGCATAACCACCAAAATTGGTCCGGCTACCGCCACGACTGGCATTCTGGCGCTGCTGACGCGCATCCTGCGTATAAACAATGATGTGGTGCAAGGACAATTTGTCATCAACATCAAATTCATAAGCCTGCACCCATTTATCTTCCATCAAACCCAACTCGATGGGCACAAACATGTAATCAAGCACTCCAGTTGCCGGAATCTCATGCGCCGGAAACTCAACGATCATATCCGGCTCACCCAACTCCCATTCACTGCTTTCTGATGGTGCCAGTACCAGCGGATCCGGCTGCTCGGGGTTACGCCTGGCTCCCTTCTCTATCCACGCCAACAAAGTGCTCATCTCATCATCGGTAATATGATGCACATCGTCAAACCGATCGGCGTGTTCGTAGTCGATTTGACCCGGCGGCATTCGGCGGGTCAACAAGGTCTCGCGAATCATCTGACTCCAGCCCTGAACCATCTGATGTCCGCTCATGACCCAGGGAGCTGCACCGCGCTCCGAATGACAACCCAGGCAGCGTTCAATAAGAATCGGCGCCACATCCTGTTCATAGCTGACCGACCTGGCTCTGGCGGCCCGCAGCTCAGCCAACTGAAGAGGGTCGCCGTTAATTGGCATTACATCCTGAATGAACGGCTCACCTCGCAATTCAGAATGCACGATGTAGTGAAGATGAGAGCTTAATCCGGGAATTGTTGCGGCCAAAGCGAGTTGCAAGGGATGATCATCGTACAAACCAATGCCGCCTCGATACAGCACATCGAAACGTGCGGGATCAACAACCAGTATTTCTCCGCAATGTGTAAACGAGAGCGCATCTGCGACCAACTGAGAGGAGTCCAGTAAAAATGGAAGGTCAGTACCCAGTCTGTCAGCCAGATCTTTCAGACTCTTGCGCGATTCATCTGGATCAGGCACCAGCACCTGAAAGCTGACCGCAGCATCACGAAATCGCTGCTGCAAGGACGCTAATTCCCGCAACACCGAATCATCCCGGGCACATCCTGACTGATAGGCCGCGACAACAACAAGCTCTTTATCCACATACCGGCCAAGCTGATGAAAGCGTCCATTCTGGTCAATCAATGCGAAATCGGGAGCACGCGAAGCCATAGCCTCCCCACAGGACAGACTCCACATTGATGCAATCAGTAACAGGCCTCGAAGCATTCCCACAGTTTCCACATACTTTGGCTGAATGGGTGTTGGTAATCCAGGATTATAGACAATGCGTGGGTCCAGATTATTTAATGCGGCGAGTCACATTGCAATTATTTGTAACGCTCGCTCGAAAAAAAAGTCGACCCGGGGACCCCGGATCGACTTTTTTCATGATCAGAACTGTATCAGGCCTGGTCGGCTGACTTAGCGCCTTCTTTGCGGAATTTGCTCACAACAGAAGCCGCTTCGAGCATAACCAGCACACTGACTACCAGCACAATGAAGTCCAGAGCCACCAGCAAATAGTTACCTTGTTCATAGAAAGCAACCAACTGGATCAGCCCGGCGAGGAACGATGTGATCAACACAAAAATCATCGGCAGCAGTGTATAGTAAGCTGGGCGCCCCATTTTGATCAGCATCACCGTGATTACCAGCAAGGTCAGGCTGGCGAGAATCTGGTTAGTCGCACCGAACAGTGGCCAAATGATCATACCACCAGCGCCTGACGAACCACCCGCACCAAAGGCCAGCAGCAAACAGGCCAGCACAGCCACACAGGTAGCCACCATGCCGGAGCGGAACACTTTGATACCATAGATATCACCCCACTCCTGGATGATATATCGCTGCAAGCGAACCCCGGAGTCCATTGTAGTGCCGGCAAACAACGCTACCATCGTTGCCAGCAGTACCTGAGCAAATCCTTCCGACATACCCCAGGCGCCAGAAATCAACGCTGCACCTCCTGCCACGAATGCCGGCGCCCCGCCATCCGAGAACTGGGCATAAACGGCGTGCCATTGCTCGGTGTTAGCTGCATAAGCCACCGAACAGACAGCCACAATCGTGATCAGCGCCAACGAACCCTCACCTATAGCACCCAGATAACCAACAAAGCGCGCATCTGTTTCTTTATCCAGCTGCTTGGAACTGGTACCCGATGCGACAATGCCGTGGAAGCCCGAAATTGCGCCGCAGGCAATGGTCACAAACAGCAGCGGGAACATACTGGGCGTGCCCTCTGCAGTCTGTCCGTTAAATGCAGGAGCCACCATCTCTGGCATAGACAGGAAAACGGCGCCGTAGAGCAGAATAAGACCGACAATTAACTGCATACCATTGATAAAGTCTCGCGGCTGCAGAAGCATCCAAACCGGCAGCATGGAAGCGATTGCCGCGTAGACAAACAGGATGATGATCCAGTTTGCGCTGGCTGTCAGACCAAACATGGTCTCCGGCAACGATAATTCGATAAAGGTACCAGCCCAGATGGACAGGTAAAGAATAGCTACGCCTGCGGCCGTCAGAATCATCAAGCTGTAGTTACGTCTCAGCAGCTGACCAATTATCAGCGCAACAACAATCGCCATCCAGGCCGGGAAAACTGACCCGGGCGTTCCAACAAAACCCGTGGCAATCACTACGCCAAACACGGCGTTCACCATCAGCAGAAGCAGGAAGATCACAATCAGGAACAAGGAACGGGTGCGTTTGCCGATTACATTTTCTGACAACGCACCAATCGACTTACCCTTGTTGCGGGTACTCGCCCAAAGCGCCCCCATATCGTGGACACCAGCGAAGAATATAGTACCGAAAGTAACCCAGAGCACCGCCGGAACCCATCCCCAATAGACCGCAATCGCCGGACCCACAATAGGCGCCGCGCCAGCAACCGAGGTAAAGTGGTGCCCCCACAAAACGTACTTGTTTGTCGGTACGTAGTCGATCCCGTCATTAAGTTCATGAGCAGGTGTCTGGAAGTCAGGATCCAACCTGTAAATTTTTTCTGCGATAAATTTCGAGTAAACGAACCACCCAAACAGCAGCCCCGCCACCCCGAAAATTACAATTCCAATCCCGCTCATACTGCATACTCCCGATTATTATTATCAGAATTTTTGATCTGCCGGCGCTCAGGCAGCGCCGAATCATATCAATTAACCGCCAAACTAGACAACACGGTCTTGTGTTACAAATCGTGTGAAAAGACCCTGCAGCAACCATAACAGCGCCGCAGAGAGTGCCAGCAATGCAAACCACTGAAGCAGACCGGCAAAGAAATATCGGTCAATGGCCGGCATATTGATCTGATAGGCCATCAGGCCAGCAAACCGATCTTCCATCCAGTGCCACGCCCAATGCGCGACAATAGCCGACAACAGGATGACACCTGTTCTTTCCGGTAACATGTACTTGAACACCAGGTGAATCACGGGCACGGCAATCAGCAGGACCAATATCTGCCCCAACTCGACACCGACGTTAAAGGCCAGCAGAGATGACACCAGGTGCGAACCTGCAAACTGCATACTCTCTGTAAGCAGGAACGAGAAGCCAAAACCATGGACCAAACCGAACCCAAAGGTCATCTTCCAGCGATGTTCCTGCTTCACGCCAACAATATTCTCCAGCGCCATGTAAACAATCGATAAGGCAATCAAGGTCTCGATCAGCGACGGAAACCAGATTGCCGAGGGCACCCAGCCCAATGCTGACGCAATCAAGGTTACCGAGTGCGCAATAGTGAAAGAGGTCACAACAGGAATCAAAGCACGGATACGACGAAGAGGGATCAGCAGACAAAGCAGGAACAACAGGTGGTCTGTGCCCTCCAGAATATGATCAAACCCCAGCGTCACAAAATTGAATACCGCCTGATACCAGCGCGGATCCAGATAGACTCGTCCGGGATTACCGATATAGCTGAATGTCCGCTCGCTGCCATCACTCAGCACGTAACGTAAAACGGTGGTCGTCTCCAGCCCCAGGCCGCCCAGACGGGCATCAATCGAGAAGCGGGCATCTTCTGACTCGATTTCATAGGATGCAAGTACATCCAGAAAACCCTGACGGAAATACAGATCAACCGAGTCGTCCAGCGCTGGGGAATTAACCGTCGTGCGGGCACTCGCGAAATCCACGAATCCTCTGTTGGATGGCAGCGCTATCCGCACCGCGTCCAGTCTCGGGCTCCCCAGCAGACGGTCACCCTCAAAGACCTGAACTGCCTGCAGCAACTGGTTGTATGCCGCATCTTCCATAGCGCCGCGCGCCTGCGAGAAGATGACATAGCCGATCTCACCACGAAGTGGAAATTGCGCTTCAAGCAGCGCATCCATTGGAACCCGCATCAGCAGATTAAGACGTCCGTCTTCAGCCTGCACAAAAGCCTGAACTGCCACGCGGCTGGGAATCTCGTCGGCGTATACAGGCGCATTCCACATCCCTGCCCCAGCCATCAGCAGAAAAAACCAGCACATTATCCGTGCTTTCACTCTGTTGGAGGCCGCTAGAGCCCGCCTGATCTTGTTATTTTTCATATCTACCTCAGCCTGACATCTGACATCGGGTCCTTTTTTGAACTCGTGAGTATACTGGGCATCGAGAACTGAGTATACTTTCGGTACATATGATCAATATGCTCGGAAATAATAAATACCCGGAGGGATTATAATGACAACAAAAATGAAACTGGCAGTCGGCGCAAGCCTGACACTGGCCATTGCTGCATTCAGCGCGGGGCAATCAATACTGAAAGAACCGGCTGTTGCACAATCTGGCTCCATGGTAACGGCTCCGAGCTTCGAAGTAGATCCGTTCTGGCCAAAACCACTGCCAAATCAGTGGATTATAGGCCGCGCCATCGGCGTTGAAGTCGACGAGCGCGATCACGTATTCATGGTACACCGCGACCAGGATTCCATGTTTGGTGGCGCGACCGAAATTGGCCTTACCATGGGTGTGAGTGAATGTTGTACCGCAGCTCCGCCAATTCTCGAATTCGACCCGCAAGGCAACCTGGTTAACGCCTGGGGCGGTCCTGGCGACGGCTTCACCTGGCCAGCCTCCAACCACGGTATCGCAGTGGCTCCGAACGGCAATGTCTGGATCGGCGGTAACGGCGGCGGCGACGCTCACGTACTGGTGTTTACCGGCGATGGACAATTTGTGGCCGAATACGGCATCCCCGGCAGTGAACCGGACAGCAACAGCACTACATTCTTCGGACAGGTTGCCGAAATCGAGATTGACGGCGATAACAATGAAGTATTCCTGGCTGATGGTTACCGACACAAGCGTGTTGCCGTTCTTGACCTGAATACTGGCGCGTTCAAGCGTTATTGGGGTGCCTATGGCAACCGTCCGGTTGATGGCCGCGTGGATTACCAGCCCGGTGATCGTCCGCAGCAATTCCGCGGCCCCGTGCACTGTGCCATTCCATCTAACGACGGCCTGGTTTATGTCTGCGACCGTGGTTCAGACCGGATCCAGGTGTTCCGTACTGACGGCACATACGTAAAAGAAGCGTACATCGCACCGGAAACACTGGCTCAGGGTTCTACCTGGGACATCGATTTCTCGAACGATCCTGAGCAGAAATACATCTACCTGGCAGATGGCCAGAACTTCAAGATCTATGTACTGGATCGTGAATCTCTGGAAGTCCTTGTCAGCTTCGGGGGCGGCGGTCGCCAGCCCGGTCAGTTCTATGCACCTCACAGCATAGCAACCGACTCTCGCAACAACATATACACTACTGAGACCTATGAAGGTAAGCGAATCCAGAAGTTTGTTTATCAGGGCATGAAGACAATGCCAGCTGGTCACCAGGGTGTACCTTGGCCAGCTGATCGCATGTAATTCCTGCCAGATCAGTCAAAAGGCAAAAAGAGGGCTGTGGCATTAAATGTCACAGCCCTTTTTATTTGTCGACCAATTGTTTAAATTAAGAAAACGAAAACAGAAGAGGTACCACAACGTGACTTTCAGATATATCTGCTCGCTGGCTATCGCCGGTTTGCTGGCGACAAGCCTTCCTGCTTACGGTGAAGAAATCAGCATCAATTACAAGTATCAGGGCGATACCGGCGTCAGCCTGGCATCCATGATTGGCGGCCCTTTGAGTGTTGCTGAATTTTCTGACGGACGCTCCGTGACTGACAAGCACTCCATCGAACACAACGATAATGCGTCGATTTCACTGCCCGACCGCGCACCTGCTGCGCTGGTGAAGGATACATTTTATCAGGCATTGCAGTCGTCTGACGCCAACCTGGCAGACGACAGTGCTCTTCAGTTGCGAGGCAATCTTCTGGAAATGCAGATTGCTGACAATGGCGACGGACTGGAAGTACTGATTCGCTGTGAACTCAGCCTCAATAACCAGGGCAGAAATGCCTGGCAAAGCGTAGTTTTCAGTCGCACTCAAACAGACAGCAAAGACATTAATGAAGCCTTGAGCAAAGGCCTCGACCGCCTGGTTTCGGAGCTATTTATGGATGATTACTTCTTGATGGAACTCGGGATATTCTGAGGACTCACTTTCTTCCGGGGCAAAACCTGAAACAACATCAGTTTGCCCCGGACACGAAGTTTGCCGAACTCATCCGTAAGCCAGTCTCAGCAGCTCGATAACGTTCATTACCTGAAAAGACCAGTAGATTATCCCGGCACCAATAATGACGGCAGAGCTGGCAACAGCAATCTTTTCTCTTTTACTTAACTCTCTAGATTCACTCATTCCACACGCTCCGCGAATTATGAAAAACCAATCCAGCGACCAGTAGCCGCAACACTGACCCAGACCAGTATTGACGATACCGCCACCATCTTCAGCACCCAGGGTTTAATCTCTGAATGATTCCCCTGCAGTAACGGTCGCCGCACAAAAAATACAAACAATATACCCGCAATGAGTGCGTACATTTTGGCCCAGAATGCGGCGTTATAATAAAGTTTTACTGCAATAGCCGCCGCCATGAAAACGCCCGTCACCATAATCGCGATCAACGCCATTCGAAACCATTTATGCGCCTGATCAGCCACAACTTCAGACGGTACATCTTTAAGAATCACATTGAGCAGGCGAAGATCACTGACCAATACAGACCCGCCCAGCACGGCCAGTGAGATCAGATGCAGCGATTGGCCGAATGTGGCGTAAATGCCGCCATAAGTCTTGCCGATATACCCCAGAAAAGAGGTCTCAGCCCATTCAAAGAAAGATAAAGGTAACAGCTCCATCAGGGAACTCCTGTTTTTCCATTGGGCCGACGGACTCCGCCGGCACCGGGTAATTTTTGATTAACAACTGCCTATTTGTTCAGAATTCTCAATCTGCCACGCAACCGGCTGCCCAGCTCAGGAATGCTGGCAGATCGCGATAGCAGTGATACCAGTCATACGCGATCAAACGGCCAGTAGTCACCACGCCTGCCCACAAGCCAAGCGACAACGCAGCACCAATCTGCAGATGGCGAGGCGCCTTCGGCTCTGTATCCCAGGTCCCTGCCGATGCCATCATGCGTTTGTGGAAAACTACCGCATTAATGAATGCCCCCAACAAAAGAACCATTTTGATCCTGAACCAGATACTCTGGATGGTATACGTCGGCTTGGCATAAAACAGGAGCAGCCCTGTCACAAACATAATGATGAAGCCGATCATCATCGCAATATTGAGTCGCTCGGCAAGTTTCACCGCCGACACAGTCGGCATGACCCACCCCAGCATACGCAGATCGATGAACACCAGCATACCCAGACTCAACATAACGGTCAGGACGTGTGTCGTCTCTATCCAGTTATATAAATAAAATGACTCTTCTATCGCGCGACTCCATTCCGTCGCGTAGAGCCATTCGGCGAACTGAAACAGCAACTCGTTTATCACTATGATGACCTCCCCCAGTCGTATCCTTGTGGCATAAGTATGCCTTAAGTCGCCCGATATAAACCAAGCCGCAAACGCACTTCTACCAACAATGGTCGCAGTATAGTGCCAGAGCGGTGACGCATATATTGAGCCTGGTCAAGCCAGGCCGGGTTTCCTGCCTGACGATTGACCTGAGTGCGGCGAAGAATAGCTCAGCTCCGCTGCCAAATCCACCCCAACACTCTGTCGTATTCAAGAGCGCAGATTAGCATGAATACTTCGACCCGGAGTCGCGCTTGCGACCTATAGAGTACAACATTGGACAGAACGCACATTGAGCGCTTTAATAGACAGCTCGCAGGTCACGGCATATTCAACAATGCACGATTCGATACATGACAGCGCCAAGCAAGTTCAGCAGGCGCGCGATGCAATCGTTGCCAGCGGCTGTCTGGGTCGCTCGCCTGTCTATGCACGCCTGTTGGATTATCTTCTGAACTGCGCCAGAGCCGGACACCAACCCAAGGAGTTTGACATCGCCGTTGACGTCCTGGGCAGGGATAGCAGTTTCGATGTCGCGCGTGACTCTGTGGTACGTGTCTATATCCACAAGTTAAGGCAGCGGCTGGAAAAATATTATGAGCAGCATGAGGCGACAAGCCAGATCAGATTTGAAATACCAAAAGGCCAGTATGTCATCACGCTGCGCGAACCTTCCGTAACCCAGACAGCATCCTCTGAGGTGCCGATCACGGGACGTGGCAATCCTATACTGCGTAGCCGACTTCCCTGGATTCTGCTGGCCGTTGTTCTTGCTTCAGGCAATCTCTGGCAATGGTTCTGGCCGTCTCAGACACATAATGGGAATCTGCAGCAACTGATTGCGCAATCTCCATGGCAGGCAATGCAGGACGACGAGCTACCGATAATGGTGGTGATGGGAGACTACTATATATTTGGCGAGCTTGATGAAGAAGGTCGCATTGCTCGCATGGTGAGAGACTTCTTTATCAACTCAAGAGATGACCTGATGACATTGTTTATGCAGGACAGCGACTTGCAGAATTATTTTCGTGACCTGGACATGACCTACATGCCTGAAGGCAGCGCCAACGCGCTTATGGACGTTGCGCCGCTGATAAGGGAAATGAATAAACCGATACACCTGAAGATGATGTCCAGAGTCACAACCTCAGACCTGCGCAATAATCACATCGTCTACATCGGCTATATCAGCGCCATGGACAAGCTGAACAACCTTTTTTTTAATGCTTCGGGTTTATTGCCGGGCAGCACTTTCGATGAGTTATACGAAAAGAACACAGGCACACTATATCGCAGCAACGCGGGATTACCCGAGCAGGGTCAGCCATTTCGGGATCTGGCTTTGCTGGCTAGCTGGCCCGGAAGCAGCGGTAACCAGTTTGTCCTGATCAGTGGCACCCGGGATGCCGGGCTTGTTCACGCAGCCAAGGTTGCCACTCAGGAGCAACACCTTCAGGCACTGGAGGACACCTCAGCATTTGAGGCTTTATATGATGTATACGGCATTGACCGAACCAATTTTGACTCCAGTCTGATCTACCAAAAGCCCCTGTCTCCTGAGCGCATCTGGTCTCTTGAGTAACTGTTGCACCCGCCCTCCGGTATCGATTGAGTTACACTGGCAGGTGGTTTATCCTGATCTACCCAAAACAGATAACAGAAGGGAGATCATTCCACCCATGTCTTACACTAGTCAAAAGAATCACAGAAAACCCCTCAAATCGGTGATGCTGACTCTTACAGCAGCTCTGAGCGCATTTTCCATTGCGGCCTGTGCCCAGAACTACAGTAACCCCGATATGGAACCAACCAATGACCTGCCCAATCCCTACCAGACTGTGGAAGGCTACCTTAAGCTACCAGCGGGCCGTCAGTGGGGATCCACCAGCGCCGTGCATATAGACATCGACGGTACCAGCGTCTGGGTTGCTGAGCGCTGCTCAGGCAACGTAGGCGCCTGCGTGCAGAATGCCAATCTGGATCCAATCATGAAATTTGATCAGAATGGCAATATGGTCGCCAGCTTCGGAGCCGGTATGATCACCTGGCCGCACGGCATAGAAGTTGATCCGCAGGGCAATGTCTGGGTAACCGACGCCCGGGATAATCGTGGCGATGGTGTTGCTGAAAATCAGGTTTACGGCCATCAGGTGCACAAATTCAGCCCGGAAGGCCGTCACCTTATGACTCTGGGCATGCCTGGCGGTGGGCGTGATCCAAACTATCTGTTCCAGCCCAATGATGTACTGGTCGCTCCGGACGGGCATATCTTTGTCGCCGAAGGGCACTCCAATGCCGAGGGATCAACAGCCCGGATTCTGAAGTTCAGCCCGGCCGGAAATCTGGTTCAGACCTGGGGTTCATACGGTACCGGCCCGGATAACTTTATGCAGCCGCACGCTCTGGCGATGGATTCACAGGGTCGCCTCTTTATCGCCGACCGCAGCAACAATCGCATCCAGATCTATACACAGGATGGCCAGTTATTGGACACCTGGTACCAATTCAGCCGTATCAGCGGCCTGTTCATTGATGCCAACGATACTTTATATGCGGCCGATTCCGAGTCAGGCTCAGTTGCGCCGCAGTGGGGGCACTGGACCCGCGGTATCCGAATCGGCAGCGCCCGCACAGGCGAAGTTCAGTACCTGATACCTGATCCACAGCCCGACTGCCGCGGTACTTGTACTGCCGAGGGTGTCACTGTTGATCGCAATGGCGTGATCTATGGCGCCGAAGTTGGCCCTGTTGGCGGCATCAAGCGTTATGTCCGGCAATAGGTCTTTGGTGGATTGATGCCCAACCGGGGCATCAAACTCCAGACTGCAAGGTAAAAAAAAGGCTGGTTTAACAACCAGCCTTTTTTCGTTCCGCTTATATGGATCAGTTAGCAGCAAATCCTGCGCTGCGGGCCTCAAAGCGCTCCCTCAATTGATCAAGTACTGATGGGTCAGCCGCCTTCCAGTAAACCTGACCAAAGAACATCTCATCCCAGCTTTGCTCTCCCCAGGGGACCAGACGGTCCGGATCGGGGTTCGCCTTGTTCTGTTCGGAGTTGTCGAATACGCCGGTCACCACTATTTCTGTGCCTGCCGGAACAAACTTGGGCTCAACCAGTTTGTACTCAACCTGCCAGTCATAGTTATAACGGGCGATGTTCAGCAATTGCTCAACACGACCGTCAGGGTAATGCGCTTCGAATACCATGCTCTTACCCCGGAAGTGCATATGCGGGTGGAAACCTGTCAGGTAGGCATCGTAGCCAACCTTGACGCTTTTCACCTGAGCAAAGTTCGGGTCATGGGGCGGTATGTCCGTCCAGTCGTTAGCGAAGATACATGCGCACTCGCCCAGCTTACGCTGTGTGGGTATCTCATCTTCACCATAAAACCAAAGACCGATGCGCCCCTGATCAACTGAAGCCCGACCGTTAGTTGTATAGTGCATATTAAGCGCTAGCGTGGTTCCCGCTTTCAGCAAACCACCAGTATCCGGGTCCTCAATATAAGGCTCGGCTCCTGGAATATATGGAGTGATATAAGGCTGGTCTGGATGCGTAAAAGAGCCTATGAGACCCGGCTTCGGACGCTGTCCTGGCTCGATCAACGCATTCAGGGTGTGATGCAGTACAGTGCGATCACTGGGGATATACTGACTGGCTTTCAGCCAACGGTCCTCGGTCAGACCTTGTATGGGTACAACAACATTGATGTAGTCCAGCACGCCTGTTGCGGGAATTTCCTGGGGTGGAAGATCAATAATCAGATCCGGCTCACCAAATGCCCATTCGGTTTCCGGCCACTCAATCATGGCCAACGGGTCTTGCTCACCATCTCGCGGCGCGCCCTGAGCAATCCAGTGCAGAATTTTCTGCTGATCCTCGAAGGGAACATTATAGCTATTGGAGAATTCGCCAATGTGCGGATCAACCTGAGCCGGGGGCATACGTTTGGTCATCAGTACTTCACGAATCATTGGCGACCAGCCCTGAGCCATAGCGTGACTATCAAGGGCAAACGGTGCAATACCACCATCGCGGTGACAATCGGCACAATGCTGTATCAAAACCGGGGCGACATCTTTGCTGTAAGAAACCCCGGCCGTCATATTGCTGTCTCTGGCAGGGTATTCAATCTGTGAACCATTAACCGCAAGCTCTACTGGAGCATCCAGGCCACCAGCGACTACCGCGGACATTGCCTCGTTAAGCGCATCACCCGCCGGCCCGCGATACATGACACGAAAGCTGGAGGGGTTATAAAGGATGACTTCGCCTGACTTTTGAATATTCAACGCCTCGGCAACAATCTGGGCGTCATCAATCAAAACTGGAACGGTCAAATCATCGCCAAGAGACGCCTTAACAGACTCACGCGACTGGCCCAATGGATTCAGCATCATAAAGACAATGCCCTGCTCTTCGTATTGAGCACGCAACTTTTCAATCTGTGCAATAGATGCCAGGCTCGTTGCGTCACCATTGACCTGTGTAAACAGTGCAATGGCCTTGTTGTTATCGTACCAACTCATGTTGTGATAGGTGCCATCCTGGTCCAGCAAGGCAAAGTCACCGACTCGGTCCTGCGCCAATGCACTCCCTGCTGCCAGCGATATTACCGCTCCGGCACTAATGGCCACTATCGAGCGGCGCAGCAGTCTACTGAGGTCAGTCATTGTAATTCTCCTACAGTATTACTTTTGAGAAATTAGGACAGGTAGATCACCACAGGGTACCCTGCCAGTTTGCTTATAAGACCTTTCATGAATACATTCGTTTTTCAGCAAAAGCAATACCCCGAAAGTCATATTCCAAAACTTACGAACGTACTCCGATCACTATACTTGTTAGCTAAATTGATTAATTATTAGCGCCAAATTCAATGAAGAGACATGCAAGAGCATATAACCCATTGTATTTTATATAATTATAAAAATGGCATGCTAATTGCTGCTACCCTATCAAGTCTCGTAACAAGCAATATTCACAAACTAATCAGCATGGAGCAGCAACATGATCATCCCAAGAACTCTTGCCACTTTTGTCCTTCTGGCAGCTTCCATAAGTCTGGCCTGCGCCGATGAAATTCAGCACTATGAATACTCGGCCAGGGATCTGAAGGAGTTGAGCATTGAATCAAGTGTCGGCGAGATCATTATCGAACCCAGTGACAACGACACGATCACTGTTGAACTCACAATCAAGCCGAATACACGAATGGGTTGGTTCCGACGCGACCCCGATCTATCAGCTATGCAAATAGTCGACAGAGTGCGCGGGGATGAATTAAGGCTGAGATTTGACGAGAAGGATGTCAGCGCTCATTGGCTCATAAAAATGCCGGATCTTGACTATACCAGCATCGATCTTGGTGTCGGGGTTATAGAAATTACTGATATCAGGAGCGAGTTCAATATCGACGTGGGCGTTGGCAGCGTTGACATTGAAACAGACAACGCCAATACGGGTCATGTTGAATTGGCCGCAGGAGTCGGAGACACCTATATCAGTGCCAAAAACAAGACCGACAGCCGTCGCGCTCTGGTCAGCAGCGAGAGTTCCGCACAAGGCGATGGCAGTGACGACATTCGTGTTGATGTTGGTGTGGGCGATGTAAACGTTGTCCTTCGCTGACTTCCCCGCCCAGAATCCCGGGCATAAAAAAAAGGGCTACCCCATACGGGATAGCCCTTTTTGATTTTAATGCCTGACGATGTCCTACTCTCACATGGGGAGGCCCCACACTACCATCGGCGCTGAGCAGTTTCACTTCTGAGTTCGAGATGGGATCAGGTGGTTCACACTCGCTATGGTCGTCAGGCAAACCGTGGATGGCTGTGTCCATTTGAACACACCACCGCTTACCCTTTGACAATCGACTGAATGAAGATCGTATGCTGTCTTTGTCTTTCTAAAATCTATACAAACCACGTTATCCATACGCTGATTCGAACATGCAAGTTCGTCTCATATAATTGTCGCTTTAAAAAAACCTGCGATTATATGGTCAAGCCTCACGTGCAATTAGTACTGGTTAGCTCAACGCCTCACAACGCTTACACACCCAGCCTATCAACGTCCTGGTCTCGAACGGCACTTCAGGGGGCTCAAGGCCCCAGGGAGATCTCGTCTTGAGGGAGGCTTCCCGCTTAGATGCTTTCAGCGGTTATCCTGTCCGAACATAGCTACCGGGCAATGCCACTGGCGTGACAACCCGAACACCAGAGGTTCGTCCACTCCGGTCCTCTCGTACTAGGAGCAGCTCCTCTCAAATCTCCAACGCCCACGGCAGATAGGGACCGAACTGTCTCACGACGTTCTAAACCCAGCTCGCGTACCACTTTAAATGGCGAACAGCCATACCCTTGGGACCGGCTTCAGCCCCAGGATGTGATGAGCCGACATCGAGGTGCCAAACACCGCCGTCGATGTGAACTCTTGGGCGGTATCAGCCTGTTATCCCCGGAGTACCTTTTATCCGTTGAGCGATGGCCCTTCCATTCAGAACCACCGGATCACTATGACCTACTTTCGTACCTGCTCGAGCCGTCGCTCTCGCAGTCAAGCACCCTTATGCCATTACACTAAACGAGCGATTTCCGACCGCTCTTAGGGTACCTTCGTGCTCCTCCGTTACACTTTGGGAGGAGACCGCCCCAGTCAAACTACCCACCACACACGGTCCTCGTGCCCGTTTCAGGCACTGAGTTAGAACCTCAACAATACCAGGGTGGTATTTCAAGGATGACTCCACAAGTGCTGGCGCACCTGCTTCAAAGTCTCCCACCTATCCTACACAGATAGTGTCAAAGTCCAGTGTGAAGCTATAGTAAAGGTTCACGGGGTCTTTCCGTCTAGCCGCGGGTACACTGCATCTTAACAGCGATTTCAATTTCACTGAGTCTTGGGTGGAGACAGCGTGGCCATCATTACGCCATTCGTGCAGGTCGGAACTTACCCGACAAGGAATTTCGCTACCTTAGGACCGTTATAGTTACGGCCGCCGTTTACCGGGGCTTCGATCAAGAGCTTCGCTTACGCTAACCCCATCAATTAACCTTCCGGCACCGGGCAGGCGTCACACCGTATACGTCCACTTACGTGTTTGCACAGTGCTGTGTTTTTAATAAACAGTTGCAGCCACCTGGTCACTTCGACTCCTCTCAGCTTACCTAGTAAATAGTTCACCAAAAGGAGCGTACCTTCTCCCGAAGTTACGGTACCATTTTGCCTAGTTCCTTCACCCAAGTTCTCTCAAGCGCCTTGGTATTCTCTACCTGATCACCTGTGTCGGTTTACAGTACGGTCGTCTGTTACCTGAAGCTTAGAAGTTTTTCCTGGAAGCAGGGCATCAACCACTTCTCCCGTTTAAAAACAGGATCGTCATCAGCTCTCAGCCTTAAGGGTCCGGATTTACCTAAACCCTCAGCCTACTACCTTAAACGCGGACAACCAACGCCGCGCTGGCCTAGCCTTCTCCGTCACTCCATCGCAGTAACAGCCGGTATCGGAATTTTAACCGATTTCCCATCGACTACAGCTCTCGCTCTCGCCTTAGGGGCCGACTCACCCTGTCCCGATTAACGTTGGACAGGAAACCTTGATCTTCCGGCGGGGAGGTTTTTCACCCCCCTTATCGTTACTCATGTCAGCATTCGCACTTGTGATACCTCCAGCAAACCTCTCGATTCACCTTCAACGGCCTACACAACGCTCCTCTACCATACGTGTAAACACGTATCCGCAGCTTCGGTTATCAGTTTGAGCCCCGTTATATCTTCCGCGCAGGCCGACTCGACTAGTGAGCTATTACGCTTTCTTTAAAGGATGGCTGCTTCTAAGCCAACCTCCTAGCTGTCTGAGCCTTCCCACATCGTTTCCCACTTAACTGATATTTGGGACCTTAGCTGGCGGTCTGGGTTGTTTCCCTCTTGACGACGGACGTTAGCACCCGCCGTCTGTCTCCCGTGATAAAACTTACTGGTATTCGGAGTTTGCATCGGGTTGGTAAGTCGGGATGACCCCCTAGCCGACACAGTGCTCTACCCCCAGCAGTCAATTCCACGAGGCGCTACCTAAATAGCTTTCGAGGAGAACCAGCTATCTCCGGGCTTGATTAGCCTTTCACTCCGACCCACAGGTCATCCGAATCTTTTTCAACAGATCCCGGTTCGGTCCTCCAGTGCCTGTTACGGCACCTTCAACCTGCCCATGGGTAGATCGCCCGGTTTCGGGTCTAATGCCAGCAACTCATTCGCCCAGTTAAGACTCGGTTTCCCTACGGCTCCCCTACACGGTTAACCTTGCTACTGACATTAACTCGCTGACCCATTATACAAAAGGTACGCCGTCACAGGACACAATGCCTGCTCCGACTGCTTGTACGTACGCGGTTTCAGGGTCTATTTCACTCCCCTCTCCGGGGTTCTTTTCGCCTTTCCCTCACGGTACTAGTTCACTATCGGTCAGCCAGGAGTATTTAGCCTTGGAGGATGGTCCCCCCATCTTCAGTCAAAATTACACGTGTTTCGACCTACTCGTTTTCACAATCCCAGTGCTTTCGTGTACGGGGCTATCACCCACTGTCGCCGGACTTTCCAGACCGTTCCACTAACACTAAAACTGCTTAAGGGCTTTTCCCCGTTCGCTCACCGCTACTTAGGGAATCTCAATTGATTTCTTTTCCTGCAGGTACTTAGATGTTTCAGTTCCCCGCGTTCGCTTCCTTAACCTATGGATTCAGTTAAGGATGACCCACAAGTGGGCCGGGTTTCCCCATTCGGACATCTCCGGATCAAAGCCTGTTTGACGGCTCCCCGAAGCATTTCGCTGCCTACCACGTCCTTCATCGCCTCTGGCTGCCAAGGCATCCACCACGTACGCTTAATTGCTTGACCATATAACCTCAGACTCTTTTAAAAGCCCAACATTACACAACCAAACTCGCCTTCGATCATCGTACAGATTTTGCGCTTGTATAAATTTATTCAGCATACACATCTCATCAGTTATCTCTTGCACTTAAATGCCCATCACAGATCGTCTCCGTGACAAACAGCACAAAAAACACTAACAAGCTGTGTCTTCATTCATCGATTGTTAAAGAACGTATTGGTGGAGCTGAGCGGGATCGAACCGCTGACCTCCTGCGTGCAAGGCAGGCGCTCTCCCAGCTGAGCTACAGCCCCAATATGTCTTTAAAACACAGGATTAAGTAATAGAGGTGGACACTTGTCCGAGATGCTTTGCGCTTTCTGTTTAAGGAGGTGATCCAGCCGCAGGTTCCCCTACGGCTACCTTGTTACGACTTCACCCCAGTCATGAATCACAAAGTGGTGAGCGTCCTCCGAAGTTAGACTACCCACTTCTTTTGCAACCCACTCCCATGGTGTGACGGGCGGTGTGTACAAGGCCCGGGAACGTATTCACCGTAACATTCTGATTTACGATTACTAGCGATTCCGACTTCATGGAGTCGAGTTGCAGACTCCAATCCGGACTACGAGACGTTTTATGGGATTAGCTCCACCTCGCGGCTTGGCAACCCTTTGTACGCCCCATTGTAGCACGTGTGTAGCCCTGGTCGTAAGGGCCATGATGACTTGACGTCGTCCCCACCTTCCTCCGGTTTGTCACCGGCAGTCTCCTTAGAGTGCCCAACTAAATGATGGCAAATAAGGACAAGGGTTGCGCTCGTTACGGGACTTAACCCAACATCTCACGACACGAGCTGACGACAGCCATGCAGCACCTGTCTCAGAGTTCCCGAAGGCACCAATCCATCTCTGGAAAGTTCTCTGGATGTCAAGACCAGGTAAGGTTCTTCGCGTTGCGTCGAATTAAACCACATGCTCCACCGCTTGTGCGGGCCCCCGTCAATTCATTTGAGTTTTAATCTTGCGACCGTACTCCCCAGGCGGTCAACTTAGTGCGTTAGCTGCGCCACTCAGAGCATTACGCTCCCAACGGCTAGTTGACATCGTTTACGGCGTGGACTACCAGGGTATCTAATCCTGTTTGCTCCCCACGCTTTCGCACCTCAGCGTCAGTATCGATCCAGGGGGCCGCCTTCGCCACCGGTATTCCTCCACATCTCTACGCATTTCACCGCTACACGTGGAATTCTACCCCCCTCTCCCGTACTCTAGCCTGACAGTATGTGATGCAGTTCCAAGGTTGAGCCCTGGGCTTTCACATCACACTTACCAAACCGCCTACGCGCGCTTTACGCCCAGTAATTCCGATTAACGCTTGCACCCTTCGTATTACCGCGGCTGCTGGCACGAAGTTAGCCGGTGCTTATTCTGCAGGTAACGTCAACTGCAACGGGTATTAACCGTTGCCCTTTCCTCCCTGCTTAAAGTGCTTTACAACCCGAAGGCCTTCTTCACACACGCGGCATGGCTGGATCAGGGTTGCCCCCATTGTCCAATATTCCCCACTGCTGCCTCCCGTAGGAGTCCGGACCGTGTCTCAGTTCCGGTGTGGCTGATCATCCTCTCAGACCAGCTACGGATCGTCGCCTTGGTAGGCCTTTACCCCACCAACTAGCTAATCCGACGCAGGCTCATCTGATAGCGCAAGGTCCGAAGATCCCCTGCTTTCCCCCGTAGGGCGTATGCGGTATTAATCCGGGTTTCCCCGGGCTATCCCCCTCTATCAGGCAGATTCCTACGCGTTACTCACCCGTTCGCCGCTCGTCAGCGGGTAGCAAGCTACCCCTGTTACCGCTCGACTTGCATGTGTTAAGCCTGCCGCCAGCGTTCAATCTGAGCCATGATCAAACTCTTCAGTTTAAGTTTTGTGCCAGTTACATTATCCGTACTACCTAACCGAATAACTCCCCAGCCAAATCACGCTCAAAGTCACAACTACTGTCTATAAGACTTAAATAATTTACTCAGTAAATTAACGCAGTTGCTTACCTTTGATATCTTTGCGAAATGTCGCAAAAACACCCCGGCAAGCACCCACCTCTATTACTTAATCTCTGTCTTTTAAAGAACCTTTCCTCATCAGCCTTCGTGGCTAAGAGGCCGCGTATTATACGCGTTTGAATCATTCTGGCAAGAGCTTTTTCAAACAATTTGTCGATCAGTTCTCTTGCTGCCCCAACCTGAAAGTGACCCTTCAGCTGTCAGGGGCGCGCATTATGCCATAGACATTTTTTGCTGCAAGCTTTTTATGACAACTTCGTCATTTTTATCTGGCCCGTCGATCACGCTTCATTAAAGCGCAGCAAATGGAAAAGCTTTTTGCCGCGCTTAAGAATCATGTAGCGACCAAACAAGGCCTGCTGAGACGTGAGCCGGGCGTCAAGATCAGTAAGCTTGTTCCCGTTGACAGCAACCGCGTTAGCAGACACAAATTCGCGAGCCGCCCTGTTAGAGCTCGCCAAGCCTGTGCTTACCAGCGCATCAACTAATGTCACTGCCTGCTCGCTAACATCGGTGGCAGGCAAACCATCAAGGCGCAACTGTTCAAAATCAGCCTGGGTCAGGTCCGACAGATCGCCAGAAAATAATGCAGCACTGATTCTCTCTGCTGCCTGCAATCCTTCAGCACCATGCACCAGCCCGGTCACCTCGCGTGCCAATATTCCCTGCGCCTGCGGCCGACCCGTGGCCTTTGCATCAGCGCGCTCTATTTCCTCGATCTCCACCGGAGACAGGAATGTGAAATAACGCAAAAATTTGTACACATCCGCATCAGCCGCATTCATCCAGAACTGGTAAAAAGCATAAGGGGATGTTTTATCTGGATTCAGCCAGACAGTTCCGGTCTCAGTTTTGCCAAATTTTTGCCCGTCCGCCTTGGTCACCAAAGGCACAGTCAGGCCGTAGACATGGCCTTGATACAAACGACGGGTCAGATCGATGCCACCGGTAATATTGCCCCACTGATCACTGCCGCCAACCTGCAAAGTGCAGCCATGCCGGTGATAGAGCTCAGCAAAATCGTATGACTGCAGAATCATATAACTGAATTCGGTGAAAGATATGCCTGAACCTTCCCGCTCAATGCGCTGTTTGACAGACTCCTTCTGAATCATGGCATTTACGGAGAAATGCTTGCCAATACCTCGCAAAAAATCCAGCACGCTGAGCTCTTTGGTCCAGTCCAGGTTGTTAACCACAACAGCCGATGAAGGTCCGCAGTCAAAATCCAGAAACTGAGATAGCTGGCCCTTGAGGCTGTCCACCCAGCCGGCAATTACCTCCACTGAGTTAAGTTGACGCTCGGCCGCCTTGAAACTGGGATCACCAATCATACCGGTTGCGCCTCCCACTAAAGCCACTGGTTTGTGTCCGGCCAGCTGGAACCTGCGCAGCACCAGCAATGGAACCAGATGACCGATATGCAGACTATCCGCAGTCGGATCAAAACCGCTGTACAAAGTCCGGCTGCCTTCGGCCAGGTGCGAGGCCAGCTCGTCCCCCGAGGTAGTCTGGGCAATCAGCCCGCGCGCTTCCAGATCAGCGACAATATTCACGTTATTAAGTGACATAGAGGCAATTCCATAATGACGGTATTAAGCTAAGTCGGCAATTCTACACCAAGAGCCGGAATAAGACTTGACCTCGTCCACAAAACTCTTAAGAATTGGGGTTTGATTTTATTAGCCAAAAGTTCGTTTTCGAGACAATAACAACCCCATGGAACAGATTGTTCAGGCACAACGCGCCATTCGTAAACATTTTCCACGCAATCACTTATTCCTTGCCGGTGGCCTGGCCCTGATCCTCATCGCTGTCACGGTATTGCTGCCCGATGAGTCAGCGCATGGTGATCGACTCTATCAGCAATCCGTTTCAGAAGAATTGAGCGCAGCAACTGCACAACCTGTCCCCACCCCGGCGGTTCCGGATGGCACACGGGAATCTCTACCAGTCGGACCCCAATTACCGGAAAACTACGGCTGGACCGAGTTGACGGTCGCGCCAGGCGACACACTTTCATCGATCTTCACTAAAGTAGGCCTGTCAGCCCAGGAGCTACACCGAGTCGTCAGCAGCAGCGACAGCTCCAGTGTGCTGAACAGACTCCACCCTGGCTACCAGCTTGGCTTTTTTATGCCCGAAGAAGGCCAGCTGAATAAGCTTCAGGTCCTTACATCACCGCTGGAAGGTTTTGTGTTCACGCGTCACGACACCCGCTTTGAAGTTGAACCAATTCAGCGCACACCAGAGATTTTAGAAGTCATCAAGCAGGGTGAGATTGCCGACAGTCTGTTTATGGCGGCGCAGCGTGCTGATATTCCTGCCAACATCATCATGGATATGGCAGACATTTTTGGTGGCGTGATTGATTTTCTGCTCGACCCGCGCCAGGGAGACCAGTTCAGCATTATCTATCAGGAAAAGTACCTGGATGGTGAATACATTGGTCCCGGCGAAATTATAGGTGCCCAGTTTATCAATCGTGGCCGGGAGCACGTTGCCGTGCATTATGAAAATGCAGAGGGCGAATCGGGTTTTTTCAGCCCGGACGGGGAAAGTATGCAGAAAGCGTTTCTGCGTAACCCGCTGGATGTTTTTCGCATCAGCTCCAACTTCAACCCAAATCGTCGTCACCCCATTCTCAACACAATCCGCGCCCATAAAGGCACTGACTACGCGGCACCAACCGGCACTCCGGTTCGCGCCACGGCCGACGGCACAGTCACCTGGGCGGCTCGCAACGGCTCTTTTGGTAACCTGGTAGTCATCCAGCATCGCGGCTCTTATGAAACCAAATACGCCCACCTGAATAGCTATGCCAAAGGCATCCGCAAAGGCAGCAAAGTGACTCAAGGCCAGGTGATCGGTTATGTAGGCGCCACTGGCAGCGCTACCGGCCCACACCTGCATTATGAGTTTCTGGTGGCTGGTGTTCATAAAGACCCTCGAACAATCGTGGATCAATTGCCACAGGCAGTCACTCTGGCTGAGGCCGAGATGCCGCGTTTTCGGGCACACACCGACGCCATTCTGGAGCGCTTCCGTCAATCCCGGCCAGACGGCCGCCTGCTCAGCATGGCAATGGGTCCTGTGCCGCCGGCGGTAAATTAAAGTGAATCACCCGGCGTCTGCCTATTATATCGGGCTGATATCGGGCACCAGCGTTGACTCAATAGACTGCGCCCTGATTGAGACCAGCGGCAGGGAGACACGCCTGCTGGCCACTCAAAGTGGCAAAATCTCCGACTCACTCCGATCACGTATTTTGACTCTTTGCTCGGGCGAGCCGGTGCCACTGTCTCTGCTGGGCGAGACGGACATTGATGTTGCACGACAGTTTGCCGCCACGGCACTTGAACTTTTGAACGCACAACAATTAAGACCAGAGCAGATCAGCGCTATTGGCAGTCACGGCCAGACTGTCTACCACCACCCGGAGAGCGCCAGCCCGTTCAGCATGCAGATTGGCGACCCCAGCACCATTGCAGAAATCACCGGCATTACCACCATAGCCGACTTCAGACAGCGCGATATGGCAGCCGGCGGACAAGGTGCACCACTGGCACCACTTTTTCATCAACACTTTTTCTATCAACCTGACGAGCCGGCAATGGTGCTGAACATTGGTGGCATAGCAAACCTGACGATGCTGGCCCGAGATATCGATGAAACACCCAGCGGATTTGATACCGGACCCGGCAATGTGCTGATGGACAGCTGGATAAACGCGCAGACCGGCGCCGCTTTTGACAATGGCGGGCAATGGGCTGAGGGCGGCCAGGTCGATGAATCACTACTGGCTCAGATGCTGGATGATGCCTATTTTAAGCGGCCACCACCTAAAAGCACCGGGCGCGAATACTTCAACGGAACCTGGCTGGCCCGACAGATTCAGACCGCTCAGGCCCGCACGGGCGAAGCGAACAGCTCACCCCGCGACATTCAGCGCACATTGCTTGAGCTGACCGCTGTCACAGTCGCAAGAGCTGTCGAACGACATGGCAAAGGATATACACGACTGGCTGTATGTGGCGGCGGAGCACATAACCGGGCGCTGATTTCGCGCCTGCAGCAGCTACTTGTTGACAGGCACGTATGCTCCAGCGAGGCGCTTGGCATGGCGCCAGACTGGGTGGAAGCAGCAACCTTTGCGTGGCTGGCTGCGAACACCCTTGCACAAAAGGCCATTGACAGTGGCTCACTTACGGGCGCCAGACACCCGGTTATTCTGGGTGGAATCTACCCTGGTCGCTCAGATAGAAAATGATGATCCGCAACCACAAGTCGTGGTCGCCATCGGGTTATTAACAACGAATCTGGATCCCTCCAGATTTTCGACGTAATCCACCCTGGACCCGACCAGGTATTGATAGCTGAGCGGATCAACGATAAGTGTTGCTCCCTTATGCTTGACGATCGTGTCATCGTCAGCAACTTCCTCGTCGAAACTGAAGCCGTATTGAAATCCAGAGCAGCCGCCACCGGTCACAAAAACCCGCAACTTGAGCGAAGGTTTACCTTCCTCGTCGATCAGGCTTTTCACCTTGTCAGCGGCATTATCTGTCAGCGCGATGATGACGGGTTCATGAGTCTGTACGGTTGACATAAAACAGCGGGTCCACAGAAGTTGGGATTAAAGCTAAGCGTGAAATTATGGCCATATCCGAGTATTTTAGTCAACTATTAGTCCGTGTCAGAGTAGGTCTCGCCACGCAACAAAGCCCTGGGCTCCGGCCTGGCTTTGGTATCACAGACCAGACTGCCATTAACACGGGCACCCATCACCATTTCAAGCAACTGGTAGTAGACTGTGCCACTGACCCTGGCGCGGGCGCCCAGCTCAAGCTGTTTGCTTGCTCTCACATCACCGTTAACACTGCCATTAACCACAGCAACCGGCACACTGATATTGCCATCTACCCTTCCCTGGTCAGCAATTCTCAATACGGCCTCGGAGTCATCATCAGCAACAATGTTTCCTGCCAACTGACCTTCAATAATCAACTCTCCGGTAAAGCGGATGTCGCCCTGGATCTCGGTACCAACAGAAATAAGCGTATGATGGAGACTACCCGATCGGGCCAGGTTTTTATTTTTTGCGCCAAACATGTGTTACTCCTGCTTCAGTACCCACTGCGATTCAAATTCTATGTCAGGCACACTGGCCGATCTGCCTGCGCCGCGAACCTTCACCTTGTCCGGCTCAAAATCCTCCGGAACAATCAGAAAACCACTGAGTCGGCGCAAATATTTCAGAGCAATGGCATGAGACTCCAGCACCTTGATTGCGGCTGCCTGGTCCAGTTGCTGACCCAGCAAATCGACATCAAGCAAAATGTCGGCTGATTCACCATTGCTCCCGGTCATGCCCACGTCCAGCTCGTAGTAAAAATAACCCGGCACATCTGTGGCTCTCACCTCCCAGCGCAAGACCAGCAGTTCAGGCTGCGCTTGACCCGTTGTACCCAGGACCTGGCGGTACAGCGCGTTGTCACGCTCTGTGGTCGATAACTGCTGACGCAACTCGCTTAGCAATTGACGGGCATTCTGAGCAGCCTGCTGGTCAAGTAACCTGGTCCGCTCAACAAATGTCAGCCGCTCCCTGACCTCTGACAGCTCATTTTCTGCCTGAACTGCCCGGCGCTGAAAATCTGCCTGAACTACCCTGGCGGCAGTCAATTCATTTGCCGTCCGTTGATAACCGAGCCAGTAGGCACCGCCAATGGAGAACAGCAATAATGCAACTGCCATCAGTACCGCTAGCGCCTGCATACGGGGACGGTGTGGCACAACTTTCATTCGATAGTGCCGACGACCTTTGACATTACCGGCCATCAGTTATCACCTTCTCCGAGCCGCTCCGCACTCATGGTTGTTATAACAACAGAGACAAGGTCTGCAGGCCTTCATTCTCCGGCAGACCAAACATGATGTTCATATTCTGAACCGCCTGACCAGAGGCACCCTTGACCAGATTGTCGATAACCGACAAGACAACAATGGTGTTGCTGGCTGGCAGGTAATGAACTGCCATCTGGCATCGGTTAGAACCTTTAACATTTCGTGTAGCCGGCTGGCTGCCCGGAGGCATCACATCAACAAATAGCTCGTCCGCATAACGCGCTTCGTACAAAGACTGCAATTGCTGCGCCGAAACATCGCCCAGGGGAGTCGCGTAGAGCGTTGCGTGAATACCACGAATCATCGGCGTCAGATGCGGAATAAATGTCAGATTAACAGCCTGCCCTGCCGCTTTCTCCAAGCCCTGGCTGATCTCCGGCAAATGTCGATGACCGGCTACCCCATAGGCATTCAGCGACTCGGACGCCTCGCACAGCAGACTGCCTACAGCAGCCTTTCGCCCGGCACCGCTGACTCCGGACTTGGCGTCAGCGATCAGACGCGAAGTATCAACGAGCCCCGCTTCCAGCAAGGGCAAAAAGCCAAGCTGAACGGCAGTGGGGTAACATCCCGGAACCGCCACCAATTGCGCCTGGCGGATGGCATCACGGTTAACCTCGGGCAGTCCATAGACAGCCAGCTCAATCAGCTCGGGACTTTCATGTTTTTCCTTATACCACTGCTCCCACAGCGCTCTGTCCTTGAGGCGAAAATCAGCGGACAGGTCTATGATCCGGGTACCTTTTGCCATCAGTGAGGCCGCACTTTTCATCGCCACGGTATGAGGCGTAGCATAAAAGACCACATCACAGGCAGCCAGAGCCTCGTCATCCGGATTGCTGAAGGCAATATCGATATAACCCCGCAGGTTGGGGAAAACGTCAGCAACGGGTGTACCGTCCAACTCGCGGGAAGTCACTACCTGCAGGCACACATCATCTCGCAGCGCCAGCAGCCTGAGCAATTCCACGCCTGTATAACCCGTAGCTCCGACTATTCCCACCTTGATCACAACAATCTCCTCAATCTGTTTGATATGCATTGCCCGCTCATTCTAGCACTAGATCACTGCTTTTGACGTCACCCGTCTGTACTCGACAGCTCACCGGTTGCATAATGACTGCCTGTTAATACATCTCCACATGCGAGTCGATTATGGCCTGGTTAGAAGCGTTCCATATAATGTCGGTGATCACCTGGTTTGCAGGTATTTTCTATTTGCCCAGATTATTCGTTTACCACGCCATGAGTGATGACCAGGTGAGCAAAGACCGTTTTGTCATTATGGAACGCAAGCTGTTCAAAGGCATCATGACACCATCGGCAATCGCCACTGTCTTGTTTGGCAGCTGGCTGATTGCTTCTGCGCCGGATTATTATCTGCGCCAGGGCTGGCTGCATGCCAAGCTGAGTCTTGTGGTCCTACTGATTATCTACCACATCAGTTGCTGGTGGTTCATGGTGCGTTTTCGTGAGGATCGCAATACACACAGCCACAAATTTTTCCGTTTTTATAATGAAGCCCCTGTGCTGGTGATGATCGCAGTTGTCATTCTGGTTGTGGTTAAACCCTTTTAATCGTGACAGCAGCAACTACGCAGACAGCGTGTGTCCTGTGCCTGAGCGGACTGGATCCCAGCGGTGGCGCCGGCATTCAGGCCGACATCGAAGCCATTTCGGCCATGGGAGCACATGCACTGCCGGTCGTTACCACACTCACCGTTCAGAATAGTGTCAACGTTATAGCCACTCAGCCAGTCGACGGGAATCTGATCAGACAGCAGGTCAGCACCCTGGTGGCTGACTTCCAAATCCAGGCGATCAAAATCGGCCTGATCGACAGCCCGGAGACTTTGAAAGTAGTTGCACAGATATTGGCAGACATGCCGGATATCCCGGTGATTGCCGACCCGGTACTGAAAGCCGGCGGTGGCTTCGACTTCGACACCGCCGATCTGCTAACGCTGTACCGAAAACTGATCATTCCCGCCACATGGGTACTGACCCCGAATACGGATGAGCTACGACGCCTGGTACCGGACTCGGCAAGCCAGGAGTCCGCTGCCAATGAACTGCTATCTGCTGGCTGCGAGTTTGTGCTGGTCACGGGCACTCATGACAACACTGAGAGCGTCATCAATCGGCTTTACGCACAGGATGCCAGGATTCCGGCACAACAGTGGTCCTGGCCCCGGCTGACAGGCAGCTATCATGGCTCAGGCTGCACGCTGGCCAGCGCTCTGGCAGCCTGCATTGCCAAAGGTCTGAGTATTTCTGATTCAGCGCAACAGGCTCAGAATTTCACCTGGCACGCGCTGAATAATGGCTTCCGGCCAGGCTCCGGCCAGCACTTTCCGAATCGTCGACCAGCGTCTGGGACAGTCGACATGCCTCTGCTAGAATGACGCGTCACAGTGACAACCCGCAAACGACACAAACAAAAGAGCGACACCGAGAATTGAATCCGCATCACCCATTGCGCGGCGTCTACGCCATCACCAACGAGCACCTGCAACGGGGTGGTGATTTAATAAATGCCGTAGAGCAGGCTTTGGTCGGCGGTGCGGCTTTAATCCAGTATCGCAACAAGACCGCCAGTTTTGCAGACAAAGTCAACGAGGCTGCACAACTCAAATCCCTTTGCCAGACCTATGGTGCCCGATTGCTGATCAATGACGATATCGACCTGTGTCAGGCTGTGGATGCCGACGGTGTGCATCTGGGCCAATCCGACACCGGCCTGCTCGATGCCCGCGAGCGTCTGGGTGCCCGGGCGATCATTGGCATAAGCTGTCATAATAGCGATGAACTGGTGCAGCAAGCCGTACGTAACCATGCTGACTATATCGCGCTGGGGCGTTTCTTCCCGTCATTGACCAAACCCGGAGCGCCACCAGCCACGTTGATGGACCTGCAACGTATCCGGGCCATGACAACTTTGCCTATCGTTGCTATTGGTGGTGTCAGCGCAGAAAACGGTGCTTTATTGGTCGAGCACGGCGCTAATATGTTGGCCGCCATCAATTATATTTTTAGCGCGGATGACATCAGCAACCGCGTCCACGCCTTGAATAATCTGTTTAAGGCGCGTCAATTTTGAAACAGAGGTACTTATGACTGACTCTACTCACTACGAGCCCAAACGATCTGCCGAGTTGTTTGAAGAGGCGCAGCGCTACATCCCCGGCGGGGTCAACTCACCTGTGCGAGCTTTCCGTGGTGTCGGCGGCACCCCGCTGTTTTTTAGCGGTGGGCAGGGCGCTTATCTGCTAGATGAAGACAGCAACCGTTACGTTGACTATGTCGGCGCCTGGGGCCCCCTGATTCTGGGTCATTGTCATCCGGCTGTGATCAGCGCGTTACAGACACAACTCAGCAAAGGGCTGGGATACGGCGCATCAACAGCCGCCGAAGTTGAGATTGCCAAAACCATCTGCAAACTGGTTCCCTCCATCGAAAAAGTGCGACTGGTGACCTCTGGCACAGAAGCCACCATGAGCGCCATCCGCCTGGCGCGAGGTTTTACGCGCCGCGATAAAGTGGTCAAATTCGAAGGCTGTTATCACGGCCACGTCGACGGTCTGCTGGTAAAGGCCGGATCCGGCGCTCTGACACTGGGCGAACCTGACTCATTAGGAGTGCCGCGCTCTTATACTGATCAAACATTCGTACTGCCCTACAATGACATTGATGCCATGAAACAATTATTTGCCGACCATGGCGGTGAAATTGCCTGCATCATTGTTGAGCCAGTCGCCGGCAACATGAACCTGGTGCCACCAGTACCGGGTTTTCTGGAAACAATGCGCGAGCTCTGCACGCAATATGAATCCGTGTTGATTTTCGATGAGGTGATGACAGGATTCCGAACGGCACTGGGTGGAGCGCAGTCTGTCTATGGTGTGACACCTGACCTGACAACTCTTGGCAAAGTGATCGGCGGCGGCTTGCCAGTGGGCGCTTTTGGTGGCCGCGCTGATATCATGAACTGCATCGCCCCACTCGGACCTGTCTATCAGGCAGGCACCCTGGCGGGCAGCCCGCTGGCCGTGGCCGCCGGCCAGGCCATGCTGAATGAGATACAGAAACCCGGATTCTATGAAGGATTGACCCAGCGCACTTCACAAATGCTGGAGGGGCTGCAACAGCGCGCTGATGCAGCCGGTATTGCTTTCACCACCAATCAGGTCGGCGGCATGTTTGGCTGCTTCTTCACTGAAGAAAAGGCCGTGACCCGCTTCGAACAGGTCATGGCATGCAACGTTGAACGCTTTAAGCGCTACTTTCACCTCATGCTGGACAATAACGTTTACCTGGCACCTTCGGCTTTTGAAGCCGGCTTTGTGTCCGCCGCGCACGGCGATGATGAAATCAGACTGACACTGGACGCCGCCGAAAAGGCATTTGCAGCTCTTTAAATATAACGACAGGATTCATGTAATGACACGTTTTGATGTTTATGGCATCGGCAATGCTCTGGTCGATAAGGAATTTGAAGTTGATGATCAGTTTTTCACGGAAGCCGGTATAGAAAAAGGATTTATGACGCTGATCGAGGCCGACCAGCAGCAGCGCATTCTGGATCTGCTGACCGAGCGTTATTCTCTTAGAAAACGAGCTGGCGGGGGGTCGGCGGCCAATACCCTGTATGCGCTCAGCCAATTTGGTGGCACTGCGTTTTATTCCTGCAAAGTCGCAAATGATGAAACCGGTGATTTTTACGTGTCAGAACTGGGTGATCACAACATCCACACCAATCTGGGCAAAGTGCGCGAAACCGGCATGACCGGCCGCTGCCTGGTTATGGTCACTCCCGACGCTGAACGCACTATGCTCACGCATCTGGGCATTTCCTCTGAGGTTTCGGTAGATGACGTTCGCGAAGAAATCGTTACGCAGTCAAAGTATGTTTACATAGAAGGCTATTTGGTGACCTCAGAATCGGCTCGTGCCGCTGCAGTAAATCTTAAACAGACGGCTGAACTGAACAATATCAAGACCGCCATGACCTTCTCGGACCCAGCTATGGTGGAATATTTCCGGGATGGCATTAACGAAGTCATCGGCAGCGGTGTCGACCTGCTGTTCTGCAACGAGAAGGAAGCGAAGATATGGTCTGGCGAACAAGACTTTGCCATGGCCTGCGAACGACTGTCCGCAGTGGCCAGGCAGTTCTGTATTACACGCGGCGCGCGCGGCGCTTTGTTGTACGATGGCAGTGAGTACATCGATATCGCACCGCACTCAGTCAAGGCGGTCGATACCAACGGTGCCGGGGACATGTTTTCAGGCGCTTTTCTTTACGGTATCACTCAGGGCATGAGCTTCCGCCAGGCAGGCGACCTGGCCAGCCTGGCGTCAGCAACTGTCGTCACGGAATTTGGCCCCAGATTACGGCCAGAGCAGCACGGCGAGCTTCTGAAGCAATTGAGTTAAGGCCTTCATAAGACTCTGCGCGCCGGATCAGGCGCGCAGATCATCAACAAATTTCTTCACGCCATCAAACCAGGTGGTTTTCTTGGGTGACTGCTGACCCTCGCTGTCTCCGATGGTCTGAAACTCCTGCAACAGCTCTTTCTGGCGTCGCGTCAATTTCACAGGCGTCTCTACTACAACACGGCACAGCAGATCACCGGCGCCACCGCCACGAACCGAGGTTACACCTTTACCACGCAAACGGAACAATTTGCCTGTCTGCGTCTCGGCAGGAATCTTCAACTTAACCCGACCATCCAGTGTCGGAACCTCCAGCTCTCCACCCAGAGCCGCGTCCACAAAACTGATTGGTATCTCACAATGCAGGTCACGGCCGTCTCGCACGAACAGCTTATGTTCACGCATATGAATCTGTACGTACAAATCGCCGGAGGGACCTCCATTGACGCCGACCTGTCCTTCGCCAGTCAGACGAATCCGGTCGCCCTCATCAACGCCGGCTGGCACTTTAACAGACAGCGTTTTCTGTTCTTCAACCTGCCCACGACCGTGACAGGTATTGCAAGGGTCCTTGATTTGCTTGCCGCTGCCATGACAACGGGGACAGGTTTGCTGCACAGAGAAAAATCCCTGCTGCATTCGTACCTGTCCGACACCATTACAGGTGCTGCAATCCACTGGCGCGGAACCTTTCCTGGCACCTGAGCCGTCACAAGTCTTACAGGTTACGGCCGTCGGTATGCGAATTTTGACCGTGGTGCCTTTGACTGCATCTTCCAGATCCAGTTCCAGGTTGTAGCGCAAATCCGCTCCCTTGCGCACACCGCTGCGACCGCCGCCACGGCCACCGCCAAAGATGTCACCAAAGATATCACTGAAAATGTCTCCGAAATCACCGGCACCATGACCGCCTCCCTGCGGATTGACACCGGCATGCCCATACTGATCATAACGAGCCCGTTTGTCAGCGTCCGACAACACCTCAAAAGCTTCATTGGCCTCTTTAAACAAATCCTCTGACTCTTTGTTGTCAGGGTTTCTGTCCGGATGGTGCTTCATGGCGACGCGCCTGTACGCCTTTTTTATTTCGGCATCCGACGCGCCACGGGCGACGCCCAGTACTTCGTAATAGTCACGCTTGGACATTATTTGTCGTCCTTAACTTCCTCGAATTCGGCGTCCACAGCATCATCAGCGGCACCGCTGTTGTCGCCAGCGGCGGCATCATCAGCCTGTGCCGACGCACCTTGCTGCTCAGCATACATCTTCTGAGCCAGGCCCGAAGACGCTTCAGTCAAAGCATTGGTTTTGGCTTCAATTTCTTCCAGCTCACCGCCTTTCATGGCTTCCTCAAGTGCCGCGATAGCAGACTCGATCTTTTCTTTCTCGTCAGCATCGACCTTGTCACCTGCATCAGCCAGTGTCTTGCGGGTCGCATGCACAAGGCCGTCGGCTGTGTTCCGGGCGGTCACCAGCTTCTCAAACTTCTGGTCTTCAGCCGCATTGGCTTCGGCATCTTTAACCATACGCTCGATTTCTTCATCGGTCAGACCACTGGAGGCCTTGATGACGATGGACTGCTCTTTACCAGTCGCCTTGTCTTTGGCAGACACGTTGAGGATACCGTTGGCATCCAGATCGAAGGCCACTTCAATCTGTGGCATGCCACGCGGTGCCGGCGGGATGTCTGACAGATCGAACCGCCCCAGCGACTTATTCTGATTGGCCTGCTTACGCTCGCCCTGCACAACGTGGATGGTCACAGCCGTCTGATTGTCATCAGCGGTTGAGAACACCTGCGTCTTTTTGGTCGGGATAGTGGTGTTTTTGTCGATCAGAACACTGGTCACGCCACCCAGAGTTTCAATACCCAGAGACAGCGGTGTCACATCCAGCAGCAAAACATCATTCACTTCACCAGACAATACCGCAGCCTGGATGGCGGCACCCATGGCAACTGCCTCGTCCGGGTTCACATCGCGACGTGCTTCCTTACCGAAGAAGTCTGCGACTTTCTTCTGAACCAGTGGCATACGGGTCTGACCACCAACCAGAATGACATCATCAATCTTGCTGGCATCCAGACCAGCATCCTTAAGGGCCATTTTGACCGGCTCAAGGGTACGATCCACCAGACCTTCAACCAGTGACTCAAATTTAGCGCGTGTCAGTTTTTGCGCAAGATGCTTGGGACCAGAGGCATCAGCTGTGATATATGGCAAATTGACTTCAGTCTGTTGAGCAGATGACAGCTCAATTTTCGCCTTCTCAGCGGCTTCCTTAAGACGCTGCAAGGCCAGCGGATCACTACGCAGATCCATGCCCGACTCTTTCTTGAACTCATCGGCCAGATAGTCGATCAAACGCAGGTCAAAGTCTTCACCACCAAGGAAAGTATCGCCGTTAGTCGACAACACCTCGAAGGTGTGCTCACCATCAGTCTCGGCAATTTCAATGATGGAGATATCAAAAGTACCACCACCCAGGTCAAATACAGCAATCGTGCTGTCACCTGACTTTTTGTCCATACCATAAGCCAGTGCCGCAGCAGTTGGCTCATTGATAATACGCTTGACCTCCAGACCGGCTATCTTGCCCGCGTCCTTGGTCGCCTGGCGCTGCGAATCGTTAAAATACGCAGGCACTGTCACCACAGCCTCGGTCACCGGTTCGCCAAGGTAATCCTCAGCCGTTTTTTTCATCTTTTTCAGCACCTGGGCTGAAATCTGCGGCGGGGACATGTCTTTTTCGTTAACACGCACCCAGGCATCGCCATTGTCGGCCTTGGTGATTTCATAAGGCACCATTTTGATGTCCTTCTGAACCACTTCGTCCTGGAACTGACGACCGATCAGTCGCTTGATCGCAAACAGAGTATTTTTGGGGTTGGTCACAGACTGGCGCTTGGCTGGCTGACCTACCAGAGTCTCGCCATCTTTGGTGTAAGCGATCACTGACGGCGTGGTGCGGTCGCCTTCCGCATTTTCAATGACTTTCGCCTTGCCACCTTCCAGAATTGACACGCATGAGTTGGTGGTGCCCAGGTCAATACCGATAATCTTGCCCATACTATCCTCTCCAATGATGTCGCCCGCTTTTGCCGATATTTCCAGCCAGGGCTGACGTCCTCTGAATTAAAAACTGTTGAAGCTCTATATTGGTTCTTTACGGCCTATTTCAAGAGCAGCCGCGAAATAAATTGCGGTTTCCTCAGGCCTTAACGTCGACGCCATCGCCATCGGGAGCACGCGCCACCATCACCATGGCTGGCCGCAGGACACGTCCGTTAAGGGTGTATCCTTTCTGCATGACAGCCGTCACAGAATCGGGCTCAGCCGTCGAGCTTTCCATCATGCCCATGGCTTGATGATATTCAGGATTGAAGGGCTCGCCGATAGGGTCCAGCGGCTCCACGTTAAATTTCTGCAAACAGCCAATAAAGCTTTTTAACGTCAACTCAACGCCCTGTCGCAGTGCACTGACGCGCTGATCTTCCTGGTCATCAGTGGCCTGCAGTGCTCTCTCCAGGTTGTCGATAACCGGCAGCAGCTCCGAGACCAGTTTTTCCTGCCCATATTTATGGGCCTTCTCCACATCCTGCTCGGCGCGTCGGCGAATATTCTGCATATCAGCATGCAATCGCAGCACCTCGGTCTGATGCGAAGCCATGACCGCCTCAGCCTCTGCCAGTTTCAGCAGTGCCTGCTCCAGCGTGCGGGGCTGTCCACCCTCGTCCACTGTCTCGGTGTTATCCTGAGCAGCTGTTTCCAGCTGTTCTTCCGCACCGCGACTCTCGAATTCTTCCTGTTTACCCGTTTCCGGTGTCTGTTCAGTCATGTTTCCGAAACCTCAATTTCCCACCTGTTGAGTTATCTGCTCAATATGGGGACGCCGTGATATGATTCAAGGCTTGAATTCAGCGAAATTGCTTATCAATGACTATAATCACATCATCATGCTGACACATCTGTCTATCAGTAACTATGCCATCGCCGAAGCCCTGAAAATCGAGTTTTCGAGTGGCATGACAGCCATTACCGGAGAAACCGGTGCCGGCAAATCGATTATTCTGGGCGCCATGAGCCTGATCCTTGGTGACCGGGCCGATCGAGATGTTGTGCGCAGCGGCTGTGAGCGTGCCGATATCAGCGCAGAGTTTGATCTGAGCCACCTGACAGCTGCCCGACACTGGCTGGATGAAAACACGCTGCATGGTGATGACCCCGCCATCTGCCTGATCAGGCGAAGCATCACTGCGGACGGCCGCTCGCGGGCCTGGATAAACGGCTCTCAAGTCACTCTGCAGTCACTGTCCGCGCTTGGCGCATTATTGATGGATATTCATAGCCAGCACGAACATCACTCTCTGCTCAAAAAAACCACTCACCAGCAATTGCTGGACGATTTTGCCTCGATCAGCAAGCAGAGCGAACGGTTAGCAGAGCTCAGCGAACAGTGGCGTGCAGCACGACGCAAACTGACTGAGCTGCAGCAGCTCAGCGATGAACAGTCAGCGCAGCAGGAGCTGGCACGGTACCAGCTGGAGGAGCTTCAGCTACTGGCAGTCAGTACAGAAGAACTCGAACAACTGGACGCGGAACTCGATCAGCTGACGCACGCCGAAACCCGACTGGCCAGCCTGCAGAAACTCTTGTTACTGTGCCGGGAAGATGACGAAGTCAATATCATTCAGATGCTGCAACACAGCCAGCAGTTGCTGGTTGACTGCGATGCCAGTGCCACTGCATTTCAGGACATTCTCGAGCTGCTGAACACCGCATTGATTCAGGTAGAGGAGGCCGCCGGCGAGATCAATCGGCGTATGGACGCCATTGAAATCAACCCCGAGCGTCTGTCCCAGGTCAATGAACGCCTTAGTGACATTCATCAACTGGCCCGCAAGCACAAAGTCAGACCAGAACAGCTGCCAGAGCTGCAAGCACAAATTGAGCAGCAGCTACAGTCACTGGCCGACAACAATGATGAAATCAGACTTCTTGAGAAAAACGTCGACGAGTTGAACGGTCAATGGCTGACCCTGGCCAAAACCGTCAGTGCCGCCCGCAGACATGCAGCAGACAAGCTGACTCTGGCCATTAATGAACAATTGCAGGCATTGGCCATGCGGGATGCCCGGCTACACATAGCATTTAACGCGACTGATGCAGAAAAGCCCCAGCAATTCGGGCTTGAGCAGGCTGAATTCCTGATCAGCACCAATGCCGGGCAGGCCGCCAAACCACTGGCGCGTATTGCCTCTGGTGGTGAGTTATCGCGCATCAGTCTGGCCATTCAGGTCATTACCGCACTGACCTCCGACACCCCCACTCTGGTCTTTGATGAAGTGGATGTCGGTATTGGCGGCGATGTTGCAAAAACGGTGGGACGCCTGTTGAAACTACTGGGTCAACGCAGCCAGATCCTGTGTGTAACGCATCAGCCATTGGTCGCCAGCCAGGCCAATCAGCACCTGCTGGTCAGCAAGACTGCCGAGGATGGGGCAACCCAATCCTATATCAACACGCTGGACGCAGAGCAGCGCCTTCAGGAAATAGCCCGAATGCTGGGCGGCAATTCAGAAAAGTCGCTGGCGCATGCACGCGAGCTGATCGCCAACTGACGGAGCAGTCGGGACCTCATCAGGAAGCGGCCTTCTGACACTCCGCACAGATGCCGTACAGATACAGGCTGTGATCGGTGATCTCAAAGCCGAACTGGGCGGCGATCTTGTCCTGCCGCTCTTCGATAACTTCATCGTAAAACTCTTCCACCAAGCCACATTTATTGCATACGATATGATCATGGTGCTCGGCGGTATGCAGTTCAAAAACTGAATGCCCGCCTTCGAATCGATGTCTCATCACCAGCCCGGCTGATTCAAACTGGGTCAGCACACGGTACACAGTTGCCAGACCGACTTCTTCTCCGGCCTCAATCAGCGCCTTATATACATCTTCAGCACTCATGTGACGGGTCTCGGAACTTTCCAGTAACTGCAGGATCTTTACTCTCGGAAGAGTCACTTTGAGTCCGGCTTTACGTAATTCCTGATTTTCTGAAGACATAGTGATTCTCTTGGCTAATAAAGCTATGCTGGCGTCAATCTATGACGACGATAAGGCCTGTTTTACCACAGGCGACCGCATGGGTTATTATGCACATTAATGCATTCAGTTAAAAGTTCAGGCCAACACTCCATGACTATTGCCGTACCCCGCTCGAATATATCCCGATTTACCCTGCGCCTGTCGCTGCTGTCGCTGATCAGCCTTTGGCTGACGGCCTGTTCATCCTTGCCAGTCCCGCAATTTCCCGGCGTCTACAAGATTCCTATTGCTCAGGGCAACATCATCACACAGGACATGATCGACAAGCTTGAACCAGGCATGACACCTCGTCAGGTGATCTTTGTCATGGGCTCTCCTCTGGTCAGAGATCCATTTAACCAGGACCGCTGGGACTATGTTTACAACTACCAGCCCGGCGGCGGCGTCCGTGGTCAAGAGCGCATCACACTCTATTTCGAAAATGAACAGCTGATGCGTTACGAAGGCGATTTTGAGCCAGGCCCGAACGCGGCATGGCATCAGGTGGCCAACAACTCTTCAGCAAGTAACCCCTGAAGGAATAAGGTGCTATGCGATCGAACCAGGCCGACATCGATCAGACACTGGAGCGCGCCCAGCATATCTGCGCGGATCACGGCGCGCGGCTCACAGACAAACGACGACGTGTGCTGAAGGTGGTTCTTGAGTCAGCCGAACCGCTATCGGCCTATCAGATTGCTGACCTTTACCGTGATGAATACGGCAAATCCCTGTCCGTTATGTCTGTTTACCGGATGTTGCATTTTCTGAAAGAAAATGAGCTGGTGCATCGATTAGAGACTACCAATCAGTACCTGCCATGTTCACACATCAGTTGCCAGCACGACCACGAAGTACCGCAGTTTCTGATCTGCGATAACTGTCGGGGCGTCGACGAAGTAGGTATTCGCAAGGAAATCCTGCAGGAGCTGAGCGCCAATATCGAGGACACGGGTTTTGCTCTTGCTCGTCAGCAGCTGGAATTCCACGGTTTGTGCCGCACCTGCCAGAAGGCAGGCGTCGACAGCAAACTGGAATTAAAAGACTGATCCGCAGCCTTATAAAGATACCGGCGGCAATTGCGGCAGCTCACCGAACATATCCATCGTGGGCAAATCAGGCTTGAATTCGCGGTGACAGGTTTCACAGGTCTCTATCAGCTGATCGCCGGCGCGCTGCATCAAGTCGAAATTACGGCTGCGCACAGCATTCACGGCTCTTGCTCCATCCTGACTTAACTGTGACGCCAGTTCACGCCAGCGTGGATTGGATGTCCACGCCTCGTCCAGCGGGCCGGTTCCCGGAAACACCAGCAGTGAACCGCCAATTTCAATCTGATAAGCCAGACGCTCAAGTTGCCGCCAATCACGATCAGTCTGCGGATTGTTCCACATTGCAGCCCAGATCGGATCTGCCGCATCATTGATCAGGGCCACCATCACTTCGTTGAGACTGACTGGCAACGTGATCTCTGACGTTCCACTGTCAGCCGTTTCAGAACCGCCGCCACAGGCAGCCAGAGCCGTCATCGCCAGACCTGTCAAACCCAGCTTAAGCCGCTGCAGCATCGTACTCTTTTTTTGTTCCCGCATGAGCCTACTCCTTTCATGATTATTAGGTGAGAGAGCCTGCATATACCCTGACTCCTGTCAACCGACAATCCTATAGTATGCCTCTGACAGATCGATGACAATGAGCCAGCTCAAAACTCCGCAGCAAATGCCCTGAGCGCATTAACACCCAGCACATCATGTGCAGCCAGCGTCAAATCCTTACGAGGGATATGAGCAAGCTGCTCATGCAGAGTAGCCAGATGAATCTCCTCCTGAGCCTTGCGCTCCGCCAGGAAACCCTGCAGGCCTTCCGGCAAGCGCTTGTTAACCACCAGAGCGGCCACATCAACGCCGGCGCGCAGCAACTGTGCATTTAACTCTATCGTCTCCAGCACCGGCAAGCGCTCGGCCGCCAGCACAATAACAAAAGCAGTCTGCCGCCGGTCAGCGATGGTTTCACGCAGCCCGGCGAAGCGCTGTTTGCGCCGGTTCAGCAGTCGTCTAATACGACTGTTTCGGTCCTCATCCTGCCTGGCTGGCTCGTCACCGAAGGCCTTTTCACCCACGCTGCTATCGCGCGACAGGCTTTGCAGCACAGCACTGAAACTGTCGGCCTTCTCTCGTTGACGAATCAAACCCTCCGTCCAGGCCGACATCATCTCAGGCAGTGCCATCAGGCGAGCGGTATGCCCCGATGGTGCAGTGTCAAAGACAATCAGGTCATATTCTCTTTTCAGTTCGACAACTTCTGCAATCCGCTCCAGCATGGCAGCCTCCTGCATGCCAGGGGCATCACGCGATAACGAGATATGCTTGTCAATTTCGGAGCCCAGATGCGCTGGCATCATTCGCCGCAGTGCCGCCGTAACTTCTTCCAGGTGCTGATCCACAGTACGATCAGGATCCAACTCCAGTCCGTCCAGGCCCTCAGCCAACTTAACCGGGGAGGGACCTATCTCACGTCCAAATAAATGCCCGAGGTTGTGCGCAGGATCAGTGGATACCAGCAGGACGCGTTTGCCAGTTTCCGCCATTGCCACAGCAGTCGCAGCCGATACTGTTGTTTTGCCAACACCGCCCTTGCCACCAAAAAACAATATACGCCGTGAACCGGCCAGTTCTAACAACATTTGATATGATCCAATGGAGAGTGATCCAGTCCCATGCGCTTGTGCCACTCATGGAAACGCTCATATACAACCGGCAACAGTTCCAGGGTGTAATAAGCAGCCGGATTAGGCACACCCAGAGTCTCGGCAAACACCATCAACATAAACAGATCTTCTTCGTCGCGCTGTGCCCTGGCAAAAGACTGCCGGAAAGGCGCCACGTAGAATTCCCGAAGGCCTTTTTCCAGTCGCTTAAAAAGACTGTCTTTGTCACTCTGACTCATGATTTTCCTGCACTCTTTTATGTCTTGCTTTGGCTCGTTCGGCTCTCAGAAGTCGCGCCTGTTTAGGGTCTATCTGCAGCGGACGGTAAATTTCCACACGGTCCAGGTGCTGCAACACATAGTGCTCAGGTGAAGGATTCACCCGCCCATCCAGAATCCTGGCATGAACACCAATGCGGTTTTTTCTCAGATCAATCTCGGGCCATTGCTCCAGCAATCCACTGGCTTGCAAAGCCTGCTGCGCGGTGCTGCCCGGCGGCAATTGCAGATTAACCTGCTGCTGCGTATCTGGCCGCGCGTAAACCACACAGATATCCATCATTTCAGCCATACAATTTACCTGCTCTGTCAACCAGAGCATCAACCAGTGAATTGGCCGAGTGCTGAAACAGCTTTTCCATGGCTGCTCCCAGAAATCCGCCCGCCCATTCAAAATGCATCACCAGCGAAACCTTGCAGGCCGTTTCAGACAGTGGTTTAAAGTGCCATGTCGCATCAAAACTCTTAAACGGTCCGTCAAGTAACTCCATATCCATGGATCGACCGGGCACAACGGAATTACGAGTTGTAAAATTGTACTTAAGACCGGCTTTACCCAGCGTCAGCCGACCGGTCACCTGCGTTGCCGTGCGCTCCAACACCTCCGCTTTGATGCAGCCCTGCATAAACGTCGGGTACTGCTCTATATCATCGATAAGGGCATACATCTGCCCGGCCGAATAATTAACCAGAGCACTGCGTTCAATAGTGACCATCAAACTATCCGGCAATCAGGCTGATCAGATCAACAGCAAAATATTTGGCGGCCACTGAGTTCACAAAAACAAACAGCAGGACCACAGGCACAAAGGTTCGCAATGAGAACGTCAGATAACCCGCCAGGGCCGAATTTCTGAAGCCTTCATCTCCGGCACTCAATTCATCCGTAAATCCCTGCCGCCATCGATACGCGCAGACAATACAGGCAAAAAAACCAACCAGCGGCAGAATGACTTCAGAGAAGGTATCTGCGATCAGATCAAAAAACGATTTGGGTCCGCCACCATAGGGGATAAAATCCGTCAAAAATGGCGACATTCCAAAGGACAGCGCCGCCAGCACAGCAAAGGTGGTAACCAGCCCGGCCTGCACCAGCACCGCCTTGCGGCGTGAGAAATTCCACTCATCAATCATATAGGCAATGGGTATTTCAAGAATGGAGACCAGCGATGTCATGGCTGCGAAAAATACCAGGGCAAAAAACACCACAGCAACCGCGCTGGCTCCAAAGTAGCCAACGGCTTCCTGCATAGAGAGAAAAATCTGCGGCAGGTAGGTAAAGATCAACCCGACGCTACTGGTGGACAGATCGTCAGGGTTGGTATTCGGGTTAAAAGCAAAAATGGCAGGCAGAATCAAAAGACCCGCCATAAAGGCCACCGAGGTATCAGCCATCGCGACCATTTTGCCGGAGTTGAGAATATTGTCCTGACGGCTGAAATACGAGCCATAGGTAATCATGATACCCATGCCCAGCGACAGTGAGAAAAACGCCTGGTTCAATGCCGAGTTGATCACGGTGCCATTCAGACGACTGAAGTCAGGCACCAGATAATAACGCACCCCCAGCATGGCATCATCCAGGGTCATGACAAACAGAATCAGACCCACCAGCATAACGGCCAGCGTTGGCATCAGCACCCTCGCCAGTCGTTCGATACCGCCCTTTACACCGCCCAGCAATACGCCAAAAACAGCTACCTGCAAAAGGATGAACCAGGGAAAAATACCGGGTGACCCTATCATGTCACCAAAAGCAGATGCAGTTGCCAGATCGGACAGACCGCCCGTCATTGCGCGAAACAGGAAAATCAGAATCCAGACCGTGACCACAGTGTAAAAAACGGCAATCATAAAAGGCGTCAGGATTGCCAGCTTCCCAGCTGTCCGCCAGAGTGCATTGCCGTTGGTCAACGCAGAAAAAGCACCCACCGGGTTGCGGCGCGTGGCCCGTCCCATGGCAATTTCAGCCAGCAGTACCGGAAAGCAGATCAGGGCCACAAACAGGACATAGACCATGAGAAACACGGCCCCGCCATTTTTCGAAGCCATGACCGGGAAGGCCACCAGATTGCCCAGGCCCACCGCCGAGCCTGCTGCCGCCAGCACAAATCCCAGTCGCGAACTGAACTGACCGCGTTCTATTGCCATGATCTTCCCTCTTGTTATCGATCAGCGGATTCTAGCAATCGCAAAAATACCCGGTCAATTTGAGCGTGCGCACCCGAATCAAGGTATAATCCGCCGCCATGGCCAAAGCAAAGAAATCCAAAGTCCCTGATACTACCATTGTCCGCAATAAAAAAGCGTCCCACGATTACTTTGTGGAGGACACTTTTGAGGCCGGCATGGCCCTGGAAGGCTGGGAAGTCAAAAGTCTGCGCGAGAAGAAAGTGCAGCTGGTGGACAGCTATGTGGTGTTAAAGGACGGCGAGGCCTTTCTGATCGGCTGCCGCATTAATCCTCTGAATACCGCCAGCACTCATGTAGTGGCCGATCCGGATCGCACCCGCAAGCTGCTGCTGCACAAAAAAGAGCTGGCCACGCTGTTCAACAGCGTGCAGCAAAAAGGGCACACCTGCATCGTTACCAAGCTGTACTGGAAAGGCCATATGGTCAAATGCCAGGTGGCGCTGGCCAAGGGTAAAAAAGACCACGACAAGCGTGACACCATCAAGGACCGTGAGTGGAACATCCAGAAACAGCGCCTGGTGCGCCAGCAGAATCGGTAACATCGCAATATGAGCATCAAAGCCGCCATCTTCGATTGGGATGGCACCGTCGTCGATTCTGTAGAACATATCACTGATTGCCTGCACCACGCCTCAACAACAACTGGTTTTGAGTCTCTGGAACGCGCCGCTTACCGTGACATTATCGGTCTGGGCCTGGTGGAAGCGCTAAAACGGCTCTACCCCGGCATCACCCCTGATCAGATGGCCGCCATGCGAGAGGCCTACAGCAGCCATTTCATGGCGACGTCAGCGGCACATCAGCGTGTATTTCCGGGCATGACCGATATTCTGCAGGATTTGCATGCCAGCCAACGCCACTGTGCCGTTGCAACCGGCAAAAGCCGCCGCGGTCTCAACCTGGCCCTGCAGGCCAGCCAGCTGGAGCCCTGGTTTCACATCACCCGCTGCGCCGACGAAACCCGCTCCAAGCCCGACCCGGCCATGCTGCTGGAAATCCTGCAGCACCTGGAGCTGGAACCGGGCGATGCCATCATGATTGGCGATACCACCTATGACATGGCCATGGCTGAAGCGATCGGCATGCCGGCCATCGGCGTCACCTGGGGTGTACACCCGCCGGAACAACTGGCCATGCATAAACCCGTCGCCATCGTCAGTGACATAAAAGAATTACAGCAGCTCTTGAAATAAAAGAGCGCGCCCTCATGTCTTATAGTGTGCTAAGCTGAAAGAACATTTTGGGGCTGATTTGGATTCGACGCCGGTATCAAACTCCAAGGTGCATGCCGAGAGGGTATAGACTCTCGTAAATCAATCTATGCAACTTATATAGTTGCCAACGACGAAAACTACGCTCTCGCAGCCTAAATAGCGCCGCGAGCGATTGCCACCGGGATGCCTGTAAACCAGTGATCGCAATCGTCATATAGAACAGGATCGCTGTGGAGTGCGCCTGGCGCAAAGCAGCTAAAACTTACCGGGCTCGCCCAAATCGCCCTGCCCGTCGGGCCGACACGGGTTAACTTAATAGACGACGCTAAGCATGTAGATCCTGGGACAGCGGACTGACGGACGCGGGTTCAACTCCCGCCAGCTCCACCAATCCATGAAAAAGGGGACTTCCGCAAGGGAGTCCCCTTTTTTCATGGATTGGAGATCGGAGGAATTGGACTTGCTTGGTCGGGGTGACCGCCAAGGATGGCGAAACTGTCAGGCGCTTTCCACTACAACGTTGTTCTGCCAGAATTGAACTAATTTTGAGGATATCTTACATGGCTACCGTCACTAAACACATGCGCTTACCGATTCCTGCCTCCGACCTTTGGGCAATTGTCGGCAACGTTACCCGGATCGACTGGGTGCCAGTGATTACGGCCTGCACACTGGAAGGTGACGTGCGCACACTGGAAATGGTGGGAGCGGGCACGGTGCAAGAACGTATATACAGGCGCGACAGCGACGCCATGATATTGGAATACGGCCTGATCAACCGTCCGGCCGTGGCGCTGCACAAAGCCAACATGCAGGTGCTGACCGTAGATGAGCATCACAGCGAATTGCGCTGGACCACGCAAATTGAACCTGATGCCTTGCAGTTGTTAATTGAACTTGGCATGCAAAGCGCACTTGATGCTCTCAGTCAATTAACCCCGGCTGCGCCAATGCAGGTGTTGAAACCTGAATGAGCACCGTGCATCGCAGCGCATATCCTGCCAGCGCAACATCTATTTTTCGTTACCTCGGCAGCACCGGCTGCGCCCTGTGGCTGCTGGTTATGGCTCTGCAGCCGGATGTGGGGTTCATCGCACCCTGGTCCTGGATGGGCTTTTTCTGGTTGTTGACCATCAGCAGCGGCCTGATCGTCCTGCAGTCCGCTCTTTACGCACTCAGCCGCAGCCAGCAACTGCAGCAGTGGCCTTTGTGGACGCTGGTAGCAGCCAGTGGCATCCTCGGCTCGCTGGTGCTGGCGCCGCTTTATTGGCTGATCGGCGAGGGGTTGATGCAGGCACTGCTCGGTTTTGAGGCAACAGCTGATGATGAGCTGGATGCAGGCGCGATAGCGGATTTTGGGTTCTCCGCGCTGGCTCAGGAGCTCAGCGAGTTTGTTGGCCCGGTCACGGCCGCCTGGCTGTTGATTTCGTTGCCGCGATTGCAGGGCTTGTTACCGCCAGTGCTTGTCCAGCGGCAAGCAAACGATAACTCACAGACAGCCATCGAGCCTTCGGTGGCGGCGCCAGATATCATCCATAAGCGGCCACTGTGGCGTCAGTCGCTGCCCGGAGAACTGGGCAATGATGTCATTGCCGTCAGGTCGGAGCTGCAGTACCTGCGCGTATGGACCACCCGGGGATCGACGCTCATCCTGGGGGCCTTGCAGGAGGTCGAAGACTCGGAAACCACGGCCGGCATGCGTATCCACCGCTCCTGGTGGGTTCATGCAAGCCATGTCCGGACTGTGCGGCGCAAAGCAGACGGGCTGGTCTGTCAGTTAAGCGACGGCCGCGAGATTCCGGTCAGCCGTCGCCGCAAGGCAGAGGTACTGGCCCGCTTTGGCGAAGCGTCGCGTTACGAAACAGTAGCGCCACAGCCACCCGGGCCCGACCAATTCGCCTGATCAGAACATGCGCCGCAGTCCGATCTGCACAGACAGGGGGTTATAACCCGGTTTTGCCAGCCGGCCGGTCACGCCTTCCTCAGCCGACAGTTGCTGATTGCCCAAACGCAATACACGAACATCTGCCGTGAGCCGCCAGGTATCGCTCAGTGCATACTCAGCACCGCCTATCAGTTGCACACCGATATCACCCTGTTTGGACCAGGCTCGCTCGGTTGCTCCGGTGTTGAGGTCGAAATCGATCTCCTGCACCCAGCCCACGCCCACGCCAACATAGGGAACCCATCCACTGTCCGGCCTCACAAAGCGACGCAGGCCGTTCAAAAACAGGATATTCGAGGCGAAGTCGCCTTCGGTGACCGCCGCGCTGCCAACGCCGCTGAGCGATTTCAGATCATGACGGCGCCAGTTCCACTCAAATTCGGCCGCCCAGCCGTTGCCGTAATTGAAGCCAAAATCACCGCCCAGACCCAGGCCGGCGTCGAATTGTGCTTTGAGGCCGGCGCCAAGATTGGCATTGCCGACTTCATCAAAGCTGGTTGAGCTCAAGCGGCTGGCCTGCGCGTAGGCGGTGACATAAAAACCTTGTGGCTCAGTTTGCGCCAGTGCTGGCATCGTGGCGATCGCAAAACAACCCGTCAGAGCTAATGAAAACAAGGGACGAACAATATTCATGGTTAAAGACTCCAGAAAAATAACAGGAACAACGTCAGCCACCCGGCCATTTGCTATCAACAGGGCAGCGGACAGGACTATAGCGAACCACTATGATTGTCCCCAGACAGCCTGAACCAATGGTTAAACTGGTGAACGAACGGTAGTCTCGCTGGTGCTGGCGTCAGAATCGCCAAACCAGCGCAACGGAGAGTTCAAACTCGATGTCCCTGCGATGCACCAGTTGAACGCCCGTCGACCGATAGCCGCCGCTGAGCTGGTACGCAGGCAGTCCCGAGTTGCGCCACTGCGTACCGAGCACCTCGACCAGAAACACCTTGCCAGTACGCCGTCCGGACAACTGCAACGAGGGCATCCAAGATCAATCCGGATGGGCACCATGAGCACCCTGAATCATTCTAGGACCGAACGTCTCGACGTTCGTGCAAGCGCGCCAGTCAAGCAACTGCTACAGGAAGCCGCGTCTGAAGAAGTAGCGCACCCGGCCGCAGCGCCTCAGGAACCTGGGCCCGAGAGCCAAGCGATCTCCTTGCAGAAGCCTATTCGCGGCATTTCCTGCGGCGAATAGGTCGGTCTTTCCCCGCAAGATCCCAACTCTGGCAAATTGGGTGCAAATGGGCGTTTTAATGGATGCATCTCGAAAATGGGTGTAAATGGGTGTAGTATTGGTTCATGCTGAAAACCGACACCATCCAGATCACCCCGGAGATCCTGAGTCTCATCGCCAGGATCGACGAGTTCAAGGGCGCCTGGCGCGCCTTAGGCACGCTCGCGCCCGATCGGCTGTCGGCCCTGCGCCGCGTAGCCACCATCGAGAGCATCGGCTCATCAACCCGCATCGAGGGCAGCAAGCTGTCCGACCGAGAAGTAGAACAGTTGCTGTCGAACCTGGAGATCAAGTCCTTCGCCACCCGCGACGAGCAGGAGGTGGCCGGCTACGCCGAGCTGATGGACCTGGTGTTCTCGTCGTGGCAGGACATACCATTCACCGAGAACCACATCAAACAGTTACACCAGATTCTGCTGCGCCACAGCGAGAAGGACACCTGGCATCGCGGCAACTACAAGACCAACTCGAACAGCGTTGCCGCCTTCGACGAGACCGACGCGCAGATCGGTATCGTCTTTCAGACGGCTTCACCCTTCGACACACCTCGCCTGATGACCGAGTTGGTGGCCTGGGTGAACCAGGAGCGCGAGAAGGCTCTTCTACATCCGCTCCTGATCATCGCCCTGTGCGTCGTCGTGTTCCTGGAGATCCACCCCTTCCAGGACGGCAACGGGCGACTCTCCCGCGTGTTGACCACGCTCCTGCTCCTGCAGGCCGGTTACGCCTATGTGCCGTACAGCTCGCTGGAAAGTGCGGTCGAGCAAAGCAAGGAAACGTACTACCTGGCTTTGCGGCAGACACAGGGCACGATCCGCACAGAGGCGCCGAACTGGCAACCGTGGCTGAAGTTCTTCCTGCGCTCACTGGCCGAGCAGGTGCGGCGTCTGGAGAAGAAAGTCGAGCGCGAGAAGATCGTGCTTGCAGCCATGCCGGAATTGCAGCTACAGATCGTGGAGTTCGCCCGCGAGCACGGGCGCGTGACTATCGGCGAGGCCATCAAACTGACGGGGGCCAGCCGCAACACGCTCAAGCAGCATTTCCGGGCGCTGGTCGAGCGCGGCACGCTTGATCGGCACGGCAGTGGCCGTGGAGTTTGGTACGGCCTGCACTGAGGGGGGCAGCTCTCGGTTCGCCTTTGCATTCAGTGCAGCGATATCTGTTCAACCTGAACAGCCATGAAGCCTATACCCAACTGCGCATTTCACGCGCCGAGTTGAGAGAGGAAGGCGAACCCATTACCGGGCTCGATCTTGTTGATAACCTGAGACGCTACTCCGAGCGCGGCGATGACTATATTGAAGAGTTACAATCAATGATTCGCTTCAATAACCTCACAGAGCTGGATGTGGAATAAGCCAGCTACCACATCAGATCATCAGGCACCGGATAGTCCTTGTAGGGATCGTCTTCTGCCGTATCTGATTCATTTTTGGCCGCCAGAAACACCACGGCTTCGCCGAAACGTTCAGCAATTTTGTCAGCGATGTTACGTGGCACCAGCACATATTTGTCGTCATTCTGGCAGATTGCCAGTACGCCCTTGGCCAGTTGATCCTGCTCTTTCTGAGTAACATAGATCTGCTTGATCTTTTTGCTGGCAGGATCAGTGAAATTAAAACGGATATCTCCCTGGGATCTAAAACCACTGTGGTCGAGCATCTGTCTGATCTGCGCGCGCATGGCTTTCTGCCGCTCGGCCTCCACACGTTGCAGGTTCAGCAAGCGGTCACGCTCAGCCTTTTCGACACGTTGTTGTGCAAGGCGGGCCTGTGTTTCATCCACTGTTGCAGCGCCCTTTTTCTGTTTAGGTTGCTTACTCTGTTTGCGCTGCTCCTTCTGCGCATTTTTCACTTTTTTCTGATCGACCAGGCCCGCTTTTAATAATTGGTCTGCCAGTGACTTAGCCATGATTCAGATGCCTTTTCTTAATTGATCCCGAAAATCCGGGTGTGCAATATTTATCAATTGCTGCGCCCGTTCGCGCAGACTGCTGCCGCTGAGCTTGGCGATGCCAAACTCTGTCACCACATAATCCACCTGAGCGCGGGACGTCACAACGCCGGCACCAGGAGCCAGTTGGGCGGTAATACGCGATTCTTTTCCACCCCGGGCTGTGGACGGCAATGCGATAATGGAACGCCCATTTACAGATAAACGGGCGCCGGTCACAAAATCCACCTGCCCCCCAAATCCCGAGTAAATCTTGTTGCCTATGGAGTCCGAACAAACCTGCCCGCCCAGATCGATCTGAATGGCGCTGTTAATCGACACCGTCTGGGGATTTTTGCGGATAACCGCCGGCGAGTTCACATAGCCGACATCCAGAAACAGCAACTGGGTGTTATCGTCCACGTAGTCGTAAAAAGCACGGTCGCCCATGCCAAAGCTGGTGACAATCTTGCCTGGCTGGATAACTTTGCGGCTGTTGTCGATAACACCTGACTCAATCAGAGGCAGCACACCGTTGGAAAACATCTCGGTATGAATGCCCAGATGTTTGTGCCCGTGCAGCGCGGCAAGCGCGGCATCCGGTATTGCGCCAATTCCCATCTGCAGGCAATCTCCGTCACGAATCAACTGTGCGACCTGCTGCCCGATCTGCCGATGTACATCGGCAAATTCTTTGGGTTTGTGTTCAGCGATCGGTGAATCGATCTCTATCGCGTAATCGATACGCTTTAGCGGAATCATGGCGTCGCCGTGAGTCCGTGGCATTTGCGGGTTGATCTGGGCGATGATCAATGGTGCCACTTCGCAGGCTGCCAACGTGGCTTCCACAGACACACCCAGGGAACAGTTACCGTGGCGGTCGGGCGGCGAGACCTGAATGATGGCGGCATCCAGCGGCTGCTCACCACGCCGAAACAAGGTTGGGATGTCGGACAAAAAAACCGGCACGTAATCGGCCAGTCCCTGATTGACCAGCTCACGCGAACTTTTGCCAACAAAAAAGCAGCGATTGCGCAGATGCCCCTTCAGGGCGGGATCACAGACGGCTTCGGAATGTTCCAGATGCAACTGCAACAGTTCCACGTCCTGCAACTGACGACTATGCTCGGCCAGCGCCTCCAGCAGTCGATACGGTGTGGCGGCCATAGAATGGCACCACACCCTGAAGCCTGACTGAATGGGCTGCACCGCCTGCAACGCAGAATCACAGAAATGGGTCACCGGACACACTCTCCTTGCGAATCAAACACAGGCAACCATCATACAACAGTGCCGTGTACATAGCAGGTGGTTACCGCAAGCTGACTTGCGCTAACAGACGTTTAATGGTCAGTCTGACCTGGAGCGTGTCATTGCATTATGCCCTCGCACGCTGCTTGTGACCATCACGCAAATGCATCAGCGACTCGCCGGCCAGTGTCTCTCCCTCCAGGTCGTAGGCTTTACCAAAACCTTTCACATATCGACCGCGCTGGGGAATCAGGCGGAACATCTTGAAGTCACTGTGTTCGCCCAGATTACGCGGCCGCTCGCCATGCCTGCTTACCAAGGCCGCCATCGCCTGGTGCCAGTCCTCACTGCCATAATCAAGCAGTTGCGCTCTGACACTGTAGTTGACCCGCTTACGGGCAAACAGCTCCTCTGCCGTATCCTCATCTTCGATGATCAATACCGATGCTCGCGGGTGATTGCGCAGGTTCAGCGCATGAATCGCAATGTCGCTGAGCAGCACATACAGGCAGTGTTCGCCGATACCGTAGGGCGCATAGGAGGCGTAGGGCTGGCCGTCCGCATCCAGGGTGGCCAGTTGCAGGCTTTTGCGCCCCTCAATCATCTGCATAACTTCGTCGCTGAGACGGCTTTCCATCTGTTTATTTTTCATGGTGGTGGTTTCCTTACGAAGGTTGGACGCGCAGAGCGTCACGGATATTGTTGAATGCGGCCAATTGCTCCGGGAATATTTGACCCTGGCTGTCGCGGCCCAGAAAAACCTTGAAGATGACCTGACCCTCTGCCGTCTCGAACACAAACGCGTAGCTGTCACGCCCGCGATGCGGGCGATCCTGAAAGCGCACATGGTGCATGGCGGCGACCCTCAGATGGCCATGCAAGCCAGGTACAGGGCCATCCAGGTTATAAAAATCCTCTCCCAACTCGCCGGCCGGGAATGGTCCTTTGAATTCGAATACGCAACCGCCACTGAACACAATGGTGGTCATATCACCCAAGGTGGTCAGATTCTTCAGCAGCGGCAGCACCTGATCCTGTGGCAGAAAAGCATCTGTCATTGTTCCTTCCTCAGCATGGTTAGCGTGGCCTATAAATTACCAGCAGATTCTTTTGTTGTAAATACGAACTATTATCATTTATATTTACAATAACAAATCAAGCGCCGAACTGAACACCGAGGACACCATGCGACTTACAGATACAGCCCGAACCAGCACCCTGCTGCTGATCTGCCTGACAACACTGATGTTGCCTTCTATTCAGGCAGACACCCTGTCGGCAGATTCGCCGCAACGACTGATCAGCACGGATGCTGGCGCCACCGAGATTCTGATTGCACTGGGAGTGGCTGATCGGCTGGTCGCCGTTGATGACAGCAGTCAAACCTTTATAGATCACCAACTACCGCGTCTGGGGTACCACCGGGCATTAGCGGCTGAGGGTTTGATGGCGCTGTCGCCCGATCTGATTATCGGCTCTGACACCATGGGCCCGCCGCATGTCGTCGATGCGCTGTCCCGGGCCCGGATTCCGCTGCTGCAGCTTAATACCCCTCTGACGGTCGGAGAACTGGCTTCCAATATCACAACTTTGTCAGCAGCTATGGGCGTGCAAGAGAGTAAAGACTTACTGCAAGAATTAGAAAACATACAGCAGCAACTTCAAAATGACACCAACAACAAACCGCTCAGTGCCGCGTTTCTGCTACGTGCAGAAGGCGGCAAACTGCGCATGGCCGGCTCAGACACGGCTGGCCATGCCTTTGTTGAGCTGATCGGCGCCAGCAACCTGGCCGACTATCAAGGCTATCGCAGCCTGTCACCGGAGGCCGTGCTGGAGATGCAGCCGGATCTTTTGCTGTTCGCCGACACACAGGGCGGTGGAGCCGCAGCGCTGCTTGCAGATATGCCAGTGCTCCGCTTCAGCAGCGCCCACGAAAAGGGTTATTTGCTGCTTGTTGATCCTAATGCGCTGGTCGGTGGCATCAGCCTGGCGGCACTGGATGAGGCGCTGCGCATTAAAAATATTCTGCAACCCTGACTCACGGTTCTTTCAGAATGCTCAGGGTACCTCTACTATCATCGATACTGATTCTGGCAACTTTGCTGCTGGCCGCCATGCTGGCATCGGTAGTGACCGGTGCCATGTCCGTGCCGATGGTCGATGCCCTGCTGTTTATTGGCCAGCGCTTGACCGGACTGGGCAGCAGCGCGTTGGCACCGCATGAGCAGGCCGTGGTCTGGGAGCTGCGCCTGCCCCGCACGTTGCTGGCGATGCTGGTGGGCGCCCTGCTGGCCCAGTGTGGCGCCGTCATGCAGGGTATGTTCCGTAATCCACTGGCCGACCCGGGCATCATCGGCGTGTCGGCCGGTGCCGCCGTTGGTGCTGTGCTGGCCATCTTCTTTTCTACCTCAGCCATGACTGTCTGGAGTGTGCCACTAGGCGCGTTCGGCGGCGGACTGATTTGCAGCCTGCTGGTTTATCAGTTGGCACGCAGCCCGCTGGGAACCTCAGTACTGGTTCTGCTGCTGGCCGGTATCGCCATTTCAGCACTGGCCGGCAGCCTGATCGGCCTGCTCAGCTATCTGGCCGATGATGCCCGGCTGCGTGATGTCACCCTGTGGCAGATGGGGTCACTGGCCGCCGCAGACACCTGGCGCCTTTCGCTGCTGGCCGCCGCTGCCGTGCTGCTGACAATTCGCTTCAATCAACGCGCCGCCGCGCTTAACGCCCTGCTGCTCGGGGAAGCCGAAGCACGCCACCTGGGCATTGACGTGGAAGTCATGAAGCGCGAGCTGATTCTGCTGGTGGCCCTGGGTGTGGGACTGGCAGTCGCCGCTGCCGGGGTGATCGGTTTTATCGGACTGGTCGTTCCTCATCTGGTGCGCACCCTGACCGGCCCCGATCATCGCAGCCTGCTGCCTTTGTCCGCCCTGGGGGGTGCGCTGCTGCTGTTGCTGGCGGACCTGATCTCCCGCGTACTGGTCGCTCCCGCCGAACTACCGGTCGGCATCGTCACCGGCTTGCTGGGCGCGCCGTTTTTCATTCTGCTGCTGCGACAACTAAAAGGACGCTTCTGAGATGCTGACTCTGCATGATGTTTCCGTTCAACAAGGTCAGTTCGACCTGAGTATCGATCATTGGCACAGCGAGGCCGGTGAGCTGCACGCCCTGCTCGGCTGCAACGGCGCCGGTAAATCCACCCTGCTGCGCTGCCTGGCTGGTGAACTGCCGCACGACGGCAACATCATGCTGCATGGCCGTGAACTCTCGCAGTGGCCAGCCACTGAACGTGCCCGTCACCTGGGCGTGCTACCACAATCCAGCCAGCTCAATTTCTCCTTCTCGGCCGCTGAAGTTGTGGCGCTGGGTGCCACGCCGCTGAGTCTGAGCTGGCGCGATCTGCCCGCCGCCATCAACGCCATGATGACCCTGACCGACAGCGCCGCGCTGGCCGGGCAACCCTTCCCCAGCCTGTCCGGCGGAGAGAAGCAGCGCGTGCATCTGGCCCGCGTGCTGCTGCAGATCAGCCAGGCCGAACAGTCGCCCTGCCTGTTGCTGGATGAACCCACCTCGGCTCAGGATCTCAATCAGCAGCACAATCTGCTTACCCTGGTGCGGGAACTCTGCGAGGAGCGAGGTTATGGCGTGGTCGCCATCCTGCACGACCTGAACCACACACTGCGTTATGCTCACCGCTGCAGTGTGCTGCACCAGGGCCAGCTAGCGCGCTGCGGCACGCCCGAGCAGGTGTTAACACCTGAGTCGGTGGCGCAGCACTGGCAGTACCATGCGCGGTGCGTGCCGGATGGTAACGGGGGGCGGGTGTTGGTTTAAGGCGCTCGTCCCATGTCGCTCACATGCTTTTCAATAGCGGCCAGAAACAGGGTAAGCTGGCAACATGTGCTCACGCCGATTCTCAACAAACCGCATTCTGTTGTGCCTGCTTACTGCAGCGCATTTGTTGCTGACCGCCTGTCTCGTACCCGCAAACGATGTCTACCCCGCAGATCCGCCGCACCCGCCAGATAGCATTTACCTGACCGCGCACGGCTGGCACGTCGGCATTGTGGTCGAAGCCGAACGGGTCAGACCTTTTCTGCCACCATCAGCTCACTATCCGGCCGGGCGCTGGCTGGAATTCGGCTGGGGCGATGCCAGCTATTACTCCAACCCAGACCCCGGTGTCTTCACCCTGCTCAAAGCGGCTTTCCTGCCCACCCCCACCGTGATGCACCTTGTGGGCTTTGATCAGTCGGTTGAGCAGCGTTTTCCACACAGCCACACCCTATCGTTGCCACTGCCCGAAGGTGGCATGATGGCACTTGGCAAATTTCTGGCAGATCATCTGCAGACGGACGAGCAGGGTCAGGCGATCTACCGACAAGCGGGTTTATACGGACACAGTGCGTTCTTCGCAGCCAGAGGTATCTATATATTGCCTCACACATCTAACATGTGGACTGCACGCGCACTGCGTGCCGCAGGCCTGCCCATCAAGCCGATGTATACAGTGACACAGTCGGGTCTGATCCGGCAGGCGGAAAGCGTGCGCTCGCAGAGCCCCGCAGACCGTCCTTAACCGGATGGCAGCAAAGACAACTCGGGCTGGCCTGCCAGATTGACCAAATAATCGTCGATTACACCAAGGGGGCCGACCCTGGCAGCCATCTGGCAACCGATGCAGGTGCCCGTAGAATGCGGGCTCCAGCGGGAGCGCGCGGAACTGGCAAAGTTTTTGCAGCTTTTGGCTTCGACACCATATTTCTTGAGACGCTGACAGCACAGGAGTGAATCATCCATGGATTCCAGCGAGAGCAACCAGAAAAAACATAACCCGGATCGCCGATTCAGTAGTGACGAGGTCGCCGATATCATTCGCCTGAGCCTGCAGGATGAAAGTCGCCGGCACAGCGGCAACTCGGTTGACTACGACGAACTGCTGGTTATTGCCAAAGACGTGGGCGTGGACAGTGAGCAGATTGACCGGGCTGTGCACCTGCTGGAGGAAGAACAACTCACCCGCGACAAGGAACGAGCATTATGGAGACGCTTCAAAAGTCATACGTTTATCTTTGCCGCCATCAACCTGCTGTTGATCATTATCAATCTGTTCAGTGGTGCCGATACCTTCTGGGCCATGTACGTGGTATTCGGCTGGGGCCTGTTTCTGCTCGGCCACTACGCCGGACTTCGCTATGCACCGCAGTTTGTCGAGATGGCTGAACAGCGCACACGCGAGCTCATGAACAGCCGTCAGGACACCCTGGCTGACACCGAAGACCGCGTGCTGTTCACCACCAGTGATTCCATGGGCATGACAGAAACCTCCGGTATGCTGAGTCTGGAAGATGACAAATTGATTCTGGAATATCAGACGGTCGACGCCGTGCTGGGCGTGTTAAAGACCGGCGTGAAAGTGGTGGATATTCCGCTGGACCGTTTATCTTCTGCACGCGTTGAGCAAAAACTCTGGGGCGCCGACCTGGTTCTTCAGGGTAAAAACATGCGCGTATTCGGCAATGCCCCCGGCGCCAGCGGTGGGCAGCTGCGCGTAAAACTCAAACGCCCGTCGGTCAGCGCTGCCAATGAGCTGGTTGACGGTATCAGGACTGTTCGGGATTCTGACGAGGCGGATGCCTGAGTACCGGCCCGAATCATTTGATGCTGATGGCGTGTTGGCTTTTGGAACACATCCAGGCTGGCTTTGTCGCCTTTAATCAGCTGTCATGAATGCTAACCTAGGTCTCTTCCCGGGACACTTGCTCCAGGTAGGGTGCCAGCAATCGTTTGCTGGCCCAATGCTGAAAAGAAAGAGCGAACACGATAAATACCGGAGCGCACCAATCGAGATAGATCATAGCCAGCTTTGACAACAGCGGCGGAGCAAAATTGGCAGCCAATATCGGTACGCCGACCAACACAGTAGCGCCTATCAGCAGAGTCAGCGGCAAAAGCAGGTGCAGCCACACCGCGTTAGGGCCTCGTGAGGCCAACCTCAGCGCTTGCTGGTGGCGGAATTCTCTGGCCTCTCTTTCTGAGCTATGTGTCGGCATTGTTCGAACCAGTTTTGCCAGCAGTTGCTCTCGAAGGATCGGCCTCAAGGTAGACTTTTGACACCTTCAACATCACGTACCGATGCCAGAACAATAGTCCAGCAAAAAGCACTCCAAAACCACCATCCTTGGTAACAAACAAAGACAACGACGTAAGCATCAGACAGCCAACGAACATAACCGTCAGATTGACTTGAAAGTTCTTAGATGCGGCATATCGTAGCTCCGAGTAAAACATCCTTTCAAAAATCTTTTTGAACATTTGTACACCCCAAAATCCGCGCCGGCTCGACGGCAATTTCCTCCCACTATCGAGCCAGCGCTTTATTATGAAGCCTGATTAGGAAGTGAAATCAGTTCCATAGCAGTTGGTAAACGCATTAATTGCTGCACCATACACGGCTCCAGGGCCGAAAAATGGAGAAACCCCGAACGCAACCAACGACACAAAACACTGCACACTCATCGTCTCTGGCGGACTATCGTTACCACCACCCACCATCCCAACTTCCTGCACACTCAACTCTCTCATCACACTATCTCCCTGTGTATTAATGAATCCTGCAATACTGATATAGACGGCTATCAGCGACTTTGCACAAAAAATTATCTGTTGCTGAAAATCCCACTAGCACTGCTACGCCCAGAACTTCCCACTGCGTGTTATAGCGCACAGACAGAAACCCCTCGCAACGCTAATGTGCGCTTGTTGCCAACCACTCCCCCCCGAAAAAAGGAGCTTTATCATGTCATTGCATACCTCGTTGACCGCCGTTATCACATCCCTGGTTATCCTCTCCGCCACTGTCAGTTGCTCGGTCGCGCGCGATCAACAGACTGTTGGTGGTTATATAGATGACGCCACCATCACAACACAGGTCAAGGCGCGCATGCTCAGTGACTCAGAGGTGTCCGGTACCAGCATCAGCGTTGAGACGCTGAATGGCACGGTGATGTTGTCAGGTTTTGCCACCACCAACACCGAAAAGGCGACGGCGGAGTCGATCGCACGTGGCGTTAATGGCGTCACAGAAGTCAGAAACGAGATTGCCGTTCGACCGTAATAGTGAGGCAGCGGTTTAAAGTGGGGCTGGCGCAGCACGTTCCAAAAATACTATAGTCGCCAGCAAGCCCATTACATAAAGACTCCGATAATGCGTCTCTCTGCGTCATTTCTGGCAGCGGGTCTGGTATTTTGCCTGGCTGCCAGCACCCAGCCAGCCTCGCACGCCCAATCGAACAACGCCCGGTCCTTCGACCTGCAGGCGCACCGTGGCGGCATTGGCCTGGTCACCGAAAGTACGCTGCAGGCTTTTGCCAGAGCCCTGGAGCTGGGGGTCAGTACGCTGGAGCTGGACACGCAGGTAACGGCTGATGGCTATGTGGTCGTGACCCATGACCGGCAGGTGCTGGCACATCGCTGCCTGGATACCGAAGCGGCCACGCCGGGTGATCCACAATTCCCCTATGTGGGCAAATACATCAAGGATCTGCGCTGGGCGCAGGTTCGCACGCTGGATTGCGGCACCCAGCAGGCGGCGGCTCATCCGGCGCAGCAAACAGTGCCCGGTGCGCGCATGGTGCTGCTGAGCGAGGTGTTTGATCTGGTCAAACGCTATCGCGCCTTTGATGTGATGCTGAACATTGAGACCAAGGTGGAAGCGGGCGCGCCGCACGAAACCGCACCGCGTGAGGTGTTTGTGCAGGCGGTGATTGATCAGATATTCCGTCATGGCTTTCAGGATCAGGTGACCATACAGAGCTTCGACTGGGGTGCCCTGATGCGGGTGCGCGAACTGGCGCCGCAGCTGCCGATTATTGCGTTGTCCAACGCGCAATCCTTTTTGCAGTGCGGCATGCCCGGCGCATCGCCGTGGACGGGCGGCATCGACATGGACGATTTTGACTGCAATCTGCCGGCGGCCGCCGCCTCTTTTGGCGCGGATGCCATTTCGCCAGTGCACGGCCATCCACAGGACGGCACCGTCAACGACCCGAACTACGAAGCCTTCACCACCCGCGAGATGGTGCAGCAGGCCCGGTCACTGGGCATGAAAGTCATCCCCTGGACCATCAATGATACAGCCACCATGGCGCACCAGCTGGATCTGGGTGTTGATGGCATTATTACCGATTACCCGGATCGTCTGCGTCGTGAGCTGGCCGAACGCAATTTGCCTTTGCCACCAGCGCAGCATGCGCCGTCCGCAACCACTGCCGACCTGGGTGAGCATTCCATTCTCAGCCTGCAGCAGCAGATGGCCAACGGCTCCCTGTCAGCGGAAATCCTCACCCGGCACATGCTGGCGCGTATTGAGACATACGATCAACAGGGCCCCGCCCTGAATACCATTATCACCCTGAACGCTGCCGCCATCGAGCAAGCAAGAGCCCTGGATGCCGAGCGTCAACACAGCGGTCCGCGCAGTCTGTTACACGGCATCCCGGTCTTGGTTAAAGACAACTACAACACCACCGATATGCCCACGACCGGCGCCTCACGTGCTCTGGCCGATTTTGTACCGAATGCGGAAGCCACCCAGGTGCGGTTGCTGCGCGAAGCCGGTGCGGTGATTCTGGGCAAAACCAATCTGCATGAATTTGCCTATGGCATCACCAGCATCAGCTCATTGGGCGGACAAACGCGCAACCCCTATCACCCACAAAGAGTGCCAGGTGGTTCCAGTGGCGGATCAGCAGCCGCAGTAGCGGCGGGGTTTGCCACCATCGCCACCGCCTCGGACACCTGTGGTTCGATTCGTATCCCGGCCGCTTTTAATAACCTGGTGGGCCTTCGACCCAGCAAGGGCCTAAGCAGTATTTATGGCATCATGCCACTGGCCAGCACGCCGGATGTCGGCGGGCCATTGGCGAGGCATATTGAAGACCTGGCCATTGTTCTGGATTTAACAGTGGGTTATGACCCGCAGGATGCGGCAACGGCGATCATGCTGCAACAAGCGCAGCCGCAGTTTCAACGTCATTTGCAAAGCAGTAAATTGGACGGTGTACGAATCGGACGATTGAGCAATTACATGGAAAGCGCGACACCAGAAGTAGCGGCGTTAATGGAGAATGCCTTTGCGGAACTCAGCAGACTGGGCGCAGAGATAGTGGATGTGACCATCACCGACATGGCTGCATTGATCAGTGCGTCAGGGCTGATTGGCCATGAGTTCGAAGCAGATCTGGATAACTACCTGAAAACCTTTGGCAGTACACAATACCCGACACTTCAGAGCATCGTTGACAGCGGCCTGTACCACGATGCTGTGGCCATGCTGCTGCAGCGCAGTGCCGCCGGTGAGCAGGATCCTGTCGCCTACAAGACCGCACTCGAAGCTCGCCAACCTTTGCAGTCCGCGATCGACGCAGTCATTCAACAACACCAGATAGACGTCATTGCCTACCCACCCATCGGCGCCCTGCCTGTCCCCACCGGCGAAAACCAACCCGGCAACAACTGCAGCCTGGCCGCCAATGCGGGCTACCCGGCACTATCACTCCCCATCGGCTTCAGCGCAGAAGGATTACCGATGGGTATCGAATTGCTGGGGCCATTTATGAGTGATGCGCACTTGCTATCCATAGGCCACGCCATCGAACAAGCCTGGCCTCAACGACGCCCGCCGAACCTAGACCAGTGACAACTGAATATTAAACGTCGTCCCCAGCTCTTCATCTGAAGTCACTGACATGTGCCCCCGATGATGCTCAGTGACAATGAAGTAAGGATAAGACAGCCGCTGCTCCACCGGGCACTCATCAGCACCGGCCGCCGAGGCAAAGAAGGGTTCAAAAATGCAGAGCTGGGCCTGCTCGCTGAGCACCTGCCCACGGTGCTCAATCTTGACCCAGACCGAATCAAAAAACTTGCCAATACCCACCTTGATCTGCGGCGCGGCACCGGCGCTGTCGGCCTGGGGCTTGACCGCGTAAAAGGCACTGCGCAACACCCGCATAAAGACCTGCTGCAACTCGTTCGGGTAGCAGGCGACCTCGGGCAGATCGTCGGCATAGTCGCGACGAATATCCACGTCCTTGAAGTCCAGCCCGTCCACATCGATCAGCAATTCTGCAGCCAGTGCGATGCTGCGATCCATGATGGCCGTAATAGCCGCTGGCTGTCTCACATCACGGTGACCGCGCGACAGATCCAGCAGATTCTGGGCAATGGCGTTGGCCTGACGGGCACTCTGACCGACAACATCCACTTCTTTCAGCAGGAAGGTTTTGACCTCACCCAGCTCACTGGCATCAAGGCGTTCACGCGAGCGATCCACTCGCTGCAAAATGGTGTCGATCGGACGGCTGATGTCGAAAGCCATGGCCGAGGCCAGCTCACCCAGTGCAGAAAGTTTGTCGCGTTCAGCAACCTTGTTCTCCGCATTAACCTGTTTGGTGACATCGGAAATCAGAATCACAATGCCAGTCTCGTCATTATGCTTCAGACGATACAGGGTAATGTCGTAGGTATATTGTCCGCGCTGGGTGTGCTTCAGGTGCAGGGTTTCGCCGCTGTCCAGCACACCCTGCACCTGCTCCTCGGTCAGCGTAATGCCGGGGTAGGCTTTCCACAGGTTCTCACCGACCACATCGGCATAGGGACGACCGGTAAATTCTTCAGCCGTTTTGTTCCACTGCGTCACCTCCAGCTTGTCATTAATACCCGCCAGCATGACCGGCATGGAGTTGACGATGCTGGCAATATAGGCCTCGCGCTTGCGCAGTTGCTCGGCGGTTTCCTGCAGCACCTGGGTGCGCTGGGCAACGCGTTCTTCCAGGGTGGCTTTGATTTCAGTCAGTGCGCGGTTGGAGCGTCGCGCACGCAGATGGGCGCGAATCAGAAAACCAAGCACCACCAGCAGAATAATGATCAGCAGGCTGGCGCTGGTGTTGGCAATGTACTGCCAGTTGGTGCTGCCGTCTTCGTAGCGGAACACGGCAAAGATGTCGGCGTGAGCCTGCAGGCTGATGCCCATCAGAGTTAGCAGTGCCAGAAGGTGTTTCATGTAAGCGGTCTCTTTGCGGTTCGGTCGCTCGGCAGGCGCCAGCCCAAGGCCGACGCTGCGTAAATAATCAGCGATTGTATCACGGAACCGCGTTTTGCTCAGCGTGGCGTGAGCACCGCATCAATGTCTGCCGCATCATGACGCTCACGCAGCTGCTTCTCTTCTTTACCCCAGGTGGTGTTAACGATTCGACCGCGACGCACGGCCGGACGTTCAGCGATCTCGTTAGCCCAACGCATCACGTGGGTATAGGTGTGGGCTTCCAGGTATTCGGCCGCATCATAAACTTTGTTCAGCACCAGCGCGCCGTACCAGGGCCAGATGGCCATGTCGGCAATCGTATAGTCTTCACCAGCAATATAACGATTGTCCTTAAGCTGACGATCCAGCACATCCAGCTGGCGTTTGACCTCCATGGTGAAGCGGTCAATCGGGTACTGCCACTTCTCCGGCGCATAGCAGTAAAAATGCCCAAAACCGCCACCCAGATAGGGCGCACTGCCCATTTGCCAGAACAGCCAGTTTAAGGTCTCCGTTCGACCGGCCAGATCAGTCGGCAAGAACTCACCGAATTTTTCTGCCAGATACACCAGCATGGAGCCGGATTCAAAAATACGCAGCGGCGGATTAACCGAGGTATCCAGCAGCGCGGGTATTTTGGAGTTGGGATTGATGGCCACAAAGTCGCTGCCAAACTGATCCCCCTCGCCAATATTGATCAGGAAGGCATCGTACTCAGCTCCCGTATGGCCACGCGCCAGCAGTTCCTCCAGCATGATGGTGACCTTCACGCCATTGGGCGTGCCCAGCGAATACAGCTGAATGGGGTGTTTGCCGCGCGGCAGTGTTTTGTCGTGCGTCGCGCCTGCGATGGGCCGGTTGATATTGGTGAACCGTCCGCTGCTTTGTTTGTCCCATTTCCAGACTTTGGGTGGCGTGTAGATACCTGTCATGTAAAGCTCCTTAAAGCGTCAATTCCAAAGATAGCAGCTGCCCTGTCGGCCCAGCACAGTGAAGTGCCATTGCCGCCAGGCTGCTGTGTCGGCCGCCGCCAGGCAGACATGCAGCGGCAGCAGATGTTCTTCCCGTGGATGGCTGAGCCGGGCGCCGGGTGCATCCGTCCACTCTAACATACGCTGCTCGCGCTGCATTTGTTCAGGCAACTCGACCGTTGTTTGCAACCAGCTCTCAAAGTCGCGATTAGCCTTGTCCACCGCCGGATCCGCCGGACCAAAAAATGCCCGCATGTTGTGAAAGGAGAAGCCCGAGCCTATAATCAGCACTCCCTGTTCTCGCAGTGCCTTCAATGCCCGACCAATGCGCAGATGAAATGCCGGATCCAGCGAAGGGTGCAGCGACAGCTGCAGGGTCGGGATATCGGCTTTTGGAAACAGCAGCAGCCCCGGCACAAACACCCCGTGATCCAGGCCGCGCTGCTCATCCAGCATCACATGGATGCCGGCAGCCTGCAGCACAGCGGCTGCCGTATCAGCGACATCAGGTGCGCCAGGCACCGGATATTGAATCTGGTAGGACTCATCAGGAAAACCGTAATAATCGTAGTAAAGGCCGGGGTCCGGCGCAGCCGTCAGCCTCAGTGGTTCTGCTTCCCAGTGCGCACTGGTATACAACACAGCGCGGGGGCGAGGCAATTCATTCAGCGTAGTGCGAATGTCGGCAAATGCCTCGACCATGCCTGCGTGCCCCGGATCACCCAACAGGGGCAGCGGCCCGCCCCCGTGCGATACAAACAAGACCGGTTGATTCATGATGCCTCCTGGCACATACCAAACTCATTGTTGCTCTGAGCGTCAGGCCGGATTTAAACCAGTCGCTGTGCCAGCACTTTGTCCACTGATACCTTGCCGCCGCCACTGATAGCCAGCGCCACCGATGCCGCCAACAACGCCAAACCAAACTCATACCCATTGTTGCTCATGAACAGGCCATTCTCGAAGTGCGCACTGAAGATGGCAACCACCATGGTGAAGGCCAGCACGGCAGCGGCCGGGCGCACCAGTACACCGACGATCAACGCCAGGCCGGCAAAAAACTCAGCGCTGCCGGCCAGCAGGGCCATCAAATAACCCGGCTCCAGGCCAAGCGAGGCCATAAACTGGCCCGTGCCTTCCAGGCCATAACCGCCAAACCAGCCAAACAGTTTCTGCGCGCCGTGCGCAGCAAAGATGATACCGATGGGCAGGCGCAGCGCCAGCGCTTCCCAGCCCGCCTGTGTGTTCAGTGTCTGTTTTATCAAAGTGTTCATGGTTAATCTCCTTAAGTGACATTTATTGCCTGAATGCAGACTATTCGTAAATCCACATCGAAGAATCTGATGCAGTGTACTTTACTGACATCACAAAATGAGATAAATACTCATAAATAAGATTTACTGTTACGATATGTGGAACAATAATCCAGATCTATTGAGGAATCCCATGGATAAATTTCAGGCCATGCAGACATTCTGCACCGTTGTGGATGAAGACAGCTTTGTGAACGCAGCCGAGCTATTGCTGACATCCAAGGCGGCAGTTTCACGACATGTCAGCCAGCTTGAAGAAAAGCTTGGGGTGAGATTATTACAGCGCACTACACGACAGTTATCACTGACAGAAGAAGGCCGACTATTTTATGACCGCAGCCGCGATCTGCTGGCATCACTGAAGGAAGCAGAAGACGAATTAAGCCAGCATACAGCTGTGGCGCGCGGACGGCTGCGCATTAATGCACCTGTCAGTTTTGGCCTGAGTCACCTGGCACCCTTGTGGGGAGAGTTCATCGCCAGACATCCTCAGATAGAGCTGGATATCACCCTGTCAGATCGCCTGGTGGATCTGGTTGAGGAAGCGTACGATCTGGCCATTCGCATTGCACAACTGCCCAATTCGACATTGATCAGCCGCCGCCTGACAACCACCAAAGTCACCTTGTGTGCTGCACCCGCTTATCTGAAGCAGCGCGGTACTCCAATGCATCCCTGCGAACTGGCGCGGCATGACACCATTGCCTACAGCTACTGGTCAGGCGGCGATGACTGGTACTTCGAGGGGCCCGAGGGGCGAGTGACTGTCCGCACCCGACCACGAGCGCGCAGCAACAGCGGTGAGACCTGTGTAGCGCTGGCTCTGGCCGGTCACGGAATAGCGCTGCAACCTGACTTTCTGATCAACCAGTATCTCGCGAGCGGCCAACTTGTCGCGTTGCTGCCGGCATATCCATCCCTGGAACTTGGCGTCTATGCCATCTATCCCAGTCGCAAGTTCCCAACACCCAGACTGAGGGCAATGGTCGATTTTCTTATCTTTAAGCTAGGCTAGCCAGCTGGCGTAACGTGACGCCAATCACAAATCTTGAATCTTGAATCTTGCACGATGCAATCATATACACATACAAAAGAAATGATATTATCCTTACCGTTCGTTTCATATCTTTCAATCAGAACGGAGACATGTGCGATGAAATACGTATTGATATCAGCAATGATACTTTTCCAAACGCATGCAATAGCTCAGGATAATCCATTCCATTTCACCGAACTCAATCAGGGCATGCAGCAAAGTTCAGGTTTTCCTATAGACTCTGAAAGCCGTATACCTCTTATTCAAGAGACGACGACCGGAGCACTCAAAGAACTACTTGTGGAAATCTCATTTTTCAGAGGCCTTCACTCCCGGCTATCATCATCGCCGAATGACATAGAGCAAACTTTGAAAAGATACGACTTATCAACAAATGAGGCAGAAGACATAGTGACCTTACTGGGGGCATGGAAACAACAAACAGCAGTAAACGCCTCCCAAAAAATTGCAAAGATGTGCGAACAGTGGAACACAAGAAACAGATCTCTTTCTGATGAAGTCAATGCCAGCTTAGTTCTAAATTTTCATCGAGAACTTGATGCTGACATTTCAGACCAAAGAGATCAAATTAAAGATTTGAAAGAAATGGTTAGCCGTTACACCGACAACAATTCGTCCTCACTCATCTTATTCCATTTAGATGTTCGTCAACGCTCAAAACCAGATATCGGCTACCTTAGTTTCGCGGATGGAGTAAGCCGAAGAGGCAACTCAGTTGAAGAACTAGAGACAATATGTGGGGGTGTCCAATGAAAAAAGCGATTTCAACGTTTTTCCTATTGATAATATCTTTCTTATTCCAGACTCACAGCCACGCAGGCGTCATCGCCGACTGCTACCCATGGTCCCCAAGTCAGTATCCTGACGCTACTGCTAACGACTGCGTTTTACAGATTTGGGATGAACCTGTAGTCCCTGATGTCGATCAGGTATTTGTATCAATGTATGTATCCTCTCATGTATACACGTCCGCGGGCTATCAGGGAGTTCACTCAGAAAACAACGGCGCCTCCGCTCCTTACCCGGGACCAATAAATGAAGTCGACATTTATACAACTATCCATTCATTGGTAGAGTTCAGTCTCGACACCCCCCCATCTTTGATCGAACATAACCCTTATTGTTGGACTGGAAATTTCGAGTATCACTACGTTCCTACAAATAGCTATCATTTGTATAGAAACGTCGGCGGTTGTGGTGGATGGCTCGGTTATACGCAATTATGGTAATTTCGTGAAAGTCAGCCCATAACTGTTGAGATCGCACCATCAAGGAAACAGTGTACTCCACGATGGTACGCGATCTCCAATCAAACTCGGTGCGGTTACAACTCCCTAATTATTTACCCTAATTCTAGCGCGAACAGGCAGGCAACCCATCCCGCTGCGGTGTGGTAAACGTGCAACCATAGTTATCATCAGCCACTACCACCGGATCCAGCACCACGTCTCCGGCGGGCTTGTCACCGCCATTCACCCAGTTCAGCCAGTCAGTGAGCGCCTGCTGCGTTTCCTCAGCCGAGAAATCACAATGCCCCGGCGCACGGATGGCACGCTGCACCAGCAAGTGATCATTGCCATTGCGAATGGCGCCCTGTCGATACAATTGCTGATGCACAAAGGGCACATAAAAATCACCCAGGGTATGCATGGTCAGCACCGGCACATCAAAATCACCATGAACTTCCGGCAGCCAGCGCACACCGTCGTTGCGCGGCGGGTTCACACCACGATCTGCAGACTGCCGCATGATGGACGCATTAAAGGCCTGTTCTTCGGCAGAGGGCTCGGCACCGTCAGTCCAGCGATATTCACGGCCAGTATTGTCGTAGATATTGCCGCTGAGTATGCCGCGGACCGAGCCGTCATCACCGCCACCAGACAGCACCGTAATCTGATAACGAGAACCAAAACCGTCATCAAAAATCGGCCGCTGACCGCCAGTCAGTTGCATGGCCATGGCCTTCAATCGCTCACCATTGAGGTTGGCCGGCTCCCAGGTCGACTGTCCCGTTTCAGGGTTCACTTTAAACAGATTGGTGACAATCGGACCGGGTTCACCACTGCCGTCGAGTACACCGATCAGATCCGGATATCGCTCATACGGCATATACCCAAAGCCGGCCAGGGTCATGGCCAGTCGTGTGTAGTCCCCAAGCCACTGAAACTGATTCTGCTCGGCCTGACACAGCGGCGCCGCACCAGCGTAAGGTACCGGGTAGCGGGTGCGCTGCATGTTCTCACGCTCAACTGCTGCGGCGGCGGTATGCCCACCCAGGGAGTGGCCCGAGATCAGGTACTGTGTGGGCTGTTCAATGGTCACATTCCAGTCACGCGCCAGATAGACAGGCAACTCCAGCGCCAGCTGGTTGGTATCCTCCACGCCGGCACGCACATCGTAGAAGTTGGCCGAGTAAGAGGACGCTGCCCAGGCGTAACCGGCGGCCAGCAAGGTATCTCTATAGGCCGCCGGGGCTGGTGACGGTGCCAGTGTGCTGCCAGTACCACGATAACCATGCGTATACATGACCAGCCCGCCATTCCAGTTGTCGGGAATTTCTGCGGCGTAAACAGCCGGCCCCTGAACCCCGTCATACGTCCCGTAATATGCCCTTGCCCCCGGTCGTGCTTCAAAAGCAAGCTCGGCTGCCGGCGCGAATTGACGGCTGTCATGCTCTCGAACACCGGTGGTCGAAACAGAACCGCAGGCGCTCAGCAGCAGCGCACTGGCAGCAATTGTCAGCAGGGTTTTATGCATGGGGTTCATGGCGAGGCTCTCCCGGATATTTTATTGACTAATTACCACAACTCACGTTTTTGCAGCTCAATATTCATGGTCTGCCCATTGGGCTGATCGATGTGAATCGTGAAGGTATCGCCGGACAGGGTGTACCCCAGGCGTCTCATGCCTTCTGAGCCAACGTTATTGAAGTGCACATGGTTATCCCGGATCATGGACAGCTCCATTTTCAGCGGGGCTGCCGTGCGTGGCTTGAAGCCAGGATCGAACTGCTGCAGGTGCAACACCAGAGACCCGTCGACCTCTTCGATGGTAATCATCTCAAACATGCTGGTGCCATCGGGCCCGGTCATGCGCACCATGGCGGCAATGGAGCCGGCCTCGGCACCTATCCAGTTTTCTTCCAGAGTATTGGGGCCCAGTTGCCCGGCATAGTTACCGGTCATCCACGCCAGGTCTTCAATCGTGGCGGCCGGCGGCTGTGCCCAGGTCAGGGTGCTGCTCATCAGCAGCAGGGCGGCGGTTCCAGCAGATTTCAGCCAGGTCATTTTCATATCAATCTCCACGGTTTGATCGGAATGAGTCTTTTTTACAACTGTCTGAATGCTAGCCGATCGGGCGAGCGTTTGACAGTCCACAAGTCACTAATGCCATAATCGGTTAATTTTCTGCGACAGACATTCCTACAGACCAAGGTGGACCCCGTCATGAAGTATCGTTATATCGGCAACAGTGGATTACGTGTCAGCCCCATCTGCATGGGCACCATGAGCTTTGGCAGCTGGAGCGACGAAGCCGAATCCTTCCGAATACTGGACACCGCCTACGAGCGCGGCATCAACTTTTACGACACTGCCGAGGTGTATCCGGTTCCACCACGCAAAGAGACTGTGGGCATCACTGAAACCATCTTTGGCAAGTGGATCAAGACCCGAGACCGGGATTCACTGATTATTGCCACCAAGGTGGCCGGCGCGGCATCAGGCTGGTTTGTACCGCCGGTGCGCAGCGGCATGACGGCCATCGATCGCCATCACATTGAACGCGCCGTGGAAGGCAGCCTGAAGCGCCTGGGCATTGACTATATCGACCTGTATCAAGTGCACTGGCCTGATACCGTGGTGCCGATCGAAGAGTCCATGGCCGCACTGGACCGGCTGGTGGAATCCGGCAAGGTGCGTTACCTGGGCACGTCCAACGAGAACGCCTACGGCCTGACCAAGGCCAACACCGTTGCGCACTACGAAGGATTGGCGCGATTCCAGTCCATCCAGAACAACTTCTCCCTGCTGCACCGCCGCTTCCTCGATGAGCTGGCCACCGTCTGTCGCCGCGAGAAGATCTCACTGCTGCCCTATTCGCCGATTGGTGGCGGGGTACTCAGCGGCAAATACAATTCCGACAACATCCCCGGCAACAGTCGCTTTGGCGAATATCTGCAGATGGACAACCCACGCCAGCGCGCCATGGCAGACCGCTTTGTCAACCCTGGCACCCTGCAGTCCACCGCGCGTTACCTGGAGATTGCGCGAGACGCCGGTATGTCGCCAGTCACACTGGCCACCGCCTGGAGCATGAACTTTGATTTTGTTGCCTCCACCATCATCGGCGCCAGAACCGCTGATCAACTGGAAGAATCGCTGGCGGCACTGGATGTCACCCTGAGCGATGAGATCATGAAGGCCTGCGACGACGTGCATAAGCAATTCCCCTATCCGATGGGTTAAGGGACCCGATCACAGGGACACACTGAAATACCGGCTGGCGGCACGACAATATGCGGAAGCAATTGGAAAGTGCCGCGTATCGGGCTAATATGCAGCAGTTGTCCGTATCATGCAGGTTGTATGCTCATAAAACTCTATAAGAATCTCAAGAAGAACATCCGCGAAGACGGTCTGATCGTCAACAGTTCCGGTTTTCTGGTGCGCGCCATGCTGGCCAAAGTGGACTTCAGCAAGGATCTGCGCATTCTGGAAATTGGCAGTGGCAAGGGTCCCTTCACCCGTCAACTGGCCTCCCGCATGAGCCCGGGGTCAACCCTGGATGTTTGCGAGATCAAGTCAGAATATAATCCCTGGATAGAAAAAATCATCGCCGACAGCCCGCGTAAAGTGGTTCGTCTGCATAACTGCTGCGTCACCGACCTGCTGCGCCAGGCCGATTATTACGATGTCATTATCTCCTCGCTGCCACTGAAAAACTTCGAGGATCGCGCCACGCGCAACGCGTTTCTCTACAAGGTGCTGCATGCCGTGCAATACGGACTAAAAGAAGGAGGCGTATATCTGCAGTACCAGTACTTCAAGAGCAATCAGACCGACATTGAGCAGGTCTTTGGCAAATCCATGGACACGGTCAGCTTTGTACCGCTCAATATTCTGCCTGCTTTTGTATACGAAATGTCCAAGCCGACGGCACTCTCACAAACGGTCACGGCGGAATGAACGCCGGATGAAGAAAGACAAACTGGAAAAACTGGAGCATCTGAACTTTTTCGGATTGTACACCTGGCTGGGACTGGTGACGGTCTGTCTATCCTTGTATTTTTTCCGGCCCGACCTGTTTGAACCGCAATACATTCGGCAGTTCTTTTCGGAAAACCTGGTCAGCGGATTGTTTGTCTATTTTGTCATATCGACACTGCGCGGTTTCACACTCATTCCTTCCACCCCCATAGTGCTTGCCGGCATTCTGGTGTTCCCGCCGCTGCCGCTATGGATCGTTAATCAGCTAGCCGTATACACTTCATCCGCTATTGTGTACTACATGGCGCGTCACCTGAGATTCGACAACTACTTTCACGCCCATTACCCGACTCATATTGAGCGTCTGACACGCCTGTTAAAGAAGGCAGAATTGACGGTCATTGCCGCCTGGGGCTTCATCCCGGTGGTACCCAGTGACATGATTGTTTATGTCTGCAGTGTTCTGCGAGTCAGTGTCTGGAAGACGCTGTTCGGCGTCTCTATCGGCGAAGGCATTATCTGCGCGATTTATATTTTTGGCGGTGCCTTCAGCCTCAATATGCTGCTGGAAGCGCTGTAATCAGTCCTTGAAGTACACCATCTGATGCGTGGTTGCCAGCAGATCACCCTTTGCGGACCAGACTTCGGCGCTCTGATCAAAATAACCGTCCCGGTAAACCTGAGCACGGGCCACGCCCAGCACGTAGTCTGATCCGACCTGCGTCAAGAGGGCGCTGTCGGCATGAAAATACGATGTCAGCGTGATGGTACCAATCATGACCCAGCGCTGCCGACGAATCATGATACGCGGGAAAAACACATCACAGATGGAGGCCAGCGCTGCAAAATCCAGCGGCCGTGGTGGCTCGTCACGCACCCATAAACTGGACTGACCGTGTGGCCGCTCCTGCCCGCTCAACTCATGCGGAATCACTCCATCAAAGTAGCGCAAATCGTAACGGTTGGTAAATTCAGGCCGCTTTTGCCATTGCATGGGCGCCACGCTCTGGGGATCAGGAAGATTGTGCGGAAAGGTGGCATCAACACCTGACCAGGTGTCCCGGCGTTTGGCAAACACGGCGGTTGCCATGGCCACCATGTGTCCGTCCTGACTGGCCTGAATCAACCAGTGCTGGGTCGAACGGTTGGTTCGCACAGGTTGTGCATTAATGACAAACTCACCCTCATTCACCGGGGCCGCAAAATGCACAGTCTGGGAAATTGGTTCCCCCAGCCGTTGAGGATGCAGCAAAGCCGCCTGCAACAATTGTGCGGCCGTAATGCCGCCGAACGGACCGACTGCATTGGCGTAGCCCGGGTGCGTGGCCGCCGTATACAGACCGGGATCCTGCTGTTGCATCTGCAATGCTTCATCTAATGGATGCATGGGAGTTCCTGAATTGTTCTGAGGTGGAAAACGTCACATGTGTGCAGCGGACCAGCCGTGGGCTATCATCTCTCGAATGGTCGCAACCGCCTCGCGATCGTTCTGCACATAGGCAGATTTCAGATAGGCATCGGCATCAATACCACCTTGCTCGCCCAGAGAGTCACGACGATAAATGAACCTGATCTGCAGCACACCTGGTGCGGGCTGCTCGATACGGGTCACACTCTCGGCATGCATGGACTGATGACGGCCGTCGATGAGTGTGCGGATTTCCTGCCCGGGGATCAGGGTCACCTCATCATGCAATTCCATCTCACCCGCAATGATGACCCGCGTAAAACTGTTCTCCTGCTCGTTAAGCAAGCGACACTTTAACGCAGGGTTAAAATGACCCGGATAACGGGCACGAAACAGCAAGGCTTTCCATAATGATTCGATATCAATCCGCTCGTGCGCAGGCTGCCGGGGCTCGTTAATGACGATAGTGTGCTCAAAATGCAGCACGGTTTGCACTCCAAATCTGAATCAGCCGCTAATAATACACAATTAGGCTGCCACTTGCCCGCTGCGCGCACTTTCAGCGTGGACGTTTACAGGAAGCGGGGCTTAGAATGCGGGTTTTGCAATTTTCGGAGACAGGCATTATGGCGATCTGGCAACGCGCGCATTCGCTGGAGAAACTGACTGAGCAGGCTCAGAACACAGCAGCCGCCAACCTTGGCATTGAATACACAGAAATCGGTGAAAATTTTCTGAAAGGCCGCATGCCGGTTGATCACCGTACCATCCAGCCGCATGGCATTCTGCACGGCGGTTCATCAGTGTTATTGGCAGAAACGCTGGGCAGCGTGGCCGCTAACCTTTGTCTTGGCTCTGAAAACATGGCTGCCGTTGGCCTGGACATCAACGCCAACCATATTCGTCCGGTAGCATCTGGCTGGGTTTATGGCACGGCCCGTCCCATCCATGTTGGGGCGACCACTCAGGTCTGGGAAATCGTCATTGAGAATGAACAGGGCAAAACAGTCTGTGTTTCCCGGCTAACCATGGCGGTAGTAAAGGCACGCCCCAGAACTCCCTCCAACACATAAATAATAGGCTAACGGGCAATTCAGCATTGAACCGCGCGGGGGGCTCGGTTATTGTTGGGAAGCCGCCAACAGAATCAAAGGTTTATCCATGGAAGCCATCGTCACCGCGATTAATAATATTATCTGGAGCCCTGCCCTGGTTGTGCTTTGCCTGGGAGCAGGTCTTTTCTACTCCATTCTGACCCGCTTTGCACAGGTCAGACATTTCAAAGAGATGTGGCGCCTGCTGTTCAGAGGCAACGAATCACCGGAAGGTATTTCCTCGTTCCAGGCGCTGGCGGTATCGCTATCCGGGCGCGTAGGTGTTGGTAATATCGCCGGGGTGGCAGCCGCGATAGGTTTTGGCGGTCCCGGGGCGGTGTTCTGGATGTGGGTGGTGGCCTTTCTTGGTGCCAGCACAGCCTATGCTGAATCAACGCTGGGTCAGTTATACAAGGTAGAAGAAGACGGCCAGTATCGGGGTGGTCCGGCCTACTATTTTGAACGCTGCCTTGGACAGCGCTGGCTGGCTGTCATGTTCGCGCTGGCAGCCATTATCGCCTGTGGGGTATTTCTGCCGGGTGTGCAGGCTAACGCCGTCGGCAATGCCGTGGTACAGGTGTTCGGCGATGGCAATATGGTCAGCACCAATTTTGGTGAAGTCGGCACCAATAAGCTGGTCGCGTTGGCTCTGATCCTGATGGTGCTGGCGTTTATCATCTTTGGTGGCATCAAGCGTATTGCACATTTCACCCAGATTGTCGTTCCGTTTATGGCGCTGGGTTACATCATCATGGCGCTGATCATTGTGTTCATCAATTTCGAGCAGATTCCAGGCGTCGTTGCTCTGATCATCGGGGATGCATTTACGGCTCAGGCGGGCTTTGGCGCGGCCATCGGCTGGGGAGTGCGTCGTGGTATCTACTCAAACGAAGCGGGTCAGGGAACCGGCCCTCACGCAGCCGCCGCGGCAGAAGTTGAACATCCGGCGCAACAGGGACTGGTGCAGGCATTCTCTGTGTATGTTGACACGCTGTTTGTCTGCTCGGCCACCGCGTTTATGATCATCATCACCCAGCAATACAATGTGCAGGGTGCGCTGGAAGCGGGACAGTTTGTGGTTCAGAACGTGGCCGCCGACACAGAGATTGCATCCGCCGCCTTCACGCAGATGGCATTACTGAGTGTATTCGGCGACTTTGGTCCGGCGTTTGTGGGCATTGCCCTGTTCTTCTTTGCCTTTACTACTATCCTGGCCTACTACTACATTGCCGAAACCAACACAGCCTATCTGAACCGGTATTTCAAGGCGCGTATTCCGCTGGTGGCAGTCAAGATAGTCATCATGATGATGGTCTCTTACGGCATGGTGAACAGTGCCGGTTACATCTGGACCATTGGTGATATTGGTGTGGGGCTCATGGCCTGGATCAACATCGTCGGCATTCTGGTGATCTTCTTCATGTCGAAGCCGGCCATTCTCTGTCTCAAGGATTATGAGGAACAGCAGAAATCGGGCGGCCCGATTCATTTTGACCCGATCAAACTGGGTATAAAGAACGCGACCTTCTGGGAAGAGCGACGGGCAAAAGAAGTTGCCGCTGCTGAACAGCAATCGAATGGTGAAACCAAGCATTGATCGAGACAGGCGCTACTCGGGCTGATTACTTCAGCCCAGGTAGCTCTTGAAGCCGTCCAGCAACATCTGAACTGCTACAGATATCAGAATCATCCCCATCAATCGTTCAATCGCCTTCAGCCCTCTCTGTCCCAGCAACTTGTAGAGCTGCTGGGACATCAGCAGAATAATCGCCGTCACCAGCCATGCGCCTCCCAGCGCGATCAGCCAGTCAACGCTACGATCCGGTCCGGTCTCAGCCATCAGCACCAGCGTCGCCAGGACAGACGGGCCGGCAATCAAGGGCACAGCAAGCGGCACGATCAGCGGTTCACCGTCGTTTTCATCATCGCCCATGACACCGCCCCGCGAGGGGAAAATCATGCGAATGGCAATGATCATGAGCACCAGACCGCCGCCGATCGAGATCGCCTCTCGCGACAGACCCAACAGATGCAGAATGCCCGGCCCAATGAACAGAAAGATGAGCATCAGGCTCAGTGCAATCAACAACTCACGAATCAGAATCTTGCGGCGACGCTCTGGCGCAACCCGCGACAGCACGCTGAGAAATATAGGGATATTTCCCAACGGGTCCATAATCAGAAACAAAGTTACTGCGGCTGCAAACGTATCCATAACACAGTGGCCTGCGCGTCAATTCACCAGGATGTGTATGTTACGCCTTTTTTCCGTCACTCACTAATGCCGGACTGGAAACTGCAGAGTCGCATTCAGCAAATCGGCACCATCGACTCCACGAATCGCCACTTCCACCGTCAATGCATCGTCTTCTGCCCAATGAATACGCAGCAATCCGAAATTGGCAATGGCATATGCCTCGCTTACACGGTGACGATTGGGGCTGATGGCATGCCATTCCTCGGTCAGACCTGAAGACGTAACGTCTGTTATCGGCCAGGGCAGCGATGCATGCTGCACCTGGCTGATTTCAGACCAGTGCGTATCGCCGGATACTATCAACGTGGGTACATCAGCGTGCTGCTCGATCAGATTGATCAGACGCTGACGGTCTTCCGGGAAATTCGCCCAGCTCTCCCAGCCAGTAAATTCGGCCAGCATCTGCAGGCTGGAACCGATAATGCGCAAATCCGCTGGCTCCTGAAACTGGCGGGCTAGCCATTGCCACTGAGACTCACCCAGCATTGTCGCGCCCTTTTCCAGGCTGACCTCGTAGGGCCCCATGTTCAGGCTTTCACGTAGCTGCCTCAGTTGACTGTCCGACAACTGATGCAACGCCGTGCGATTCCAGCGAAGGTCTGGCAGGATGAGCTGAATGCGTTTGCCCTGATGTTCATAGAAATAGGCCGTGTAAATACCATCTTCACGGCTACGTCGGTCAGACAGGGCCGGCTCCTCCCAAAAATCCAGCATCACTTGCCGCGAGGCCTCCTTGGCAGGGTATTCTGCACCCGCATCATTGCGCCCGTAGTCGTGATCATCCCAGATGGCGACCACCTCAGTCTGCTGTCGTAGCCGGCTAAAGCCGGGAACAGCGCCAAGCTGCGCATACTTTGCAGCAAGCACTTGCGGGTCATCACTGTCCCCATAGATGTTGTCTCCCAAAAAAGCAAAGACATCTGGTTGGGCGGCCAATACCTGATCCCAGATGGGCTGAGGACGATCCTGATGGACACACGAACCAAAGGCCAGCACAAACTCCTGCTGCGCAACTGCCGGCATCATTGTCGCTCCCCACAACACGGGCGCTATCGCCAATAAAAAAACTCGGCTCATGGTAGAAACTCCCGCATGACTCTGCCCATGACAGCGTTGTATTTCGCGGGGTCTTCCCCGAGAAGAGTCATCAGTGTGGCTGCTATCCGATCAGCCGTCAGGCACTCTTCCGTGGTGATCTGGCCCGAAGCAGGCACACCCGGCCCCAGCGCAGCCATCCAGATGGCGTCTGAACCTTCAATGCCCTGTGGGAAGCGCTGCGCCAGTGACTGCATGTATTGCTGCACGGCGCGCTCACTGGCGTGGTGCATCCAGCTATCTCGGGGCGTTTCGCCGCGTCCGTGATCCACGGTGACAAACATCACTGTGTTGTCGCGGTAACCATCAATGTCCTGCAAAGTGCTCCAGACTTCTTCGACAAACCGGTCTACCCGCCGTGTGGCCAGTACATATTCGTCGTAGCGACCATCATGAGCAAAATCGTCCGGCTCACCATAGGCAATGTGCACAACACGCGGCCGTCTCTCACGTAACCATGACAGGGCATAGTGGTGAGTAAACGCATCATGACGAACCGTCGGCCAATGTGCCGATATATCCCTGTGCAGCAAATTCAGTGTGTGCTCAAAGTCGGTCAGCGGCGCTGCAAGAGGACCGACATTTACCGGTATACCACTGCGCTCAGTGTTATAAATATAAGGAAAAACATCCCAGGAGCCGAAGGCTGCCATGCGCCCCCCGAATTGCTCATTAGCAGACAGTAATTCCAGAAAGGTCTTCTCCGGATTGGGCCGCTTGGCATTCGAGTTGATGTCATCATTAATCACACCACTCAAGATTTCGTTATAGCCGGGGTATGAGAAGTTATAATCGTTGGTCAGTCGTGCGCACGAACCAAGATCCCGGTTACCTACGACCACACCCTGATGCATGACGGTGTGATGTATAAACGGCATGACCAGTGACGCACGCTGATTCGCATCGTCATGCCAAAACAGGTCCAGAAGCTCCTGCTGCCGCTCAGAGTACTCGTCATCCAGCGCCAGCTCCCGGTCAAGGCCCCGGAATGCCTCCTGCCAGCGAACGCCGTCAATGGTAATCAGCACAACATGCTCAGCAGCATGAAGTATGTTGCCAGTCAGAGTCAAAACTGCGGCCATCAATAATTGTTTCATTCTGCATTCTCCTCTCGCTGTTTTCTGCACGAAAAAAAACGACTTGCAGCAAAACGCTGCAAGCCGTAACAGTTCCCTTGCTGACATCCCTGTCTTCAGAAGTCCACTTTTATCGTTGCAGTCGCCGTTCTGGACGGTGCTATCCAGCCACCCCAGCCACCAGCAACACCACCAATATAGGATTTGTCGGTCAGGTTGGTGACATTCAGGCGCAGGTCTGCGCCTTTCAGGGCCGGTGAGAGCTGTGACAGCTCTACACCCACGTACATATCTGCAACACCGTAGCCGTCCAGACGTGTGGTATTACCGGCATCCAGCCAGCGATCACCGACATATTTGTAGTTCAGGCCCGCATAGAAACGGTCCTGACGCCAATCAGCTGACACCACGTACATGTCTTCAGCAGAGCCAAAGACAGTGTTGCCGGGGAATACACCCAACAGTGCATTGGCAGCCGGGTCAGGTGTACCAATGTAAGTAGAATCATTTTTGGTATACGACACATACAGGCTCAACGCATCAGTGACATTGGCACGGACAGCCGCTTCGATTCCAGACGACTCAATACCACCGACGTTTACGTAAGCTCCGTCGCTCTCGCCTAGGTAATCGATACCCGCTGATGACCCCTCAGGTATGTAGGTGATACGATTTTCAAACTCGATATCGTAATAGGTCAGACTGACACTGTAGTTGCGGTCGTTATAACGCAGACCTACGTCCATACTGTCTGCAGTTTCCGCCTCCACCTGGTCCAACGCTGTCTGATTGGCTTCAAGAACACCATCTTTGATCGAAGAGAAACTCTGAGCATATCCACCAAACACTTCCATGCCTTCTGCAGGCAGGTTGTAGACAAGACCGGCACTGAGCAGTACGTCAGAATCTGAATTGACTGTTGCGGTGCGCACACCTCCCAGGTGATTGTTTTTGCGCTCCAGGTCAACCAGATATTGCTTCGCGCCCAGACGTGCGGTCAGATCCCCCATCTGAATGGTGTCTTCCAGATACCAGGTCAGGGTTTCCTGAGGAAAAGCGCGGTCATACTGTGTCCAGTAGGGTATGTGGTTAAAGTTGTAGCTGGTCCTTGAATCGATTATCTTCAGCCAGTTGCGAGATTCATTGCGCTTGTTGTCCTCGTACCAGAAACCGCCGCGCAGCGTGTTGGTGAAACCATCCTGCTGGGTCTCCCAGGCAAAATCAGCGACAAATCCGGTGCGCTGTTTGTCATACACTGTATGTCTGTATGAACCGACAGGAATAGCGCCAGCGGGAAAGCAGGCCGGATCATAGGCAGCACCCGCTCCGCCGTACGGGAACGTCAGAGAGCTCTGACAGCCGGCAATGGGCTGCAAAGCCACGCCCGAAGAGTCAACGAACGTGATTCTGCCGAGGGGCGAACCGCCCAGAACAGTGTTGCCGCTTTGCAATTCAGAATGTGCATTGCCAGCCCCATCATTGCGAACATCAACAATATAAGGGGGTAACCAGTCACCTCTCCCTTTATTGTCATGATAGTACACAGAAGCATTCACATCGACGCCACTGATCTCGAAGGCAGCACTCAGATAGGCAAGCGTATTCTCACGTAATGTTGACCAGCCTCGACGATACAATTGATCAATGTGCGGAATACCCGTCCAGTCACCGGTCAATCGGTCCCAGTTTGGGTCTTCCCGAAACTCCTGCGGGGTAACACGCTGGTAGTTGTCTTCGTGAGTATCATCAAAGGACAGGTAGCCAGTCAGTTCAAACGCTTCATAGTAACCTTTCAGTTTGGCCGCAAAGTGATCACGGTTCGATTCACCCGAGGCATCAATCCAGGCATCAATATCTGAACCCGAGACACTCAACCATGCGTAAGTATTGGGCAGGATTTCGCCAGTGTTATAGCGAACATAGAACTTGCGCGCATTGTTGTCACCAACCGTCAAAGAAGTCGTCAGGCCGGCCTCTTCGGTTGGGTCCATGGTACGGAAATTCATGCTTCCACCCAGTGCCTCGTGAGACCATGACGAGATGTCTGAGGTACCCTGAACAACGTCAATGCCAGCAAGGTTTTCAGTATCGATAAAGCGGTTGGCTTTTGAGCCGCCGCCGTAATTTGAATTTCCGTTGGGTATGCCATCAATGGTCATGCCCAATTGCTGCTCATCCAGACTGACCTGAAATCCTCGAATGGAAATGGTTGTCGACCAGTCGTCACCGCCGAAGGCGTCGCCTTCATTGACCAGGACGCCCGGGATGTAATCAATCGCACCCAGCACGCTGGAAGCGGCGGAGACCTGGTTCTGCATATCTTCGGTCACCGAGCTGTTAGCAAATGTCCGCGTCTGGCTGACGATAACCATCTCTTCGATGGCAGGCGCCTGTGACTGAGCACCAGCTCCCAGACTGTGGGTCACGACAAGACCGCTCAAAGCTGTCTGAATCGCAATTGAGATAAGTTTTTTGTTCACTTTATACGTCCCCGAATGTAAAGTTTGGTGCAGATACATTAGTGAGCAATTGCGACGACGCCATGACCGTTTGTTGTCGCATTAACGACGATTTTGTGACTGTATACACACCTGACTGATTGAGCAGGCAACTGATTTGCGACCACTTGTAGTCGATCTTGATGGCACACTGATTCACACCGATATGCTGCATGAATCAGCATTGAAGGCTTTCCGGGATACGCCCTGGATTGCCATGTTGATTCCTGTCTGGCTGCTGGAGGGTAAGGCAGCACTTAAAGAAAAACTGGCCCGGCGCAACCCTTTTAATCCTGAAATATTACCTTACAATCAAGGCCTTATACGCTGGCTGAGAAAACAGAAGAAAACTGGCCGCCCCCTTGTCCTGTGCACAGCGTCAGACCGGAGCGTGGCTGATGCGATAGCTTCACACCTGGGGCTGTTTGATGAAGTCATGGCGAGCGATGGTGTTGTGAACCTGTCGGGACAACAAAAGGCCGAATCCCTGATTCAGCGATTCGGCAAAGGTGGATACGACTACGCCGGCAACTCAGCCAAGGATTTACCTGTGTGGGCCGGCGCCCGTCAGGCGGTTGTTGTGAATGCCAACCGGGGAGTCACAAGAAAAGCACATCAATGCAGTTCAGTCGAAAAAGTGTTTGTGCACCCGGCGCGCGGCCCAGCCAATTGGCTTAAGATGTTGCGCGCTCATCACTGGCTGAAAAACCTCCTGCTCTTTATGCCGCTGATCGCTGCCCACGAACTTCACCGCAGCGATGCCATCGGATCATTGGTACTGGCTTTTCTGGCGTTCAGTCTGTGTGCGTCATCGGTATACATTCTTAACGATCTGCTGGATCTGGAAAGTGACCGGCTCCACCCTCGCAAGCGGCGCCGACCCTTTGCAGCAGGTGCGATCGATGCATGGCAAGGCGTGATGCTGGTGCCACTGTTACTGCTGGCGAGTGTCGCGCTGGCCTCAGCTGTCGGCACCTCATTCGTACAGTGGCTGGGTGTCTATTTCATTATGACCTGTGCCTATTCGTTTGGTCTGAAGCGCCTGATGCTGGTCGACTGCCTGGCACTGGCGATGCTGTACACGCTGCGCATTGTGGCCGGCGCTGCAGCATCGAATAATGAGCTGACGTTCTGGTTACTGGCTGAGTCAGTATTTCTGTTCCTGTCGCTGGCTTTTGTGAAACGCTATGCCGAACTGAAATTGCAGGCAGGCGCAGGTGAACAACGAGCACACGGGCGAGGTTATGTTATCGCTGACGCACCCCTGATTCAGACACTAGGGGTCACCTCAGGCTACATCGCTGTTCTGGTGCTCGCTCTGTATTTCAATTCTGACACTGTAATCGAGTTATATCGCTACAATGAAATCGTGTGGATAGCCCTGCCTTTCATGCTGTTCTGGATCAGCTGGATGTGGCTGCAAGCCAATCGGGGCCAGATGCACGACGATCCACTGGTGTTTGCAGTAAAGGACAAAGCCAGCCTGGCGGCCGGAGTCGGATTCGCCGCTGTGCTGGTACTGGCCACCGTGGGGCTCCCATGGTGAAACTGGAGAGCTGGGGGCGTTTGAGCAGCCACTCGCATGCCCCGGTGGTCTTGCATGACCGGCGAAAGGTGGGCAACTCTGTCAGCAATAACATACCGGGAATCTGCTACGGCATGGGCAGAAGCTACGGTGACATGTGTCTTAATAAAGGCGGCAATATCTGGCTTACCTATGGACTGAACCGGCTGATAGCATTCGATCAAGAAACCGGTGTGCTTCGCTGCGAAGCCGGTGTCCTGTTGAGGGATATACAGCAGCTGCTGGTGCCGCGCGGCTGGATGCTGCCAGTGACACCGGGCACCGAACTAATCACAGTGGGTGGTGCTATCGCCAATGATGTGCATGGTAAAAACCATCACATCCACGGGACATTCGGGGACCATGTTCTGTCGATCCATCTGCATCGCACAGACAATGGTGTACAGCATTGCACCCGACAAAACCAGCATGCCTCTCTCAGACAGGCCACTATTGGCGGCATGGGATTAACCGGGATCATTATCGAAGCGGAGTTGCAACTGCGCAAGGTAGAATCACCCTGGCTGCAGACCGAATCAGTGCCCTTCCGCGGCCTGGCTGATTTTTTTGAACTGGCAGAGCAATCAGAAGTAGACTGGGAACATACCGTCGCCTGGATCGACTGCCTGTCCGGCAGACAGCCACGTGGTATATTTTTGCGTGCCAACCATATTGCCATGCCGGAAAAGACAGCCGTTCCTTCGACCGGCAAAAGTCTGAACATGCCGTTTACGCCCCCCGTTTCGCTTGTCAACCGTTTCAGTCTGCGTCCGTTCAATCAGGCCTACTACTCGTTAAACGCCCGAAAAAAAGGTTTGGCTCAGGCTCACTATCAGTCTTTTTTCTACCCGCTGGACGGTATTCGCAACTGGAATCGAATGTATGGCCCAAGAGGTTTCTACCAGTATCAATGCGTGATTCCTGAACCAATGGCTGCGGATGCCATTCAATCCTTGCTTGACGAAATTAATGCCAGTGGGCAAGGCTCTTTTCTCGCGGTTTTGAAAACTTTTGCTGATCGCCCAGCTGCCGGTTTGCTCAGCTTTCCACAAGCCGGTGCCACACTGGCACTCGATTTTCCCGACTGCGGCGAAACCACACTGGCGCTGTTTGATCGTCTGGACCAGATTGTCATGCAAGCCGGCGGTCGCCTTTACGCAGCCAAAGACGCCCGTATGGCAGCCGCTATGTTTAGGCGGGGTTACCCACAACTACCTGACTTCCTCCCGCACAGGGATCCGGGTGTCAGTTCCGATCTGTCCAGACGATTACTGGGCAGCTGACCGCATGCTGCAGGAGGCACTTACATGAAACAGACCGGACCAGACATCGTCATCGTTGGCGCCACTTCAGCCATTGCGGAACAGTGCGCCCGTCTGTGGGCAAGGCAAGGCGCCAGGTCATTTCATTTATTGGCAAGAGACGCAGAAAAACTGGGAATGGTCAGCGACGACTTGCGTATAAGGCAGCCTGAAGCAACTATCACTCCTGTGTGCATGAACTTTACGGATCCGGCGCACATTGAACAGCAGGTATGCGCGATTCTGGCGGCAAGCAGTCCGGATATAGTCCTCATCGCGCACGGTACCCTGCCTGATCAGGTTGCTTGCCAATCGTCTCTGCAGGAAACTGCTGATGCCTTGCAGTTAAACGGCGTTTCGCCGGTACTGTTCGCCGAAGCTTTTGCCAGACGTATGTTCGAGCGCGGACACGGCACCCTGGCAATGATCGGTTCAGTGGCCGGTGATCGTGGTCGCCGGTCCAACTATGTGTACGGTTCGGCCAAGGGTCTGGTTACACGTTACGCACAGGGATTACAACACCGGGCAGCAGGAACCGGCGTAAAGATTGTGTTGATCAAACCAGGGCCTACCGACACACCTATGACCCGTCACCTGAAGCAACAGGGTGCGCGACTGGCGCCCGTCGAAAGCGTCGCCGCCGACATCGTCAGCGCCATCGCCAGGGGCAAACCGATTGTTTATGTGCCAGGCAAGTGGGCGATTATCATGATGCTTATCCGACATTTACCCGGCTTTGTATTCAATCGTATGGATATCTGAACGATGCACTGGTTGAGTCATAATCCACTTGTCTCGATAGCAATGCTGTTCGCGCTGAGCATGCTGGGTATGGCTGCTGTTGGAACGGTGATCGGTTTTTCACCGGTACCCTACTGGGATATGTGGGGAGCTACACTCGGATTTTACATGGCTGTGGCTGATGGCAATCATGCCGTGTGGTGGGCTCAACACAACGAGCACCGGATCGTGCTGTCCCGACTGCTGTTCTGGCTGGATTATGCTTTCTTCGGCGGTCGCAGTGTCTTTCTACTCACTGCAAATTTTGTCATTGTGCTCACGGCTGTCGCAACTTTTTTCGTGATAGCCAGGCAATACCTGCACAACCGGGAATCAGATGCCCCGTTGTATGTGGCAACCGCTTTTCTAAGCGCCTGGCTGTTTCAATGGATGCAGGAGGAAAATCTGGCCTGGGCATTCCAGAGTCAGTTTTTTCTGGCGCAATTGCTGCCATTGATTGCGTTGTACCTGCTCAGCCGGGCTGCCAACCTGAGCACATCAGGCATCTGGCACTTTGCCGGCGCCTGCGGGGCGGGCGCACTCGCAATGGGCACTATGGCCAACGGCATCATCACACTGCCTTTAATGACTCTTTACGCATTCATCACCCGAATGAGCGCAAAACGTATACTGGCGCTGGCAGCTCTGTCGGTCGTTCTGCTGACTGCCTATTTCCTGGACTATCAGAGGCCAGGTGATCATGGCTCGGTGATCACAACACTGGTGACGCAACCCGTCGAGCTGGCACACTATGTTCTGCTTTATCTCGGCACGCCTTTTTATGTGCTGGCGGGCGAAGGAGAAACCGGCCTGTGGGCAGCCCGCATCAGCACAGTTGTTATGACCATACTAACACTCCGTGCATTATGGCCTGCGGTGCGGGCACCGCGTGACAACCTGATCCGGCTGGCACTTATTTTTTATATCGTGTACCTGACGGGCACAGCGCTTGGCACCGGCAGCGGCCGCTTGATCTTTGGCATCAATCAGGCGGTGACCTACCGTTACACAACACCTGCCCTGATGGCATGGGCGGCCCTCTTATGGTTGTACCTGCCCCCATTAATCAATCGGATGAAAAACAACAGGATCTTGAGCCTGATCATTGCTGCAGCGCTGGCAAGCGTGATGCTATGGCATCAAACCGCTGCACTGACACCTCAGCATCAACGGATATTCGATCGTGCTGTAGCGATGCTGGCTCTGGAGATGGACGTCCGGGATGAACCCCAGATCAATACCATCTATGTAATGGATGAGGGGCTCATTAATACAGTCGAGGTGGCATCGGCCTACGATGTTGGTATTTTTGCCGATTATCCATGGCATAATCTGCGAGAGCAGATTGGCCGCCGCACCGCAGTGCGGACAGGCAGTCAGTGCGTCGGCCATCTTGATCAGGTCAGTGCAATTGCAACTGAACCCCGCTTTGTGCGCATAGATGGCTGGCTGTTCAGTGCCTCTCACAACCAGGCACCGCATCTTATCAGACTGGTGAGCGCGACCGGCACCACAGCCGGATTTGCACTGACCGGACAGCCCCGACCTGATGTACGCGACGCCGTGACCAAAGAGGCCTACCTGGCCGGCCTCCGGGGATATCTGGCAATCGACAGCCTCGGCGAACCCATTGAATTTGCAGGCCTTGACGTCGATTGCAGTCTGATAATAGATGTCCCGGCGCAGATTTAACGATACAAATGAGACAAGCATGACCGACAGATCAGACATTCGAATAGTACTGCCGGGCGGTGCCGGGCTGGTAGGCCAGAATCTGGTCGCACGGCTTAAGGCAAAAGGCTACCAAAATCTGCTGGTGCTGGACAAACACCGCCGTAATCTCGAGATTCTGCAACAAGTGCAACCTGACGTAGTATGCGAATACGCAGATCTCGCCGAGCCCGGAGCATGGCAGACACAGGTCAGCAGAGCCGACATTGTCATCATGCTGCAGGCACAGATCGGTGGCCTGGATTACCAGCAATTTGTCCGCAATAATGTGGACACCACTCGCCTTATCCTGGAATCCATCCAGTCTGCGGACAATCCACCTTATCTGGTTCACATCAGTTCATCTGTTGTGGAATCGGTTGCCGATGACTTCTACAGTCGCAGCAAACGTGAACAGGAAAAACTTGTGATCAACAGCGGCATCGCCTGCCCCATTCTCAGACCGACACTGATGTTTGGCTGGTTCGATCGCAAGCACCTTGGCTGGCTGTCACGATTCATGAAAAGAGTGCCAATATTTCCCATTCCCGGTCATGGCCGCTATGTGCGCCAGCCGCTGTATGTTGGCGATTTCTGCGACATCATTATCAGCTGCATCAGAACGCGGCCGGAGCACGGTATCTTTAATATCTCCGGTCATGAAAAGATCCACTATATCGACATGATCCGTGCAATCAGACAGGTCACCAAAGCCCGGACTGCGATTGTGCGTATACCGATCACGGTATTCCACAGCCTGCTGTGGATCTGGGCGCTCTTTGACCGCTCGCCACCTTTTACAACGCAACAACTGGCTGCGCTGATAGCCAAAGATGAATTTGAGGTGATTGACTGGCCTGCGATTTTCGACGTGCGCTGCACGCCCTTCCATGATGCCTTACAGGAGACCTTTAATGATCCGCGTTACAGCTCCGTTGTTCTGGAGTTCTGAATGGAAATAGCCGTGATCGGAGCGGGACCGATGGGACTGGCTGCAGCCTATCAGTTGACGCTTGATGGTCATCGACCAACGATATTTGAAGCTGATGACCGACTCGGTGGCATGACTGCCAGCTTTGATTTCAGTGGATTGCAGATTGAACGCTATTACCATTTCCACTGCACCTCTGACCATGGTTTGCTGCAAATACTGGACGAACTGGACCTGGCAGACAAAATGCGCTGGACGGAAACCCGCATGGGCTACTGGCACAATAATCGTTTGCAGGACTGGGGCAACCCGCTGGCGTTGCTTATGTTTAAGGGACTGAGCCTGCCCGCCAAGGTCCGCTATGGCCTGCACGCTTTTTTGTCAACGCGACGCAAGGACTGGCGCCCCCTTGATCATTTAGAAGCCGGTGACTGGATCCGTCGCTGGGTCGGCGAAGAAGCCTGGCGGGTGTTGTGGCGCACACTGTTCGAGTACAAGTTTTACAATTTTGCGGATAACCTGTCAGCGGCCTGGATCTGGAGCAGAATTCACCGGATTGGCAATTCCCGCTATAGCCTGATGAGAGAAAAACTGGGTTATCTGGATGGCGGCTCAGAGACTTTGCTGCAGGCACTGTCGAGCGCGATTACCGGAGCCGGAGGCAGCATACGACTTGCCACTCCGGTCCGGCAGGTCGCTGCAGAGAATAACCGGATCCGCGGAATCGTATTACCTGACAACAGCTTGTTGCCTTTTGACCGGATCATCAGCACTGTCCCACTGCCTTTCGTGCCCAGACTTGTGCCAGATTTGCCTGAGACCACGCTGCAAATGTATAGAGCCCTGAACAATATTGCGGTGGTTTGCGTCATAGCCAAGCTGCGCAAACCGCTGAGCGACAAGTTCTGGCTCAACATCAACGATCCGCAGATGGATATTCCGGGTCTGGTCGAGTACACAAACCTGCGGCCGTTGGATCACGCCGTGGTCTATGTGCCGTTCTATCTGCCTGGCAATCATGAAAAATTTCAGCAGGATGATTCGGTATTCATCCAAAAGGTAAAAAATTACCTGTGCAGGATCAACCCCAGCCTGACAGAAGCAGATATCATTGACGTACGGGCCAGTCGTTACCGTTATGCGCAGCCGGTTTGTGAACCCGGTTTTATGGAGCGTCTGCCGCCCTGCCGCAGCGATATTGACGGACTCTGGATTGCGGATACGTCCTACTACTACCCCTATGACCGCGGCATTTCTGAAAGCATTGAATTCGGTCGCAAACTGGCCAGAGAGGCAATCGCTTGATACAAGCCTTCCTGTCACGACAATTTGTTGTATTTCTGCTCACCGGCGGAACCGCTGCCATTGTGAACTTTACCTCGCGTATTATCTACAGCGCGTGGATGGGGTTTTCCGCTGCGGTCATCCTCGCTTACCTGACAGGCATGGTGACGGCCTATATTCTGGCGCGCCATTTCGTATTCAAAACCAGCACGCAGCCCCTGACCCGTTCGATTCTGTTTTTCCTGCTGGTCAATGCATTGGCGCTGGCTCAAACCTGGGCCGTCAGCATGCTGATGGCTCTGTATGCATTGCCGGCACTGGGAGTGATCCGTTATGCCCCTGAAATCGCTCATGCTACGGGCATAATCATTCCTGTTTTCACCAGTTTTCTCGGGCACAAATACTGGTCTTTCCGCAGTCATTGACGCTGACAAACGAGCTCATAAGACATACACTCCAACACTCTGGAATTTTGATCATCCGCGAACCAACTATGCTATTACCTGCTCTGGCCGTCTTTTGCGGTCTGGTTGTACTGGTCTGGAGTGCCGACCGATTTGTTGGTGGTGCCGCCAGCGCCGCACGGCACTTTAATGTCCCAGCGCTGCTGATTGGCATTGTCATCATCGGGTTCGGAACCTCAGCGCCGGAGATGGTGGTCTCCGCTCTGGCTTCAACTCAGGGCAACCCGGGCATAGCGCTGGGCAATGCTTACGGCTCCAACATCAGCAATATCGCTCTGATTCTGGGCCTGACGGCGATAATCGCCCCGATCGTTGTGGATTCTCAGGTGTTAAGACGCACTCTGCCGCTGCTGACGATTGTCACACTGATGTCTGCAGGCCTTATGCTGGATGACCAGATCAGTCGTTTGGATGCCATTATTTTGCTTGTGTCTTTTGGCCTGCTGATGGGTTGGACCATCAGACAAGGCATTAAAGATCAACGACGCGTGCAGCACGACGCGCTTTCCAACGAGGTAGATGAGGCTCTGGCCCATCCCATGCCGCTTAAATCTGCCATCCTGTGGCTGGTGCTGGGACTAGCACTGCTGATTGCCAGTTCACGAATTCTGGTCTGGGGGGCAGTCACCATCGCCCAAAGTCTGGGTGTAAGCGATCTGATCATCGGGCTGACCATCATAGCAGTGGGCACCTCACTGCCAGAGCTGGCCTCTTCCATTATCGCCGCTCGCAAAGGCGAGCACGATATGGCGGTAGGTAATATTCTGGGTTCCAACGTGTTTAACACTCTTGCTGTCGTAGGAATCGCCGGCGCCATCCACCCGATGGCAGTTGGTCACGAAGTACTGACCCGGGATATGGCAGTCATGGTCGGCCTGACTTTATCACTGTTTGTCTTTGGCTTTGGTTTCAAGAACAAACAGGGTTGTATCAACCGCTGGGAAGGGGCTATTCTTGTCAGCGCTTACCTGATGTACTCCGCCTGGCTGATCCGGACAGTATTCGTCGGTGCGGACGTGTAATTACTGATCCGGGAATAATAACAACACATGAAAAAAAGCAGTCTTGTACTCCTGCTCAGCTTGCTGTTTGCAACTGTTCTGCACGCCCGCACACCATTTACTGACCAGGTTGATGATTCATTATTAAAAGCCGTCTTTCCTGAAGCCTCACACTTCAGTGCCAAACAGGGCACCCCCCCGGTGTTTACGGCCTACGGACCGGCTGATCAGCAGGGCAACGCCCCGATCATTGGATATGTATTCCAGACCTCGGATTTGCCGCCTGAGGAAATTGGTTTCAGCTCAACTATCGATGTACTGGCCGGGCTTGATCTGACGGCTACTGTGACCGCTATCCGAATACTGGATTACAATGAATCCTTCCGCTCCAGTCGCGGTGATTTTATGGGCGGCCCTGTGTTCCGCGGACAATTCCGCCAGAAACCGCTGACCGACGAATTTCGGGTCGGGCGAGACATTGACGGCGTCTCACGCGCCACCATCACCAGCTGGGCCACAACACGCGGCATTTACAACGCAGCGCGAAGAGTCGCCGCAGTCTATTTGCCGGACAGCGGCATCAGCGCTCAAGTCGATACCGCCAGCAATATCAAGGCGCATATGGAGCCTTTGAGCTGGGCGCAGATGTTAGACAAAGGCCTGATCAGCGAGCTCAAACATGGTTATCCCGATGGCACTGAGCTTGGATTGGCTTTTACCTACATGGGGCATGAAGCGCTAGGCGAAATATTGATTGGGGCTGATGCCTATTCGACCGCCGAGCGGGCAGCCAGCAGCCGTTTTGACGATGGCAAACTGATGCTGACCGGCATCTTTGGCAATGCCTCGGATCCTTTCCGACAGGAGCGCCTGTCAATTCAGCAGGGTGATATCACCTACCCCATGCCGCGTCTGCGAACTGTGTATGCGGGCAGTGCTAACGAAGGCAAAATTGCAGAGCCCGGCACCAGCAATTTTGCCGTTGCCATGGTGCTGGATCCCGGCATGGATTTTACGCAGCCGTTCACCATTTTTTACGACCCTCAAAATGGACAATCACCCGCCAGCGTTGAAGTGCAGATTCAGGGCGTGCAACTGGATCTGGCGCTGGGCAGAGAAGTTCAGGCGCCCGATGCAGACCTGGCTATGGGCAGCCCAGGCAGCGATATCAACTGGCTGCGGGTCGCCGGTCTGCTTGCCGTCTTCTGGCTGGTGATGGCCGCATTCATGACCAAAAACGCCCGCCTGCGATGGACTGCACTAAGCGTAACACTGGTATACCTGGGTTTTGTGACGGGCGGCTTTCTGTCGGTTTCTCATATCACCAACACCATCAATCTAGGCCCATCAATGATACTGGGCGATATTCCTTTACTGCTGATGGTGCTGTTTACATTGATCACCACCCTGATCTGGGGAAGAATATTTTGCTCAACAGTCTGTCCATTCGGCGCACTGCAGGACTTCATCAGTCGATTCAGTCCTAAACGCTGGCAGCGCAATGTCCCCGCCTGGCTGCACGACAGGGCGATTTACATCAAGTATGGTGTGCTGGCATTGCTGATCGTCATGGCGGTGGTGCAGAGCGGCGTCAGTATTTTTCAGTACTTCGAGCCTTTTGGCACACTGTTTTTCTACAGCAGCTCGCTGGTACTCTGGACCCTTCTGGCTCTGATACTGTTGGCATCAACCGTTGTGAAACGTTTTTATTGCCGGTATATGTGTCCGCTGGGAGCCGCCCTGGGCGTGCTTTCACTGGTCAGCATCTCACGCATCAAACGGGTTGAGCAGTGCACAGTCTGCAAGGTTTGCGAACACGCCTGCCCGACCGGCGCTATCCGCAAAGAGAAAGTCGATTTCAAGGAATGCGTGCGTTGTGATATCTGCGAGAGCAAACTGATTCAGAAGGCCGGTGTGTGCAAACACAGCGTTGCCTCACTGGAATACCGCGGCGTCATTGTCCGCGGTTAATCCAGCAGGTCTGCAGCACGCTTATCGATCAGAAAGTACCATTGATCTTGATCGACACCACTCGGGCAGCATCAAAACAATAGTTTTCGATTTCACGCACGACACCGGAACTGATTCGTCCATCATAACGGGTTCTGATGCGGCACTGCTCGTTATTGGTGGCATTGCGCGCATCAAAACGCACCCTGACATTGTTACGGGTCACGAACTCCAGGAAGGCTGTCACGTTCGGATCGCCGTAAGTAGATTCGATATTATCTACATCATAGCGTTTGATATTGCCGTCCAGGCGGTTGTTCCAGTTAAGGCCGTAATTCATCCGTAACTGCGGCACATCATGACGGAATCCGAGCTGAAAGCGACCGCGATCGTAGTTCTGAAAACGTCGGGTGATACCCAGAAATGGATCAGTGATTTCAGAATCTTTGACGTTAAAACGCGACGTGATCATCAGGTTAGGCATATTGATAATGTTCATGCGAATACTGGCGTTGATCGCCATGCCCCACATGTTTCCATCACCGATATTACCGTTGGCCGACTGAATAGAGCCACCCGGCCGGGTAATATCGATCCGCTCAATCACATCGTAGTGCTCCATGTAAAACACATTGCCATCGATCACCCCCAGATCGTCAGGCAAACGGTATTCACCGCTGACATTGAAATTCCAGACCTGCTCCTGACGCAGGTTAGCATTACCGGCCATGGTACTGGCATCATCGTCCCGATCATCGCTGGATGCCACAAAGTCAGAGAAACTCAACTGCCGAACCGACTTGGTGGCACTGGCGCGCAATTGCACACCCGGGCGCAAGTCAAAGCGCAAGTCAAACTTGGGTTTCACAAAACTGAAATCACGCTGATTGAACACATCACCTGTCTGGGTAATCTCGGATGCCTCATAAATCACAGAGCTTTCCAGGGTTAACCGGGGATTAATCTGCCAGTTATGCACCAGAAACGGCTCGTAGCGCATTTCTTCAACGGTGGAATTGGCATTATTGACACGCACCGGCACCAGTCCACCATGCTGATCTGATATCGCACCGGTGCCGGCAACACCCAGCCGCAATGCTGAATCAAGTGTCGTCTGCGCCCCCTCAATGCCAAATTCCACATCCTGCCCTTCCAGCAGGCCCATGGAATAGGAAGTCCGCACAATCTTTTCCTGCTCGGTGGTATCCGAGCGCACATACAGGTTTTTGTCCTCGGAGCCGTCTGGCATCACCTGATACCGGTTTCGCTGACTAAGTTGGCTACGCTCATTGGTGATAAACAATATCTTGAAGCGGTGATCATTCTGAAAACGAATCTCATAGTCTCCAGCCACTTCCCAGTTGCTGTTTTCACCCGGTGTCTCTTCGCGCTCCACACGCGCCACGGCCGGACTGACAGTCAGGTCAGTAATAGCGCGATCGATGTCCCAGGTATTGTCGTAATCGGAATACAGCACATTCAGACGCGCACTACTGGAAGGCGTGATGTCATAAGCGATATTGGCCGCATAGGTGTAAGTGGTCTGGTCGCGACTACGTTCTTCACGAATCTGATCGTTAGGCGAAAAATCACCCAGCACACTGAATTCCTGGCTGGGTCGGTAGTCATGTCTGGGTTCAGCTTCTGCACTCAAGAGATAGGTCAGGTTGCCCTGTTTGCCATTTACCGCAAATTTGCCGCCCGGCTGGACATGGTCGTCCATGTATCGGTCGGTATTGATTTCGTAGGAGTAACTGCGACTGGACAGCTCTTCTGTCAGCACAATATTGAGAATCTGGTCTCCGCGCACATCCAGCTCGGCCGAGGTTCCGCGGATCAGCTCGATATGCCGCACCTTGTCAGCGGAAATTCGCTGCAATTGGGCGTTAGCCTCATTTTCCTTGCCCGCTACACGCTTGCCGTTAATCAGTATCTGATCTCCGCCACCGCCACCAAGCCCTCGTCCGCTGTTTCTTCCGCCGAAGTTGCCACCAGTCGGCGCGCCGATCCCGGGAATACGGTTTATCATGTCCTGAGCGGTGACAGGCGACCATTGCTCGAAATAATCAGCACCATAAACAACGGTGGAGTTTTCATCCGTCGTCTGTTGTGCATGCAGGGATGAAATTGACCCTAACAGAGTCAGTGTGAGTATTGCAGATGGGAAAACAGAGGCTCGCATTCCAGTACTTCTCGTTATTATTTATAAAAAACCGATAAGTTAAGGAAAAGCAGCGGCAGTGGCAAATCATTTGTGCCTCTAACTTGCATCAGTGTGTTACACTGGCGGCTTATGAAATAGATCCAGTGGTCAATCTGCCGGATCCCTCAGGCATCAGACACCCGTCAAGATGCCGGTGATTTCCCACTTAAGATCCGGATTATTAATGAATTTTGAAGACCTTGGCCTGTCGGCCACCCTGCTTAAAGCTATTCACGAACAAGGATATACCGAACCCACTCCCATCCAGGCTAAAGCCATCCCGGCCATTATCGGCGGTTCTGACATCATGGCATCGGCGCAAACCGGCACCGGCAAAACAGCCGGTTTCACCCTGCCAATGCTGCAAAAACTCAGCAATGGTAAACGTGCTGGCAGCAACCAGATTCGTGCTCTGGTGCTGACGCCAACCCGCGAACTGGCCGCACAGGTGCATGACAGCATCAAGACCTATGGTGTTCATGAACGCATTCGCTCTGCCGTGGTATTCGGCGGGGTAAAAATTAATCCGCAAATGGCTTTGCTGCGTGGCGGACTGGACATACTGGTCGCCACACCCGGCCGCCTGATGGACCTGCATCAACAGAACGCTGTGAAATTCGACCAATTGGAGATACTGGTTCTGGATGAAGCTGACCGCATGCTGGACATGGGTTTCATTCGTGACATTCGCAAGATCCTTGCCCTGCTGCCACCCAAGCGTCAAAACCTGCTATTTTCGGCGACCTTTTCCAATGAGATTCAGCAACTGGCAAAAGGCCTGCTGAATAACCCTCAGGAAATTAATGTCGCTCCGCGTAACACCACGGCCGAGCGCATTGAGCAAATCATCCACCCGGTTGACAAGTCCCGCAAGACGGCCCTTCTCAGCCATCTGATCCGCAGTAACAACTGGTATCAGTTACTTGTTTTCAGCCGTACCAAACATGGTGCCAACAAACTGGTTCAGCTGCTGGAAAAAGACGGCATCCACGCTGCCGCCATCCACGGCAACAAAAGCCAGGCGCAGCGCACCAAAGTCCTGCATCAGTTCAAAAATGGTGGTCTACAGGTTCTGGTGGCCACTGATATAGCCGCCCGCGGCATCGACATTGACCAGCTGCCGCACGTCATTAACTATGATCTGCCCGATGTACCGGAAGACTACGTGCATCGTATTGGCCGCACTGCACGGGCCGGCGCGGACGGCAAAGCCATCTCACTGGTGGATCAGGAGCAGCACAAGCAATTGCGCGCTATCGAAAAACTGCTCAAGCAACGCCTGCCATCTGCAGCAGTGCCTGGCTTTGAGCCAACGGCACGACCCAGTGCAGCACCAGCACCCGCTCGTCGGGCGCAGCCACCGCGTCGTTCACGACCGAACGTCCCATCACGACGCTCAGGGTTCAATGCCGATCGCCCCATGTCCGCCCGCCGGGACAACCGACAGAGTCAGAGCCGGTAAGCTGACAGACGTTTAATCGGCCTCAATTATGCCAAGCCGGATCGCTTCCAGCGTCACCTCTGAACGATTGGAAACACCCAGCTTGGCATAAATACTTTTCACATACCCTTTCACAGTATCGGCAGACAGTGCCAGCATGCTGGCGGCCACGTCGACACTATAACCCTTGCCTATCAGGCACAACACATCGATTTCCCGGGGAGTTAGATTAACCTGGCTGAGTGCTGAACCCTTGTTGTTAAAATGGTCAATCAATCGCTGTGAAGAGGCGGCCGACATGGGCGGTTGATTCTTTTTGATGCCTTTCAGGTAACCGACTATACGATCTTGATCCTGATCTTTCAGAATGTACCCTCTGGCTCCCGCTTTTAACGCCGAAAACAGGTTTTTATCATCATCGTAAATGGTAGCCACTACCACGTAGCAGGTATGTTCCTGTCGATTCAGGGCCCGGATCACATCCATACCGCTGCCATCAGGTAAACCCAGATCGACCAGGGCAAGATCGAACAGCCGACCGTCAATCAGTTCAAGCGCTGTTGCCAGATCCGCCGCCACCTCTACCCGCAGTTCGGGAAAGGCGGATTTCACGCAGGAAACCAGCCACTGCCGGGTGTCGGGATTATCTTCAACGACCAGTGCGCTGGCCTCGTCCGAAGACCACATCATGCCTGTTTCCTTCATGAAACCGTTGCTTTTAGCGACTGACTGTAGACAATGAGAAACAGGAAGTATACCCCCAGAATTAGGGGTCCATATTCAGGGATAAGACCGCCGTGGTAAAACTGTTTTTGACTGTCATGATGGGGCTGTGGAGCTTCGCCGCTTGCGCGCAGCAGAGTTCAACGCCCTTCGTTGAACTGCAGAACGCGGAACTGTTCACTCACAGCAGCCCGGAGCTGCCGCCGGCAACGGCCAGCTGGCAAAGTGCAAAACTGCCATTTGTCAGCACTGATCTGACCGCAGAACAATGGCAACAGGCCACCTCTACCGGGCATCTTTGGTTGCGCTTCACAGTATCACGCCCGTCAAGCGAACCGAATTTGAGCATTCTGTTCTGGCGCTACAATCTGGCGTTGACTGTCTACTTCAACGGCATAGAGATCGCTGCCAACGGGAGGCGTCCGGGACGCACAACTACGGCCTGGAATCGCCCACTGCTGGCAAACATCGCTGATAACCAGTGGCGCTCCGGACCCAATGAAATCCTGGTACAGCTTCACGTCACAGAATGGGGTGGTAATCTGGCGCCTCCCATACTGGGAGACAAGGACACCCTGCAGGATATGCAGGAGCGTCGACTATTTCAGCAGGTGACTCTGAATCAGATACTGCTGGCCTTCGCCGCCACCATGGCCGCATTCACCCTGGGTTTATGGCTCATCCGACGCCACGACACTATCTACCTGTGGTTCAGTTGCATTTGTTGCACCTGGGCCATAGGTACCCTGCAAACTGTGATTTATTACAATCCGATACCCTACGGTCTATGGCTGCCCATCGTGCATATCGCCATGGACAGTTGCATCTTTTTTATCTACGGATTTATCGGGCGCCTGGCCGGTACTTACAGACCACCGCTGGAAAAACTATTTCTGGGTTGGACAATTCTTGCAGCACTCGTGCATCTGCTGGTTCCGGCCAGCATGTTCTGGTACAGCGCCTATGCCATGCACCTGGTCGGCGTTACGGTGCTGCTGTCCATGATCGTCCGGGTAATATTGCTGGCGGTGCGCGAACATAAAACGGAAGCGATAATCGTGGCAACAACCATCTCGGCACAGATCGCTTTGTTCCTGCTCAACGCATCGCAAATGTTCTTCAATCAGAACGATGGCTGGGACGGTACATTGGTATATTCACACTTCGGTATCCCGGTATTACTGTTGATCTTTGCGGCCGTGCTGTTGCGGCGCTTCACGCAGGCACTGTCCATTTCAGAAACACTTAACCGGGAGCTTGAACAAAAAATTGAGGTGAGTCGACAGATCATCGCACGCAGCTTTGAGGAGCGCCGCAAACTGGAAATCCGTCAGGCAGCAGAAATGGAGCGCCAAAAAATATACCGTGATCTGCATGATGATGTGGGCTCAAGACTACTGTCCATTATCCATGCCAATCACGATGTAAAAGTGGGAGACCTGGCGAGGTCAACTCTTGAAAGTCTGCGTCAGGCGGTTTCACGGGCCAACACGCCCGATCAGAACCTGACCGAGCTGATGGCTGACATCCGTGAAGAGTCTGAGCTACGATTGGTCGGCTCTGGCCACACGGTGCGTTGGGAGCAAACTGACAGCACACCGCCCTACATAATCCCTTCGGCGATCGCCTTCAATATCAACCGGATCATGAAAGAACTGGTCAGCAATATTATTCGCCACGCCAACGCAAATGCGGTGCATATCACGACCGATTTCAGCGACGATAAATTGATCATCACTGTTAACGATGATGGCAGAGGTTTGAACAACAGTCACAGCCAGGGCAACGGCCTGAAGAATCTTCGCACCCGCGCTGCCGAAATCGGGGCAGAGATCGAGTGGTTCAGTTCAACTCAGGGGCTGCGCACCCGACTGCTATTGCCGGGCATCAGCAGCCTCATGGGCAAAAGTACGCCTGCGTCCCCAGCGCCCTGATGGTATCGGCCAGGCGCCGCAGACCCAGGACATAAGCCGCCGTGCGCAGCGTGATGGACTTCTCTTGCGCGAGCTCCCAGATCACACGACTTTCGCGTTCCATAATTGGCTGCAGCCGCTCATTCACCTCTGATTCCGTCCAGTAGAAACCCTGCCGGTTCTGCACCCACTCGAAATAGGAAACCGTGACCCCTCCGGCATTTGCCAGGATGTCTGGCACAACTATTACATGGTTTTTCGCCAGTACTTTATCGGCACCCGATGTAACCGGGCCATTGGCAAGCTCGAGAATCACCTTTGCACAAATCTTGCCGGCATTGGCGCTATTGATCTGATCTTCCAGAGCTGCCGGAATGATCACATCGCAAACCTGGGAAAACAGCTCATCACGCTCCATCACGTTGGCAGACACCCCGGATTGATTGGCGTAATCGGTGACTGATCCACGATCGCGCTTGCAGGCCTTCACTTTTTCAGGATCCAGACCATCCGGACAATAGATGCCTCCACCGGAGTCAGCCACCCCAACAATCTTCCAGCCATCGCGGTGCAACATGTTTGCCATGGCCGAACCGGCATTGCCAAATCCCTGTATGATCACCCGTTTTTCTGTCTGGTCGAGCCCCAGCTCGGTAATCAGGTGCTTAAGCACATGAAAACCACCACGCGCCGTGGCTTCTACACGCCCGACTGAGCCACCCAGTTCAAGCGGCTTGCCTGTAATCACAGCGGGCGTCGGACGCCCCACCAGCGATGAGTACTCGTCAGCCATCCAGCCCATGATCATGGCATTGGTGTAAACATCCGGTGCAGGAATATCGCGATCCGGGCCTATCATCGAGGCAAATGCCCTGACGTAGGCGCGTGACAGACGCTCCAGCTCCGCCCTGGACAGGCTGCGCGGATCAACTCGAATAGCACCTTTGGCACCCCCAAACGGCAACCCCGCCACTGCACATTTGAAAGTCATCCAGAACGCCAGCGAGATCACTTCGTCCTCACTGGCATCCGGATGAAACCGGATACCACCTTTAGTTGGCCCGCGCGATCCGTCATAGCGACAGCGCCAGGCCTGAAATGTCTTGCGGGCACCATTATCCATGCGGATAGTAAGGCGACAGGCAAGGACCTCCGCCGGATACTTCAACATGTCCAGCACTTCGTCCGGCAAATCGACATAGCTTGCCGCCTTGCCTAATTGACTCAGGGCGCCTTCGAGCGTTTCTGACATAAATACTTCTCCCAAAAAATCCTTATTGACCCAGCTCCTGCAAAACTTGATCTGGGTCAATATCAGTAAATGCATTCCTACACTATCATGCTCGGCGCTACCCGCTTCACGCCTGGCAGGCACCAATAAAAATACTATCCCCCGCTGTTGATGGCCGTCGATATCGATCTAACGAATCGGTTCACAGCCCTAGTGCGTTGTAGTAGAGTTTCTGAGTCCCACTCCTATAAAAATACGGATGGTTTTCCCATGTCCCTCAATACGGAATATAACTATAAAGTTGTCCATCAGTTCACCATAGCCACCGTCCTTTGGGGCATTGTTGGCATGGCAGTCGGTGTACTGATTGCCGCGCAACTGGCCTGGCCGGCACTGAACTTTGACACCGCCTGGCTGAGTTACGGTCGCCTGCGTCCGCTACATACCAACGGTGTGATTTTCGCGTTCGGCGGCAGCGCGCTAATGGCAACCTCCCTGTTTATAGTCCAGCGCACCTGCCAGACCAGGCTGATCAGCGATGGGCTGGCCTCTTTTGTGTTCTGGGGCTGGCAAACCATTATCGTGCTGGCGGTAATCACCCTGCCAATGGGCATGACCACCTCAAAGGAATATGCCGAGCTGGAGTGGCCGATTTCAATTCTCATTGCCATCGTGTGGGTAGCCTACGCTATCCTGTTCTTTGGCACCATCATGAAGCGCAAACAAAAACATATCTATGTGGCCAACTGGTTTTTCTCAGCCTTCATTCTTGCCGTTGCCATTTTGCACATTGTCAATAACCTGGCAGTACCGGTCACACTGACCAAATCCTATTCCATCTATGCAGGCACAGTAGATGCCATGGTGCAGTGGTGGTGGGGTCACAACGCCGTAGGCTTTTTCCTCACAGCAGGCTTTCTGGGCATCATGTATTACTTTGTACCCAAGCAGGCGGAGCGACCGGTTTACTCCTATCGCCTGTCAGTGGTGCACTTCTGGGCACTGATTGCCATTTACGTCTGGGCCGGTCCCCACCACTTGCATTACACCGCACTGCCTGACTGGACTCAGAGTCTGGGCATGGCCATGTCGATCATCCTCATTGCGCCCTCATGGGGAGGCATGATCAACGGCATCATGACCCTGTCAGGTGCCTGGGACAAATTGCGCACCGACCCGATTCTGAAATTCCTGGTAGTGTCATTGTCTTTTTATGGTATGTCTACATTTGAGGGACCAATGCTGTCGATCAAGTCGGTGAACGCCCTGTCACACATGACTGACTGGACAGTGGGGCACGTGCATGCGGGTGCGCTGGGCTGGGTGGCCATGATCTCCATTGGCGCGGTTTATCACATGATACCCATCATGTATGGACGCAAATTCGGCGAGATGTACAGTGTCAAGCTGATTGACCTGCACTTCTGGCTGGCCACTATCGGTACCGTTCTGTATATCGTTTCGATGTGGGTAAACGGCTTGATGCAGGGGCTGATGTGGCGAGCCGTTAACAACGACGGCACCCTGACTTACAGCTTTATTGAATCTGTTATTGCCAGCTATCCGGGTTACGTTGTGCGCTTTATTGGCGGCGCGATATTCCTGCTTGGCATGTTGATCATGGCCTATAACGTCTGGAAAACGGCGCAGCAGGCACAGGCTGCTGCCACTGACCAGCCCGAGGCTGCAAAGGAGGCACTGGCATGAACGATCTGATCGAGAAAAATCTTGGCCTGTTGATCCCCCTGATCATTCTGGCGGTCAGCTTTGGTGGTGCTGTTGAGATCATTCCGTTGATGTCGCAGCGCATTGTGCAGGAACCCATGGAAAATCTGGAGCCCTATCCACCATTGGTACTGGAAGGTCGCGACATTTACATCCGTGAGGGCTGCAACACTTGCCATTCGCAAAAAATCCGCCCACTGCGGGCTGAGGTAGAGCGATACGGGCATTACTCGGTGGCTGGTGAGCTGGTCTACGACCACCCGCACCTGTGGGGCTCCAAACGAACTGGCCCGGATCTGGCGCGTGTTGGTGGTTTGTACAGTGATGACTGGCACTATGCGCATCTGTTAGATCCACGCGCGGTTGTACCCGGTTCCAATATGCCCGCTTACCCCTGGCTGTTTTCACGCGAACTCAACCTGGATGTGACACCTCGCAAACTGCGAGCCCTGCAGCGTATCGGCGTGCCTTACACCGATGAGGACATTGCCAATGCAACGGACGGCCTGGAGGGGGTCACCGAGGCTCAGGCACTGGTGGCTTATCTGCAACATCTTGGCACCCTGGTATCGGAGCGACGCTGATGGATATTAATGATCTGCGAACCCTTTCAACCGTACTGGTTGCGCTCGCTTTTTTTGCAATTGTGTGGTGGGCATTCGGTCCCAGTCGCAAAAAATATTTCGACGAAGCCGCACAGCTTCCATTCAAGGAAGATGAAGCAAACCAGGTAACATCGTCCAAAGGAGACCACTCATGAGTACCGGTTTCAGTCTGTTTGTCATTATCGGCACACTCGGCTCATTGATCGTCTTCGCGCTGCTGTTATTTTTCAACCGCAAGGTGAAAAATCCCGGCCAGACCACTGGTCACGTATATGATGGTATCGAGGAGTACGACAATCCCATGCCCGCCTGGTGGTTCTGGGGCTTTGTACTGAGCATTATTTTTGCACTGGGCTACCTGATCTATTTCCCCGGCCTGGGCAATTTCCCCGGCATCGGTGGCTGGACATCGGAGCAGCGTCTCGCTGATCAGCAGCAGGCTGCAGAAGAGCGGTACGGCCCGATTTTCGCGCAGTATCGCCAGGTACCGGTAGAAGAACTGGCACAGAACACTGCCGCCATGCGCATGGGTCAGCGACTGTATGCCACTAACTGTGCCCAGTGCCACGGATCCGCCGGCACAGGTGGCAATGGATTTCCCAACCTGACCGATGCCGAGTGGACCTGGGGCAGCAGTCCTGAGCAGGTGACAGTAACCATCGCTCAGGGACGGCGCGCCATCATGCCTGCATGGTCCGGCACTCTGGATGAGTATGGTATTCGCGATGTCACCGAATACCTGCTGCGCTTGTCGGGCCGCGATCATATCAGCAACCAGGCTGACGCCGGCCAGGCACACTTCCAGCAATTATGTGCCGCCTGTCACGGCGCCGATGGCAGCGGTCAGCCCATGCTGGGCGCGCCGGATTTGACTAATGACATCTGGCTCTATGGTGGCAGCCGGGAACAGATAGCTGACGTACTGCGTAATGGGCGTAATGGCGTTATGCCCCCATTTGCAGATCGCCTGGGCGAAGATCGCATTCATATACTCAACGCCTATGTCAGAAGCCTCGCTCAATAAGCGCGGCTTCTGACCGGGACGGACGTCACATGCAGAAAATACCGACCCAGGAAATCAGGCCCGATAATCTGGACTCACGCGTTTTCAACCTGTACGAAAAGCGCGAGAAGATTTATACCCGTGGCGTAGAGGGTTTCTTTCAGCGGATAAGGCTGTTAACCGGCTGGCCCCTGCTGCTCGGGTATTTTCTGCTGCCCTGGATAAATATAGACGGGCGCCAGGCTGTTCTTTTTGATTTGCCTGCCAGGCAGTTTCACATCCTTTGGCTGACTTTCTGGCCACAGGACTTTGTCCTGCTGGGCTGGTTGCTCGCTATCGCCGCCTTCGCCCTGTTCTTTGTGACAACCCTGTGGGGCCGGGTATGGTGTGGGTATACCTGCCCGCAAACTGTCTGGACAGCCATCTTTATGTGGGCCGAACAGTTTGCTGAAGGCGAGCGTAATCAGCGCATCAAACTGGATAAAGTCCCATCTATTCTGACACCGCGTGGCTGGAACAAAGCGGGGCTGATCAAGACCTGGAAGCGATTGCTCAAACACAGCATGTGGCTGGGTTTTGCAGCACTGACCGGCATTACCTTTATCGGCTATTTTTATGGCATCAGGGATCTTGTTATAGATTCAATCAGTTGGCAATTGCCGTTAGTCGCAGCCTCATGGGTGGTGTTTTTTACCCTGGCCACCTATATCAACGCCGGCTGGATGCGCGAGCAGGTCTGCATCTATATGTGTCCCTATGCACGCTTTCAGTCTGTGATGTTTGACCGCGACACACTGGTCATTTCCTATGATGAATCACGAGGCGAACAACGCGGCCCGCGACGCCGCGATGCCGATTACAAGAAAGAGGGGCTGGGCGACTGCATTGACTGCACCATGTGTGTGCAGGTCTGTCCGACAGGCATCGATATCAGGGATGGTCTTCAGTATCAGTGCATTGGCTGCGCAGCCTGTATTGATGCCTGTGACGATATCATGGAGAAAATGCACTACCCGAAGGGTCTGATCTCTTACACTACCCAGAATAAGCTGGCCGGCGGTAGCTGGACCTGGAAGCGCCCCAAACTCATCGGTTACGGCGCTGCGCTGTTGGTAATGACATTACTGTTTGCAACTGCGCTCTGGCTGCGCGTGCCTTTGAATACCGAAGTCATCCGCGATCGCGGCGTGCTTTATCAGGAACTGGCAAACGGCAACATTGAAAATGTGTTTACCCTGCGAATCATCAACATGGATCGCCAGGCCCAGACCTTTCAGGTATCGCTGAACGGTCTGTCGGATGCCACCCTGCTGCCCGGCAATCAATTCGATGTCGAAGCCGGCGAGATTCGTGACGTGCTGCTGCGCGTGCAGGCCCCGGCATCGGCACTGTCGGGATCCAACCAGCTTATTGAGTTCCTGGTTGAATCGGCCGATCAGCGTCTTCGCTCAAGCAGTGAAAGTCGCTTTCTGGGCCCTCAGCCAGTTCCGACACGAGGAACCTCACCATGAGTCAACAGCCCTGGTATCGTCACCGCTGGCCATGGATTCTGATTTCTGTGCCGGTTATTTCAGTCATATTGGGCGTTGTGCTGCTTACAATCGCCTTTAATAACCCGGCCATCCTCGTCGTCGACAATTATTACTCGGAAGGACGAGCGATTAATCAATCCCTGGCTATGGACGATGCTGCCACTGAGCGCGGCATCTCGGCAAACCTGCAGTTGTCCGGCGATGGATTCCGGGTCACCCTGAACGGCTCGGACGACGCTGCGCTTCGCCTTTTCATTTATCATGCCACCGATCCACAACGGGATCAGCAATTCATCCTCTTGCCTGATGAGAGCAACGGTTTCCGGCCCGCCTCTGCTGAAGAAGAAGCCGCGCTGGACACGCTGCTGCGCAGCAACAACATCTGGTACTTTGAGGTACGTGGCGAAACAGATCTCTGGCGCCTGCGCCAGCGGGTAGAGTCTCCAACCTCGGAGATTGAATTGTAATGGCTGCCGTCATGAACAGTTCAGAGCTTTGTTTTCACTGTCAGCTCCCCTTGCCCGATTCACACGCACTGCAGGTAAGCGTTGATGGCGAATCGCGCGCTGTCTGTTGCCCGGCCTGTCGGGCCGCGGTGCAATTTATTCATGATCTGAAGCTGGATGATTATTATCGTTTCCGCTCGCAATGCGATACCTCCACAGTGCCCGGCAAGGCCGCCAACCAATCCGATGACGACAGTCTGCGGGAAGCCGTTCAGTGCGACCCGCAGGGTCATTTCAAGATTAACCTGCTGATCACCGATATCCGCTGCGTCGCCTGTACCTGGCTCATCGAACAAGTATTACAGCGACTGCCGGATGTGCTGGACGTGTCAGCTAATTTTGCCAGCCGCCGGGTCACTATCAGCTTTCAGGCACCCTTAAACGTCGTCAACATTGCTGAACGTCTGCGGGCGCTGGGTTATACCGTAAAGGCCGACCAACCGGATGCAGCCCGTGACGCTTATAAAGCTGAACGCAAGCAAATGCTGATGCGACTGGGTATTGCCGGCATCGGCATGATGCAGGTGATGATGTTCGCACTGGCCTCTTACCTGGGTGGCAATGATATAGAGCGGGCCTACGAAGATCTGATGCGCTGGGCCAGTTTTGCCCTTACAACGCCGGTCGTGTTCTTCAGCGCCTGGCCCTTCCACCGGGCGGCCTGGTACGCTTTGGCCAATCGCAGTCTGGTCATGGATGTGCCGGTATCGCTGGCAATTCTGGCGGCCTGGGTATTAAGTGTCTACAGTACATTGACCGGCGGCGCTGAAGTCTATTTCGACACAGCCTGCATGTTCACTTTCTTCCTGCTGATCGGGCGCTTCGCGGAGCTTGTGTCACGCTTTCACTTCCAGCAGAGCCAGGACATGCTGGAACATCTGCTACCTCGCCATGTGACTATGCAGGATGGCAGTCGACGGTCGCTGGACGCGCTCAGGCCTGGTGACCTGATTGCAGTGGCTGCCGGCGAAATCATACCGGCTGACGGCGTTGTGATAGAGGGACTGGGCGGCGTCAGTGAAGCGGCGTTCACCGGTGAACCCATGCCAATGCACAAGGAACCCGGTAGCCGTGTGCTGGCTGGCTCACAAAATCATGATGGCAGTTTTGTCATCCGGGTGGCGACCGATCCCGCTCAGTTCGTCATTCGCCAGATTGCTCATCTCTACGAACAGGCCAGTCGTTACCGACCACGCTGGGCACAGTTGGCTGACCAGACAGCCCGCTATTTCGTCGGTGCCGTATTGTTGATTGCGGCCGCAGCCGGACTTTTCTGGTATCAGGCAGGCAACCCTGAATTCCTGGTCATTGCATTGACGGTGCTGGTGGTGGCCTGTCCATGTGCACTATCACTGGCGACACCTGTAGCCTATAGCGTTGCGACAACGACCCTGCGCCGACACGGCGTTGTCATCAAGAACGGCATGTTCCTGGAGCGGGCCGCTGCTACCCAGGCGATAGTGTTTGATAAAACCGGCACACTGACGCAAGCCCGATTACAGATACGACAAACGATTCCGCTGGCAGACAGCGATAGCCAAACCTGCCTGGAAATTGCCAGCGCGCTGGAGCAACAGAGTCAGCATCCGATCGCCCAGGCCTTTAGCGCACCGCATTCTCTGCCAGTTGATGAGATCAGCATCATCCCCGGCAGCGGCGTCAGCGCCCGGATGCAAGGGCAGGACTATCGGATTGGGCACATTGACTTTGCGCTGAACAATGACAGCAACGCAATAGCCGCATGCCAGGCTCTCTTACCTCCGAGTGATAATGCTGTAACTGTAGTCATTCTCTCCCGTGACAAAAGGGCTCTGGCGGCATTTTATCTGCAGGACAGCCCACGGCCCGAGTCAGCTGAGGTGATCAGCCAGACTCATACGCTGGGCCTGCACACCGCCGTTTTTACCGGCGACCGGTCATTGGTTGCACAACAGATTCAGGATCGTTTCGGTGTGCGACAGGTACAGACGGCCATGAGCCCGGATGACAAAGTGCAGGCCATGCGTGAGCTTCAGAAACAATACAGGGTCATGATGGTGGGAGACGGGATCAACGATACCGCGGCCATGGCGGCGGCGGATACATCACTATGTGTTTCGCCTACCGACACCTTTGTGCAGAACAGCGCCGATGCCACACTGGTCAATAACACACTGACGCTGCTGCCCAGAATCCTGCAATTTGCGCGCAGAAGCCGACGCATTATCCGTCAAAACATCGTCTGGTCAGTCAGCTACAATTTCACAGTCATCCCTTTTGCCCTGCTTGGCATGGTTCCACCCTGGTTGGCGGCCTTGGGTATGAGTCTTTCTTCAGTGTTGGTTGTCGGCAATGCTGCACGACTGACCCGGCTGGGGGGCTGACCATGGAAATTCTGTTTGTCTTGATACCGTTAAGCCTGGGACTGGTGACATTCGCCCTGTGGAGCTTTATCTGGTCGGTGAAAAACGACCAGTTTGACGACCTGGAGCGGCAGGGCTGGTCCATTCTGTTTGAAGAGGAAGATAAGGTTAAAGAGCCACCCAAAACACCAGAAGCACCAGACAAGTTGCCGTAATGGAGCTTTGGGCGGCATTTTTACTGGGTGTCAGCAGTGCGCCACACTGCATGGCGATGTGTGGCGGCATCGCCTCGGCCCTGATCGTTGGCAGCCAGTCGACGGATAAGGCGATGATCGCATCCGACCGGCCCGGACATTCGGCCATACAGGCCGCGCTGCTGTTTGGTACGGGGAAAATGCTGGCCTACATGGGACTGGGTCTGCTGGCAGGGCTGGGGGGCTTTCTGCTGATCAACACCCAGCAGCAGGCGCTGGGTGGACTGCGAATGGTGGCCGGCCTGCTGATGATACTGCTGGGGCTTTATACGGCAGGTTGGTGGAATGGTTTAAGACATGTGGAACAAAGCGTTTACCGATTCTGGCAACCGCTGTTATCACGAATCAGACATGTCAGCCTGCAAAGCTGGCATGGAAAACTGCTTGCAGGCGCAGCCTGGGGCCTGCTGCCGTGCGGCATCGTTTACACCATGCTGGCAACAGCACTGGCATCAGGCAATATTATGCAGGGCATGCTGATCATGATGAGTTTTGGTTTGGGTACCATGCCGTTTGTACTCAGCGCCGGCGGCCTGGTCAAACTCAGTAGTCGCTGGATGAGCAGCCGCTGGTTTCGATCGCTGCTGGGTCTGGTGCTGATAGGTTTTGGCATCGGCACTCTATATATGGCGATGAGATAAATGAATGCACGATGTAAATGTGTTAACAACAATCAATTAAGAAGACCACAACAAAGGAGAACAGGCCATGAATCACCTGCTTGGCATTTTGACTAACCCTAAAGCGGAGTGGGCGCGAATCAGGGATCGCGACGATTCAATCGCGGGACACTATCTGCGCTATCTCATCTGGATTGCCATCCTGCCGCCACTGGCCTGGTGGTATGGTGCCAGTCAGATCGGCTGGGAGCTGTCCGGCCGTGAAATTCGCCTGACTTCTGCATCGGCTGCCCAGATTATGGGATTGTTCTATGTGACAATTCTGCTCAGTGTGGGCTTTCTGGGCTATATGATTCATTGGATGGCAAAAACCTATGATGCGAAAAACGACGATATCGCGCACGGTGTTGGTATTGCAGCCTATATGTGTGCACCGATGTTTGTCGTGGGCCTGACTGGTTTTTACCCCAATTTGTGGCTGGATATGTTTCTGGCGACAGCCGCCTCAGCCTACACAATTTATCTGCTCTACATCGGCATACCCATTGTGTACGATATGCCAAAAGAACGAGGCTTTCTGTTTGCCAGCGCCACAGTCGCGGTCGGCCTGGTACTGATGGTTTCACTGATGGCCGCCACAGTGATTCTTTGGGAAATGGGTGCCTCTCCTGTATTTACTGACTGACAAGGCTACAAAAATGATGAAGCTGTATGAAACCCGGATCGCCCCTAACCCCAGGCGTGTGCGGATATTTCTGGCAGAAAAGGGATTGCTGGACCAGGTTGAACTCATTGAGATGGATCTGCAAAAAGGCGACAACCTGACGCCAGAACACAAGGCCCGCAACCCGATGAGAAAAGTACCGGTACTTGAACTGGAGGACGGCACCTGCATTTCGGAGACCATGGCCATCTGCCGGTATATTGAAGAGGCATTTCCTGGCACGTCGGCCTTGTTGGGCCAGACCGCATTAGAAAAGGCGTACATTGAGCAATGGTTGCGCTGGATAGACTTCTATTTCATGTTGCCAACAGGCATGGCGTTTCAACACACCAGTGGCTACTTCAAGGACCGCATGACGCCTTTCCCTGAATGGGGTGAAGAATGCAAAAGGCAGGCTGGTGGCTTTTTCCGTTTCCTGGATCGCCATTTGGCAGACAAACCGTATATTTGCGGGGATCAGTTTACAGCCGCCGACATCAATGCGCTTTGCGCCCTGGACTTTAACAAGACCATCAAACAGCGTATCGCGCCAGATCAAGGCAATTTGCAGGCCTGGTATGAACGTCTTTATGAGCGTCCTTCAATAATGGCTTGAGCTATTGACGACGGTCACCAACCAATCGACGAGCCAATACCAGGCTTCGGTACCAGCGGCGTTGCGCCGCCGGAACTGCAGCAGGCCTCACTGTAAGCAGACTCTGGGCTGGCGGCTCATCGCCAGCGCTGTGATTGACCAGAATATCCAGCACTGACTGTCTGGCACCATAGGTTTCATTGAGAAAGCGGCAGGCCTCTTCACTCAGACTCACCCGATAATGGCGCACCAGCGCAACTGCCAGATGCTCGGCGGCCTGACTCATATCTTCTTCCACATCCTGCGCCATGGATTCACCCAGCAGCTTTTTCTCCTGCGCACTCATGCCTGGTTCCAGGTCGCCCATATAAGTGGCAAGTGTCGCACCAATCCCGCGCTGAATTTCCGGATAGGATAGATGAATATGCGGTTCCAGTGCCAGAGCCGTTTCAATGGCCAACTGCCTGGCACTGTCAAAGGTCAACGGATTGTCCCGCTCCGCGCGACGCTCAAACAAACCTTTGGTCTCGTGCGTCTCCAGGTGCTGATCGCGCATGTAACGCGCAAGGTGGCTGCAAACTTCTTTTCTCTCTTCATCATCCAGGCGCACGACCTTCTCCAGAATGTGTACCCCGCGCCCGCGCGGGCCGATACGTAATTCTTCGGTGTCCAGCCTGGCGGCATCCATCAATTGATTCCAGTCCTCTGCTGCCAGTAGAAAGTCTGCGTGCAGCTCACCGATTCGTTTAAATGCATCGTGAGCATTCCGATATAGTTTCAATGCTTCGGTCATTGATTCGGCGTTATTGCGCAGGATCAGCCGTCTATCCGACCTGCCCTCTGACAGATCCTTCACTTGTTGCTGCATTTGTTCCGCCAGTTCATCAAGCGCCTCACTTACCCGCTCTACCAGTATGTTGGCACCAATGCCTTCGGGTACTTGCTCATAGTTCATCAGCCCCACCTCCACCAGCCAGGAGGCAAGACTGCGGATTCGATTGCTGCCGGCTGCCTGAGCAATACGGTAACGGCTGCGCTTGCGCTCCATTCTGTCCAGAGCGGCCGCCAATCGCCAACGCCCCCGGTAATCAAATATCAGCATGGGCAGTTCGCGACCATTAATGAGCTCGAATGCCAGCACCAGCATCGACTCAACATCCTGCATGGTTATCAGCAGCAGATTATCCTGTTCAATGGCCGCCAGTACCCGCGCGATAAAGTGCTCCGTACGCGGTGTACCATGTCTCAATCTGGCAATTTCTCCCTGGTATCGCAGTCGCAGGATTTCGGCTGCCTGCGGCGAAACTTCAGCCAAAGAAATCATGGTAGTCTCAAACCTTTCGTTCCATTGGGAATGAACATCGTCGATACGTGAAAAAAGACCAGCACGACGAAAATTATCTATATTCCCCAGGATTTCGGCCAACTCTGCGTCGCCAGTCAACTGCTGACTGGCCATCACGACACCTCCCGGTGAAAGATCAACGCGTTGCAACAGTTGAATAGCAGATTCCCGCTCCCGAGTCTCGCCCTCATGGCTGCTTACCACCAGATTTTTTACTGAAAGTATCAAGTCCCCCAGTTTGTCGATTACTTCAGTAACGGCAAGTTGCGCCCTCTCAGAACGATAACCCAGTGTGCTGTCGTAAACAATTTTGGCAATCAGGGCGATCAAGCCACTCAGCACCGTAAAGCTGACAAAATAAATCAGTTGTTGATTTGATGGCGCCTGACCGAAGCCGATATAGTATCCACCATACAAGCCCAATGCCGTGACCGGCCCTGCCGTCCACGCCAGCCCCAACAGACTGCGCGAAATGCGTACCCGCCGAACACTGCGGGCAAACTGATCAAGCTGCTCAGTATCCTCTCGATTGAGGGAAATCCCTTTTTTATCCTGCTTCCTGCGCCACGACCAGCGCAACAGATTGGTGAAAGATCGGTTAATCACTGTATTACCGGCGTCACATCTCGTTAGCTAAAGCGCCCAGTATACATGAGCGATAGCCGATTGACTTGCTCAGCGCTTTGGCCTAAGGTGGCCTCGCTTCAGGTGTTTACTGTCTATCGGGATAGAGAGTCAGTAAATGAAACGGGAAGTCGGTGCGGCCATATGATAGCCAGCCAATTCCGACGCTGCCCCCGCAACGGTAGGCAAGTCAGTGCAGTCTCAATGCCACTGTCCAGGTGCATGCATCATGCGCCAGGATGGGAAGGCGACTCGCACAAGGTCAGCTTTTGACAGCGGCCAGCTTGCAAGCCCGGAGACCGGCCTGCTGCAAGTGAACGCGCTGCGGTGGGCAGGCTTTCGACCGGTCTGTCGCAGCAGTCCGTCGTAGCGCATTGTTTATACACCACACACTCGGGTGAGAGTGTGTCAGGAGACAATGCCATGACAACCAAACGACCACTGCTGCTGGCCAGCGCTACCTGCCTGCTGCACTTTGCCGGCATCAGCACGGCGCAGGATAACCCTGCAGCCCAGCCAGGCGATCAGCCCGCAGAAATGCTGATCACTGCCAACCGCTTTTCCCAGTTACGTGCCGACACACATACGGCGCATTCCGTCATCGACAGCACAGCTATCCGTCGCAGCGCCGCGCAGAGTCTGTTCGATGTATTATCTACTCTTCCAGGCATGCAACTGGCGCGCACTGGTGTAGAAGGCTCACAGACCAGTCTGTTCCTGCGCGGCAGCAACTCTAACCACACACTGATTCTGCTGGATGGTGTGCGCCTGAATACCGCAAGTGAAGGCGCTGCCAGACTGGAAAATATCCCTTTGGACAGCATTGACCGAATAGAAGTGGTAAGAGGTCCGCAATCGAGCCTTTACGGTGCCGATGCCATTGGGGGCGTGGTGCAGATATTTACTCGCAAGGATGTGGCAGCAGAGAGCCTGGCAGGGGAACTCCGCCTGGGCAGTGGTACTGAACAGACTCGCCTGGCCAGCGCTGCACTCAGCGGTCGCACTGCATCAACATCGTTGCACCTTAATCTGTCGCACCGCCAGACCGATGGCATTCCTTCTCTCAATGCTCCGATGCCAAGCACTGAAGACGCTGACTATCAGAATCAGTCCGCCTCATTGCGACTGAATCACCAGTTTGACCCACAGCATTCCGTTTCGCTGAGCTGGCAAAGCAGTGATGCCGAAAAAACCTTTGATGGCGGCGACTCAGAGGCCGACAGCCAGACGATTGCACTGAGCCTGCATAATACCTGGACGGATCAGTGGCAAAGTCGATTGCAGCTGAGTCGTTTTCGTGATGCCAACATCACGCGCAGTTTTGGGGAAGCACGCAGCACCACACGCCGTGAAAGTCTGCAGTGGCAACACGAGCTGACACTGTCATCAAACAGCAACAGCGTTGTTGGTCTGGATGTTGACCGGGAGTCTCTGGATTATCAGAACCCTGGCGCCGTGCTTAATCAAAACTCACGTGACAACGTTGGACTATTCGCGGTACATCAGCAAAGCTGGGGGGACTGGTCCTCAACACTGTCTGCCCGACACGATGACAATGAGCAGTTTGGCAAGCATCAATCTGGTCGTCTCTCGCTGGGCCGACACCTTGGAGATCACAGCAACATCTGGTTGGCCGCGGGTACCGCCTACAAGGCCCCCACCATGCTGGATCTGTATGTGGATTTTCCGGATTTCTGGTTCTACGCCAATCCTGATCTGCAGCCAGAAAAAGCCCGCAATCTGGAGCTGGGATTCAACACACATTGGTTTGCCACCGATCTGACCGTCAATGTATTCCGTAACGACATACGCGACCTGATCGGCACCGATACCAGTTTCACGACACTGGCCAACATCAGTCGGGCACGTATTGATGGCTCGGAGATTACGATGAACAGAGACCTGTTTGGCTGGCAGACCATGCTCTCGCTCACCTGGCTGGACCACGAGAATCGTGCGACAGGTCAGCGACTGGTGCGAAGACCTGACAGAATGCTCAATCTGCAAATCAGCAGACAATTTGAACGACTGTCGGTATTATTGGATTGGCAGGCCAATGGCTCGCGAGCCGATCTGGATCCGGTAGACTATTCCAGGTCACGCGTGGCTGGTTATGGTTTGCTGGACTCAGTCATAAGCTGGCAATTCTCTGACCAGCTCAGCGTACAGTTAAAAGTGGGTAATGTATTTGACCAGCAATACGAGGTGGTTGACGGCTACAACACCCTGGGCAGACATGCGCTGCTGACTGTAAATCAAGGTTTTTAACTAAGTGGAGATTCGGGATGAACAAGGCAACGCAGGCTTCAATCAGTTCACGACTCAGCAAACCGGTCATTACACTGGCCTGTCTGTTAATAGTCGGTGCGGTATTGTGGCAACTGCTGCCCAAAGCGTCTTTCTCCAGTGATCTCAGCCTGGTCGGTCAGGGAAGACCGGCCCTGGTCATGCTGCGTGAGATTCACGTCATGGGCGGTGAACGCGTCATGGAAGACATGCTGAGTATTTATCCTGATTATGAGCAGGACATGGTTTTTCTGGTAGTTCATACCGGCCATCCGGACGGTCAGGCATTTTCACGTGAGCACAATGTCCGCGACGGAGAACTGGTGCTGTTTGACAGCCAGGGAACGGCGCTCCAGCGCAGTGACCGCCCTGCCGATGCAGAGGCACTGCGTCGCTTTATAGATCAGCACCTTATCTGATGGCGACAGAAATTGAACGCAAGTTTTTACTGGCGAATGGCAACTGGCGAACGAAAGTTGTCACGAGCATCAAGATTATCCAGGGATACCTGAGCCGAGACGAAACGACGGTGCGCATCAGGAAGTCAGGCAATCAGGCCTGGCTGACCATCAAAGGCCCAAGCCAGGGAATCAGCCGACTGGAATATGAATATGCCATCCCCCCGGCCGATGCTGACCAAATGTTAATGACCCTGTGCGACGACCAGCTCATAGAAAAGACCCGCCATCTGGTACCTGTAGACGCACTGACCTGGGAAATCGATGAATTTCATGGCAGACATCACGGATTGATAGTAGCAGAACTGGAATTGCCTCATGAGCACACCGCATTCGAGCGACCCGACTGGCTCGGCCAGGAAGTCTCCTCTGATCCGCGCTACCGCAATTCTTATCTTGCATCGAATCCATTCTCTGGTAATCCGTAGCAAGCTGTCCTATTCTTGATTCGGAAGTGCTACGGAGAGCTGCGATGGCCGAGTGGTTTGACCAGAATTTATATTTTATTTACCAGATTTACGGCGTCGCCTTTCTGTTGCTGGGCCTGACAGCTCTTACAACCCCCCGGCAGATTCGACTACCTTTCATCGACCACATCTGGTTACTTGGCGTTTTCGGCTTGCTGCACGGCCTGCAGGAGTTTGTTGATGCACAAAGGCTGATCCGCGAGTCTCAAACCCTGGTGAACCTAAGCAGCGTGCTGGCATCCAGCTCATTTCTTGCCTTGTTTGAGTTCGGGCGCCGGGCATTGAGCATGCCTCTGCGCTTGAGCTATCTGCTCGCAGCCCTTCCGATCGGATTGATGGGGCTAATATCCGGTAGCCTGATTACGACTCTTGGCATCGGTTCACGACTGACCTTCGGTGTATTCGGTGCTCTATTGACCGGCATTGCGTTCATGCGCGCGAAGCCATATCTGGAAGGCTCTCAGGATGAAGCTCTGCGGGTTATCTGGGCCGATGTCATCGCATGGGCTTTCCTGGTCTATGCTGCTCTGACCCTGTTTTCAGATGCGACTTTGATGCCTGCCGGACTTGGGCTGCCAAGTACGCAATGGTTTCAGCAAAACACCGGGCTGCCTGTACAGGTACTCAGGGCAATCTGTGCTCTGGTCGCAACAATTGCTCTGTGCTTTAAGGTATTTCGGGCCAATCATAAAACGGCCGTCGATCTGGAAACCCTTATGCAAAGCCTCAACGGCTTTGTTTATCGATGCCGCAATGACCGCGACTGGACGCTGGTGTATATCGCCGGCAACGTTGAGGCGGTCACCGGTTTTGACATCAAATCAATCAGAAAGTCCGAAACAGTGTCGTTGAATGCGGGCATTCATCGCGATGACCAACAGCGGGTTGCCGACGAATTGAGGGAATCTCTTAAACACGGTGCTCAGTTCGATCTAAGCTACCGGATTGTAACCCGTCAGGGAGAATCGCGCTGGGTGTCTGATCGCGGACACGGCATCTACGATCAAAAAGGACAACTGATTTATTTTCAGGGACATGTGGTTGACGCGGACGAGCTGATCCAGGCCCGTCTGCGACTGGAGCGTGCGGAAGAGCTCGCCAGGCTGGGTCACTGGGAGTTCGATCCCGCCACCGGCACCGGCATCTGGTCCAAGCAAATGTTTCGCATGCTGGGACTTCCAGTTGAGAAAGATGCTGCGCCAGACGCATCCACTTTTCTCGAACGCATTCATCCCCAAGATCGTGACAAAACGGGCAAGGCCTTGCAGGATATGGCCAATGGCGAAGCGCCGACAGCGGAAGTTTTCCGCAGCAACCCCGACTTTGGCCCCGTTCATTATTTTATGCCCAGCTGGCACTTTGAAGGCCGGGGCAAGTACGTACGCTATAGCGGAACTCTGCTGGATGTAACCAGGCAGCAGATCAGCATGCAACAGGTGCAAGCATCCGAACAGGCTCAGCGCAAGGCACTGACGCTGGCCCAACAAGAGCAAGGTCGCATGGCGGCTCTGCTGTCCGCCATGAGCATTGGCATCCTGTTTGAAGACCGCGATGGCCGGGTGGAGTATCTTAACCCGGCTTTTCGTCGCATGTGGGCAGTAAGTGACAAGGTCAATCTGATAGGCGAACCAACCCGCCGTGTTCTTGAGCATTCAACACATCGCTTCGCCCGCCCCGACCATGCCTCCCGTCATGTCTTGCACGTTCTGGATACCCATGAAATCAGCGAGCGCTTTGAGGTTGACCTGTACGACGGCCGTATTCTCACCCAGCTTTCCTATCCCGTATCGGATACAGATGGCCGTCTGATCGGTCGTTTGTGGATTTATGAAGACGTCACGCATGAGCGCCAGACAGCACAACAACTGGTCTACCTGGCCGAACATGACCCGTTGACCGGTTTGCACAACCGTCATCGTTTTCAGGAACAGCTGGAATGGATGATCCTCAGTGCCAGACGCAACGGCACACGCTTTGCCCTTTTGTATTTCGATCTGGACGACTTCAAGTACATCAACGATACCTTCGGGCATCGGGCTGGTGACAATGTACTGGTACGCACCGCCGGTGAAGTCGCCAGCCTGGTGCGTCAGGGTGAAATGTTTGCCCGTCTGGGTGGTGATGAGTTTGCCATCCTGACTGAATTGCACGACAAAGACCACCCGGAACCGCTGGCAGAGCGCATTTGCCATGCAATCGCTGCCATCCCCTTCCGCTTTCGTGGCAGCAATCTGCGCCTGACTACCAGTGTTGGTATCACCATCTTCCCGCAGCATGGTGATAACGCGGAAGATCTGGTCGCGCATGCCGACACGGCCATGTATCAGGCCAAAAACGCCGGTAAAAACAGTTGGGCGATTTATGATGCTAACAAGGATGCCACCGAGGCGATGATCACGCGCATGAACTGGGTCAGCCGCATTGCGCACGCCCTGGAAAGCAATTTACTGGAGCTGCATTTTCAGGGTGTTTATCAGACGATTGACCGAAGTCTGAGTCACCTGGAAGCCCTGGTGCGCATGCGGGACCCCGCGCAACCCGATGAGCTGATTATGCCAGGGCAATTTATCCCGATTGCAGAAAAAAGTGGTCAGATACTGGAGATTGATCGCTGGGTGCTCAGAAACAGCATAGCGCTGCTTGCGAATCACCCTGAGCTGAATGCCTTATCTGTCAACATTTCCGGCCGCAGCTTTGATGAACCCGGCTTACCACAAACCATTCAGCAATTGCTGCACGAATACAATGTCGCTCCCCAGCGCTTGCTGATCGAACTGACCGAGACAGCCGCCGTATCAGAAATGCAGGACGCCCAGCGCTTTATCGAGGCCCTGCAGCAAACCGGCTGCATAGTCTGTCTGGACGACTTTGGTACTGGCTTCTCGACCTTTGCCTATCTGAAATACCTGGGCGTGGAGATCCTCAAAATTGACGGCATGTTCATTCGTGACTTACCCAACAACCGGGATAACCAGGCATTTGTCAAAGCCATGGTCGACGTTGGCAAAGGACTCAACAAGATCACTGTGGCCGAGTTTGTTGAAGACCGCGAGACCTTTGAGATGCTGCAAAAACTGGGCATTGATCTGGCACAGGGCTACTTTCTGGACCGCCCTGATGCCGACCACCCGGCCTTGCACAAACCGCTTGACTGAGCTTGCCGGTGGTCAGCCGGAAACTTGCTTCCATTTCAGACTCAATCCCGCACCCAGCAAACCGGCCAACCCCAACAGTATCAGTGTCAGATGCACTGATACGGCGGCCGCCAGCGCGCCCAGCAAGCCAGTCAACAGCAGCAAAAATCCAATAACTGTATTACTGACCGCCACATAGTCCGTGCGTTTGTTACCACTAGCCATGTCAACCAGATAGGTCTTGCGGCCCAGTCTGACACCGGCGTGAGAAATGCCCAGCACAAAAAACGCCAGGGGGAAAAACCACAGGGATGCCGTTGTTGAAAAGTCAATCAGTGACCAGGCGACCACCAGCAGAGTAGTGAGACCGGACAACCCACAGGCAACGGCAAAGACCTGACGACTGGAATGATCAGCCCAGCGGCCCCAGACCGGCGAACTGAGCAGGCCAGCCAACCCCTCAGTCGCAATCATCATGCCCAGCAGGGAGGCAGCGCTGCCCAGGTCATTACGCGCTAAAGAGACATAAAAAGGCGCGGCCAACCCTGAACCCATGGCCAATGCCCGCCCCGTTACAAAGCGCCGGAAAGGAATGTCCTGCCTCAGTAAGTCGAGTTTCTGTACCGCCTCGGTAAACCCGTTGGCGCCGCCCCCGGAGGCACCTGGAAACTCAACAATACGCGCGTAGGCCGCGATTGCCACAAACCAGAGCAATGCCGCTACCACCAGCAGGTTAATATACAAAGCGGCGGATTCACTCTCGCCCTGCGCGCTCAGCCACATTCCCGTCATAAATGCACAGAGCCCGGCGATCGCGCTGATCCAGCCTGACAATCTGCCGCGCCGGGTCTTGGGTATGGTTTTGCCCAGCACATCTTTGTAGGCAACCGAGCAGGCCCCCCGTGCCAGGCTGAACAGAATCAGCAAGCCGACCACGATCAGACCCAATGTCAGTCCCTGCAACACCAGGGCAGCCCAGGCCATCGCCAACAGGGAAAAACCCTGCACCGTGCCACCTGCCACCCAGATCCATTTGCGGATGGCCTGCCTGCGAACCAGCGCACCAATAAACATCTGGGGCAGCATCGAGCCCGACTCGCGAATCGGCACCAGCACACTGATAATCCAGGCTGGCGCGCCCAACTGCAATAACAACCATGGCAGCGTGGTTTTAGAATTGGCCAGTTTGTCAGCAATATTGCTGCAGGTATTGGCGATCAGAGTGGCAAGAAAATTACCGGGCGTCTCGCGGCAGGCCTCGTCGCTGATGTCCTTGCAAACGCGACCCTCATCATCTTCTGCGAGACGCTCATAAAGTTGTGATTTCCAGTCTTCTGCATCCGTCTGCTGTATTTGATCTGTCATGCCGCCAGCTTAGCCCGCCTGTCTGGGCGCGACAAGTTGCAAATTATGCCGGACAGGGGTAATTTTGAACAGGAACTCCGGCCACTTCCCTACAGGTGCAAGCTGATGAATAACAACATGAACAGAAGCCCCCTCACTACACTGCTTTCCATAATGACGGTCGTTCTGCTGGCCGCCTGCAGTCCCGACACAAACACCACCGGCATCAATACCGATTCAGCCCTGACACGACTGGTTGACCCATCCAGCGAACTGCAACTTGCCCTGCTGGAGGCTGAGCCCGGCGATGTTATCGAGCTGCCAGCGGGCACCTTCAGTTTCGATAGAGGCCTGACCCTGAACATTGACAATATTACGCTGCGCGGTGCGGGCATGGATCAGACTGTACTGAGCTTCAGGGATCAGGTGGCCGGTGCCGAAGGGTTAATGGTCAATGCCAGTCATTTCACCATCGAGGATCTTGCTATTGAGGACTCACGGGGTGACGCACTAAAGGTTGCCCGCGGCGATCACATCATCATCCGACGCGTCAGAACTGAGTGGACCAACGGTCCCGATACCAGCAACGGTGCCTACGGTATCTATCCGGTGCAGACCCGGCATACATTGATCGAAGATTCCGTTGCTATTGCTGCCTCTGATGCCGGCATCTATATTGGCCAGTCAGAAAATGTCATCGTGCGCCGCAACCGGGCGGAATTTAATGTCGCCGGTATAGAAATCGAAAACACCCGCGGCGCAGATGTCTATGAAAACGTGGCCATCAATAATACAGGTGGCATTCTGGTCTTCAATATGCCCAACCTGCCAGTGGAAGGGCATACAACGCGCGTGTACAACAACACGATCAATAACAACAACACAGTCAATTTTGCGCCACCCGGCACGGCTGTCGCCAGTGTGCCTGCCGGATCAGGAGTGATTATCAATTCCAATGACAAGGTCGAAATCTTTGACAACGATCTGAGTGGTAATCAGACTGCCAATATTCTGATTTCCAGCTACTTCAGCGCCGGCTATTCGGATCGCCAGATGGCAGAGGCATTTGACCCTTACCCGGAGACCATTTTCATCTACAACAATCGCTTCGGGCCAGGTGGCAATGCGCCCGGCTTCCCGGAACTGGACATGTTGCGTCAGGCCATGTTCGGCGAATCAGGCAGCTTCCCGGACATCGTCTGGGACGGTATCGTACACCCCGAACGCACAGCACCCGCTTACGCGATCTGCGTCGACAACGGCGATGCTCAGGTTCTTAACATAGATGGCGCCAACGACAGCCAGAATCCACGCATCGAAGCCGAACCACATCAATGCCAGCACGAACGGCTGCCGCAGGTCATGCTGCCTGAATTCATGGATAGCTGATATGCAAGGTCTGCACTCATCGGGTCTGGTCTTTATGCTCGGCACTTTGCTGTTGGCCTGCACCCCGCAGCAGGATGCCCGCTCTTATGGGCGGGACAGCACACCAGACCTGCTCTCGCAATGGCAGTTGATGTCTGTGCAAGGCAGCACATTGCAACTTGATGATGATGTTATGCCTTACGATCTGGCGACACCGTTGTTCAGTGACTATGCCATGAAGCTGCGTACCCTGTGGCTGCCGGATAATACTCAGGCCAAGTATACCGAATCAGGCAGCCTGGAATTTCCGGTAGGCACCGTCATCAGCAAGACGTTCTACTACCCGACTGATACGCTGGCTGCCGATGACGGCAGCGTCACGAAATCGGAGCAGAGCCTGTATGCTTTTGTTGGCCAGCAACTCGACCTGACTAAAGTGCGCCTGATAGAAACCCGCCTGCTGGTTCGGCAAACTGACGGCTGGCAGGCTTTGCCCTATGTCTGGAATGAACAGCAAACCGATGCTGAGCTGCAGATCACCGGCGCTGTTTTTCGGCTGGCTATGGACTCTGAACCGTTTGCCTATGTAGTGCCCAACCGGAACGAATGTGCCAGTTGTCACGTTCTGGATCAAAACAGTGATGAGCTATCACCAATCGGCCCATCAGCTCGCAACCTTAACCGGCTTTTTGCTTATTCCTCCGAACAGGAACTCAACCAGTTGCAGGCACTGGCTGAACGCGACTGGCTGAGCGGATTGCCAGCGGCGTCCGAGCTGCCTGCGGCCGCGCTCTGGTCACCTGGTGCCACCGACAATCTGGAGCACCGGGCACGCAGTTATCTGGATGTTAACTGCGGTCATTGCCATCAACGCGGCGGCAGCGGCGATACCTCCGGCCTGTTTCTGGACTACAAAGAGACTTCCGCTTTGGCTATGGGTGTCTGCAAACCGCCGGTAGCCGCAGGACGTGGTGCTGGCGGACACCGCTATTCCATTGTGCCAGGTCACCCTGAACAGTCCATACTCAGCTATCGGATAGAAAGTCAGGAAGTGGGTGTACTGATGCCTGAGGTCGGCCGCAGTCTGACTCACGACAGCGGACTGGCACTGATCAATGAATGGATACGGCAACAAAGTGGACAATGTAACAGCTGACATCGTCATAGAAGCGCGCCAGCTTTGCAAAGTCTACGAGATGGGCGACGTCAAAGTGAACGCACTGCGCGATGTCAATATGCAATTGGTGCGTGGCGAGCTGCTGGTTTTACTGGGCGCCTCGGGCAGCGGCAAATCCACATTGCTCAATATTCTTGGAGGTCTTGATGTCCCGACGTCCGGCGAACTTTACTATGGCAAAACCCGCCTCAGCCAGGCCAGCGACCGGGAGCTGACCCGCTACCGGCGCGATCATGTCGGTTTCGTTTTTCAGTTCTACAACCTGGTCTCCAGCCTGACAGCCCTGGAAAACGTCGCGCTTGTCACGGATATAGCTCACAAACCCATGCGTCCGGAACAGGCACTGGAATTGGTGGGACTGTCAGACCGAATCAATCACTTTCCATCCCAGCTTTCTGGCGGCGAACAACAGCGCGTGGCCATAGCCAGAGCTGTCGCCAAGCGACCTGACATTCTGCTGTGTGATGAACCAACGGGCGCACTTGATGCTAGAACCGGCAAGCTGGTTCTGTCGGTATTGGATCAGGTCAATCGCGAAACCGGCACCACAACCGCCATCATTACCCACAATGCAGCCATTGGCGCGCTCGGTGACACAGTTGTACGCATGAGCAGCGGACAAATCGTTGACCGACAAAGTAACGCCAGCCGAGCCGATGTCGAGAGTATCGAATGGTAAGCGCTCTGCACCTGAAATTACTGCGGGAGCTTTGGCATTTGAAGAGCCAGATGCTGTCCATCGCGCTGGTCGTTGCCACCGGTATCATGACCGTTGTGACTATGCGTGGCAGCTATGAATCTCTGGTCGTCGCGCAACAGGATTATTACCAGCAAACCCGCTTTGCCGATGCCTGGGTATCCTTGAGAAGAGCACCCGAAACCCTTATGCCCCATATCAGCAATATTCCCGGGGTTGCATCAGCGGAACGCCGTATAACGCTAATGGCGACACTCGACTTGCCCGGGCTTGAGGCACCGGCCATTGGGCGATTTATTTCACTGCCTGAATCCCGGACGCCGGTTTTGAACGATATCATGATTCTGCGCGGCCGCTATATTGAAGCAGGATCTGCCGACGAAGTGATTATTAATGAAAAGTTCGCCATTGCCCGCCAATTGAATCCGGGCGACAGCATCACTGCCATTATCAATGGTCGGGCCAGAGATCTGGATATTGTGGGCGTTGCCATCTCACCCGAGCATATTTACGCCATGCCACCTGGCTCCCTGATGCCCGATGATGAGCGCTATGGTATTTTGTGGATGGGCGAACGGGCACTGGGGCCGGCCTGGGATATGGACGGCGCCTTTAATGAAGCCTTTGTGAAATTGTCGCCGGATGCTAGTCCACTGGCAGTGATTGATGCCCTGAACACCCTGCTCTACCCCTATGGCGGTTATGGCGCTTACCTGCGCCGGGATCAACCCTCCCACCTCATCCTGCAAAGCGAACTCGATCAGAACCGCGTCATGGGGACCATCGTCCCGGGCATTTTTCTTGCTGTCGCGGTATTTCTGTTACACCTGGTACTGAGCAGATTAATTGCGACACAACGTGGCGAGATTGCCGTATTAAAAGCGTTTGGGTATCGTGATTTCGAAGTCGGCCTGCATTATCTGATGTTTGCCCTGACAGCGGTTTTTCTGGGTGTGCTGCTGGGAGCGGCAGGTGGTGGCATGCTGGGCCAGGCTTACATCGGGATTTATGATCAGTACTTTGACCTGCCTGGTCTGGAGTTCAGGCTGAGTTGGCAATTATTGACTGCAGCGTCATTAATTAGTCTGGCGGGCGCCTGCACTGGCGCCTTGAGCGGTGTACTCAAGGCGATCCGATTACCTCCGGCAGAAGCCATGCGGCCGGAACCACCGCCGCGCTTTAAGCCAGGACTGCTGGAGCGTTCCGGCGTTGGTCGATTGCTGCCTTCATCCGGACGCATGATCTTGCGCAACCTTGAGCGTAAGCCCTGGCAAAGTTTTTTCTCATCATTGGGCGTTGCTTTTTCAGTCGCGATTCTGGTGATCGGCTTTTTTATGTTTGACGGCGTCCGCTATCTGATGGATCTGCAATTCCGGGAGATTCAGCGCGAAGATGTATCCGTCAATTTCCACCAGCATCAATCTGATCAGGTTCTGGAATCCCTGTGGCGATTACCCGGCGTCACACGTGTGGAGCCTTTCCGCTCAGCCCCGGTAAAACTGAGCAACCAGCATCTCAGCCGGGACACTGCAATCATGGGATTAAACGGCGATGGCGCGCTGCGGCGATTGGTATCAGAAAGTGGTTTTGTGCATCCCTTGCCAGCGCAAGGCATCGTGCTGAGCCGAATGCTGGCGGAGCGACTGCAGGTATCTGCAGGGGATTATGTGGATGCTCAAATGCTGGAGGGTCAGCGTCAACAGGCACCGGTTCTGGTCAGCGGCATTCTGGATGATTTTATGGGCGTCACGGCCTACATGGATCTACCGGCGCTCTACGAGCTTAGCGGCGAAAAGAATCTGATCAGCGGTGCCTACCTGAGCGTCCAGGAAGGCAGTCGGGATGAGCTTTACCGGACATTGAAACAAATTCCGATGGTAGCCGGTGTAGCTGCACCCGCCGAGTCACTGGCCTCATTCGAAACAGAAATGGCTCAGAATATATTTATATCGGTTGGCTTTCTGGTCGGCTTTGCCTCGGTAATCGCCGTAGGCGTCATTTACAACGGCGCCCGTATTGCCCTGTCTGAGCGGGGTCGAGAACTGGCCAGCCTGCGGGTAATGGGATTTCAGCGAGGCGAAGTAGCCGTGCTTTTGCTGGGCGAACAGGCTGTGATTACGCTGATCGCCATACCCATGGGCTGGTTGCTTGGTTACGGACAGGCCTGGGCCGTCGTGCAGGCGATGCAGACCGACATGTTTCGGCTGCCGTATGTGGTCAACCCCGATACATGGTTGTATTCTGGAGCCATTACTCTGCTTGCGTCGGCAGCCAGTGCGGTGGCCGTGCGGCATCGGCTGGATCAATTTGATCTGATCAGCGTACTGAAAACCCGGGAGTAGAACATGACTAAATGGATAGTCGCTGCTGTTGGCCTGTTGGCCCTGCTGCTTTTCAGCCTGAGCGGTGAGGAGACAGTGCGGGTGCAGACCAGGGTGGCAGAAAACGGACCCCTTACTGTAACAGTGCAGGAACAGGGTCGCACACGGGCCCGACTGCCTTTTACGGTGTCAGCCCCGGTCAATGCGCACATGCGACGCACCACCTGGCTGGAAGGGCAACGCGTAGAGGCCGGACAGGCGCTGGCCACATTGGCGCTGCTTACTGAAGATACTCGCACGGAAGCCAGCTATCAGGCTAACCTGGCCGCCGCCATTGCCCGGCGTAATGCGGCCGCCGCTTCACTGGCAGAGGCCGAATCCTCACTTGAACGCGCCGAGCGGGAAGCTCAGCGGCGTGAACGCTTGTTTCTTGATCGTATGATTGGCGAGGAGGAACGCGACGCCTATCTGCAGGTTCAGGAAGCCGCCCGCTCACGATTGTTAAGTGCACAGTCCGCGCTGCGTGCTGCCGAGGCTGATGAAACCAGTGCCCGCGCCCGGCTGATGGGCACAGAGACCGACAGCAGTGACAGTTCCGCGATTGTGGTTACAGCGCCCGCTTCAGGCACCATCCAGCAAATCTACGAACGCGGTGATCGTGTTGTGACCGCTGGTACCCCCCTGTTCCAGATCAGCAATGATGACGCCCTGGAACTGGTAGTCGATTTACTGACTCAGGATGCCGTTAGAGTAACCCCTGGTGCTTCGATACAGGTTTCCGGCTGGGGTGGTGAGCAGGTCCTGTCAGCGGTGGTTGACTACGTGGAACCACTGGCCTTTACCAAGTATTCGGCATTGGGTGTGGAAGAGCAACGAGTCAATGTCATCGCCTCATTGGTGGAAGACAACCATCCGTTAGGCGCAGGATACCGAATTGAAGCGGCCATCGTAGTCTGGCAGCACGACAATGTATTGAAAGTGCCAACCAGCGCCTTGTTCAGACGTGATGGACGCTGGCATGTGTTTGCTGTGATGAACGATACAGCCGTATTACGCGAAGTGGCTGTCGGCGAGCGCAGCCGGGATGATGCTCAGGTCCTGGATGGCCTGAGCGCCGGTGATGAGGTAATCATTTTCCCGTCTGATCTGGTGCAGGACGGTGTTGCCATACAGCGCCTGTAACTCAGGCGCTGTATGGCGGCTCTCACTTGTCCTGAAAATAATCTTCCGGCTTGAAAACATCCACTTCAATGGCCGCCATCGCCGCCTCATTGGCAGCTTTTAACTGCTCGGCCTCATGCTGACTGATGACTTTTGCGGCCACCGCCTGATCGGCCAGTTCATAAGGCAGTCCGCGCGGCAGAGTCCGTGTCTTTTGTGCCCTGGCAATCTTTTGGGAGATTGGCTGCACCTCGGTGTATAAACGGAAGGCTTTCATCAGACGCCCCATACCAGGCTCATCTTCCGGTGCCGGCGCAATGCCATCGGTCAGACGTTTGTATTGTTCATCCATTAATTGAATGGATGCCGCCGCCTTGCGTACCACCTTATCGGAGGGGCCTCGCGACAGCGGGTTCAGTCGCAGGAATAATGCAGACGGACCTCGCAGCCACCACCCAACCAATGGCGCTTCAAAATTGGCGTGTATGCCTTCAAAAGCCTCTTGTACCTGCGCCAGCGCGAACTCACAACTGAACTGCAGCAGCGGCAGATCTTCCGGCCGGTTTCCTTCGGCTTTGTAACGTCGCAGCGCAGACAGCGCAAGTACTTGCCAGGTCAGTGCATCAGCGAAACGTCCACCCAGGCTGCCACGCGCTTTCAGTTTGCCGCCGATCAGATAAAGCGCCAGGTCAGCCAGCAAGGCATAGCGTGATGACGCCCATGCCAGACGGCGGTAATAGGTCGCCACCGGGCCAGGCTCCGGACTGCCGGCACTGAAGCCACGGGTCAGGCCGCGCACTTTGCTGCGCAAGAAATTACTGGCGGTATGCCACAACCAGCCCAGCAGTTTGTTGCGGAAAGCACCGGCATCGCCGTCTTCAACCGCTTTCACAAGCGGCAGGGCGTAAGGATGACAGCGGGTTGCGCCCTGACCGAAGGTAATCAGCGTGCGCGTCATGATGTTGGCGCCTTCCACCGTAATACTGACCGGTGCGCTGGCGTAACCGCCACCCAGAATATTATTGGGCCCCTGCATGACACCGGCGCCGGAGAACACATCCATGCCGTCAATAATAGCTTTTTGCGTGTATTCCGTGCTACTTGACTTGAGCAGTGCCGAAATCACCGGCGGTTGTTCACCCGCATCGAGTGCCGAGCAGGAATAAACCCGAGCACCTTCAAACATATAGGCAAATCCGGCAATACGTGCCAGTTTTTCCTGAATACCCTCCATCAGACCAATCTGGATGCCAAACTGATGACGAATCATGGAGTAGGCTCCGGTTGCCGCAGCAATATATTTCATGCCACCGATGGCACCCGCCGGCAACGACACTGCGCGACCTCCGGCCAACTGCTCCATGAGCATACGCCAGCCCTGCCCCGCGTACTCTGGTCCGCCGATAATCTGCTCGGGCGAGGCAATCACATCCTCACCGATAATCGGACCATTATAGAAACTCATGCCAATGGGCAGGTGGTGATCACCATTATGCAGACCAGGCGTGCCTTTATGCAGCATGATGACGGTAATGCCGGGGTACTCTCCCTTGCCAAGCAGGTTATCCGGGTCATGCATCTGAAAGGCCAGTGAGATCAGATTGGCGGCCGGCGCCAGAGTGATATAACGCTTGCGGAAATTCAGCTTGATTTTGACTTCGCCTGCCTCGTCTTTAAACACCACGCCTTCGGCCTTGATTGAAGCGGCGTCGGAGCCGGCCGTCAGCTCTGTCAGACCAAAACACGGCACATATTCGCCGCTGGCCAGCTTGGGCAAATAATCTTTCTTTTGCTGATCAGTACCATAATGTTTCAGCAGCTCTGCAGCGCCCAGCGAGTTCGGTATCACTACAAAGGTGCCAACGGTCGGGTTGTAGGCGTTAATTTTGGCCATGATCGAGGAAATAGCGAGGGTCGAAAATTCCTTGCCGCCATACTCTCTGGGTATCAGTAGTCCCATAAACCCCTGTTGTTTGATGAAGTCCAGCACCTGCTCGGGCACGCGGCGGGAGGTAATGATGTCGTAGCTGTCAATCATGCGACACAGTTCTTCAACAGGTCCGTCGATAAAGGCCTGTTCCTCTTCTGAATGGCGGTTGTAGGGCTCTTTCAGCATGCTGACAAAGTCCGGATTGCCCGAAAAGATTTGCCCGTCTATCCAGACGGTGCCCGCTTCCAATGCCTGTCGTTCGGTATCAGAGATGCGCGGCAATACATTGTTATCGCGCATGAACTTCATAATTGCACCAAACATAGATTCCTCTCAGCGTGTCACAACAACAGTAATAAATTATGGTATACCCATTGTACGCAATTCACATGACAGCGTCTTTATGAATGCGTTCATTTTTTTAGTTAATTTCGATAAATCAATTCTATCGGAGACATTATGACAGTCCGACACCTTTTCGCCGGGACCATTCTGACCACCTTGTTGAGTGCGGCTGTTGCAGCGCAGCCAACCATCTACCCTGCACCGACTGATGAAACACCCGAATTCTGGCAGCAAAGCGGCGCGACGGCTTTGCAGCAGGCGCTGGCCACTCAACCCAATACCAACCAGGCTCGTAATGTCATCCTGTTCGTTGGCGACGGCATGGGCATCTCAACTATCACGGCAGCTCGGATTTTCGTCGGCCAGATGCAGGGATCCAGCGGTGAAGAAAACCTGCTTAGTTTTGAACACTTCCCGCATGTCGCATTATCAAAAACCTACAACACCAATCAGCAGACCTCAGATTCTGCCGGCACCATGACCGCCATGATGAGCGGTATCAAAACCCGCGCTGGTGTTATCGGTGTCAATCAATATGCAACCCGGGCGGACTGCGCCTCGGCTCAGGGCACTGAAGTTCCCTCGCTCATGCAGCAGGCTGCCGGGCGCGGCATGGCCACCGGGTTTGTGACAACCACCCGGGTCACCCACGCCACCCCGGCAGCCACCTTTGCCCACAGCCCGGAACGGGACTGGGAAAGCGATGCAGACCTGAGTGACGAAGCGCGCCGCAACGGCTGTGTGGATATTGCTGCGCAACTGCTGGCGTTTGATTATGGGCATGGCATCAATGTGGCCATGGGCGGCGGCATTGAGGCATTTGTGCCGAGCACAGAAACAGAGCCGGTAAGCGGGCGGGCAGGAGCGCGCCAGGATGGTCGCAACCTGACCCGTGAATGGCAGGAAAAATACGACAACAGTGCCTTTATCTGGCATCGCGATCAGTTAAACAGCCTGGATCTTGAAAATACCCGGCACCTGCTGGGCCTGTTCAGCCGCTCACAGATGAGTTATGCCTTTGACCGACCGGTGGGCGAATCCGGTCAACCCACGCTGCCAGAAATGACTTCGGCGGCCATTCAGCTCTTGCAGAATCAGTCCGGGGATAACGGTTTTTTCCTCATGGTCGAGGCTGGTCGTATTGATCACGCGCATCATGCCGGCAATGCCTTTCGTGCACTGCATGACACTGAAGAGCTGGCGAGAGCCGTTGATGTTGCACAGTCACTGACGCAGGATCAAGACACGCTTATTATCGTCACCGCCGATCACAGTCATACCCTGACCATCGGCGGTTACGCCACCCGCGGCAACCCGATTCTTGGCACCGTCATCGCCAACAACGATCATGGGCATGCTCACGACACCCCTCGCCTGGCCCAAGACCAGATGCCCTTCACCACTCTAGGCTACCGCGACGGTATGGGATATTCGGAAGCCGCCGGAGGTGATCGGCGTTATGCGCAGCCGGTAGCTGCCGGACGCCATAATCTGTCAGAGGTAGACACCACACACCCGGACTTCCATCAAGAGGCGCTGGTGCCTCTTGAATCGGAGGGCCATGCCGGCGAGGACGTAGCCATCTTCGCTCAGGGACCATGGGCACATCTTTTCCATGGTGTACATGAGCAACACTATATCTACTATGTCATGCGGCACGCACTGGGCTGGTGAGTTAAGCATTTGTCAGCCACTGCTCGCTCAGGCAAAATGAACGGATTCAGCAGCAATGCAATGACTGAGCGAGGTAGTCATGTCAGAGACATCAGCCAATACGGTGCCGGAAGCGATCGACGCCAATGCGAGTAAATTTCGCCACTGGCGTCTGAGCCGGGATCGCGACAATATTATCTACGCTTACCTGGACAGAGAAGGTGAGCGTGTAAACTCCTTGTCCAGAGCCGTTCTGGAAGAGTTTGAGCAGCTCATCGTCATGGCAGAAACTTCATCGCCACGTGGATTGGTGCTGCTGTCCGGCAAATCCACCGGCTTTGTATTCGGGGCCGATGTCAAAGAATTTGAAGGCTTTACCGACCCGGCAGCAGTGACCGCAGAGATCCAGCGCGTGCATGACATGTTCAACCGTCTGGAAAATCTGAAATGCCCAACTGTGACCGCCATTGAAGGCTATTGCCTGGGCGGTGGTCTGGAAATGGCTCTGGCCTGCGATTACCGGATCGCCAAAGATGTACCCGCCACCCGCATTGGTTTCCCGGAAGTGCAGCTGGGTATATTCCCCGGCTTTGGCGGATCAGTCCGCTCTGTACGAACTGTTGGTGGGCTGAAAGCCATGGAGCTGATGCTGACAGCCCGCCAGCTTAAAGCGCGGCAGGCAAAGGCGATCGGCCTGATTGACCAATTGATCGGACGACATGAAGAGCTGCTGTGGGCAGCCCGCAATGCGGTATTAAAAGGCAAGCGGCACCGTGGCCCTGGTCTGGTCGGCAGGCTGAGCAACCTTTGGCCCATCAGACCATTACTGGCCGAGCAGATGCGCAAACAGACCCGTCGCAAAGCCCGTCCGGAGCACTATCCGGCACCTTATCGTCTGATCGATACCTGGGAGCAGTTTGGCGGCAATCGCAAGAAAATGATGACAGAGGAAGCTCGCGCCGTAGGCGAGCTGATGGTTTCACCCGCCGCTATCGGCCTGAGACGTGTATTTCATTTGATGGAACGTCTAAAATCCCAGGGCAAGCAGGCAGATTTTAAAGCGCGACATGTGCACGTGATTGGTGCCGGCGTGATGGGCGGTGACATTGCCGCGTGGTGTGTCCTGCGTGGACTTAATGTCAGCCTGCAGGACCGTGAGATGAAATACATCACACCAGCTCTGAAGCGCGCCGAAAGCCTGTTCCGTAAAAAACTGCGCGATCCCGCCAAAGTCAAGGCTGCGCTGGACAGGCTGAGACCCGATCCGGAGGCCGAATTTGTTGGCATGGCCGATGTGGTGATTGAAGCTATTTTCGAAAACAGAGAGGCCAAACAGGAGCTGTTCAAATCACTGGAACCGGCATTAAAGCCGGGCGCGATACTGGCCACAAATACCTCCGCAATACCACTTGAAGAATTGGCAGCAGTGCTGGCTAAACCGCAGCGATTGATAGGACTGCACTTTTTTAATCCGGTTCCCAAAATGCCACTGGTCGAAGTGGTTGGCGGAAAGGACTCAGATCCGGCTGAACTGAGCAAGGGCGCCGCATTCTGCCAGCAGATCAGTCGCTTTCCGCTGCCAGTGAAAAGCAGTCCCGGTTTTCTGGTCAACCGCATACTGGCACCCTACATGATGACAGCTTTGCAGTTGCACAGGGAAGGCGTACCGGCTGAAGCACTGGATGCAGCAGCCGAGGCATTCGGCATGCCCATGGGTCCGGTTGAACTGGCTGACACCGTGGGCCTGGATGTCTGCCTGATGGTTACTGGTGTTCTGGGCAACGAGGAAGAAGGTCTGCCCGAGAGCCCGGAAAAAGCCTTTATCCAGAAACTGGTCGACGCCGGCAAACTCGGCAAAAAATCCGGTGAAGGTTTATATCGCTGGGAGAAAGATAAACCGCAAAAGAACGCCAACAACATTGCCGGACATAATCTTGAAGAGCTGGCTCACAAGCTGGTACAGGCCTATACCAGGGAATGTCAGGCGGCATTGGCTGATGGCGTGGTGGCAGATGCGGACCTGCTGGACGCCGGTATGATTTTCGGCACGGGTTTCGCGCCGTTTCGTGGTGGCCCGCTCTACTACCTGGAGCAACATAAGCAGCAGGAGACAGATAATCGTGTATAACTCAGAGAATCACAGTAACACGCTTCGCAAAGTCGTCATTGCCGGCGGCGTACGCATCCCCTTCTGCCGATCAAATTCTGTGTATGCTGAGCTGAGCAATCTGGATATGCTGGCGGACACTCTGCAGATGTTAAGCACCCGATTCTCACTGGCTGGCAAAAAAATCGATGAAGTGGTGGCTGGCGCAGTCACATCGCACAGTAAAGACTGGAACCTGGCCCGCGAGGCCCTGCTGAGCACAGAACTTTCCCCCGCTACGCCAGGTATCACACTTCAGATGGCATGCGGTACATCCTTGCAGGCAGCATTGATGTCAGCCGCTAAAATTGCTACCGGACAAATCGATTGTGCTATTGCCGCCGGCACTGATACCACCAGCGATGCGCCTATTGTCTTCAAGCGCCGATTCGCCCATCGATTATTAAAAGTCAGCCAGGCCCGCAACATGAAAGCCAGGCTGGCGGCTCTGAAAGGATTCAGGCTGTCTGAGCTTGCTCCTCAAGCCCCGGCTAATGGCGAACCACGCACCGGCCTGGCAATGGGTGAACACTGTGAACTCATGGCCCACGAGTGGGGGGTCACCCGTCAGGAGCAGGATCAACTGGCCCTGGAAAGTCACCTGAAAGCCGCAGCGGCTTACGATGCCGGTTTTTTTGATGACATGGTGCAAATGTACGAAGGGGTAGCCCGCGACAATAATCTGCGCGCTGACAGCACATTGGAAAAACTGGCAGCACTCAAGCCAGCCTTCGACAAAAAACATGGCACTTTAACCGCCGGCAACAGCACACCGCTGACTGACGGCGCCGCAGCCGTTCTGCTGTGCAGTGAGGAGTGGGCCAAGGCTAACGACCTGCCCATCCAGGCTTACCTGACCGCCGGGCGCAGCAGCGCCATCGATTTTGTGCATGGCGAAGGCCTGCTGATGGCGCCGACCGTTGCCGTCAGCGAGCTGTTGATGCACACAGGTCTGACATTGCAGGATTTCGATAGCTACGAAATTCACGAGGCATTTGCCGCACAGGCTTTATGCACCCTGAAGGCCTGGGAAGACCCTGACTTTTGTCGCCACAAACTCGGCCGCGACCATGCCATGGGTGCCATCGATAGAAACAGGATGAATATCAAAGGCGGATCATTGGCCTTTGGCCACCCGTTTGCCGCCACCGGCGCCCGCGTGCTTGGCAACATGGCTGCCATTCTGGAGGAACGTGGCAACGGTCGCGGCCTGATTTCCGTGTGCACGGCAGGCGGCATGGGCGTTGCCGCCATCGTCGAGCGCCCCTGACATCCTGAGAGAGCAACAATAATGTCAAAACACTGGATTGCGACGCTGGTAGCCGGGCTGATACTGGGACTCAACACCACAGCTGGCCAGGCCAATGATGAATGGCTGGAACTGTCGGTTCCTGACATCATGGCGATGTTTGACAGCGGCCAATTGAGTAGTGAGACTCTCACCCGCTTCTATCTGCAGCGTATCAGCGAAATCGACCAGCAGAGCGGCATCAATGCCATTACAACGATCAACCCCGACGCGCTGGACGATGCCCGACAAGCCGACGAACAGCGCCGGACTGGTGGCACGTCAGGAGCACTGCATGGCATTCCGGTGCTGATCAAAGACAATGTCGACGTCGCCGGACTGGCAACCACGGCCGGCTCCCTGGCCTTAAAAAACAATATCGCCCAAACTGACGCTTTTCTGGTTCAGCAATTGCGGGCTGCAGGCGCTATCATCTTAGCCAAGACCAATATGGCTGAATGGGCGTTCAGCCCGAATGTGACGGTCAGTTCGGCAGCGGGCATTACCCGTAACCCCTACAATCTGCAACACACGCCGGCAGGCTCCAGCGGCGGGACCGGGGCAGGTGTCTCAGCAAATTTTGCGGTAGCTGGTATAGGCACGGACACCGGCAACTCAATTCGGGGCCCCTCCTCTCATAACGGCCTGGTCGGCATACGCAGCACCATGGGCCTGGTCAGCCGCATGGGAATCGTCCCGCTGTATCTTCGCAACGACATCGCCGGACCAATGGCTCGCACTGTTACTGATGCTGCCATTATGCTGCAGGCTATTGCAGACATCGATGACACCGATCCGGCAAGCGTCCACAGACCTGATGTTCTGCCGACCGACTATGTAAATGCGCTGGACGCCGACAGCCTGCGAGGTGCCCGCATTGGCGTTATGGGCTACTACCGGCGTCAGGGATCAATTGATGCGGAAATTCTTGGGCTGTTTGATCAGGCCGTGGAAGACATGAGAAGTCTGGGCGCCATCATTATCGAGGATTTCAGCATTCCAGATTTTGAATTATTGATTCAGAACAACTGGTGCAACACTTTTGAAATCGACGTGAATCATTACCTGAGTACTCAAACACAGGCCTTTGCCACCCACTCGCTGACAGAAGTCATCGAGTCTGGTCTGTATTTACCGGGAATCGCCGACAGTTTGCAGGGAATGCAAGCCGGTGCACAATCGTCTGCCGACTGCCCGGACCTGTTTAATCATGCTCGCAACAACACCTTCAGAGCAGCCGTGCTTGATGCCATGCGGACTTATAGTGTTGATGCCATCGTCTACCCGACGTGGAGTTTTCCACCACGCCGTATCGGCGATAACAGTAGTCCCGCCGGAGATAACAGCCAACATATCGCCCCGCACACCGGACTGCCCGCCATCACCGTCCCCATGGGTTTTGCCGGCCCCGGATTGCCAGCCGGCATCAGTCTGATCGGCCACTTGTTCAGCGAGGCAAAGCTGATCGGTTTTGCTTACAGTTATGAGCAGGCCACACAACACCGCAGGACTCCAGTGCTGCCTGATTCAAAAGCAGCTCAGTCAGACTGAGCTGCTTTGATTGCGCTGGTAGATATCCGCAGATGCCAGTGCTGTCAGGTTCAGAATACCGCGACCAGAAACAGACGGAATCAGGATGTGCGCTGGTTTTTCCAGGCCATTGAGGAAAGGGCCTATCAAACGTGCATTGGTCAGCGAACGCAGCAGTCCCAGCGCAATACTGGCAGCATCCATGTTAGGCATAATCAGAACATTGGCCCGACCCTTGATATTTGCCCCTTCAAATACCGTGGCACGCAGCTCCGGATTCAATGCTGAAAAAGAATGCATTTCACCATCAATCTGCACCTCAGGCATTTCCATACGCAGGCGGTGCGCGGCACTTTTCATTTTTAACGCCGAAGCATCTTCGTAAGTGCCAAAGTTTGAATGTGAAAGCAGAGCCACAACAGGTTCGATATCAAAGGACTGCTGGACAAATTTAACAGCGTCTTTGGCAATCTCGATAATCTCATTTTCTGTTGGATCCACATTGACAAAAGGATCGGCTAGAAACAGCGGCCCATCGTCCATCAGCAGGACACAGATAGAAGACAGTCTGGCACCGGGCTTCGTAGAACGGATGATGGGGCGGATGTCACGCAAATGTGAATCAAAACGGCCGACCTTGCCGCACACCATACCATCAGCTTCTCCCAGTGCCACCATCAGTGCCGCCAAAACCGTTGTATTGGTATGAACAGCATTCTTGGCAGCCTCCACGGAGACACCTGAGCGGCCCACATGTTCGTGGTAGAACTGCCAATAGCGTTTATGCACATCGGCTTCTTCCGAGTTAAACACCTTAAAGTCCCGGCCCGGCTCGAGGCGCAGACCAATACGTTCAATTTTCTCTGCGATGACCTGGGGACGCCCGATCAGGATTGGTTTGGCAACACCTTCATCTACGACAGCCTGCATGGCAAGCAGCACATCATCATTTTCACCTTCCGCATAAACAATACGTGCCGGGTGTTTTTTAGCCAGATCAATATTCGGCTGCATGAACAGGCGACTGCTGTTTACATAGGCGCTCAGCTTGTTCCGGTAGGCATCCAGATCTTCAATCGGTCGTGTTGCCACACCACTTTCCATGGCGGCCTTGACCACCGCCAGCGGAACTTCTTCGATCAACCGCGGATCGAAGGGCTTGGGAATCAGATACTCACGACCAAACTTCAGGTCTTCGTCAATATAGGCCTTGGCAACTGTTTCAGAAATCTCCCGTGTTGCCAGGTCAGCAATCGCCCGCACACAGGCACGCTTCATTTCATCATTGATATGTGTTGCGCCGCAGTCCAGGGCACCCCGGAATATAAACGGGAAGCACAATACATTGTTCACCTGATTCGGATAATCCGAACGGCCGGTGGCCAGAATGGCATCAGGTCGGGCTTCACGCGCCAGTTCCGGCATGATCTCCGGAATGGGATTGGACATGGCCAGAATCAGCGGATCGCGGGCCATGGTTTTGACCATCTCGGCATCCAGCACGCCGGGACCTGACAGCCCCAGGAACAGGTCAGCGTCGACGATGGCATCACGAATGGTGCGATCCTCAGTCTCGACGGCAAACTTCTCCTTCCAGGGATTCATGCCTTCCGTGCGCCCCTTATAGATCACACCATTGCGATCCAGCATGCGGACATTTTCTTTTTTCACGCCCATGGTCAGCAGCAGTTCCACACAAGCGATACTGGCCGCTCCTGCACCGGAAGCGACCAGCTTGATATCCTCAAAGGATTTATTGACGATGCGCAGGCCGTTATACACAGCCGCCGCCGCCACGATGGCGGTACCGTGTTGATCGTCATGGAAAACCGGAATCTTCATGATGTCGCGCAGTTTACGCTCCACCAGAAAACACTCGGGCGCCTTGATGTCTTCCAGATTGATACCACCGAAGGTCGGCTCCAGGGAGGCAATAATCTCTACCAGCTTGTCGACATCCGTTTCATTGATTTCAATATCAAATACATCCAGGTCAGCAAACTTCTTGAACAGAACAGCCTTGCCTTCCATGACGGGTTTGGCCGCCAGTGGTCCAATATTGCCCAGTCCCAGTACGGCGGTGCCATTGGAAACCACCGCCACCAGATTGCCGCGTGCAGTCAATCGCGCCGCTTCAGTGGGATCTTCGGCTATCGCTTCGCAGGCAAATGCCACGCCCGGTGAATAGGCTCGGGACAAATCACGATTATTGGCCAGTGGTTTGGTCGGCCGAATAGCCAGTTTTCCGGGCACAGGTTCGGCATGGTAGCGAAGTGCACTGTCCTTGAATGAATCATCTGACATGATCAGTTTCCTTAACTTTCAATTGAAATTTGCGCAGCAATCAGTAGAACGACCGCTCGAACATTATAGACCTGCGCTGAGTATTGGTCGACCATCCAGTTCAACCGTCTGCCTCCAGACTAAAAAGGGAGGCCATTCAGACCTCCCCTCTTTGATCTGACAACAGACTCACCGAACTACCAATCTGTCGCTGCCGTATCCGGATCTGAGCGCAAAAATGCAATCAGATCTCTGTGGTACTGCTCCGGATATTCAAAGTGCGGATTGTGCCCGATGCCTGGATACTGATGGATGTCAGCATTCTGCAGCGTATCAGCAATATGCTGGGACAACTCTGCAAATCCGGGGCTCAGTCGGTCATCCTGACCGCCCAGCACCAGCGCCTTGGTGCTGATGTGCTGCCAGTCATAAACCACCGGATCAAAATACAGAATAGCCTGCTGCCAGGCGCGCACACGCGCCAGCATGGGCCATTCATCGATCAGCGTCTGACCATACTGGAGCCGCACGAAATCCAGATATTCCGGCTTGATTTCAGTGTTGTAGTAGCGCATATGATTAGCCAGGATGGAGCGATAAGTCGTGCCCGTTCTCACACCTTCAGCGGCCTCATGTACATCTCGCCAGGGGCGCGATTGTCGCTGATCTGTCATGCCAATCTGATTGACCAGCACCATGTGCGTGGTTGTTTCCGGATAAGTCATGGTGAAACGTGCTGCCAGCATGCCTCCCATGGAATGCCCGACAATCGCGGTTTTTTCCACGCCGAGATGCTCAAGCAGCTTTTTTGAATCCGACGCAAAGATGTGCAGGTTGTAGGGGATATCCAGTTTGGACGATTTGCCGTAACCCACGCGGTCAGGAATGATCACGCGAAAACCAGCCGCCGCCAGTTCATCAATGGTTGGCGCAAACCCGATTCCGCCAAAGTTCATGCCGTGAAACAACATAACATTCTGCCCGTTCGCCGGACCTGTCGGAGCCACGTCCATATAAGCCATCACACCATCTTGACCAAAATGGCGGATCGGCATGAATTCGACGGGGTGCGGGTAGGCGATTTCTTCCATCATCATGGAAACCGGACCCCAGTCAGATGGCGCCTCATCCGGCGGAGTGAATGTTTGTTGGGCGACGGCACTAACACTCAAAATAATTGCAGCGACGCCTAAAAGCGGCCGACGCAAGCCGGTAAGCACACGATCTGATAACATGAAATTCTCCTGTAATTGCCTGGTGTTATTGTTTTTAAGACAGTCTTTAGCTGGTTGACTGCAAGTGTACCTTATTCGGCCTTAAAAGTTAGCTCGCCAGTTTCATACCCACGCGCTTTATGCCCCGCTCATCCATGGCGGCAACTGTCCATACAAACCCCTGCCACTCCAGCTGATCACCCAGGACCGGTTTACCACCCATTCGGCGCTGCAGAAATTCGCCGATGGTCTGGTCGAGCGCGGATGGATCCGGGTGCAGACCATATACCGGCACCAGATCCGCAATTCGCGCGGCGGCGTCAAGAATGAAGTCTCCGAAAAACCAGTCGTCCATACCGCGTGTCGGTGCCTGGCTGAACAGTTTACCCAGAGCGGGCAAATCATGTTCGTGGCCAACTATGCAGAGAATGTCATCGGCCAGAAGTCGCGTACTGCCGGTAGGGTGTAACAACTCGTGGCCGCGGAACAGCGCGGCAATGCGGGTCCCTTCCGGCATTCGTAAACCGCGTAACTCTTTACCAATGCACCACTTTTCCGAACCCAGCCGATAGACGAACAACTCCCATTCACTGGTCGGATGAATTTCCAGCCCCGCGCGCGAAATGGGTTGCGGTTGTGCCGGAATCTGAACTTTTGCCAGTCGGGTCGCTAACGGTATTGACGAGCCCTGCACCACCAGGGACACCAGGACAACAAAAAATGCCAGATTGAAATAAAGCTGTGCATCCGGCAGTCCGGCCATCACCGGATAAACCGCCAGAATAATCGGTACCGCACCCCTCAGTCCCAGCCATGAGATATACCAGCGCTCGCGCATCTTGAAGCGACTGAACATCATCAAACTGAGCATCACCGCCAGTGGCCGCGCAACCAGAATCATCCACAACGCCAGCAGTAATCCAGGCAAGGCAACCGGCAGCAGCTCACTGGGCGTGAGCAGCAGTCCAAGCACCAGAAACATACCAATCTGACTGAGCCAGGCCAGGCCATCCAGCACACTGAGAATCGAGACCCGGCTGCGCAATGGTCTGTTTCCCAGAAAGAGCCCACACAAATAAATGGCCAGGAAGCCACTTCCACCTGAATAATTGGTTATCGAGAAGACCAGCAGCCCACCGCTGACCGCCAGTAATGGATAGAGACCGTTCGCCAATGTTGAATAATTGACAATCCTTAGCAGTGCCCAGCCACCGGCCAGACCGAACACAATGCCCAGACCAAACTGCTGAACCAATTGCAAGGCAAAATCGATGGCGGTGGGAGGGTCAGCTTGCTGAACCTGCGCCAGCATACCGATCAGCGCTACGGTCAGAAATATTGCCATCGGATCGTTGCTGCCCGATTCAATTTCCAGCGTTGCCCGCACCCGTTCATTGATATGTCGGCTACCCAGCAATGAGAATACCGCAGCCGCATCCGTAGAGCCAACTATGGCCCCGATTAACAACCCCTGCAGCAGACTTAACTCAAATAACCAGGCCGCAACCACACCTGTCAGAGCAGCGGTGATGACTACGCCGATGGTTGCCAATGACAGTGCTGGGCCAAGTGCCACTTTAAAAGTGGCGACACGGGTTCGCATACCACCATCAAACAGAATAATGGCGAGCGCGAGGTTACTGGCGAAAAAAGCAAGAGAATAGTCGTTAAACAGAATGCCGCCGAGGCCTTCCTCACCGGCGAGAATGCCGACACCCAGGAATATCACCAGAATGGGTATCCCCAGGCGCGACGACAATGCACTGACCAGAACACTGAATCCGACCAGCAAAGCACCAATCAGAAACAGACTGTTAATGGACACAAAGTCCATGATACCTCCGACTTGATACCGGCAGCGCCTGCTCGGCAGCCTTCAGTATTGATCAATCAGCTTTGGAAAGGGTGGCGCAAAACAATGGTTTCATCACGATCCGGTCCGGTCGAGATAATGTCAACTGGCGCCTCAATGGCCTGCTCAATATACCGGATATAAGCTCGGGCATTCTCGGGCAAAGCCTCAAGTGAGCGCACGCCAACCGTGGACTCCTTCCAGCCTGGCAATTCCACATAAACCGGCCGCAGGCTTTCATAACGATCCACAGTCATCAGACCGTTCTGACTTTCATCCTGTCCTTCATATCCAACGCAGACCTTGATAGTCTCCAGCCCGTCCAGTACATCAAGCTTGGTCAGACAGATGCCGGAAACACTGTTGATACGAATAGCCAGTTTTACGGCCGCCGCATCAAACCAGCCACAGCGTCTTGCGCGGCCAGTCGTCGCACCTTTTTCCATGCCCACATCCGCAAGATGCGCACCCACTTCGTCGAATAGTTCTGTCGGGAAAGGACCTGAACCAACCCGCGTCGTGTAAGCCTTGGTAATACCGAGTACATAATCCAGATACAGTGGCCCATAACCACTGCCGGTTGCTGTGCCTCCAGCGGTGGTGTTAGAAGACGTGACAAACGGATAAGTGCCGTGGTCGATATCCAGCAACGACCCCTGGGCACCTTCAAACATCAGGTTGTCGCCGGCTTTACGATGTTCGTGAATCAGCTCCACAGTGTCTGCCAGCATTGGACGGATCTGTTCAGCATAGTCCAGACACTGACTCAGCGTCTGATCATAATCAACGGCTTCGGCATTATAGTATTGGGTCAGCATGAAGTTATGGAACTCCATGACCTCTTTGAGACGGGCAGCAAAATGTTCCGTATTAAACAATTCACCCAGACGAATGCCACGGCGCGCAACCTTATCCTCATAGGCCGGGCCGATACCCCGACCCGTGGTGCCAATTTTACCGGAGCCCAATCTCTGCTCACGTGCCTGATCCAAAGCGACATGGGATGGCAGAATGACCGGACTGGCACCGCTGATTTTCAGCCGCTCACGAACCGGCACACCCTGCGCTTCGAGCGCAGCAATTTCTTTCATCAGGGCTTCCAGGCTGACCACCACGCCATTGCCGATCACACAGGTAACGCCATCACGCAAAACGCCGGACGGAATCAGGTGCAGAACCGTCTTTTTGCCACCGATCACCAGCGTATGCCCGGCATTGTGACCACCCTGGAAGCGAGTGACGACCGCCGCCTGTTCAGTCAGCAGGTCAACAATTTTACCTTTACCTTCGTCACCCCATTGTGTGCCTAAAACAACAACGCTTTTACCCATAGCCATTTGTCTCTGCTTTCTAATATCAATCAGTTGTGGTGTTCAATTCAACTACTTGCCAGTCACCCGGCATTTTTTCAACAATCTGGTGCGTGCACTTCAGTTCTGCCAACAAGTCCCTGCTCGCCTCTGAATCATCCAGGTGACGAATCACCACACTGCCGCTACTGCGCAATGATCCAATCAATGCAACCAGCATGGCATCATCAGAATTGGGTGCCAGCACAACTTTACGATGTGGCGGCAAACTTTTGCTCAGCCTGGCCAGTATTTTCAGGTCGACATCGAACCCTGAAGCCGGGCGGGCCCGTCCGAATGCTTTACCTATATCATCATAGCGTCCGCCTTTGGCAACAGCCCGACCATAACCAGGCGTGTAAGCGGCAAACACGATGCCGGTATGATAGGTATACCCTCGTAATTCTGACAGATCGAAGCCCAGGGTGACATCACTCAGATTCCGCTGCAGCAATTCTGCTATCTGCTGCAGTTCAGCAAGCGCCTGTCGGGTCTGGGGCGGCGCATGCGCCAAGACCTGTTCGGCCTCTGCCAGCACCGCGGCATCGCCGCTCAAACGGGCCAGCGACTTCAGCATGCGGGCAAGGTTTATATTCTCCACCCGTTGATCCAGCCAGGTATCAATCTCGTCGTAAACTTTGCGCTGCATGGCGTCAAACAGTTCGTTTTCGGCATCAGCATCCAGGCCGGCTGCTGCGACCAGACTGCGGAATATATCAACATGACCCAGCACAATGTGCACTGACTCGATCTGCGCAACGCGCAGGGTTTCCGCCATCAGGGAAATCACTTCAGCATCACAGGCAATGCCGGCATAGCCGAATAACTCAGCGCCAAGCTTTATCGGCACGCGCGACGTCAGAAGGCCACGCGGACGTGTGTGTACGACGCTGTCGGCATAACACAACCGCACGGGCCCTTCTCGATGCAGATTGCGTGCATCAACGCGCGCGACCTGTGGCGTTATATCTGCCCGCAAGCCCATCATCCGTCCGGTCAACTGATCTGTCAGCTTGAAGGTATGCAGATCCAGGTCGTGCGATGAGCCAACCAGCAAAGCATCCAGATATTCAACCAGTGGTGTAATGACAAATTCATAACCCCAGGCCTGATACAGATCCAGAATCTCGCGGCGCAGGTACTCAAGCCTGGCAGCCTGCGGGGGTAACAGTTCCTCCACCCCTTCTGGCAGCAGCCAGCGGTCAGCCTTTGTCATTGTTGCGTCCTGTTTTTACTGTTTACTTAAAATCAAAACGGCACCGCACTGACGTGCGGTGCCGGTATTGTAAGGCCTGTTCAGCGCGCCTGTTCAGATCTCAGGTATCGGAAGTACTCACTATCCGGCTCCAACAGCATGACATCATTCTTGGAGGAGAAAGTCTGCCGATAGGAGTTCAGGCTGCGTGTAAATGAATAAAACTCCTCATCCTTGGTGTAGGCCGCAGAGTAAATGGCGGCCGCCTGGGCATCACCTTCACCGCGGATGCGTTCCGCATCCCGGTATGCTTCAACCAGCAGAACGGCTTCCTGGCGATCAGCATCTGCTTCAATACCAATAGCCAGCTCATTACCACGCGAACGCAACTGCTGAGCTTCACGCTGACGCTCCGAGGTCATCCTTTCATAAACAGAGGAACGGACATCGTCAGGTAAATCGATACGCTTGACTCGCACATCAATCACCTCAATGCCGTATTCATCGGCTGTGTATGTGTTGAGCTCTTCGGTCAATTCCATCATCAGCGCATCACGCTGACCGGAGACGACTTCCTGCAGATCGCGCTCACCAAATTTGTTACGCAGTCCGTCATTGACACGTTGTGCCAGCAGTGCATTGGCGCGCGCCTCGTCACCCGATGTGGCGGTATAAAAACGCAACACATCGGTAATACGCCACATGGCATAAGAATCAACCAGCAGGGCTTTCTGTTCCAGTGTCAGGTAACGTTGCGGAGTCGCATCAACGGTTAACACCCTGGCATCAAACTTTCTGATGGTATTGATATAGGGTACTTTGAAGTGAATTCCCGGCGGGATATCTGCTCGCACAATATCGCCAAACTGCAGCAACACCGCGCGCTCGGTTTCCTTGACCACAAAAATCGAATTGGCACCAATCAATACCGCCAATACTACGACAGCTCCAAAAAAGAAATTTTTCACGTCGCTTACCTCCGTACCGGGACAGACTGGACACGGGCCCGGTCCGATCCTGACTGTGAGTTGATTTCACGGCTGACCTGGTCAGCCAGATCCCGAATCTGCTGACTGTTGAGCTGCAACCGGGGCGTTGCTCCCGTCGTGGTATCGCTGGCTTCACTCAGCAGGCGATCCAGGGGCAAAAACATCATGTTATTGCCACCTTCTACATCAATCAGCACCTTGCTGGTGTTGCTCAACACCTCTTGTATGGCATCGATGTAAAGACGCTCGCGCATCACTGAAGGTGCTTTTTCGTACTCGGTCAGCAGTTGCTCAAAACGAAAGGCTTCACCCTCTGCCCGCGCAATGACTTCATCACGGTAGGCGTTTGCCTGTTCAATGATACGTTGCGCTTCACCACGTGCCTCCGGAATCACACGGTTGGCATAGGCCAGTGCCTGGTTCTGGGCACGCTGTTCGTCTTCTCTTGCCCTGATCACGTCGTCAAAGGCGGCCTGCACAGCGACCGGCGGCTGAGCATTCTCAACGTTAACCTGAGTGACCTGAATACCCGTCTGATAGGTCTCCATATAGCTCTGGGTCCGCTCACGTACCTCGGCCGCCACATCCGCACGCCCCTGAGTCAGTACCCGATCCATTGTAGTGCCACCAACAACATGGCGTACAGCTGACTCAACCGCCTGATCAAGACCGCGCTGCGGATCCCGCACCTGCAGCACAAAGCGAACCGGATCGAGCACGATATATTGAACAGAGATGCTTACCGTGACGATATTCTCGTCTGTAGTGAGCATGTCGTTAGAATATGAACGGGTGTTAACCCTGGAAATATTGACCTTCTGCACTTCATCAATAATGGGGGGGTTCCAACGCAGACCCGGCATCACGACTTCGTTTTGCAACACACCAAAACGCAACACAACGCCGCGCTCCGCTTCATCAACTGTGTAAAAACCCATCGCCGCCCAGACAACGGCTGCCAGCACCACCAGCCCACCCAGCATGCCTGCCGACACGCCAGCACCGCCGGAACCGCCGCTGCCACCACTCTGACCGCCTTTACCACCGAACAGAGCATTAAATTTTTTGCTGAGATTACGTATCAGCTCGTCAATGTCGGGCGGACCCTGATCATTGCCGCGACGACCACCACCCCCATTACCCCATGGGTCGTTGTCGTTACCTTTATTTCCTGGTTCATTCCAAGCCATCGTCTACTCCATACCCAGCGAATGCCGGACGATTTTAACGAATTATTACCCATTAACCCAGCATTACTGACAAAGCTCAGCGGCGGGCGTCTTCCTGCATCAATCGATCGAAATCCTGTCTGGGCAATCTGACGCTCAGCACCACCTGCCCATGATCATCAACCTGCTCTGTCGTGACTGCACCACGCTCATAGAGTCGTGCCCTTAACTTGCCCTGATTCGGAGACAGGGTCAGCTGCCGGTTGACTATATCGTGACCGAGTCGCTCACTGATTGCTTGCAGAAGCAGATCAATACCCAGGCCGTCACGTGCTGAGATCCACACCCGCTCCGGCTGGCCCTGGTCGTTGCGATCTATCCTGGACTCAAAACCATCCAGCAAATCGATCTTGTTCAGCACCTGCAGTGTCGGGATATCATCAGCGCCGATTTCAGTCAGCACCTCATGCACCTGCTCGATGTAATAATCGTGGTCTTCGTTGGCGATATCCACCACATGTAACAACAAATCTGCCTGACTGGTTTCTTCCAGGGTCGCCCGGAACGCCTCTACCAGCTTGTGTGGCAGGTGGCTGATAAACCCGACCGTATCAACCAGAATCGCCTCCCCGAATGAGGGCACATTAATACGCCTGAGCGTTGCATCCAGCGTTGCAAACAATTGATCTGCCGCGTAAATATGGGATTCAGTCATCACATTGAACAACGACGACTTGCCGGCGTTGGTGTAGCCAACCAAAGAAACGATGGGCACTTCTGCACGCTTGCGCGAACGCCGTCCCTGCTCGCGTTGCGCCCGCACTTTGGCAAGACTCTTGTTGATATTTTTGATGCGCTGACGAATCATGCGCTGATCGAGCTCCAGCTGGGTTTCCCCCGCACCACGCAGATTAACTCCGCCTTTCTGGCGGTCCAGGTGAGTCCAACCACGTTTCAGACGCGTGACCATATGCTGTAACTGAGCCAGCTCGACCTGCAACTTGCCTTCGTAAGTGCGCGCACGCTGCGCAAAGATATCAAGAATCAGTCCGGTACGATCCAGAACCCGGCACTTCAGTGCCTTCTCAAGGTTTCGCTCCTGACTCGGGGACAGCGAATGATTAAAGAGCACCAGCCCGGCTTCATGCTGCCTGACGGCTTCCGCGACTTCCTCCAGCTTGCCCTGACCAATAAAAGTCCGGGCATCTGGAGTCTTGCGGCTGCCTTTGATGAAACAAACCGGCTCCGATCCAGATGATCTGACCAGTTCCTCAAACTCTACGGGGTCTTCCTGCTCACGCTCTGAATCCAGATCTATGTGAACAAGTACGGAAGACTCGCCACCTTCGGGACGTTCAAAAAACAATCATGCCCTCGATTCAGGCAACATTACCTGGCGCTGACTCATCGTCATCTTGGTTGAAGTCGCCGCCCTGGGTCGGGATCTTTACCGTCCGGGCCGGAACGACTGTGGAAATCGCGTGCTTATAGACCATCTGGTTCACGGCATTTTTCAGCAGGATGACAAACTGGTCGAATGACTCTATCTGGCCCTGCAGCTTGATACCGCTGACCAGATAGATTGATACAGGAATACGCTCCTTGCGAAGCACATTCAGGAAAGGGTCTTGTAAGGAATGCCCTTTTGACATTGCTATTCTCCTTAAAAATAAAAGCGTTGACCGTGATAACCAAGCAGTACGGGTCCGTCCAGCGTGGCAAATTATCTGAGCATTACATGGAGACTGTCTGCAGATATTTCAAGACAGAATCCATGGTATCGTCGCGTTCACTGTCGAAATTGAGCGCATTTTCCCAACTTCTGAGCCAGGTCACCTGACGTTTAGCCAGTTGCCGCGTGGCAATGATACCTCTTTCCACCATCTCATCATAGCGGATTTCACCAGCCAGAAATTGCCAGATCTGGCGATATCCAACACAGCGAATCGACGGCATGGCGACATTGAGATCTCCACGCCTGTACAACTGTTCGACCTCAGCAACGAAGCCTTGTTCCAGCATCAGGTGAAATCGTCTGGCGATCTTGCTGTGTAATACGCTGCGCGCCGACGGCTGGATTGATAGAAACAGCAGATTCTCCTTGCTTGCTCCCCGGTTGGCCTGCTCATGCAGGGCGGTCATGGTTTGCCCCGTCAACCGGTAAACTTCCATAGCCCGCTGCAGACGCTGCGGGTCATTGGGATGAATTCGCGCTGCCGACGCCGGATCCACGTCAGCCAGCTCGGCATGAACCGCATCCCAACCCGATTTCTGTGCCAGAAGAGTAATTTCATCGCGAATCTGCTGGTTGGCAGGCGGCATAACAGCCAGGCCGTCGCGCAGTGCCTTGAAATAAAGCATGGTGCCGCCAACCAGTAAAGGCACCCTGCCTGCCCGGCGGATCTGCGCCATCTCCGATACCGCATCCTGACAAAACTGCGCCGCAGAATAACTCAGCGCAGGATCCAGAAAATCAAACAGCCGGTGGGGTGCTATGGCCAGTGTTGCAGCATCCGGCTTTCCGGTACCGATATCCATATCACGATAGATCTGCGCCGAATCAACATTGATAATGTCCATCGGTAATCGCTTTACCAGTTCAACGGCAAGTGCCGTTTTGCCCGATGCAGTCGGACCCATCAGGCAGACAGCAGGGCATGTTTCAGGGTCGAAGTGCACAGTCCTCAGCGCCCTCTGAGAAACAGCTTGTCCAGATCTGCCATGCTCTGAAACACCCAGGTTGGACGACCATGATTACATTGACCACTACGCTCGGTGCGCTCCATGTCACGCAACAAAGCATTCATTTCCGGCACACTTAACTGCCGGTTGGCTCGCACCGCCCCATGACAGGCCATGGTGGACAACAACTCATCACGATAATCGCTGATTCTCTGGCTGCTGCCATGCTCACGCACATCGGCTAATACGTCACGCACCAGTTGTTCTATGTCGGCGCGCACCAGCAAGGCCGGCACCTGTCGTACCAAAACTGATTCACTGGCAACACGCTCCAGCTCAAAGCCCAGAGCGGCCAGGGCCGATGCCTGCTCTTCCGCACAATCTGCCTCTGCGCTGCTCACCGCGACTGAGACAGGCACCAGCAGAGGCTGAGCGCGTATACCCTGCGCATCAACCGCTGATTTCATCCGCTCATAAGTTATACGCTCATGGGCGGCATGCATGTCCACGACAATCAAGCCCTCAGCATTCTGTGCCAATATATAAACGCCATGCAGCTGAGCCAGAGCAAAGCCCAGCGGCGGGACTTCGCCATCGGCAACAAGGCGCTGATAAGCAGCGGCCTGATCCTGGAGTTGTGCTGACGAAGGTTCCGGCGATAACGCCCAGATGGATCGACCATACCCACTGGCGTGTCCCTGCGACCCAAGCCCAGTCGGCCTGATCGGCGCGGACTGGTCTCGCTCGCTGTAGGGAAGAATTTCTCCGGTAACCTGATCAACCCGCAACCCCAACGATGATTGCTGTGCCGATGGAACATGCGGCGGCGCAGACGCGCTGCCCTGGGCCGTGGCCAGTTGATCATCCGGTCGCACATCAGCAAGCGCTTTATGCAAAGAGCGAAACAGAAAATCATGCACCAGACGCTGATCACGGAATCTGACTTCATGCTTGGTCGGATGCACATTCACATCCACCAGAGACGGCTGCAGTTCGAGGTAAAGCACAAACGCGGGATGGCGACCACCATACATAACGTCACGGTAGGCCTGCTTGATAGCATGCGAGACCAGTTTGTCTCGTATCACGCGGCCATTCACGTAGAAGTATTGCAGATCAGGCTGACTGCGCGAGAAAGTCGGCAGACACACCCAGCCCCAAAGCCTGAGCCCCGACGCCTCCATATCGATATAAACAGCATGTTCCAGAAAAGCCGGACCACAGACCAGGCCGATCCGGCGCTGCTTTTCCTGTACCGATTGCGCACTATGTAATTGATGCACGGTGCGCTGATTGTGACGCAGACTCAGACTGACGTCGAAACGGCTCAGCGCGAGGCGCCTGACCACCTCATCGATACGACCAAACTCAGTGTTTTCTGTGCGCAGAAATTTTTTGCGCGCCGGCGTATTAAAAAACAGATCACGCACCTCAACGCTTGTACCGGTCGGATGCGGCGCAGGGCTGAGTGTGGCAGCCATATCCTGCCCGGCCGCTTCAACCTGCCAGCCACCGGACTCGCCACTGTCTGAAGCACGTGATGTCAGCGTCAGCCTGGAGACAGAACTGATACTGGCCAGGGCTTCCCCGCGAAACCCGAGGCTCTGAATATTTTCCAGATCATCCAGGTCAGCAATTTTGCTGGTGGCGTGTCGACTCAGAGCCAGAGTCAGATCGTCTTTCGGGATCCCGCTGCCATCATCGCGAATACGGATCAGTTTGCTGCCGCCCTGCTCCACTTCGACATCGATGCGGTGTGCACCGGCATCCAGACTGTTCTCCAGCAGCTCTTTGACCACCGATGCCGGACGCTCAACTACCTCGCCGGCCGCAATCTGGTTGGCCAGACGCTGGCTGAGCAAAGCTATTCGTTTCATAAGCAGTCCTGCGATGTTTTCAAGAGGAGGGGATTATCAATACCTGACCAATGCGGATTGTATCATTTCGCAGATTATTGGCATCACGCAAACTTGCAAGGCTGACACGGTAGCGCTGTGCGATACCGGACAAAGTCTCACCTCGACTGATCGTATGCTCCGAGATAACCGGCGCCGCAGTCAACGCGATGGCGATTGGTCCGCCACCCGGAACGATCAGCTTCTGACCAACATGAATGGTATCACCTCGCAGATTGTTTGCGGCCCGCAAGCGAGCGAGCTCGACATTGTGGCGCTGGGCGATCATCGAGAGACTGTCACCCCGCACAACAACGTACTCTCGGTCAGGTCCCTGATTATTGGCCTTTTGCCAGGCCAGCAGCGTTCCATCCGGCGGCCGGTCATAGAAATAATTCACCACTCCCTGCGCTATGGAATCGGCCAGGCGGCGCTGATAGTCGGGCGAGTTGAGTTTGCGCGCCTCATTGGGATTCGACAAATAACCCGTTTCAATCAACAGCGACGGGATGTCCGGGGAGCGCAGCACCCAAAAATTACCCTGCTGCGGCACGTCCCGGCGAAGCCGCGTGACACGCCCGATCGATTCGAGTATGTGGGAACCCGCTGACATGCTCTGCTCTATGCTCCAGGCCATGGAGATATCCAGCAGAGTCAGGGCCAGATCATCTTCGAAATTCCGAAGACTGGTATCGCCTGACACACCGCCCAGAAGATCAGCCGAGTTTTCTTTCTCGGTCACTCTGCGAATATTCTCGTCCTCAGCCGTTGTCTGCGACAGTGCGTAAACGGTCACACCTTCTGCGCGAGAGCCGCTGTGGGAATCGGCGTGAATAGAAAGAAATATATCTGCACGGTTCTGCCTGGCAAGCTGAGGCCGCTGCTGCAGTCGAACAAAGTAGTCGCCCTGGCGGATCATGACAGGTTCGAAGCCAGGCAAGGACTTGATCCTCTCGTAAAGTGCCCGAGCAATCGAGAACGCCACTTCTTTTTCAAAGATTTTCCCATCATAGGCAATCGCACCCGGATCTGTGCCACCGTGTCCGGCATCTATTGCCACAACAATATTGCGCCGCGAGCTGGAATCACTGGCTATCGCCGTTGTACCGGTATGCTGGCGGACGCCACGGGCCGGTACCTCTCTGTCAAGGTCATACAGATCAACAATCAGCCGATGCCCCGCACCGCCAGCAAATGTCTGCAGGGAGCTGCTGGGATTCATCGGGCGATCCATATCCAGCACAATTCGAGTGTCAGTTGTGTTGCGCACGGCACTGCGAATGGCGCGTACCGGTAGATCGCGAAGCGACAGGCGGCGGGTGTCAGCCCGCAAACGCGAATGCTTCAGATCAATCACGACCCGGTGTGGATTCTCCAGCACAAAAACGCTGTATTCAACCGCTTCGCTCAGGTCCAGCACCAGTTGCGTGGCATCACCTGACTGTTGCACCTGCAGCTCGCGCACATCAGCCGCCCACGCCTGGGCACCTGCCAACGTCCACAGCAGCACAAGCAATGTCGGCAACAGCCTGATATGTCCAGCGACAACTGACCGCATTAAAACGTTCCCGGCATTTTTTCAAAAAAATATTTGTTGATCAGTATATTACAACAACATAGCCTGCATGCGACCAACCACAGCCTGGCCGCGATGGGTCAGCGGCTGGTATTCAATCTGACGTCCACGCCCTTTGTCAGTCAGCCTTAACTGCAAATCCGCTGCCGGCAGATGCCCGCTGCCACGCTGCGGCCACTCGATAAGACACACGGCGGGCGGCTGAAAATACTCATCAACACCCAGGAAGTCTACCTCTTCCGGGTTCGATAGTCTATAAAGATCAAAGTGATAGAGGGGAAAGTCAAAATCTTCGTAAGGTTCGACCAGTGTGTAGGTCGGACTTTTAACAGCACCCTTGTGACCCAGGGCGCGAATCAAGCCTCTGCTGAGGGTCGTTTTTCCCGAACCCAGGTCGCCTTGAAGGAATATGATAAGCCCGTCTCTGCCCAGGGACTTAGCCAGCATCGCACCAAATTGCTCGGTAGCATACTCATCCTGAAGAAAGTGTGTACCAACGCTCATTGTAACAACCCGCGTACCTCATGCAGTAGATCAGTTGCCAGCATTCCTCGCTCTCCGTGCAACTGCGCCTGCCGGTCAGCAGCTTCTCCATGCACACACACAGCCAGACGCAAAGCACTGTCGGCGCTCATGCCCTGCGCCAGCAGGCCAAGTGTGATGCCCGTCAACACGTCTCCCATACCGCCAGATGCCATGCCGGGGTTACCTTCAACACAGACATCCACGACAGCACCGCCATCACCCGGACAAGCCAGAAGACTGCCGGCGCCTTTTAACAGGCAGACAGCACCTGTTTTCTGTTGCAGCGCCCGTACTGCAGCAAAACGATCTGACTGTACATCAGCAACGCTGGCTTTCAAAAGTCGGGCAGCTTCCCCGGGATGTGGTGTCAGTACCCAATGACGCCTCGCTTCGGCTGGCGCCAACTCACTCCAGTCATCAATAAAAGTGGCCAGTAAATTCAGTGCATCGGCATCCAGCACCAGAGGAGTTAATGATTTTCCGGCACGGCTGAGCACTTCATTCAGCAGGACCCGGGACCAATCAGACTGTCCCAATCCCGGCCCCACCGCCAGGGCGCTCGCCGCCGAAAGCAGCTTCCGGCAATCAGGCGCAGCCGCTGCCTGCCTGCTGCCCACCGCGTGAACCATGACTTCCGGCTGACGCGCCAGAATGGCGGAAACATGCTCCGGACGGGTCAAAACAGTCGTCGTCCCGGCGCCGACCCGGGCCGCCGCCTGTGCCGCCATAAGAGCAGCACCGCCGAAGCCCAGGTCGCCCCCCGCAATCACCGCCCGACCGGCACGGCCTTTGTGGTCGGCCGGGCGCCGTCGCGGCAGCGACCCAATAACATCATTAATACTGATCGCGCGCGCCGAAGGACTGTTACCCGGATGAGACATCAGAACCTGCTGAGGAAGCATCAGGCTGTCAAACAGCAGGCGCCCTGTATAGTCCGGCGCCTGCCCGGTAAAAAGCCCCTGTTTGCGGCCGATAAAGCTGAGGGTTGCCGAAGCAGGAACCGCACAGGTCATCACCTGCCCGGTATCGGCATTAACGCCGCTGGGGACATCGATCGCCAGCACAGGAAGACCACTCTGAGCGATGCTCTGCGCCGCCTCAGCAAACAGCCCCTGCAGCCCGCCACGAGCACCACTGCCAAGCAACGCATCAACAATCAGCGTTTCATTGCGTAAGCGGGCAGCGGTCGATTGAAAACCGGCTGATTGCCAGCTGCCCGTCACTAATCCGGCATCTTCCGCCATCTGCCGGGCCTGCAAGGCCGAGCCTTGCAATTTCTGCGGATCGGTCAGGCTAAACAGCTGCACATCGAATCCGGCGCGCATTGCCAGGTAAGCAATGACATAACCATCCCCGCCATTGTTGCCGGGACCGCAAAAGACCAGCAATCGCCGCACGTTTGGCCATAGCTTGCCGATAGTCTGGAACGCCGCCGCTCCGGCACGCTGCATCAGCTCAAAACCACCGATCCCCGACGCAATAGCCTGCGTGTCCATCTGTCTGACTTGTTCAGCCGTGTACAGAGGCTCTGCCATCAATTATTCCATCCGGTTAATGAGGCGCTGCATCAGTCGCAATGCCGTTTCCAGTTCGGCGGCCGGTACATCATCGGTCAGACCGATTGCCCATGGATCCTGAACCGCCCGCAAAGAAATGTAGACTTCCTGCCCATGCTCCGTCAGCTTTACCAGAGAGGAACGTTTATGTCGGGGATTCTCTGCATATTCGATAAGATCGTCGGAAGACATCACATCAGTGATGCGCTGCACCGCCTGGCGTGACTGCCCCAGTGCTCTGGCAATAGCCGGCACAGTCACTCCGTTTCTGGATAAGGCGACTATGCCAATCACCTTCCAACGCGCACTGGTCAGACCAACACGCTCAGCCATTCGGTCACCATCGGCCAACAGCAGGCCATTCAGCCGGAAAACAGCCCGCACAAGGTCAAGGAACAATTTGCGTTTGGGATAGTGCATCAGCGTCGCCTCAACATAGCTGCACGTTTCAGTGCCTTGTAAACAGTCGGCGGATTCATTGGCAAATCTGTCAGTCGCACACCTGTGGCACTGGCAATAGCATTTGCAACAGCGCCCAGTGGCGGAACGATTGGCACTTCGCCCACTCCCTTCACACCATAAGGATGGCGCGAATTTGGTTCCTCGACCAGCACGGTTTCGATCATTGGCAAGTCAGCCGCAACCGGCATGCGATAATCCAGAAAACCCGGATTCAGCAGACAACCATTGTCATCATACAAATAGGCTTCATTCAGGGCCCAGCCAATGCCCTGTGTAATGCCTCCCTGAATCTGCCCTTCAACGAAATCAGGATGTATAGCCGTGCCCACATCCTGTACTGCTGTATAACGCAGCACCCGGACCTGGCCCGTCTGCGGATCAACCTCAACATCACAGATATGCGTACCGAAAGCCGGTGCCGCACCTTTTACGTTTAACGAAGCATGCCCGGCCACCGACTTTCCGGCCTGGCGGGCCAGGGCAGCGATCTGAACCAGCGACAGGGAGACATCATTACCGTCAATCGAAGCGTGTAACTGGCCATCCGACCATCGCACAGCATCAATATCCAGACCCCAGATGTTAGCCCCGCGCTCACGCAGCTCCGCTATCATCGCATGACAGGCTTCAGTAACGGCAGTACCCACGGCAAAAGTGACCCGGCTGCCACCGGTCAGATCCGAATGAGCGATAGAATCTGTATCAACAATCTGCGGCACGACTTGCTGCAGATCTATACCCAGTGTTTCGGCGGCCATCATGGCCATGGAAGCTCGCGAACCACCAATATCGGGATTTGCTGTCAGCACATTGACGGTACCATCGTCGTTAAGTGTGATAGATGCACTGGACTGGCCACCAATATTAAACCAGAACCCGGACGCGATGCCTCGCCCCTGATTTTCCGCCAACGGCGCCGTCCAGTGGGGATGACGACGGGCCGCTTGCAGGACCTGCCGGTAGGCGGCATTCTTCAATATGACGCCGTATGAAGTCATACTGCCATCGGCAACTGCATTTTTCAGGCGCAGCTCCAGAGGATCCATGTCCAGTTTTCTGGCCAGCATATCCAGCAGGCTTTCTGCGGCAAAAGACGCCATAGGGGCACCGGGCGCCCTGTAGGCCGCGCTCTTGGGCCGATTGACCACCACATCATAGCCAATCAGCTTCACACTCGGAATGTCGTAAGGCGCGAACGCAGCCATGCAGGCTGTACGCACCGGCGATCCCGGAAAAGCACCAGCCTGGTAACAAAGAACACCCTGCGCAGCCACCAGACAGCCATCCTCTCGGGCACCCAGGCGCAAACTGATATAAGTACCCGGGGCTGGACCGGTTGCCTTGAACACCTCGGCACGGCTCATCTGCATTTTGACTGGCCGCCCGCTGCGTTGTGCCAGCAGTACCGCCAATGGCTCCAGATAGATAGTAGTTTTACCGCCGAATCCGCCACCAATTTCCAGAGGGTGCACGCGGATTGCAGAAGAATCCATCGCCAACAATCGGGCACAATAATCCCGCACCATAAATTGCCCCTGACTGGAGCACCAGATATCGACCTTTTGATCGGCATTGACCCGCGCCAGGCAGGCATGCGGTTCGATATACCCCTGATGCACAGGCGCCGTAGTAAATTCTTCACTGACAATAATATCTGCCTGGGCAAACGCCACTTCAACATCTCCCACACACTGCACATAGCGACTGGCAATATTGGACGGAGCTTTTGGCGCAGGTTCAATACCTTTGGTATAGAGACGCTCGTGCAAAAGAGGCGCATCCGGCTCCATTGCTTTTTGCACATCAATGACGTGCGGCAGAACAGCGTATTCAACATCAATGGCCTGCAGAGCCCGGGCAGCGGTCTCTTCATCAATTGCGGCAACAGCGGCCACCGCATGACCTTCATAAAGCACCTTGCCGCGCGCCAGCAGATTGGCCGACAGATCTCTGAAGTTGGGAGGCGGCGAATCTTCAGACTGATCATCGGGCAGCTCCGGCATATCGGCTGCCGTTATAACTGCCTCTACACCCTCGATGGCCAGCGCCGCCGAAACATCAAGATGCAGAATGCGTGCGTGAGCGTAGGGGCTGCGCAAGACTTTGCCCGTCAGACTGTCCGGCAAGTCTTTGTCGGCACCATACAGGGCTACGCCCGTTACTTTATCAGCACCATCCGGCCTGATTGGTCGCGAACCCAATACACGCCAGGCTTGAGCCGATACATCACTCATGGCTGCAGACCTGTTTTGTCAGGCAAGCCCGACTGCGACATTTGCCTGGAGGTATCCAGAATAGCCCGGACAATTTTGTCATATCCTGTGCATCGACAGAGGTTCCCGGATATCCAAAAGCGCACTTCGGTCTCAGTCGGGCGAGGATTTTTACGTAACAAAGCTTCTGCTGCAATCAACAGACCCGGTGTACAAATTCCGCATTGCAGGGCGCCATGCTGAAGAAAAGATTGTTGCAGCGGATGTAACGCAGCGGCACTCGCCATGCCCTCAACAGTTTCCAGCGATTTATCCTGCGCCTCCACTGCCAGCAACAGACAGGAACACACCAGCCTACCATCAAATATGATGCTGCATGCTCCACAATCGCCAGACCCACAGCCCTCCTTTGTTCCGGTCAAATGCAGATTATCACGCAACACCTTGAGCATGGTATCCGACGGCTCGCAATGAAACTGTACTGGGTTGCCATTGATTGTCGTGTTCACCTGCGTTGTCATCTCTCCCCCGACAAAGCCCGTTGCCTGGCTGTTCTGACTGCCCGCACGGCCAACACGGCCGCCATATCCGTTCTATAATCAGCCGTCCCACGCTTATCGTCAATCGGGTGACATGCAGCCTTGATCCTGTGGGAAAAGCGTTTGATCACATCATCTTCCAGCCTGGATCCCAGCAGCAATGCAGCCGCTTCGCTGGCTAACACCGGTACCGGCGCAACCGCGCCCAATGCAACATGACATTGGACGACAGCTCCCTCTTCGTCCAATACCAGATTAGCGCCAGCACCCACCACCGCGATGTCCATTTCAGCCCGCGGCGTCAAGCGCAAATATGCATCTGCGCTGCGCGGAGGACGCGATGGCAGCGTAATAGACAGCATGATTTCATCAGCACGCAGGCAGGTCTTGCCTGGCGACACGATGATCTGTTCAACCGGTAATTGCCGCATGCCGGTCGAACCGACCAGCAGACATTGTGCCCGCGCAGCAATCAGCGCCGGCACTGAGTCCGCAGCCGGTGAAGCATTGCACAAGTTCCCCCCCAGACTGGCCCGGCTCTGAATCTGTACTGACCCAATCAGATCCGTCGCTTCGGTGACACCCGGCCAATAGCGACGCAGCTCGGCATGCTCATAAATATCAGCCCCGCAAACTGCCGCACCAATTGTCGCACTGCCATCAGCATGCGTGCCTATCTGCATCAACTCGGGAATGCGCTTGATGTCAACCAGCACATCGGGATACCCGGATCCTGATGAAAAACGGGGCAGCAGATCAGTACCACCCGCCATGAGCCGGGCCCGTCCCGCACTTGAGCCCAGAACATTCGCCGCCTCTTCGACTGACAAAGGTGCCACATATCTCATAAATATCAGAACCGTAATAACAGAGTTACGGCCGCTTCTGTGTCTGTCTTTTCGCGCGTCACCGGCACCTCTGTCTGATGCTTCACCTTGATTGAAAATTTCATCGACATATTGGACATGATGTCGGACTCAATGGCCGACTCTGAACGGGCAATGCTGGAGCGCTCACCCGCATCAACTGACAAGGTCTGAAGAAAACGGGCGTTGTCGGAGATATCCCAACTATAGTCAGTAGACAGACGCAGTATGGCTTCATCAAAATCATCCGCACCGTTTTCAGCTCCACGGGAAGATCGCATACCACCACCCACAGTGTAGCTCAATGACATATTCTCACGATCTCTGAGCAGGACCTGACCATAACTCACTGAAATATCTGTCTGGCTGTCATAACCACTGAAGCGATCATCTTCGTGAGCAACCCGGCCCATCACAAAATTATCCGGATCAAAATTGTAGGTTGAACTGCCCACCGTATAGAGTCGCTGAGCGGCGAGCTGATCATTTTTTGACGATCTGAACCCGTCCAGCGTCAGCCGATATGACCAGGCTTCTCTGACCGCATCAAAGCGTGTCCGGAAGCGGATATTCTCGTCTTCCGTATTACCCGTGGTCATTACTGCGCCGAGCTCTATCTCGGACGCCAGATCCCAGCTCTGAGCCTGCGTCTGCGTGGCAGCCAGGGCGCAAACGATTGAGCTCGCACACAGAGCGTGCCGGAGTTGAAAAGCCATGCAAAAGTCCTCGCAAAAAAATAAAGGTCTGCAACTCAAACAGGTGCAGCTTGTAGATCATGACAGCATGCTGCCAAAAGCGTGATTCTGAGCAATTCACCCGCTATTGTCCAGCGCTTTGCCTTTAGGCGCGCAGAGTGTTCAATATCTGCAAGAAGCGCTACAATGCCGGAACTGGTAGTGACGGGAGATCACTCGCATGAAGACATTGATTCTGGTACGACATGCCAAGTCAAGCTGGAACGATCAGGCGCAGCGCGATATAGACCGCCCACTGAATGAGCGTGGACGTCATGACGCGCCGATGATGGCAGAGCGCATGAACCAGCGCGGCACTCATCCGCAGCGAATTCTCTGCAGCCCGGCGCTCAGGACCGTATCGACGGCAGAGGTGTTTGCTAACATTCTGGCCATTCCCAATGAGCTGATCCACCACGAACGGCAGATCTATCTGGCCAGTAGCGGACATCTCCTGAATCTGGTACGTCATCAGGATGACAATATAGATTGCATCATGCTGGTTGGTCACAATCCGGCCTTGACCGATTTTTTAAACGACCTTTGTGAAAACACCCGACTGGACAACATGCCGACCTGCTGTGTAGCAGAGCTGGAGATTCCGGTAGATAGCTGGTCCCGACTCGAGTTCGGCATGTCTCGCCTGGCCGAGCTGGACTACCCCAAGAAAGTCCGCTGACCCGCCAACAGGAAAGCAGCATGCGCCGAAGCGTTGTCACCTCAATTTTTTGTCTGCTACTGAGCGCAACTGCCTGCCATGGACAAAGTGAATCGCAACAAGCCTGGCAAAGTAAACACTTTACCGACCATCCCTTGTCCGGCCTGATCTTCGAAACGACTACAGAGACGTTTATTACTCCGACCATGCTGCTTGGCAGTCTGAGTCAGAACCAACTGGTTTTGCTGGGCGAAAAACACGACAACCCCGACCATCACCGACTGCGACTGTCACTGCTGGAATCGTTAATTCACGATGGCCATATCTCATTACTCAGCTTTGAGATGATGGATAACTCCCAGCAAACGGCACTGACCGGGCTGCAAGACAGCAACGCTATTCATGGTGAGCAGCAGGTAATTGAGGCTCTGTCCTGGGACGAGGCATGGACCTGGGAGTTCTATCGCAGCCCCCTGTTGCTGGCCATACAATCAGGCTTGGAGTTGCGGGCAGGTAATATTGATCGACAGCAGGTCCGCAATATTTATACACAGTCCGACACATCAATTCAGGAGCTTGATTCTGAGCAACTCGCGGCCTTGACGCGGGAAATTGATCTGAGCCATTGCGGGATGCTGCCGGAATCACAGTTCCCGGCCATGGTTCGCGTGCAGCAGGCGCGTGACCGCGCCTTGGCCATTTCCTTACAGAATGCCCCCGAGCAGAAGGCCGCCGCGCTGCTGGCCGGTAACTTTCATGTACGCCATGATCTGGGAGTAAGCAATTATCTGCCCCCCAATAGCGGCAGCGTCGTCAACCTGGCCTTCCTGGAGGTGATTCCCGGTCTGGAGCAGGCAGGCGACTATGTACCTGAGACGGGCGGCCGAAAAGCCTATGATTTTATCTGGTTTACACCGGCTGTCCGAACTGATGATTACTGCGCCGAACTGCAAAGCAGCTCAGACAACTGAAGCTGCAAGACTTAGTGCGTCATGGAATAAATCAGGAAATTCAGCCCCATCTGGTAGGCAAGATTCGCATATCGAGTAGGGTAGTTTGGGTGATAGGTATGCTCCCAGCCATCCCCCATATCAGAGTTCCAGTTGATCAGCACCATGATTCGGCCGCTGTCATCAAGAATTCCGAATGTTTCGGCAGCAACCGCATCGCGTTCCGGGATGTTGTCGGGATTTCCCAGCGCCGGAATCATTTGCGCGCCATCCACGTCGTAGTACACTCTGAAAATCTCATGATCCGGTGGCAATCGCACAATTTCACGCTCCGGAAAGACGGCTCTGAACGAATTCTCAAAAGCCTGCCACTCCCGGCTACCCCAAAAATCATCAATCAGCAGAAAACCGCCCCGCAGCAGGTATTCTCGAAGGTTTTCCAGTTCCGTCGGATTAAAAAACGGGCCGCCATTCCGGCCGGCTTCCAGCATATACAGAAAGGGGTACTCAAAGATCTGCTCGTCGTCCAGACGCAGGACAATTGGCTCTGGCTGAACACGCACATTGCTCAGGCGTGAGACACCACGCAAGAAGTTTCGATCAGCATCCGGGAAATCGACCGACCAGGGACCATAACCAAATCCACCCTGATAATAAGAATCATACTGAACTCTGACAAAGGCGAACTCGCCTGCCTCATCGGGCTCCACCGGGAAGGGATCCGGAGCAAACTGCGCAGCAGTCGGACCTGCCAACAGGCTGATAATCAGCAGCAACCATCGGGGCACCCATGCCTTGCAATCAAACAGCTCAATGATTCGCATACCCTTCCTCCGGGACAATTCGGCGACGCGACAGGACAACGCCTACCGCTGCCAGTACAAGCCCTGAGATCAATAATACTGTATTGCTGACATTAAAACCCAATGTCTCCAGCCCGGGCAAGGCAATCAACCCCCCGCCGGTGCCAGTCAGTAAACGACCGACTGAACCCGCGACTCCGCCGTTATCCAGAAAGCCAAACCCTGGCAGATAGTCCTGTAGTGAGCCGGCAATCAACAAAACCCCAACTCCAGCGGTGAGCGTGGCCATGGCAATCTGCCCGGGACTGCCTTCTAGAATGAGCGCCGGGTCCAGCACAAAAAAGAAGGGAATGAAATAGATGACACTGCCCAATCGCATAGCCTTGAAACCAGTGGCCAGTGAGGAGGCACCGGCGATGCTGGCCGCCGCAAACGCGCCCAGGGCTACCGGTGGCGTTATGAAGGACAGCATGCCCCAATACAGGATAAACAGGTGCACACTCATCGGGCTAAGACCGCCCTGCACCAGCGCCGGTGCCAACACGATCGCCAGAAAAATATAGGCGGCCGTTACCGTCATGCCAATACCCAGAATAAAGCTGGTCAGGGCACCCATGAGCAGCAACATCAAAACTGAGTCGCCAGCCAGATATAGCAAATCATTTACCAGTGTTCCTGACAAGCCGGTCACTGACAACGCACCGACAATCAGTCCAACACCAGCCATGATGGCCAATAATTCCACCAGTAATTTTCCGGATGCCACCAAAAATGTGGCGGCCGCCGTCAGATCCCAACGATGCTTGCCAGACAATTGATTAAGAATCAGTAGCAGACCAGTGGCATAAAACGGCGCCACCGCTTCACGTTGCATGAATATCAACAGGAAAATCAGCACAGCGAAGGAGGCGATGTAGAACCAGCCATCCCGGAAGGTCTCCTTAAGATCCGGCAATTCCGACTTGGGTGTTCCCTGCAGCCCGGTGCGTGCTGCGTAAGCATCCACCTGCACAAACAGTCCAAAAAAGTACAGTAATGCGGGTATGGCCGCCGCCAGCGCGACCGAGGTATAGGGCACGTTCAGAAAAGTGGCCATCACAAACGCCGTTGAGCCCATGATGGGCGGCAGCAGCACGCCACCCGTTGAGGCACAGGCCTCAACACCGCCGGCATAAGCCGGTGACATGCCATTCTTTTTCATGGCTGGAATCGTCATTTGCCCGGTGGTCAGCACATTGGTAATCACACTGCCACTCATGGATCCCATCAAGCCACTGGAGGCGATAGCCACTTTGGCGGAACCGCCACGCACATGACCAAACAGCGCAAACGCCAGATTGATAAAGAATCGCCCGCCACCGGTATGCTGCAAGGCAATACCGAACACCAGAAACCCGATTACCAGTTGCGCAAAGGCCCTGAACGGCAAACCGAGAATGCTCTCGATGCTCATTACATGATATGACGCAGTTTCTGCCGCTGATGACGCCATGCCGGAAATTGGTCCCGGCATGCGATCGGCGACAATCGGGTACAGTGAGAAAACCAGTACCAGAACAAACAGGGTGGTGCCGCCGCAGCGCCTGACCGCTTCCAGCGTCAGCGCCCACAAAAGGTAACTGATAAACACGGCATAGGTCGGAGCCGAAAATTCCCAGCCAAAATCCAGCATGGTCTCAGCATTAAAAAAGAAAAAACCACAGGCGCCAAGCGCTGCCAGGCTAAGTATGATGTCATACCAATAACGCTCAGATTTTGCCGTTGGCGGGTAAACCAGAAAACACATCGGTAGCAACAAGGCCATTAATGCGTAGTAGTAATGGTTCTGTACTGTGATCACAAAGTCCATAAGCGGCTGTTCGGAAAACAACCGCAGAGAGTCCATGGCCAGAAACACGCTGGCCACCGCACTGAAGGCCAGCAGCCAACGAACCGCGCCGGGTATCGCAGTTGAGGAACGACTCATCAGTCCCAGGTCTCCCACACAGGATTAAAGCCGGCTTCGCGCAGATGCCTGCTACGCACCTGCTGCCAGTTGCGCTGAAACTCATCGCGATCCCGGATTCGCTCGGATGTCGCCTCCTGCCAGGCAGCGGCCAGCACTGACTGACGTCGTATCAGCTCATTGTTATGAGCGTCCAGAGCATCGGTCCAGGCACCGATTTCGCGCCAGTACCGCACGGCACCTTCATGATACGGAACCACCCAGTCAAACACCTGGCGGTCCAGCGCCCAGCCTATGGCACCAGGGTCAGCATCTTTGTAGGCATCATAGTTTTCGTGAATGACGCGTGTCATCCAGTACACTGTGTTCTCATCCTGACTATCCTGTGTGATTAGCATGGGATAGGGGTAAGTACCGGCCTCCTGAGGATTTTCGTCGCTGATGCCCGGTCCACGCGTTGCCATGTGACGGGTGAAATACGGAGCTACTGAAAGCAAGTTCGCCCAGCAGGCTTCATCATCGTGTGGAGCGGGCAGCCAGGCAATACCGCGCGGCGAGGCCTCCAGACGGCGGGTCGGGCCTGACACAGTCGTGCCAAATGCCACATCAACGTCGCCATTTATCAGCCCTTCCCACATAGCGTCATAACCGGGAAAGTCGACTCTGACCACATCGTCCCAGCCCAGGCCACCACAGGCCAGGTAAGCTTCCATGGATATATTGAGTGCAGGCGCAGCCCGTACAAAGGGTACTCGACGCCCCCTCAGCTCCGCGAAACTGCTGACGCCCACATCGGCGGCGACCGCAACCGCCTGATTGCTCAAACCATTCGATGTGATCAGCATCCGCAAAGCCTGCGGTCCCCACTGTTGATCGCCGAACTGATAAACCCCCTCCTGGGCAAAATAGGTGGCCACTCCGTTCGCTGAAAACTCTACCCGACCATTTTTGAGTGGCAACAGCCGGGAGACGTCATTCTGGCCGGGGATGACACGCAGGGTAATATTGTATTCATCACGCAACATGGCACCAATGGCAACCGACTGGTTATATCCAGTGGTACCGAGGTTGTAAGCCGTCCACGCCATCTGTCGTGGCAACTCTGGCTGGGCATTCTGAGCCTGAGTTGCAGGTATCTGAAGCAAGGCGGCACTGATCACCAGCAGAACCATACAGCGCCTGCCCAGACTACCCAAATCCGAAAGATGTTGTTGCAACATGATAATCTCCTGCAGAATTTGTTCTTTTTCAGGCCACTTGTACGCGGCTCACATCAACAGAAAAGAGTATCAGGGACGTTCAGGAAGTGAAAGGATTATACGACAGGCAGCATTGCTCTCGGGAATCAAGCGGCGAATTGAGCATTATCTGATGCTGCACTGAAAAACGGGAGAACCCGGCGACAAAAGGCGGGCAGGACAAGCAACCCGGCAGCCCGTAGAACGGTTGCCGGGCCGGAGTCACATCAAACAGCAGACTGGCCTGTTACTCAGCGCGACGACCAGTGACCGGAATAGCACCGAAGTCAGTATTAAAGCTGCCACTCATGCTGTCGCCTTCCACTGTGCCGGAAAACGCCAGTGTCATAGCTGTGCCCTGGGCATCGATATCAGCTGCAAAGGCGACGCGCTCATCAGCCAGCTGAACAGAGTGCAGCGGTGATGAACCCAGATCCTGAGATCGCATTTCGCCGCTGAGATCTTCATTAATAACCAGGTTGGCATTCATGGCACCAATTGGAGTATCAATGGTGATCACCCAATTTCCCACTGCCGGGTGTGGTGCCGATGTCCCTGCACATGCACTCAACAGCAGTGCTACCAGCATGCCTGCGACCAGCGATCCAGTTCTTTTAATCATTTTGAAATCCCCTTCAAATATTTCCCGTTGAAATTTTTGCCAAACAGCAATGCAAAATTTGCGCGCTTACTTTGATCCCGAAAACGACGCAGGTCAACGACTAAATCGGCTGATGCCCCGATTTTTGTGATGGATTGCTGAATCTTTTCATAATTCGTCGGCAACAGGCCTTTTTACGTGGTTCTTTCATCGCGTTTAAATTGATGCTGACCCGGTTCTGCATTAAGCTCGAAGTCTAGTCATACAAAAAATTTGAGGCCTGCCATGATAGAAATTACTGTAAATGGGCAGCAGCACCAACTGGACATTGAGCCAGAGATGCCGCTGCTCTGGGCGCTGCGCAATGAACTGGGTCTGACCGGCACCAAATTCGGCTGCGGTATCGCCGCCTGCGGTGCATGCACCGTGCACATTAATGGCCAGGCCGTGCGAAGCTGCATGACTCCGGTCAGCGCTGCCCGCAATATGAATATCACCACCATTGAAGGTCTGGCTCACAATGCAGCATCGCTGACCGATGTTCAGCAAGCCTGGATCAACCACCAGGTTCCACAGTGCGGTTACTGCCAGTCCGGCATGATCATGGCTGTCAGCGCCCTGCTGGAAAGCAACCCACAGGCCGATGAGACCGCCATCGCCGAGAGCCTCAGCAATGTCTGTCGCTGCGGCACGTATCCACGGGTCAGCAAGGCCGTGCAGGAACTGATCGCACAAAGACAGCAATCGGCCCTGCAGGAGGAAACAGCATGAGTATCTCCAGACGACGTTTTCTGCTGGGTACGGCGCTCGCAGGCGGCGGCCTGCTGATCGGCTATGCGGCGACCCGCCCCAGTCGACAAAGCCTGGCCAATCGGGATCTGGCCGAAGAGGGGCAGACATTTTTGACCACCTGGTTGCGCATTGACCCCGACAATCAGGTTACTGTGATTGTTCCGCACTCAGAAATGGGTCAGGGTGTGCACACCTCATTGGCAATGATGGCGGCTGACGAACTGGATGCAGACTGGAATAAGGTCCGTGTCGAGCAGGCACCGGCAACAGACCTGTTTGCCAACGGCGTGCTGGTAAAAGGTTTTGCTGCCTCCCTGGGTTTTACAGTGCCCGCGTTTCTGGATCGCGGCATGGATGCGCTGACCCTGAAGGCCGCCGAGATCATGAACCTGCAGATTACCGGAGGCAGCAGCTCAGTGCGCTTTACCGGCGAAATGGGCATGCGCGCGGCTGGCGCGGCGGCGCGCCAGATGCTGGTCAGCGCGGCAGCTCAGCAGTGGAACGTTGACGCCGGTGAGATAACGGCTGCCAACAGCCTGGTGAGCCATCAAGCCAGTGGCCGCAGCGCCACTTATGGTGAGCTGGCCAGCGCAGCAGCACAATTTGATCCACCACGCTCGCCACTGCTGAAAAATCCTGGTCAGTTCACGCTGATGGGCAAACCCATAGCTCGCGTAGACATTCCTGCCAAGGTGGATGGCAGCGCAAAATTCGGCATCGATGCCCGCCCGGACAATATGCTTTTTGCTGCAGTGATGACCGCACCCGTGTTTGGCAGCAAGTTGCAGAACACTGGCAATATCGATGCAGTCATGCAGCGTCGGGGCGTCAAGGAGGTCATTGAGCTAGAAGATGCTGTAGCGGTCGTGGCGGACAACTATTGGCGCGCCAGCGAAGCCCTTAAATTGCTGCAACCGCAGTTTTCAACAACAGAGCATGATCAGCGCAGCAGCGCTGACATTTTCGCGGATTTTGACCAGGCGCTGGAGTCAGGGGAGCGCAACAATGATGTCGCTGCCGGTGACGCAACGGCTGCATTGGCCTCAGCCGACGAAGTGGTAACCGCAAGCTACCGGGTTCCCTATCTGGCACACGCGGCGCTGGAGCCAATGAACTGTACCGTGCATTTCCATGATGGCGTTTGTGATGTCTGGACTGGCACCCAGGACAATCTGGGTATTCGGGGCCAGGTCGCCAGCGCGGCGGGGCTGAATGAAAATCAGGTTACCGTCCACCCGCATTATCTGGGTGGCGGATTCGGCCGTCGACTGCCCACTTCAACCAACACAATTGTTCAGGCTACCCTGATCGCGCGGCAATTTGATGTTCCGGTACAAACCTTGTGGAGTCGCGAAGAAGACACCCGGCAGGATTACTACCGGCCGGCGGTCAGCAGCCGCTTCCGCGCTGGTTTCGATGCGCAGGGTAATATCATCGCCTGGGAAAACGCTTACATAGGTAAAAATGAACCAGCCGAAGCCGCCCATATTCCCTACGGAATAGCTAATCAGCAGATTGATTTTGTAGAAAGTCCCACACATATCCCGTTCGGGGCCTGGCGCAGTGTGGCACATTCCCAGCACGGTTTCTTCCTGGAATCATTCACCGACGAACTGGCCTGGCGCCAGGGCAAGGATCCGTTACAGTTCCGTTTGGACTTGCTGGCTGACAAACCGCGACATGCCCGAGTGCTGCGAGAAGCGGCCGAGCGTGCCGGATGGACAACGCCCCCGGCTGAAGGACGAGCCAGAGGTATTGCCCTTCAGGAAAGCTTTGGCAGCATTGTGGCCCAGGTGGCAGAAGTCAGCCTGAAAGAAGACGGCGCTGTCCGGGTAAACCGGGTAGTGTGTGCAATTGATTGTGGTCGGGCAATTAATCCGGATGGTGCTGCGGCGCAGATTGAAAGCGGCATCATCTACGGATTAACAGCCGCGCTTTACGGCCAGATCAGCATTGAACAGGGTCGCGTCAAAGAAAGTAATTTCCATGACTACGAGATGCTCCGGCCTGCCGAATCACCCGAGATAGATGTTGTGATCCTGGAGTCACCGGATGCGCCGGTAGGCGGCCTGGGTGAACCGGCAACACCACCGGTTGCCGCCGCTGTCGGTAATGCGATTTACGCACTGACTGGCCAACGGGTGCGTGAACTGCCACTCAAGCATTATCGCTTTTTGCCCACCCCGGTTGAACAGGGCCGCAACTCGGTCTAAGACAGAATCTCAAAAATACCTGACCACAAAAAAGCCCGGTCGCCTCAACAGCGACCGGGCTTTTTACCACTGCCTTCTGAACCTAATCCATAATAGAACGTTCATTGGTCATATTTGTCTGGATCATCAATTGCCTGAACTCGTCAAAATCCAGGCCGCCTGACTTGTCGCGGTCAAGAATGGTAAACGGCAAAGCCAGCGACTGCCGCGAAGATTCCGGCATATCGCTCAGCGCGATCTGACCTTTCATCTCTTTATCCATATAACCCATCACAACAGCGGTCAGATAGTCCTCGACATTGATCTCGAAATCGTTCTCCCCAGGCTCCGCGTAGCGGAAGGATATTCCGCCGTACAACATCTCCTCCCAGGTCTGCTCGCCGAAATTGACCGCAATACTTGAATCCGGATTGCTGAGATTGGCCGTGGAGTTATCGTAAGTGGTGCGATGAATAACCATAGAGCCTGCCGGTACTTCAATGGGATCCTTAAACTGGAAATATCGCTGCCAGTTAAAATCATAATCCGGGACTGACAGCACTATCTCCTCATTGCCATCCGGATAGCGTATGGCAAATTCAGATGCACGTCCTCGATAGTGGGCATGCGGAAAAAGCGCATAGATAACCGCATCCCGCTGGAGCTGATAATAGGCAGCCTCTTCGTGCTCCGCCACTCCTGGCGGTATCTCGAGCCCCAGGTTAAGAATTGAGTAGTGCTGCAACACGTGCTCAGGCGCTTCATCAGCAAAATACAGACCGATCCGCGTCTCATCACGTGTTTCGCGCCCATAGGTGGTGTAGTGCATCTGCGTATAGAATGAACTATCAGCCGGCACATACACCCCGGTGTTCTCCGGGTATATATAGGTTTCGTTGCCGGGCACAAAAGTCATGAGTTGCGGTTGCAGCAATGACTCACCGCTGTCAACCTGACCCTCGAAACTTGAACTCGCACCAAAGGTCGCGATGGCGTGGTGCAGCACCTGGCGATCACCCGGCGCAATCTGCACAGCTTTTACCCATACGTCCCGATCCAGGGGATTTTTGACCTCAAAGAACTGATAGTCCAGAACACCAGTGGCGGGCACATCAAAGGCGGGCAGGGTTACGATCAGGTCCGGTTCGCCCATTTCCCACTCCGTATCGACCGCGGCGACCTCAGCCAGGGGATCGGGTCCATCTCCACGCGGTGCGCCAGCATCAATCCAGGCAACCACCTGCCGCTGCTCAGCGGTGCTCAGGCTGAGATCATGCTCAAACTCGCCGATTTCAGGGTCAGCATGCCAGGGTGGCATACGACGGGTCAGGATGGTCTCCCGGATCATGGGCGAGAATCCCTGAATCATGGCGTGACTGGTCATGGCCCACGGTCCAATACCGCCAGGGCGATGACAGTCAGCACATTTCTCAACCAGTAATGGGGCAATGGTTTCGCTGTACGAAGCAATTGTGCTGCTATGCGTCACATCCGGCAGTGGATCGGCTGCCAGCATTGGAACAGTGGCCGGCGTCACATCCTGCTCAGCCAGCAATGCTTCAACAGTGGCCTGCAATTGCGGATGAATGCTGCCTGCGTCGATCGCAGGACCGCGGTAGACAATCTGCCAGCGCCGTGGGTCAATCACCAGGGTTTCGCCGACATGGCTTAACTGATAGGTATTGGCGATCAGACCGGCTGTATCCATGAGCACTGGTAATGCCACATCATGCTGCCGGGCAAGCTCAGCACTGCTCTGCCGCGATGACTGGCTGTCGGGATTGACCAGCGCTGCAACCAGCCCACGTCCCTGCCAGTTGCGAGCCTCCAGCGCTTTCGCCGCCTGCAATGCATCACTCGAACCTTCAGCATGACCAATCAGCACAATCGCCGGACGTTGTGCATGGTAATGAAGATTAAAGGCCTTGCCCTGATGATCGATCAAGGTGAAGTCTGCAGCCCGACTGACAGTCTCAGATGACTGCGCCGCGGCCTGCAGTGAAAAAACTGTAAAAGTCAGCCAAACAAACGACCTGACAATGCTCATGGCAACCTCACTCGGTTGATAGATGAATGTACGTAATTGTATACGTGCCAATTCAATATAGAGTTCATTTTCAAGTCAATCGGTCAAAAGTCATCCACTCCCGAACGCAATGGCCGGAACGCCCCCGGTGTTAATCCGGACGATAATGTTGACGTATGAAATCACCCAGCATAGTGAACTCTTTATGACGTGTACTGGCTTTTCGCCAGACCAGACCCACCTGACGATAACTGCCCGGGTCCAGCGGTTCGGTCTGGATGTGGGTATTTTTCAAAAGCGCAGAGTGCACAGCCATTTCCGGCAAGTAGGTAATGCCCAGATCAGCATCAACCATTTGCACCAGAGTCAACAGGCTGGTTGCCGTAATGTCACTGACTTTATCAGCATTCTTGATATTACAGGCCGACAGAGCATGGTCACGCAGACAATGCCCATCCTCCAGCAGTAAAACGCTGTCAGTCGGCAATTCACTCACATTGTAGTGGCTGGAACTCACAAACCGGCTCTTCTTGTGGTGAGCCAGAAAAAAATGATCGTCAAACAGAGGCATCTCCGTGACGTTACGCAACTCGTAAGGCAATGCAATCAATACCAGATCCAACTCACCTTCCATCAGCCGCTCATACACCCGCTCGGTCAGATCTTCTTTCAGATAGAGCTTCAGGTCTGGATAGGCTCTACGGAGAGCTGGTAATAATTTAGGCAGCAGAAAAGGCGCAATGGTCGGAATCACACCCATTTTCAGCTGCCCCGTCAACGGGGCCTGATTGCCTTTGGCAAGATCAACCAGATCTTCCAGATCTCGCAGCACTACTCGCGCCTGCCGGGCAATATCGCGACCCAGGCTGGTAATGGTGACATTCTTGTTTGTCCTGTCAACCAACTGAATATTAAGCATATTCTCCAATTCTTTGATCGCTACACTGAAAGCCGGCTGAGATACAAAACAGGCTTCGGCGGCCTTGCCAAAATGCTCATATTGCTCCAGGGCAACAAAATAACGCAACTGCTTGGTAGTAGGTAAATGACTCATAGGAGACCCATCGACGATTCGTTTTCCATATCATAGTAATACATTTAATTCATTTTATCTATTTACAATAAAAAACTACCATGACGTCATCGAGTTTGAGTTTGCTGACGTACAAACCTCAGTAACTGAAGGAAGGTGTATTGAATTGACGATCCCTCTTGGCCGGAATGTAACCCCAAAAGTCATTCCGGCTTTTTTTTGCCCTCTCTTAAGTTCTTGAGTCAAACGTTTTGATATACTCGCCTCTATGACGAATCCAGCAGCTAAAATCCTGATCCTGTTCAGCCTGGCTATCGACGCCACACATTCATTGGGTGCTGAACGCCCTGCAAGCGAGCATGTCTGGCATGGGGAGTGGCAGGCTGAAGGCATGCCATTCAGTTTGCGGGTCATTCCGGCTGGCGAACGCTTCACTGTCTTGCCACTGGAGCCTGCTTCTATCGAGTGGCAGGCCAGCAATGGCGTCATCAACGGCAACACCGGGACAATTGATATTGAATACCAGGGCGTGACCGCAAAGGTGCTGGTGCAGTTGCAGGACACAGTCAGCGCGATTGTCCGCCCCATGTCCTGTCAGCCCGATTACCACGTGATCTGCACTTTGGTGCGCAATCAGCAGGCCCGTTTTATCAAGCGCATTCCGGATTAAACCAAGCTTAACCGAGCTCCGCCATGGTACGGATACACTTGCCTACAATGCCATAGTCAATGGCCTCGTCAACCGTCATCCAATAATCACGATCAGTGTCCTTGGCAACGCGCTCGACCGGCTGACCGGTTTCCTCGGCAATCAGGCGATTAATACGGGCACGCATTTTCACGATCTGCTCAGCCTGAATTTTGATGTCCGATGCACTGCCGCGTGATCCGCCGGAAGGCTGATGTACCAGAAACCGGGTATTCGGCAAGGCAAAGCGATGTTCTTTTTTGGCGGCCAGGTAGATGTTGGTAGCTGCGCTGGCCACCCAGCCGGTACCGACAACCCTGACCTCAGGCTCAATGAATTTGATGATGTCATAAACAACATCTCCCGACTCTACATGTCCACCCGGAGAGCTGATATACAAAGTGATCGGCTCATTACTCTCGCCCGCCAGTGCCAGTAAGCGCTCAGTCACCTGTCTTGCCAGCCGATCATTAATTTCACCAAAGATTGTTACCGTACGGGTTTTGAACAGCTTCTCGTCCAGCAGACGACCACGGGGTGATTCCTGCTCTTCAGCAGACATTGTCGAACTTTCTTGCATCATCAATTCTCTCCAGAAACTCAAAATCGCAGCGTAATCTGACGTGCGTAAACCCAATCATAACATGGCTTCAGTCGGCAGCGTCCGGGTGTGACTCAGCCCCCAGTGCATTGAAGGTAATCAGCAACTGTGGCAGCAACGTCAGCGCACCAAGCAGAGCTACAATCATGGCGATACTGGTCAGCAGACCAAACACCATGGTCGGAATAAAATTGGACAGTACCAGGATCGAGAAACCGGCCACAATGGTCATGGACGTAAAATACATGGCCCGGGCGATACTGTCATGGCAATAGAACATGGTCTGCCGGTAGTTGCCGATACGATGGAATTCTCGCCGGAATCGGTGCATGTAGTGGATGGTATTATCGACGCCAATGCCGATAGAAATGGCGGCTATGGTAATAGTCATGATATCCAGCGGGATGCCCATCCAGCCCATGATGCCAAGCACCAGTGCCGCCGCAATTATATTAGGGATAATACACAGCGCCGCTATCTTCAGGGAGCGGAACAACACCAGGAACATAAGCATGATGGCACCAAGCACGACCCCCAAAGTCAAAATCTGCGACTGGTACAGGCTCTGCAGGACGTTGTTGTACAGCACCAGCATGCCCGTAACCCTGACCTCTTGCGGGGCCAGACCAAATTCGTCCTGCATGCCCTGCTTCACATCACTGATCAGCTGATCACGGTTAAGGTCGGGATCGGATTCAATAACCCGCACGTTGAATCGCGCCTCGTTATGCTCCACGGATAAAAACGGCGTCAACACGGTAGAACGCAAGGTCTCGGGCAACATGGAGTACAGCAGAGCCCAGAGAAAACTGTCAACCGGCTGATTGCCATTCAGCTCCTCAGCCAACTGCACCACTGCACCAAAGGACAGAACCTTACCGGTTTGCGGATGCGCATCCAGATATTCATGCATGCGCTTGATCTCGTTCATCTTGTCCGCAGTGAACCAATAGGCGTCGTTATCCTCTTCCTCAAAACCGTCATCAAAACCATCGTCAAAACCATCGTCAAAGCTGTCTTCTATCACGGGCAGACTGACCAGCACATCAAAGGAAAGAGTACCACCCAGCTTGTCATCAAACAGCTTCATCCCCTGGTAGATTTCAGTGTCCTTGTCGAAGTAGGCAATAAAACTGTTTTCTACCTGCAATCTGCTGATGCCAAGCGCGCTGACCAGGAACACCAGACCATAGATCCACAGTAGATTATTGCCGGAACGCTCCGTAAGAGTCGCCAGCGCTCCAGTCAGGTTAAGTTTTGGCGGCCTCGAATAATCAGTGACGTCTTTAGGCAGCAGACTCATCATGGCCGGAAACAGCAGGAAAACAACACAAAGTGCGGTCAGCACCCCCATCACCATAATCCAGCCAAAAGAAATAATGGGTGTTATGCCACTGACAACCAGCGAACCGAAAGCCACAATGGTTGTCAGTGCTGTATAAAGACAGGGCCGGAACATGACCAGCACTGAGTGCTTGAGCAGGCGATGGTGAGGGCTGAAACGGCGCGTGGCACGCAACTCACGGTAGCGCACAATCAGATGCACGGTCAGCGAAATTGTAATGATCAGCAGCAAGGACATGAAGTTTGACGACACTACCGTCACTCGCCAGTCCATCACCCCCAATATGCCCACCACGATGACACCAGCGATGGCGCAGCAGGCAAGCGGCAGGAAAACCCAGCGCAGGCGCTTGAAAATCAGCCCCAGGGCAAGCACAATAAATGCAAATACGCCCAGGCTGAACGTGGCCAGGTCACTCTGTACAAAGGTCACCAGATCATCGGCAATCATGGGTGCACCGCCCAGATAGAGCTGCACCTGATCCTGGTAGCCTGCCAGAATCTCCCGGATCTGACCGATATCCTGATGCCGCCGTTCAGCGGCTTCCACGCTGTAGGCGTCAAATTTATTGCTCACCTGACGCAGTTCGGCGCTCTCCGCGTCAGTCAGCCCTTCTGCACGTTGCTTATTACTGAGTTCAGTACGCCGATTTATCAGTTCGATATAACGGGTGTCCAGATAGAAACTGACCAGCATGGCCCCGGTGCTTCCGTCAGGACTGATAATCGCGTTACTGAAAACCGGATTCGTCATCAACTCCTGACGCACAGCTTCCCGGTCCAGACCTTCGTCCGTAACAGTAGCGTAGTCTTCAGAAATACCCGTCAGCGGGGTATCTCCAAAGACCGGCACGTTTAACAGACTGTCGACGGACTCCACACGCTCCATTGCCAGAAGCTCATCACGTATCGAAGCCATGATTGAGAGTGATTGCTCACTCAGCAGATCCACATTGCGGGGTGTGAAGGCAATCGTGACAGCGTCACGCACGCCATAACGCTGATTGACCTCACGGGAATACTCCAGTTCTTTATCATCTTCCATCAGCAGCGAGTCAGCCGACACATCCAGCCGGAAGTATTGCGCATACCAGGCAAAACCTGCTGTCAGCAACAGCAACAGGGCGATAACAACCAAGGGTCGCTGAAAAACCAGTGTGCGGTACAGCCGCGCCAAAAAAACTCGCATGTCTATTTTTCCATTCCTGAAACAACCGGAGAACTATACCTTGTCGGCACTTAAATTGTTATGGGGAATGCGGCCCCACGGGTAATCAGGGTCTCACAATTCGTCACAAATTGAGCCTTGATATGGGTCAACATAATTGGTCTATTTGGGAGCGTATTTCGTAATATCGGTGGAAGTCCGCGCCAGTTCAGGTAAGATTAAATGAGCTTCGGCGGCATTGAGGCTTCACAGTTATGTACAGGAGTTTCTACCATGCGTAAGGCAATCACAACATTATTACTGCTGGCTGTTGGCAGTCTGGCCTCTCTGGCCATGGCCAACGAGTCCTTCCTGAAGACCATCAAGGAATTCGAACTGACCGACCACATGGGTCAGTCGCACACCATGGACGAGTACCTGGAACGTGACTGGGTGGTCATGTACATTCACGGCACGGGCTGTCCGATTGCCCGATTGTCAGTTCCGGCTTTCCAGAAAATACGTCAGGACTACGCTGACAAAAACATTGAATTTCTGATGCTCAATTCCTTCATTCAGGATGATATTCCTCGTATCCAGAAGGAGGCGCAGGAGTTCAATATCACCTTCCCGATTCTGAAGGACGCGGATCAGTCAGTCGCCCGCTCACTGGGTGTGGAGCGAACAGCAGAGGTCTTCATCATTGACCCGCGCACGCGTAAAGTTCATTTCCGCGGCCCGATTGATGACTCTTTGGGCTACGAAACTCAGCGACTGGAGACCAATCATCACTATCTGCGCGACGCGCTGGATACCGTGATGGCCGGCGGCACTGTCAACATGAATGACATCCCGGATGCCAAAGGCTGCCTGGTTGGCTATTTCCTGAGCTGATTAGAGCATCCGGTTCAGCCCAAGCGACAAAAAAGGCCCGGCGGGGATCTAATCCGCCGGGCCTTTCTTTTTCTCAGGGGCTGATATTGCCTGTTAGCTCCTTATTCAACAAATGCCCGCTCAATCACATACTCCGCCTGAATGCCATGGCGAGACTCGGTAAAACCGGCTTCGTCCAGGATGCGACACATATCCTTGAGCATTGAGGGACTACCGCACAACATAAAACGGTCATGCTCCGGATCAGGTTGTGGCTGGCCAATTTTTCTAGCCAGTGTGCCATCTTCCAGAATATCAGTCACTCGCCCTTGATTCTCAAACTCATCACGGGTAACAGTCGGGTAATAAAGCAGTTTTTCACGCACCACATCACCAAAAAACTCATTTTGCGGCAACTCTTTGGTAATGTAGTCCTTGTAGGCTAGGTCAACGATACGGCGTACACCATGCACCAGCACTACTCGCTCAAAGCGGTCATACACCTCAGGGTCACGAATGATACTCATAAACGGAGCCAGCCCCGTACCGGTGCCAACCAGGTAAAGGTTACGACCCGGACGCAGGTGCTCGGCCACCAGAGTGCCCGTTGGCTTGCTGCTGACGTAGACTTCATCCCCTACTTTGATATTCTGCAAGCGTGATGTCAGCGGGCCGTCCGGCACTTTAATACTGAAGAATTCCAGCTCTTCATCATAGTTTGCGCTGGCGATACTGTAAGCCCGCATCAGGGGTCGGCCATCCACCTCAAGACCCACCATCACAAAATGACCATTCTCGAAACGCAGACCTTTATCGCGGGTCGTGGTAAAACTGAATAGCGACTCATTCCAGTGATGAACGCTGGTCACACTTTGTTTGGATATTGCGGCCATAAAAATTCCTTAAAGCTACTGAACATCAAATTTCGACGCACGCATGATACGCATGGAACAAATAGAACCAAAATGATTTAATAAGCTAAACTTTATCTGTTTTACAAATAAGGAGGCTCGACATGCATTACACCCTTCGGCAAATCGAGGTATTCCTGGCAACTGCATTCCACGAAAACGTATCGCAAGCGGCCGACAGTCTGGCCATGTCCCAATCAGCCGCCAGTTCGGCATTGAAGGAGTTGGAACAACGCTTTGGTATTCAGTTGTTTGACCGGGTTGGCAAACGTCTGCAATTGAATGATTTTGGCAAAAGCCTGCGACCAAAGGCTGAGTCATTGCTGAGCCAGGCCGTTGAGTTCGAAAACCTGTTAGCCATGCGCGGCGAAATCGGCCACATTAATGTTGGCGCCACCCTGACCATCGGCAACTACCTGGCCGTGCCCATTATGGCCGAATTCATGAACCGCTACCCTGGCTCCCGCGTAGATCTGACTGTGGAAAACACACGCTCAATCACACAGAGGGTGCTGAACTTTGAGCTGGATATTGGTCTGGTTGAGGGAGAGCTGCAAAATGATAATCTCGATATTATCCACTGGCGTGATGATGAGCTCAGCCTGTTCTGCGCACCTGATCATCCGCTCGCGGGCCGCCCTACGCTTAATGACGACGATCTGGCAGAGGCGGAGTGGATTATACGCGAGGCGGGTTCAGGCACACGACAAGGTTTCGAGCACGCTATGTATGGACTGATGTCGGGACTGAATGTGCGCCTGGAGCTGCAGCATACTGAAGCTATTAAACGCGCAGTGGAGGCCGGTCTGGGCATTGGCTGTCTGTCACGGATTACACTACAGGAAGCGTTCCGCCGTGGCAGCCTGCTCCCTCTTTACGCGCCACAACGCGACTGGATGCGGCGCTTTTATTTCATCCTGCACAAACAAAAGTATCGCACGGCTGGCATTCGCAACTGGTTGACCCTGTGCCAGGAGGAAGGCGCCGATCATTTCAGCACCTATGGCCCTGATCAATAATGTTTGAGTTCCTGGTTCGCCAACGCAATTTGTTATTGCTGGGCAGCGTGTGCCTGACACTGTTTCTGGCGGCTGGCATCAGGCACGCCGACTTTGACACCCGCATAGAAATTCTGCTGGGCGACAACGATCCATTCATCGCCGAGCGCGACCTGCTCAACCAACGCTTTCAGGAACCCCAGCAGATAAACATTGCGGTCACAGCCGCACAAGCAGATATCTCGGTGTTTTCGCCGCCGGTACTCAATGCTCTGGGTGATATGCACTTTGCTTACCGGCAGATCCCCTACGCCAAGAGCGCCAGCTCCGTTGTTGCCTTCGACTCGCCTTATGGCGAGATAGGCCTGATTGCCGGCCGTTTCCGCAACTTTGAATCCGTCAATCCAGAGATACTGCAAAATGCTCGCGAACGAGCCATGAACAACCAGTTGATCGGTCGCACCATGGTGTCTGCTGACGAGGTCGTAGCCCTGTTCAGCATAACCCTGTCCCTGACTGATACTACTACCGAGCAGAATCGTGAAATCGCATCATCTCTGACCCGGTTAATCGATGAGCTGCACACCAACCACCCTGGCGTCAGATTCTTCGGCAGCGGCGAGGCCATGTATGAAATGTCTACACGCGCCGCCATGCTGCAAGACCTGATTTACCTGCTCCCCTGGGTGATTCTGATCTGCATATTATTTATCTGCTACTGTTTTAAATCTGTGCGCCATGGCGCTTCTATTTTGATAGTCACCCTGCTTACGGTCGCATCAACTGTCGGCACGCTGGCCTGGTCAGGTACTGCATTCAACAGTATTTCTGTTATGGCGCCCCTGGTAGTGGTGATTATTGCTGTTGCCAACACGGCGCATCTACTGTCTATTTTCAGACAGCAACGGAGAAATGGCACCGCACCTGAAGAAGCCATGCAGCAGAGCCTGAACCTGAACCTGAGACCGGTAACACTGGCGGCACTGACCACAACCATTGGATTTTTGAGCCTCAACTACGCGTCCTCGCCAGCCATCAGCCAATTCGGCAGCATTGTTGCATCAGGCGTCACGTATGCCTGGTGCTATGCCTTCCTGGCCTTTCCTGCGCTGGTACTTATGACTGACAGCGGCAATATCGAAAAACAGGACAGCATAGCCTTTGCCGGACGGTTCCTGACCGCATGTCGACATCTGCGACAATTTTACCCGCGCACCATATTCCTCGGCACAATAGCGGCCGGCACCATCGCTGCACTGCTGCTGCCTCTCAATCAGACCGACTTCGATCGCACGGATTTTATTGATCAGGATTCGCAACTACACCAATACTTTGAGTTACTTGCCCGACACATGGGCAGAGGAAATGTGATCAGTTGGGGAGTGGAAATTCACGACATTGAGGTTTCCGATCCAGCGACGCTGCATGAGCTGGACAGACTTGCGGAATGGCTTCGCTCACGCGACGACGTCACGGCTGTTGTCAGCCTTGCAGATGTGATCAAAACCATTAACCAGACACTGGAAGGCAATCGCTACGACTCACCGGAACAGGCTTTCAGGATACCTGCTGATCAATCCACTATCGATCAGCATCTGATGAACTATCTGTCCGTACAGCGTGACAGCTACGCTCTCGACCGCTTTCTGCATGACGCCTCATCAACCGTTCGGCTTTTTGTGACGACCGGCCCGCTCAGCAATCAACAGATTATCGACCTGGATACGGCGTTGGCAGATCACATTAACCGCAGCGGCCTGTCTGATACTTTTCGCTTGCTGCATGGCAGTGATACGGTTTTATTTGCACGCATGGACAAGACTGTAACTGTGGAGCTGATCATCAGCTATGCGATCAGCCTGACCATGATTACACTGGTTCTGACACTGGGCCTGCGCAGTGTAAGGCTGGGACTGATATCTGTCGCCGCCAACCTGTTGCCAGCCACACTGGTCTTTGGTGCCTGGGCAATACTCGTCGGGCAGATTGACCCGTTTGTCATGATGTTATTCAGCATCAGCATAGGATTAGTGGTTGATGATACTGTTCATCTGATCAGCCATTTTCAGCGCCAACGCGAAGGTGGTGCGGATATCGATACCGCCTGCGAAGAAGCTGCGCAGCTGGCAGGACCGGCACTGACCATCACAACCGCTGTGTTAGCCCTGGGCACATTCATATTACTGTTTGCCAGTACACTCTATTTTCAACAGGCTGCCACTTTGCTGGTGCCTATTGTAGTTTTGGCTCTTCTGTTGGACCTGACCTTTCTGCCATTGCTGCTGAAACGTGCCGATGGACTCAGACTGACGGCTATTCCACCGACCTGAGCAGGGCCCGGGCCTGGTCGAACAACGCCGGGTTAGCCACCAGAATATTTTTATTGTGGAATACCGGACTGACCCCATCGGGCACGGGCATAATGTGTCCATAACAGGCCCCGGCTTCCTGAGCAATCAACTGCGCTGCAGCAAAATCCCAGATACTCAGATTTTCGTAGTAGACATCCAGTCGGCCCATGGCCACCCAGCAAATATCCAGTGCAGCAGAGCCAATGCGACGTAAATCTGCACAATGGTTCAACATGACTTCAAGGCGACGAACCAACCGCGCCATGTCTTCCTTTATATATGGGAAACCGGTCGCAAACAACGCACGGCGCATCTCCGTCTTGCTGCCCACACTGATTTTTTTGTCATTGAGAAAGGCCCCATCACCATAACTCGCCGTGAACATTTCGTCGCTGAACGGATTATAGACGACAGCGCTCTGAACCCGGCCACCATTGAGCCAGGCTATGGATACGGCTGAGTGGGCGTGGTCATGGGCGTAGTTTACCGTGCCGTCAATCGGATCGATTATCCAAAGGGGGGTGTTAACACTGCTTAGTGCGTCCAGATCAGGCGCCGACTCTTCAGCCAGTATCTGGTGCTCAGGATAGTGTCTGGCTATCGCCTCGCATATCAGCCGGTCAACTTTGATATCAGCCTCGGTCACCAATTCCTGACCTGCCTGTTTATAGTGTTGCTGGGGACCGCCGGCACGCTTCAACTCTGCCAGCATCAACGCACCGGCTTGCCGGGCGATGGCCTGACTGAATGCCAGCACTTCGTGTCTGTCGCTCATAGTACCTCTATGGTTAATGCGTTGGAGAATTCATCCTGACCCAGTTTACCGGAGAAAAACGTATTGAACGACAGGCTGATTCGTTCTATATCTTCCCGCACGGGCGGCACACCATGCCTGATATTCGACGGAAACAACAGCAAGTCACCAATACTTGCCTGAATAAAGTACTGCGGGGCGCTGTAATACGTTTCCTCCGAGCGCAGCAGTTCAAACCAGTTTTGGTCTTCATCTCTGTAGAAATTGATACCATCAACCTGCGCCAGACTGATATACAACACGCCACTGACCACGCTGTTGGGGTGCGTGTGAATATGATGCGCCTGATCCTTTCCTGAAAGCGTCAACCAGGATTGTGTTATTTTCAAGCGCACGTCATTTGTAGTCTTGAATACAGTATCCAGGTAATTGGCCAGGTGTCCCTCAATCATGGCACGGATGTCCTGCATCGGTAGCGCGCCAAGCACATGCTTGTCACGTGATGCCAGATTGGAGACCGCGGAGATTGGCTGAGTCAGACAATCCTGAAAAAAACCACGCTCCTGCGCGGTGAAATCTCTGCCCAGTCTGGCGCGATACACAGGTACGGCAAACAGATTCATCATTTCATTGTTCATACGTTATCCCACCTCATCTCGAGCTTAAGACCACTGCAACGTAACGGCTGACGGCATCAATCTGATTTTCATTTATCTGCAATGCAAACGCCGGCATCTCTACACCGCCCCGGCTGACCATTTGCTGAATCGATTGCAGATTTCGAATACTCCGGATTGAAGGCGCGGAGCCTCCGTTTACACCCTGTCCATCAACACCGTGGCAGGCAACACAATACTGAGTGTAGACCTGTTCGCCAAGACGATGCTGTTCAGGAGTCAAATCCGGCAACGGCTGCGTCGTTGCACCGCTATCTGCAGGCGCCTGTTGTATGTTTTGCGCGCTGCTCGCCCTGGCGGCAGCATCCGGCAAGGCCAGCGCCACCAGCTCTGCCGGATGCTCAGCGGTAGATACTGCGATAACGATATACTGAAATCCATCATGCCAGTAGGTCATTGGCGCACCGCTGGCTTTAGCGGGCAGTGTCAGCTCGGCGACTACGTCACCGCTGAGTTTGTCGTAAGCCCTGAACATGGGGCCACCCGGGTCGCCACTCAGATGCCCGGCCTCGGCCATAAACAACAGGGTCGAAGTCAACAACGGAGCGGGGCGAATCATCGGATGTCCCATGTTATCAAAGTCCAGCCCCAACCCCTGCAGATCAGGGTGCTCCCGGATGTAATCGGAGGCCGGCCCGATACTGCGAGACCATGTATGTGCAGCGCGGTTCATATCCGTTGCAGTGATCAGACTCCACGGAGGTCTCATGATGGGCAGTCCGCGTGGTCCCTGGATAAACACTGAAGGCGCTCGCAGATAGTTCCAGTCTGTGCGACCCGGCTCTGGTTCAAGAAGCCCCGCCGCCATAGGCGCATTTCGCAGTGGCACGTACATCATGGCAGTCTGCGGATCAAATGCGGCACCATTCCAGTTTGAGCCACCTTGATACCCGGGATTGACCCATGTGCCCTGGGTACCCCCATCACGAATCGGCGTTGGAGGGGTATACATGGGACCAGTCACATACTGTGATGCAATCGCCAGTGCCTCAGCCTTCAGCTCAGGGGTAAAATCAATCAGGTCATCCTCGTTAAAGCCCTGGCTCAGATAGGGCGGAGGCAGCGACGGGAAAGGCTGGCTGGGAGCCGCGCGCTCACCAGGCACCTCGCTTGATGGAACCTGTCTGTCTTCGATCGGCCAGACAGGTTCGCCGGTCAGACGATCAAATACAAATGACATACCCTGTTTGGTCAATTGAGTCACGGTTTTGATCTGACGCCCGTTGACAACAATATCGCCGAGTATCGGTGCCGACGGTGGGTCGTAGTCCCAGAGTCCGTGTCGCGTCAGTTGGTAATACCAGACCAGCTCGCCCGTGCGGCCATCCAGGCAGACCAGGCTCTGTGCAAAGAGGTTATCGCCATGGCGATGTCCGCCATAAAAGTCATTGGAGCCAGCCTCAACCGGCAGATAAATATAGCCGGTTTCAGTATCCACGCTCATCATGGACCAGACGCCGGTGTTGCCGGTGTATTGCCATGAGTCTCCCTGCCACGTCTCATGACCGGTCTCGCCGGGTTGTGGAATGGTATTAAAGCGCCATAGCAGCTCCCCGGTTCTGACATCGTATCCGCGGATGTGACCAGGTGTAGCGCGGATATTTGGCGCCGTGATAGTACCGACCACCTGTGCCACAACGACATCCCCGACCACCGCGGGTGGGGAGGACGAACCCACGGATTCCGCGTCGGAGCCATCAGGATAGAGTTGCTCTTTCAACAATACCGTGCCGTTGTTGCCAAATGCCGGGTCAGCCAGACCGGTCCGCGCATCAATCGAAATCAAGCGACCGTCCAGAGTATTGTGGAACAGACGGGCTTGCTGGCCGTCCGACCACCAGGCCAGTGAACGACTTCCCAATCCCAGCCCCCGATCGTCAACAGTGGGGGGCTGCGGGTCGAACTGCCAAAGCGGGATGCCAGTTGCAGGGTCAAGTGCCACTACTTGATGCTGGCCACTTGGAACATACAGAACCCCGTTGACCATCAATGGAGTCGCTTTCATATTGCGGTCCGGGCGATCGCCCAGAGGAAGGGCACGCCATCGCCAGGCAATTTCCAGTGTCTGCGCATTCTGCGCAGTTATCTGATCCAGAGCTGAATAACGGGTGAATCCATGGTCGCCACCCCAGGTATGCCATTCACCGTCCGGCGCACCATACTGTGCCATGCCTGTCTGAGACATCAACAGCAGCAACAAGAACGGCAGACTGAACCGGATCACTAAATTTCTCCTGTTATTATTATCATTTTTTGACAAGCCGGGTTACCGAATCAGTTCAACGCTTTTTGCTCAACAATCTCCTGCAGACGCGCAACGGAAGCCTCCAGTGCGTCGCGTGCCTCCTGATCATGACTGACCTTGGACAACACAAAGTAGGCCGTCCTGGCCACCTGTCGCCAACGCGGATTAGATGGCAATTTGTCCAGAGACAGATAGCGATTCATTGAACGAGTCCTGAGACGCCCGTTGTCTACACTGACACTCCAGATACGACTTTTTTCGGCCAGGTCAATAATCGACTCACCCGTCACCTTCTGCCAGTAATAGTGACAATCCTGCATGACCTTTACCAATGCTTCACGATATAGCATCTCGGTATCTTCATCTGTCTCGGCTCCCAGAGAGCTGGACAGGTTGGAAATCAGCGAATCAATATTTTTCAGCTCGGTGACCAGCTCTTTATGGTTCTGCAGATCCTCTGGCTTGATATGTGACAGGTACTCACCCAGCGTCTGGGTGCGCTCCACATTGCGGTTAATTTCGGCGATAATCTGGGGCAGGGTCAGTGATCCAGGATCTTCATCTTGAGCATCCGGAGTTTCGGAATGAGATATCGCGGACCGGTTGAACTCGAACACCAGCAGATAAAACTCCTGGTCAGGCTGGCTCATGGTCAACAGACAGAACCGTCCTTTTTGATTTCCAAGTTCAAAATCAAAATACTCCGTTCGGTCCTGGCGCGAAATCATGGCTTCATTAAACGGAAAGTGCACAGCATCTGCCAGCGCAGGTGATCGCTCCATCAGATGATCAGCAATACGGTTGACTGACTGATGTGAAAACTCACGACTCTCCACGGACAATAGTTCTTCAGCCGGGCCGTTGATGAAAATCACTATGCCGGCTTCGTCAATCGCCAACAACGGGTCACCTGTCACGTCCAAAAGAGCCGCCAGCCGCTGCTCTCGCTCACGTAACCGCTTTTCGTTTTCCTCGTAGCGTTGCAACTGCCAATTGAGACGCTGATTATCTCTTTTCAATTGTTGCAGATGCAGCAACTCAAACTGTTTATCAATACGAATACGCAGCTCTTCCTTGCTAAAAGGTTTGGTGATGTAGTCATTGGCACCCAGACTGAGTCCTTTAACAAGATCTTCAACACGATTTTTTGCGGTCAGAATAACGATTGGAAGCTCATCGGCATCGTAGCGTTTACGTACAATCTGACAGAACTGATAACCGGTCATCACCGGCATCATTAAATCAAGGATAATCAGATCAGGTTTTTCATGCGCCAACTTATCCAGCGCCTCGGCGCCGCTGAGCGCCGTGGTTAACTCATACGACTCAGACAGATGAGACTCCACAATACGCAGATTAAGATACTCATCATCCACGACCAGGATTTTGCCAGTGACCTGCGATCGATCCAGCGCAGCGGACTCATGCTCGATTATCTCGGTACCAGGTCTCAGTCCACGACGTCGATCCGACAAGCCGGTCGCCTTAAGCGCTGCATCAAGATCAGGTGATTTTTCGCTTACTTCTGCAAGCAGTTCCAAGTCTTGTTTTTGTCCTTTCCTTACGGATGATTTGTCTTCCGGTAACGCTTCTTTTAACACCAGATCAAAGTAAAACAGCGAGCCTTCGCCGGGCGTACTTCGCAAGACAATCTCGGAATCATGTAGTTCAAGCAACCGCTGTGAAATAGACAATCCAAGGCCAGTGCCACCTGCATGACGGGCTTCATCCGAATCGACCTGATAGAAACGTTTAAATATTTTTTTCTGTTCTTCCTGGGAAATGCCGATACCGGTATCTCTCACTGAAACACGTACATCCAACTCCAATATTTCGACGGCGATGGTAACACTGCCGTGTGGCGTGAATTTAATCGCATTGGCAACGAGATTAAACAGTACCTGTTGCAGGCGGTCCTCATCCCCTTCAACAATCACACGACCCGGCGGGTAATTTTCAATTAACTTGATGGGTTTATCACCGATCAGTGGCCGGGTCATTCTGACCACCACCCCGCAGACCTGTTTCAAATCAACATCTTTTCGATTAAGCGCCAGTTGTCCGTTCTTTATGGCTGAAAAATCGATAACATCATTGACCAGACTGGACAATCTCTGTGCACTGACCTTCATTAACGTCAGTGTTTCGCGCTGTGAACTGTTAAGATTGCCAGCCTGGTCTGCCAACATAATTTCAGCCAGGCCGATAATGCCGGTCAGCGGCGTGCGCAATTCATGTGAGACATTGGCAATAAACTCTTCCTTGACGGTGTCCGCCTGCTGCAGGGCATCAATTTTGAGTTGATTGGCTTTCAGCAGATCTTCCTGAGCTGTTTTGAAGCCCTCCATCATTCCCTGCAGGCGATCACTCAGACCGATTGCCAGCACCGTGATTGCCGCTAGCGTGGCCAGTTGCACACCGTTGTAAGCCAGCAATGGCGGTATCAGCACGCCGAGTCGCTGCACCAGCTCCATCATGACGCCAATCAACAGGATAATCCAGGCGGATATAAAAAAGCTGGCAGCACGAGCCTGTCGACGTTTAGCCAACAATCCGCTGATTGTGATAATCGCCATCAGAGTGAAGCTGGTTACCAAAGCCAGTCGATTGACTGTTGCCGAGTCGAGTATCAAACCCAGAACCAGGGCCAACAGTGCAACGGCCAGATAAATACGCGCCAGCCTGTCAAGTCCGGCATGCAGGTGTCGTAAATTCAGAAAGCTGCGCACAAAGGCCATGGCCGCCACGTTTGCCGTCAATGCAAACACACTGGTCGCACGGTTTGCCCAGGCGGGACTTTCCGGCCACAGGTACTGGTAGCCCAGGCCCATGGATGCCAGAGAATATAGAGCACCGGAGACTACCAGCAGGCCAAAATACAGAAACCCTTCTTCCTTGCTGGTAAACCAGACTGTAAAGCTGTATATCACAATCATCAGCATCAGCCCGAAATACAGGCCCGATGTAAACAGTACCCGCTGGGTTTCAGCCGAGAAATATGCTTCGCTGCCCAGAGCCAGAGGGAACTGCAGGGATCCTGCTGTTTCAATCCTGAAATAAAGTTGTTGTTGCTGGTCCGGGAGCACGGGGAATTCGAAATTGATACTGCGATGCAGCCGGTCACGGGCCCGGAATGGCAACTCGCTGCCGGCCGATTTTTGCTGCCATTCTCCAGCCTGGTCCTGATAATAGAAGTCAACCCGGGACAGTTGTGCAAAGTTGGTGAAGGCCAGCCAGGTGCGCTCGTCATCGAAGCGGTTTGACAAGGTAACCTGAACCCAGAGCGCGCTGCGGCGATAGCCAAGGTTAGGCTGCCCGGGCGCAACCCAGGGCTGTCCGATCGCGTTCAATTGGTCGCGGGCCTGCTCAAAACTCAGTTCACCTTCAATATCATCGAGCAGCAGCATTTCCGTGCCGGGCACCAGCCCGCCGGGAAAGCTGTCCAGTTCCAGCGCCACTGCATCAGGCAACCGCCCCAATAACAGCAGCAGCACGATACTCATCCAGATTGCAGAGGTTGTTTTAACTTCCATGCCAGCCATTCCGACCCTGTGACCTTATCCGCTATACTCAACTACCGGAATCATATAGAGTTTATGCCAACAATAATACTAACGGACGTCATCATGCCAGTACCTGCCCGACTTTCTGACCCGAAATTGCGACTTTTAAACCAAAAACTTAAATTTTTCAGCCTGATTACCCTGACACTGGCCAGTCTGGGCGTGCCTTCGCTGCAGGCACAAACTGCTGCAACGTTCACCAGTGAGCAGGCTGATGCCGGTGCCGATATCTATACCGCGCAGTGTGCCTTGTGTCACGGCGAGTCACTGCAAGGTGGTGGTGCCGGCCCGGCACTGCAGGGCGAAGCCTTCAACAGTCGCTGGAGAGGGCAGTCGGTGAGCGCACTGATTCAGCTGATCAATACCAGCATGCCGCCCGGTGGCGCTGCCAGTCTATCAACAGCAGATTTCTACAACGTCACTGCCTATATCCTGAATGCCAATGGTGTAAGTGCTGGCGATGTCGCGCTGAACGCAAATAATACGGCGACCCTGCAGTCACTACCCAGAACCAGCGCTGGCAGCTTGCAGCAGGCTTCGTCAGCCGAACCAACCGGTCCGCGACTGACCGTCGCCGGCACTATCACCAACTTCAGGCCACTGAGCAGAGCCGAGCTGATGAATCCATCGGCTGAAAACTGGCTGATGTGGCGCGGCAATCCGCAGGCATGGAGCTACAGCCGACTGGATCAGATAGATCGAGATAATATCGACAGCCTGCGTCTTGAGTGGGTCTGGAACATGCACGAAGGCGACTCTGAACCCGCACCGATTGTTTATGATGGCATCATGTATCTCATTAACCCGGGCAATATTGTGCAGGCTCTGGATGCCCGCAACGGCGAACTGATCTGGGAACACGCCGCCGGACCTGACACCGGCGAAGACATGCGCAATATAGCTATCTACAACGACAAGATCATTCAGGCCACGACGGATGCCCGCCTGATAGCTCTGGACGCCCGCACCGGCGAACAGGTCTGGCAACAGATTCTTGCCGACAGCAGCAAGGGGTTTGCCAACTCCAGCGGGCCGCTGATAGCAGACAACAAAATCATTGTCGGGTTGGCCGGTTGCGCCACTTATATCCCTGAAGATTGTTATGTCAGCGCTTACAATGCGGACACCGGCGAACTGGAATGGCGATTCAATACAATCGCCAAGCAGGGAGAGCCTGGCGGTGATACCTGGGGTAATCTGGATGATATTTTCCGTGCCGGCGGTGAAACCTGGATCACCGGCAGTTACGACCCGGAGCTGCGCCTGACCTATTGGGGCGTTGCACAGGCCAAACCCTGGGCGCCGCCGAGCCGTCATATGTCCATACATGATGCGGGCCTGTACACCAACTCGACTCTGGCCCTGGATGTAGATACCGGCGAGCTGGTCTGGCACTTCCAGCACGTCCCCGGCGAAGCGCTGGATCTGGATGAGGTGTTTGAGCGGGTACTGGTTGATCGCAACGGACGCAAGCTGGTGCTGTCCATTGGCAAACACGGCATTCTATGGAAGAACGACCGGGAGACCGGCGAATTTCTGGGTTATGCCGAGACCATGTATCAGAATGTCTTCACGCACATTAACCCTGAAACCGGTGCAGTGACCTATCGTGATGATATTATCAATGCCCAGCTTGACGAGTGGATTCCCGCCTGCCCCAGCAGCGCCGGCGGCAAAAACTGGCACGCCATGAGTTATCACGAACCCAGTGGCGCGCTGATTGCGCCACTCAGCCAGACCTGCCTGGACAATCGCGCCCGTGCGGTAGAGCTGGCCCCCGGATCAGGCGGTCTGGCCTCCAATCGACGCTTTTACGAGATGCCCGGCACTGATGGCAATCTTGGCAAGCTGGCCGCCTATGACGTTGACACACTTGAAGAGAAATGGAGTTACGAGCAGCGGGCATCGTTTATCACCGGCGTTTTGTCTACCGCCGGCAACCTGGCCTTTGTAGGTGACCTGGACCGTCGTTTCCGTGCGTTTGATGCACTGAGTGGTGAGATACTGTGGGAAACGCGCCTGGGAACTGCAGTCCAGGGGCACCCCTTGACCTTCAGCATTGATGGCAAGCAATACATTGCTGTCACCACGGCAAATGGCGGAACAAGTCCACGCATGGTGCCGCGCGTGGTCGCCTCCGAAATAAACCCTCCCAGAAGCGGGAATGCGGTCTACGTTTTTGCGCTGCCCTGACACCGGCAACACGAATCCGGAACCGTCACGACCAACGTCATTGTAATGGCATTAACCATAACAAAACTGACAGCGTCGTGACGGCCACCACAATATTCATGGGAATACCGGCACGCAGAAAATCAGTAAAACGATAAGCACCCGGGCCGTAGACCATCAGGTTGGTCTGATAACCCAGCGGTGTTGCGAAACTGGATGATGCCGCGATCATGATCGCAAACATGAAAGCCCGCGGATCGAGCCCTGCCGCATGTGTGATAGCCAGAACCAGCGGCACCATGATAATGGCTGCCGCATTATTGGTAATCAATTCAGTCAGCACGGACACAGAAATATAAGTCAAAATCAATAACAGCCAGGGCCGGCCGCCACTAAGGCTGACTATCCCCTCAGCCAGCATGGCTGCAACGCCGGTCTTCTGCAACGCGGCGCCCAGTGCAAACGATGCCGCAATGGTAATCAGTACTGGCAGGTCCAGACTCTTTTCCGCCTGGCTGACCGTCAGGCAACCAGTGGTCAGCATGACAATCACCGCGAGCAAAGCGGCATTCAACATCGACAACAATCCCAGGCCTGCGGCACTGACCGACAACAACAGAATAGCCCACGCAAGCCCGGCCTTTTCATGCCTCGGTGTCACCTTGTCCAGGTCATTAATCAACAGAAAATCCTTGTTGAACTGCTGTCGACTGACAAATGCCGGACGTGCTTCAAGTAACAGTGTGTCACCCGGCTTTATAATAATATTGCCCAGATTTCCCGCAATCCGCTCACCATTTCTGGCCACCGCCATCACCACGGCACCATAACGATCGTGGAAGCGGCAACTGCGGATGGTTTCACCAACGGCCGCACAGGACTGAGAGACTACCACTTCTATCAGACGGCGCTCGGCACGCTCGTGTTGCATCAGCGTGCTTTCCCCGGCCGAGGCTGTCAGGCCGTGAATCCGCAGCAGATCGGTCACCGCCTCAGTTTCGCCAGCAAATACCAATCGGTCGCCGGCCAGCAGGGTTTCTTCCGATGGCGCCGCCGTAACAACAGAATCACCCCGGCTTATTTCCACCAGGTAAAGCCGTTCCAGGTCGCGTAACCCGGCCTGCTCAACGGTCATTCCTACCAATGGCCCCTGTGGATCAACGGCAACTTCCAACGTAAATTCACGCATATTGGCAAAGGGCTGTCGGGCGCTGCGGTCCGGCAGAATACGCGGCAACACTAATAGCATGAAGGTGATGGCCACCAGAGCCACCGGCAGGCCAATCATGGTGATGGAGAAAACAGAGAAATCCTGACGCCCGGTCAAAGCCTGGTACTGTCCTGCAACCACCAGATTCGTGCTGGTACCGATCAGGGTCAGGCTACCGCCGACAATGGCGCCATAGCTCAGTGGTATCAGCAGCCGTGATGGCGCAATCCCGGTCTTGCGCGACCAGGCATTAATTGCCGGAATCATGGTGGCAACCACCGGGGTATTGTTCAAAAATGCACTCAGCGGCACAACGGGCAAAAACAGCCGCAGCATGGCCGTGCGCACGGATCGTGGACGACCCAGAAACCGATTAATCAACAGGTCAATGCCACCGGAGGCATGCAGTCCAGCCGCCACTGCAAACATGGCTGCCACAGTGGCCAGCCCCGGGTTAGCAAACCCTGCCAGAGCCTCGGTCGGCGTGAGTACGCCGGACAGACTCAAGACGGCCAGTGCCGTCATCAATACTACATGAGGAGCCAGACGCGTGCTGATCAATGTGACCAGCACGCCCAGGGTGGCCGTTACGGCCAGAAATGCCTGCCATTCCACACTAAAGACTCTCTTCGTTATCGGGAAAGGCAGTATAGAGCAGACTTTTTATTACATAAAAGAATTATTGATTCTAATATATTTCACTAATGGACTAAAAAATCAGAACCGCCGGGCAAGTGTGCCCTTGCGATAATCATCCAGAGCCTGCTCTATTTCTTCACGGGTATTCATCACAAATGGACCATACTGTGCAATGGGCTCTTTGAGCGGAACACCCGACAGCAACACCACCCGGGTATCATCACTGCCTGCCTGCATGTGCAGATGAGAGCCTTTACGCGACAGGCGAACCAATTTGCCACGGGCGACCGTTGTCAAGTTTTCACCCAGTTGCAGCTCGCCTTCATAGACATACACCAGTGCAGTCGAATCCGCGGCCAGCTCAATGACATGCTTCTGCCCGGCCTGTGTCAATGCCAGGTCAAAATAGACCGGTCGGGTATCCGGACGATCCACCAGGCCGCTCAATGCTTGTCCATCAACAAGCGCCTGCCCCGCAATCATTTTGACCTGTAAGCCGGGCATTGACTCTACTGGAATGCGATCTGAGGCAATATCCTGGTAGGCCGGAGGCTGCATCTTGCTATGAGCCGGCAGGTTCAGCCAGACCTGGAAACCGCGCATGCGACCTTCGGTCTGTTTGGGCATCTCCGAATGGATAATGCCCGCTCCGGCCGTCATCCATTGCACATCACCATTTTGCAAATCACCCACATTGCCCATGTGGTCCTGATGCTCCATATGCCCTTCCAGCATATAGGTCACGGTTTCAAACCCCCGGTGCGGGTGCGGCGGAAATCCACCGATATAGTCACTGGCCTCATAGGATCCAAACTCATCCATCATCAGAAACGGATCGAATCGCGCAGGATCACCCATACCTCCAAAGACTCTCAACAGCTTGACACCGTCCCCATCCGAGGAAGGACGTGCGACGATGATTTCTTCAATAGTTTTACTTGCCATATTCTGCCTCCTGAGTAACGATTGCCATATTAACCCTGCCTGACTGATCTTTTAATACAAATTAACGCACAAAAAGATCTGATTTTCTGATAGATAAGGCATCAGACATGAAACTACCAAAAATATCGCTGGACCAGTGGGCTGCATTTATCGCGGTAGTCGATGAGGGCAGCTTTGCAAAAGCGGCTGAGCGACTGAACAAAAGCCAGTCCAGTATCAGTTACGCGATTGCCAGACTTAATGAGCTGCTGCCAAAACCCGTATTGGTGCTGAGCGGACGCAAGGCGACACTGACAGCCGAGGGCAAAGTCATGTACCGGCGTGCCAGCCAGCTTCTGCAACAAGCCCAGACTGCGGAGGATATTGCCAGACAGCTTGCCAGCGGCACGGAGCCGGAAGTTGTGATTGCGGTTGACGGGCTGCTGGAACCATCGCAACTATTGCCAGTTCTCGATAAATTCTCACGGCACTACCCTATGACACGTTTGCGGGTGCTGGAAACTCAACTGTCCGGCACCGAAGAAGCGTTATTGGAAAAAAAAGCCAACTTGGTCATCGGCAGTCATATCCCGATCGGATACATGGGTACACCATTGAAACGGGTGCGCATGATTGCCGTTGCTCATCCTGAGCATCCGCTGTTCAGTGTAAGCACCGATTCCGGCATCAACGACTATGAACTAAGAAGCTGGCGTCAGATTGTGCTGCGCGACAGTGGCCAGCGGCGTGAGCAGGACGCCGGATGGCTTGGCTCTGAGCAGCGCTGGACCGTCAGCCATTTTTCCACGACCTTAAAAATCCTGCGGGCCGGCCACGGCTTTGCGTTTCTGCCTGAAGACTGGGTCGCGGCCGATCTGAAAAATGGTCAGCTAAAACAATTAACTCTGAGCATGGGGGCCGAACGGCAGCTGCAGCTATATATGATCATGGCCTCTTCTGACAGTATCGGGCCGGCCACCACGGCCCTGGCCCGACTGCTCAAGGATCACTTTGCTGCTTACTGAGTACAGCGCTCTGATCACAGTTTACGGGGCGACCGCCTGGCGCCGCCGGTCCATCACCCTGTCAAAAACGGCCCAGTTTTCCGGCATCAGATCCGTGCGGGCGCTGACTTCAGTGTCCAATAGCAGATAATTTCGCGCGCTGTTAGTGTATGGCAGCCACTCAGGCTGACCCGGTGCCGACGGAACACCAAAATGCGCAAAATTCACCCAATAATCAGACATGATGTCGGCCAGCCGATAATCCATGGCCGATGCCCGGTTGCGCAACGTATGTACATTATTAAATACATAGGCAATTTCAGCCGCATGATAAGCACCCAACTCCTCCGACGCCGGACCCGGGGGACGGTGGGTGAAGTAATAGAGATAGGCTGGCTGATCAACCAGGCGATTCAAATTGGCCCAGGTCACCATATTCCAGCCAAAAGTCGCATCACGGAAACTGTCCAGTACTGACCGGCGTATATCAGTGGCCGGGTACACATCCTCGATCAGATCGGCAAGCTCACCATACTGCGCCTGCAATCGAGCCCTGTATGCTTCTGCAGAGACCGGTAGATTGCCAGCGGCCCCCAAGGTTGTTCCCTCTTCGCTGTTAAAGCCGACCATCACCGGTACCGGGTTTTGACGCCCCTCAGAGAACAAGGCATAGGGTTGCTCCGGGATAACCCAGCCGTCAACAATGCCATCCGTACGGAAGCCAGCACTCATTGCCGAATCCATCAGCTCGCGGGCTGGTAAGGCACGTAGTGCGCTCAGATCCTGCGCCCCCAGATGTTCGGCAAGACGGGTACCGGCAGAAATAGCCGCCGGACCGGCTGAGGTGGGGCGATCCAGCTCCACCCGGGTATCCAGTCGCGCTCCGCTTTGCGCGATAGCCTTATGGAACAGGCCAGCGGCCAGCGGGCTGCTGACCAGAAAGTGCACACTCCAGGCACCGGCAGACTCGCCAAAAATGGTGACATTGTCCGGATCTCCGCCAAACGCCGCGATGTTGTCCTGCACCCATTGCAGAGCCTGAATCTGATCAAGAATCCCGTAATTACCGGCGGAAAAGTTCGGTGACTCGGCAATCAATTCCGGGTGCGCAAAGTAGCCAAAGACCCCAAGACGATAGTTCACGGTAACAACCACAACATCTTTCAACGCAAGCTCAGCGCCATCATAGGTGTCAATCGCACCGGAGCCACGCGTCAGAGCTCCACCGTGCAACCAGACCATAACCGGTTTTCTCGCCTCTGTGTCCGCTTGCGCAGCACTCCATACATTCAGATACAGGCAATCTTCGCTGCTGATGCGAGCGGGGCGATAAAAAAACGAACCCTCAGGGTAGGGCTGCTGCATACAATCCGGCCCAAAAGTGTCTGCCATGCGCTCACCCGTCCAACCCGGCGCCGGCTGCGGCGGGCGCCAACGATTGACACCAACAGGCGGTGCGGCAAACGGTATACCTTTAAACTCTGCTACGCGCGCATTACGCTCAGACAAAGTACCAATCAGCTTACCCTGCTGCGTTTGCACAACCGGCGCCGCATCCTGAGCCTGAACTCCGGGAACGCAAAACAGCGCCACCCACGCAAACACCCTTAAAACCTTCAGTGTCATAACTTCATCCCGCTTATTCGACTTGTAATGGAATTGTGAGGACGATGCAGTAAAATGACGCCCTTGGCAAGTCCGTTCACCTCCACCTCTGGTTGTTAAAATACATGTCTGTCACCCGAACACTACTATCATCTGTTATTTCGCTGATTCTCACACTATCAATTGGCAGCAGCCTGCAGGCGCAAACGCCGGTTGTCGATGCTGACCAGGAACCTGCACGCTTCTTCAGTCCCTACAAAGATAACTACCTGTCTGTCGGGCGCATGCGGATGAAAGACGGCAGCACGCCATTCAGCGGAGAGGATCTGGATATCAAATTTGAACTGGGCATGACCTTCAGTTTTTTTGACAACAGTGAGTCCTTCGACTTTCTGGACCCACTCCGCTTTGGTTATTCGCAGCGCTCATGGTGGAATATTACAGAGGATTCCTCGCCATTTACTGAGCACAACTACAATCCGGAAATGTTCTGGCGCTTTGATCACCCGCTGATCGACATAATCGGTTTTGAGCACCAATCGAATGGACAGAGTGGCCTGGATTCGCGAAGCTGGGACAGACTTTATGCACAGAAATCATTTCAGCTTGCTGACAATTTCACTGTCGACCTGAAACTGTGGTCAGTTGTATCAGATGAAGAAAACAATGCAGATATCCGGGATTATCTGGGGTCAGCCCAGCTTGGTCTGAACTTTGAGCCTAATGACAGGACCGTGATCCGTGCCCGAATCATCAAAGGCCGTAATCATTCCAAGATCAGCTATCAGGCCGACATACGATACCAGCGCCCCTGGCTGAACAGTGCTTTTTATCTGGTCTATTACGAAGGTTATGGCGAGGCACTGATCAGTTACAATAAAAAAAGTCGCAGTCTGCGCGCGGGCTTGTACTTCCCGCTTGATACCTTATAGGTCACTGGCATCGGGCGACTGCAAAACCTGCAGATTCTGTTGCGCCGGGCCATAGTCCGGATGCGTCGCAAGCAATTCTTGCAGTATTTCGATCGCTCTGGAAGTGTGCCCCGCAGCGGCCAGCCAGTTACTATATCCCATGGCAATTAAAGGATCATCCGGCCAACGTTTATAGCCGGCCCGCCAGGCCATTTCTGCAGAGTCCGAATGTAAGGCTTCAAACTCAGCAACCGTGCGAAAATAATCTGCAGCAAGCATGCTGACGGGAAGCTGCCCGGGTGCGAGTGTCAACATCGCCCAGTGTCCGGCCCGCTGCCAGGTTCGCTCGAAAGTTCTCATCGACACTACGTAATTCTCTGTCAGTCCGGAGTGCAGTATGAGTTCGCGGCGCGCCATGTCATAACCAATGACAACAGCATAATGCCACTGCGGGAATATCGACAGCCCAAGGTTCTGGAATACCAGCACCGGATTATCAGCTGCCAACTCTGTGATAACGGCGCGCAAGGTACCAGGTATAATAAATGGCAGACGGCCTAACTGCCGACTGGCAGCCAGCATTTCTACCTGCAAGGAACCTTGCCGCTCGGGGATGTAAACCTGAGAAACCAGCTGATCAGGGTGAATCTGCAGTTGTGCGTAATTCAACACGCTGGACAAAGCAGCAGGCCCACATTGATACTGTTGCTGAGGAAAAAACGGCACATCTTTTATGATGTGCCGCTCAGGCAGTCCGGTACTGAACTGCCGGGGTAGCTGATCAGTTTGTGGCGTGGCCGCACAAGCGACCAGCACCACAAACAGTCCGGCCAGAGCAGACCATCGCAGGGCTGCACCGGTCCGCATAATCATCAGATACCCGGGAAGATATCCGTTACACCCGCCACATCCAGCAACATGAATATCACCAACAAAAACAACACCGTTTCCAGCAATCCTTCACCCGCTGGCAACTCATCAATATGAGCCGCGATCTCGGCCAGTTCGGCAGCGCTCATGGCAGCCACTCGCGCCTGCGCGTCAGCCGGATCAACACCACGCTGAGTCAACTGTGACTGCACATCGTTGCGACTTAAAAAGCTTTGTACTGTATCGCGCTGATCAGCAAGCCGGACTTCGTTCAACAGTTGCTCAGTTGACACCATAGACTGCGGCGCAGCCTGTACCTGAAATGAAACGCCAAACGTAAACACCATCAGCAACATCCAGGTCACGTGACGCTTAATTGATGTAAATTTCATATGATCTCCCTCTACATGGTGGTCAGTGTGATTTTACCTTGCCTCAGCCGGCCTGATGAATGTGCACATCGCGCTGCGGGAATGGAATGGTCAGCCCTTCCTTGTCGAAGGTTTTGTAGACCTGCTCATTCATTCGGAAATGTACTGGCCAGAAGTCCGCGGCATTGACCCACACCCGCACAACGATATTCACTGAACTGTCGGCCAGAGCCGATACTGCCATAAATGGCTCCGGGTCTTTAAGGATGCGCTCATCCTCCGCAATCAGGCGCCCCAGTACTTCATAAGCCTTATCGACATCGTCACCGTAGGCAATACCAAAAGTCCAATCCACACGGCGTTTTTCCTGCGCAGAAAAATTAGTCAGCGAACCTGTCGCCAGCGGGCCATTCGGGATAATAATTGTTTTATTGTCGGGTGTGGTCAGTACCGTCACAAAAATCTGGATCTCTTTTACCGAACCCATATACCCCTGCGCTTCAATGAAGTCGCCAACCTTGAAGTATTTAAAAAACAGAATCATGACGCCGCCGGCAAAATTCTGCAGCGTTCCCGACAAGGCGAGACCAACCGCCAGACCTGCAGCACCGAGTATGGCGATAAACGAGGTCATTTCCACGCCCAGCACGCCCAGCGCTGATATATAGACCAGCACTTTCAGCAATATGGAAGCCAGGCTGCTCAAAAACGAACCCAATGACGGGTCGACCTTGCTCTTTACCAGTACCTTCTTGATGATGCCGACCAGCACGCCGACAACCCATAAACCAATGACAAGTGTGGCAAGCGCACCGAGCAACTTTGGCCCGTAAGCCAGCCCCAACTCCATCAGCACATCACCTGAAACATTAATGCTCTGCAAAGATTCCATGAGGTCCCCTATCGATCAAATCCAACTGCTGGTTTTATTTCCTGACTGCTGCACATTAACCTACACCAGCTTAAAACTGTCAATTCCGATTTCCTTCGGCGCTTGCCGCCTTCAAATTGAAATCGCATAATCAAAGCACAATCGGAACAGGAGTGAACGTTTATGCAATGCCCCCGCCCGACGCTCAAGCGACTGTCTTTCAAGTTACTGGGCGAAAATCCTGTCGCCCGCACATTGCTCGTCAGCGCGCTTCTGGCTCAATCTTGCCTGATGATGCCCGCCGCCAGCGCACAAACAGACACTGTCGTCCTGACTGACTTACACCTGATCGACGGTACAGGGCAGCCGTCGATCACGGGCGCCACTGTTGTTGTCCAAAATGGCCGAATCTTGGCTGCAGGCCCGTCTGACGCGGTCGACGTGCCCGTCGATGCCGCCGTCCGATCGCTGGCCGGCAAAACCATCATACCCGGCCTGATCAACTCACATGGCCATGCCGGTGGCGTCCGGGGTCTGGAGTCCGGCCACTACAGCACCGAAAACCTGCTGCGACAACTGCGACTGTACGCCAGTTATGGAGTCACCACCGTTGTCAGCCTGGGCGATGATGAGGCCCCTGGCTTTGCACTGCGCGACGCTCAGAACTCTCCCGGCCTGGACCGCAGCCGACTGTTTGTGGCCGGACCGGTGCTGAGCGCTGCAACGCCGGAACAGGCTCGTACACTCGTTGATGAGACTGCAGCATTGCAACCAGACTTCCTGAAAATCCGCGTCGATGACAACCTGGGACGCACTCCAAAAATGAGCCCTGAAGTCTATCGCGCCTTCATACAACGCGCTGAATACCATAATATTCCCATGGCCGTGCATACCTATTATCTGGAAGATACCAGGGACGTTGTGGCTGCCGGTGGTGATTTTGTGGCTCACAGCGTCAGAGATACACACGTTGATGATGCGTTTGCGCAATTGCTGATAAGCAGGGAAGTCTGCTACACCCCGACACTGACGCGCGAGCTGTCAACTTATGTGTATGAGGACGAACCAGCCTTTTTCAGCGATCCGTTTTTTCTGGCTGGCCTGGATCAGCCAGAAATTCTGGATACTCTGCGGGACCCTCAACGCCAGCAGCGGACCCGCAACAATGCCGCCGCGCAGCAATATAAGGCCTCTCTGCCCATTGCCATGGCAAACCTGAAGTTGCTGGCTGATGCCGGCGTCACTATCGCCATGGGCACTGACAGTGGACCGCCCGCACGATTCCAGGGCTACTTCGAACACCTGGAAATGTCGATGATGCAGGACGCCGGACTGACTCCCACCCAGATTCTGTATTCCGCCACAGGCGCGGCAGCAAACTGTATGGGGCTGACCGATATCGGCACACTGCAACCGGGCAACTGGGCCGATTTCATCATCCTGGGTCAGAATCCGCTGCAGGACATCAACCATACGCGCAGCATCGAAGAAGTCTGGATTGCCGGCAAGGCCGTGCCGCGCCCCGGGTTCTGATACACTGGTCAGACACCTGGAGCAACTCCCGGAAAGCGGCAGTGATAACGGCAGTACAGTGAATACTCAAGGTGACCGATAATTCCGTAAAAGGGCTGAATGATATGGAAAGTTTCTGGAATAACGATCGCACACAAAGCCTGATTGGGGCCGCTGTGCTGGTCATTGTCAGCATGCTGTCCGTTTATCTGCTGGCCCAGAATGAGGCGGCATGGACGCCGCAACTAAGTCTGATCGCCGGGCTGTTTCTGTTGGATATTGTCTGCTTCTTTCTGACCACGTCAGCCTGGGTTGAGCGCTCAAGAACCCGCCTGCTGTTGGTCCTGTGGGTCGAAGCCGCTGCCATTCTGGCGCTGTACTTTCTGGTCAGCATTAGCTGGGTTGCCATTCTGGGCATTATCTGGATTGTGCAGGTTACAGAGGCGTTCAATATTCGCGCCACAAGCTGGCTGCTCACCGGTGCGGCGGTAATCTTCTCGGCCAGCCAGATTTATCACTGGAGCGACAGCAGTTTATTGATGGCAATTACCGCGTCTATCACTCTCAGCCTGTTCCATTTATTTGCTGTGATCGCGGCCTACCGGGCCAAGCGCGAACAGGAGCTGCGTCAGGAAACGGCCGCACTGAACCGGGAACTGCTGGCCACCCGGGAGCTACTGACTGAACACTCGCGCCAGACTGAGCGGCTGCGCATCGCAAGAGATCTGCATGATCTGTTGGGTCATCACCTGACCGCGCAAATATTGCAATTGGAGGTTGCAACCCACATCACAGAAGGGGCTGGCAAACAGAAAGTTGAACAGGCCCTGGCGCTGGGCAAGCTTTTGCTGAGCGACTTGCGGACAGCGGTGAGTGAGCTGCGCGAAGATGAACCCATCAACTTCCGTGATGCAGTTGAAAAACTGGTATTCGGCTTACCCGGTGTGGAATTTGAGCTGAATTTTAATTCTACATTGGGTGAAATGCATCAGGCGGAGACATTGCTGCGCTGCACACGTGAAGCACTGACCAATGTTTTGCGCCATAGTGGCGCGTCGCGATGCCGCATTTCATTTGACAGTGACGATCACTGCTATCGTCTGGAAATACGTGACAACGGGCACTGCCGGGACACGATCGTACCGGGTAATGGGCTCAAGGGAATCAAAGAACGTATTGAAGAGGCTGGCGGAAAAGTTTCCTGGCATATTGATTCAGGTTTTGTCCTGGAAATCCGCATACCGATAGATCGCAACGAGACGCCGGAGTGCCGCGCTGCCTGACACCTCAAATCATGGCGTGACGTACCCTGGCTGAAACCCACTCAGACACAATCACAGTGGCAAAAATCAACACAAAGACCGTAGCAACCTGCGCCCAGGCCAGATTATTAATGGCCGCATTCATCTGCAATCCTATTCCGCCAGCACCCACCAACCCCAAAGTAGTCGCTTCACGAATATTAATATCCCAGCGGTAGACGCTGATCCCGGCAAAGGCTGGCATTATCTGCGGCCAAACGGCGTAGGCAAGCACCTGTGATTTGGTGGCACCTGTTGCTGTCACTGCCTCTACAGGGGTCGGATGTATTTCTTCGATTGCCTCATACAGAAGCTTCCCGATAAATCCAATTGAACGCAAGGCTATAGCCAACATGCCGGCAAAAATGCCAGGCCCCACAATTGTAACCAGCAGCATGGCCCAGATCAGCGCATTAATGGAGCGCGAGCTCACAATCACTGTCAGGGCAATTGCCCGTAAAGCCGGATGAGGGGAGGTATTACGTGCCGCCAGGAAAGCCAGGGGAAATGCAATAGCGATGCCCAGCGCCGTACCAACAGTAGCGATATTGATGGTATCCCACAAAGGCATCATCAAAGAGCCGGTTATACTCCAGTCAGGCGGTATCATCCGGCCAATCAGGCTGGCAGCCTGCTCATCGGCATCATATAGAAATTCCCAGATAGTGTTCTGCGAAATCAAAGCCCAGCAAAAAACAAACAACATACCACCCAGCATCCAGCCAGCCCAGATAGCGTACTGCTTTAATGGCTCACGCCGCTGCCATATTTTTTGTTCACCCATCTGTTTTATCGGCATTATTGAGTCCACTTGCGAACATATCCGGAGAAATATTCGCTTAACAGAACAATGAGGATAATCAGCAGCAGAATAGCCGCCGACGTATCGTAGTCGTATCGGTTGATGGAAGTGTTCAATGTGGCGCCAATGCCGCCGGCACCGACAATGCCGATCACCGCGGATTCACGGAAGTTGATATCCAGACGATACAGTGACAGTCCGATCAGACGCGGCATTACCTGTGGCTGTACTGCGTAATTAATCCACTGCAACCAACCAGCGCCGGTTGCCCGGATCGCCTCCAATGGTTCGCGCTGGGTATCCTCAATATCTTCTGCCAGCAACTTGGCCATAAAACCAATTGTTGCAAACGCCAGTGTCACCACGCCAGCCAGTGGACCAAAACCAAACATCGCAACAAACAGGATGGCAATGATGATTTCCTGAAAGGTGCGAGACAGCGCAATAATACCGCGGCACAAAAAATACACTGGCCGCGGCGCGATATTGCGTGCAGCACCCAGGCCGACCGGGATAGCCAGCAACACGCCGATAACTGTTGACGTGAAAGTCATGGTGAGACTTTCCTGCAGACCAACAAATATCTCACCACTACGGGTTACAAAATCAGGCGTAAGGAAGGACGCGACAAAGTCCAAACCGCGATCCATACCCTGAGCGACGCGATCCCAGTTCACATCCACACTCAACCAGGCCGCCAGCAGGTAACACAGCACACCCAGGTTGAGGCTGATACGCAACCAGCGCCTGGAAATCAGCGGCAGCGGACGCCAGCGTCCCTGACGAAGATCAGCCAGACGCTGCTCAAACGGGACTTGAGGTATGCTCATGGATGACTGCCCGCTACAAGCGTATCAACCAGCTTGTCGGTGCCGCTGTCGTCATCATCATTATTGTCTGTGTCAGTCGGCACGGACCAGTCCTCTTCACCGTATATACTGGTCAGGACTGCCGGGCTTAATTCTGAGGGATGCCCATCAAACACCATGCTGCCCGCACGCAGCCCTACCACCCGATCTACAAACTGCTGCGCCAGCGCGACATCGTGGATGTTAATGATGGCTGCCAGCTTCTGCTCGCGGCATAACTCGCAGATCAGTCGCATAATCTGCCGGGAGGTTTTCGGATCGAGACTGGCCGTTGGTTCATCAACCAATAGCAACTTGGGGTTCTGCATCAGTGCTCGGGCAATACCCACCCGCTGCTTCTGACCACCGGACAATTCGTCGCCACGCTTGTCAAACATGCTCTCCAGGCCAACCCGTTCCAGCAGATGAAAGGCCTGCTGAATATCGGCCCGTGGATATCGACGCAGATAACTGCGCCAGAAGCCGACGTAAGCCAAACGACCGGACAGGACATTCTCCATGACGGATAAACGCTCGACCAACGCATAATTCTGGAAAATCATACCGATTTTGCGGCGTGACAGACGCAAGGCACTGCCCCGCACGCGTGTTATGTCATCCCCATCCAGCACCACTTTGCCTGCAGAGGGTTCTATTAGCCGGTTCACGCAACGGATGAGCGTACTCTTGCCGGCACCGGATGGTCCTATCAGGGCCATGACCTGACCGGCAGGTACCGTCAGAGTAATATCATTAAGAGCCAGATCGCCGGTATCGTAGCGCTTACTCACGCCGGTCATCGTCAACATAGATGTTTCTCAATCACAGTTATAAATCGTCTGATTGGCTTCGTCGATATCACGAATGACCTGCCAATGCTGCTTATATGTTATCGGTATAAAGCTGGCCATGCCGGCGTCTGCAAACTCACGCTGTAATGCGCTGCCTTCCCAGTCAAAGCTGAAAAACGCTTCGCGGATTTTTTCCGCCAGGTGAGGAACCAGATTATGCGCCATACCATAGGCTGTGGTCGGAAACGTCAGTGAGGTATAAATTGACCGGTACTGATCTGCTCTGACGACATCACGTCCCTCCATACGCCGCAGCACCTCATTGGCAATAGCGGCGGCTTCATAATCCCCGTTGACCACCCCCAGAATGGAGTTGTCATGGCTGCCGGAAAAGGCCGTACGGTAATCCTGATCGGCCACCAGCCCGAATTCGCGATCCAGCAGGGTCGATGGCGCTTTGAATCCTGAGTTGGAAGTCGGTGAGGTGAATGCCAATTGGCGACCGGCCAGATCGGCCGGGGAGTTAATGCCACTGTCGGGATAGGTAAGGATCTCCATCTCGTAGCCATAACTGCCATCTTTTGCGGCCATCATGGCGAAGGGCACAAAACCTGTGCAATTGACGGCAACGGGTGTGGAACCCGTATTAAAACCGGCCACATGCAGACGTCCGGCGCGCATCGCCTCAAGCTGGGCAGCATTGGATTGCACTGGGAAAAAGCGCACTTCTTTCCCGGTCAGAGTCTCCATATGCACAATAAACTCATCCCAGACCCTGGAATACAATGCCGGATCTTCCACCGGAGTATATGCAAACACCAGAATCCGAGGGTCGCGCCAACGCTCTGAATCGGCAGGGCGGTCAGCGACCAGATCACCATCAGCGTCACTGTAACGTGGCGACAGTTGTGCAATGGCCGGTGATCCGTAGCTCACTGCCAGCAGCAACGAGCAAGCGCACCTCAGAAGGATCTGTCTGTCGAACATAAGTGAGCGTATCCGTTATTTTTGTGCTCTTACATCAGGTATTCGCAATATCGCAACGATCATAGCAGCTAGCGGTGGCGGGTCAACTCACAATGGCACGGAACTGGCTGATGATATTCTCTGCATCACTGTTATTCTGCAATCTTGCGCAAGCCACTGCAGGTGCCTCGAAATCTTTTACCAGCGCACGCGCGCTGTCTGCCGAGATCCCTTCGCAGCGGCTCTCCAAACGCCGGTCAATCACTTGCGGCAGCGCATCTATCCATAACAGCCGCAGACCGGGTATGCGAGACTGCAGATAGTGGCGATGTCTGTTTTTGTAAACCCCCTGAGTGACCAGCAGCGGGCCCGTTGGTGTGCTGCCATCCTGGGCGGCCTGCAAACGCGCATTGATTTTGTCTGCCAGCAACTGAAAAAACTCATCACGCATCTGCTCTGTAAAAGGCCTGGCCTCTGCCAATGCCCGGCGCATGGCCGGCGTGATATCGTCGTCCGCATGATAGACAGGCCAGCCGTAGTGTGACGCCAGCACATCCGCCACGTAGTTCTTGCCGCTGCCTGACAATCCAAACAACAGCCATGCAGAAGTTGTGCTGTTGTTGCCTTTCTGATCTTCCATCATCCGCTTCCGATAGCAGTCAATATTGCGTTTAACGTGGATTTTACCGCACTGCTGCGTGTATTATTCGGCTTTTGCAGAAGATCTGTTACAGGTACGTAAAATGGGCAGAGCATACCAGAACCGAAAAGAATCCATGGCCAAAACAGCGGCCGCCAAGACCAAAGTTTACAGCCGCTATGCGCGCGAAATCTATGTCTGTGCCAAATCAGGAGGTACTGATCCCGATGGCAACCTGGGCCTGCGAAGCATGCTGGAACGAGCCAAAAAAGACCAGGTGCCCAGCCATGTGATCGAAAAAGCGCTGGAGAAAGCGAAGGGCAGCGGCGGCGAAGACTTTTCGGCCGCGCGTTATGAAGGTTTCGGCCCCGGTAACTGCATGGTTATCGTGGACTGTCTGACGGACAACCCCAACAGAACTTTTGGCGATGTTCGACAATGCTTCACAAAAACCAAGTGCAAAATCGGCGCCCAGGGCAGTGTCAGCCACATGTTTGACCACTGCGCCATTCTGGCGATCAATTCCGATGATGAAGAAGCCGTGCTGGAGGCATTATTGAATGCCGATGTTGATGTCACAGACATTGAGAACGAAGATGGTCGCATCACCGTTTTTGCGCCGCATACCGAGTACGCCAAGGCCAGACAGGCACTGCGCGACAGATGGCCGGATGTCGAGTTCGAAACTGACGAGATTCAATTTCTGCCGCAGACACACACGGAGCTGAGCGGTGATGATGTTGCCGTGTTCGAGCGCTTTATGGATCTGCTGAACGATCTGGACGATGTTCAGAATGTCTACCACAATGCTGTCCTGCCTGACTGACTGACACAGTCGTCAGACAGTAGACATCGGACTCAGCACCGTCTGGCTGTCGCGCAGCATCAACAGCCAGTGGCTGTCAGGCATGGGTTTGCCAAAGCAGTAACCCTGATAAAAACGGCAACCCATCTCCTGCAGACGAGACAGTTGTGCTGGCGTTTCGACACCTTCAGCAATCACTTGTAACTCCAGACTGTTACCCAGTGCAATGATGGTTCTGACGATGGCCTCGTCATTGGGATCATCCAGCAGGTCTCGCACAAAGGACTGATCAATCTTGAGTCTCGAAATGGGCAACTTTTTCAGATAACTCAAAGAGGCGTAGCCCGTCCCGAAGTCATCGAGTGCAAACATCACTCCGCTATTGATCAGCTCATTCATCAGACTGATTGTATTATCAATATCATCAATAAACAGGCTCTCGGTCACCTCCAGCTCCAGTTGATGGGCATTGATGGCAAAAGCTTTAAGCTGGTGGGTGACATGCGGAACAAAATCCGGATGGTGGAACTGACGCGGACTGATATTGACCGACAGGCTTATCTGCGCAAGCTGCGGATGATCGCGCCAGGAACTCAGGATACGGCACGCCTCAGTGATCACCCACGCACCCAGCGGGACAATCAATGCGCTTGACTCAGCGACCGGTATAAACTCATCGGGACCCACCGTGCCAAGCTGCTCATCGTGCCAGCGCAGCAATGCCTCCATACCAATCAGACACCCCTGACTGTCAACCTGGGGCTGAAAATGCAAGGTAAACAGACCGTCTTGCAGCGCCCTGCGCATAGCTGTTTCCAGCGCGCTGCGACGCGAGACCTGCAGTTGCATCTGCGGATCAAAGAAGGATACAGAATTGCGCCCGGACTCCTTGGCGGCAGCCAAAGCCAGGTCGGCCGCCTTTAACAGCTCGTCGGTATTGCCGCGGCCATCTGAAAAGAGCGCCACACCTATGCTGACAGAACAGTTGGTCGATTTGCCATCCAGATCAAACGGCTCACTCAATTGGCGCCTAAAAGCGTCGGCCAGCGAGTGAACCCGATCGAGGGCATCATTGAGTTGCAGCGCCAGGTCTTCTACGATCACCACAAACTCATCGGCACCCAGGCGACCTGCTGTGTCAGTGTTCAGCAGACCACGCTCCAGTCGTTGCGCGACCTTTTTTAACAGAGCATCACCCGTATGGTGACCCAGGGCATCATTGATAAATTTAAAATTATCAATATCGATCAGAATCAGGGCACCCTGGAAGCCAGTACGGCTATGTGTTGCCACGGCGTGCTCCAGCCTGTCCAGAATCAGACGACGATTCGGAAGCCCGGTTAGAGGATCAAAGTACGCCAATTGATGCAGCTGATTGCGGATCTGTTTATGCTCTGTAATATCCGTGGAAATCCCGCACAGCGCATAGATTGAGCCATCCGGCTCTCTCAGAGGCAACTTGACCGATAAAAAAGTGTGTTTTTCGGGGTAGCCGGCGATCGTATTGATTTCTTCGTCTGCAACCCTCTCGCCCTCGTCGATGACACGACGATCGTTAGCCTGCAACCTTGCGCAAGTCTGCTCATCAAAAAACTCAGCGTCGGTTTTACCAATGATCTCACCAGGTTCGATACCAAACAGCTCACAGACTTTGCGGTTTGCATATTGATAACGAAGCTGGCGGTCTTTAATGAAAATATAAGCCTCTACGCTATTCAGAATGGTATCCAGACGATTTTCGCTGGCCGCCAGGCTCTGAGTGCGTTGACTGACCTGATAATGCAGCATCAGGTTGAAGACAATTGCCAGCAGCAATGCCAGTACCATCGCCACCGCCGCCCAAACCAGCCAGGTCGGCAAGGCTAAAAGCGTGGACTCAGCATTGTATTGCTGCATAATCTCATAGTAGGGAGACTGCTCGTTGTTGATCCAGCTGGACAGATAACTATCCAGTGTTGCCAGAATATCGGCATTGGAGTTTGCAGGAGCCGCGTAGTACAGCTGACTGGGACTAAACAAAATTGGCGTACTGACCAACCCCAGGTTGGCGGCCTGAATATCGCCGTAATGATGGCTTGAGGCAACAGCATCGGATGCACCGGACTGTACGCTCAGAAATGCCTGTTCAAAATTATCAAACAACACCCAGTCGACACTCAGGTCGAAGCTCTCGACCAGTGACAGCAGATAATCCTGCTGAATCGAGTCGTCCAGGACCGCAATGCGTTTATCCTGCAAATCAAGCACACTGAGGATGCTCTGCCCTCGCGCCTCGTATATTTGCGACCAACTGATCAGAGCAGGCACCTGATGGAAATCGAAACGCAGCCCCCGGGCACTATCCAGGGCGACATCCGGCATCAAATCCAACTCGCCATTTTCGAGCATTTGCAGACAATCAGCCCACTGGCACCTGATTACCTGTAATTGCCAGTTCTCACGATCCGCGATCTGTGTCAGCAAATCGCCCAGAATGCCGGACAACTGACCGTTTGCACCCGTCATCAGTTTAGGTGGATTATCGTAGACTCCAACACGCAGCACCTGTTGTGCATTGGTGGCAGATGAGAACACCACCGTCAGAAACAATAAAAAGCCAAACATGCTGACAACAGGTCCGCATGCTCGATGTGTGTGTTTGTTTCTGCCGTTGGCAGCGCGCATTATCAGGATTTCTTTACAAACTGTGATTTCAACTTCATAGCACCGATACCGTCTATTTTGCAATCAATATCATGATCGCCATCTGTTAAACGGATATTCTTGACCTTTGTGCCCACTTTCACAACCAGGGATGACCCTTTTACTTTAAGGTCCTTGATAACGGTCACCGTATCACCATCTTTGAGCTCATTGCCATTGACGTCCATAATTCTGGCCTCTTGTTCGGCCTTCTCAGTTTCCGCTGCGGTCCACTCGTGCCCGCATTCCGGGCAGGTAAACAGGGGTCCGTTTTCGTAAGTGTATTCAGACTGACAGAGCGGGCATGGCGGTAGAGCAGACATCATTTATCCTTATTAACGTAGTTGTGGTGATAAGTATGAGCTCCCATACGCTGAATCTGTCGATCGATCATCCGATCCATGGTATCCAGCATGCTCATAAAGGTCTCCGGACTTCCCTCCAGCTCATCAAGCGCCAAAGCAATTGCTTCCAGTGTCGACAGAGCCTCGGCAGTCGGCGCCTTCCGGATGCGATACCGACCAGCGGGAGGTTTATGCAAAGAGTAATGTGGTAAATCGCCAAGCTGAGGCCACAAGTGCAACATTTTGCGACTCCGGCGCCAACTGGCATCCAGGAAAATCAGTGGTCTGACACCTGATTGTTTAAGCTCAGATACAGGAGTGGCACGGGTCGATGGATAGATCAGCGCAGCGTCGCCGGCCAGATCGGGCAACACCTGCTGACTGTCAAGCGCCAGCGTATGCAACTGGCAATTATGCAGGGACAATGCGGCAATTCGAGCTGTACCCAAGGGGTGCGAGGCCTCACGCTGATCCTGCAGAATATGCACGGGCCAGTGATTACGTAACTGAACAAGGTCCGCACAGTAACAGTAGCCAACCGGTCGCTGGCAGGCAGCACATAACTCACGACTCATGTCTGGCAGCTCTCCGCGACATCAGATAAAAAAAGCCGGAAGTCCCATCGGAGTCCCGGCCTTTTTTTTCAGGTCTGGCACCAGTAGCGCAATTACTGCGCTGCAAATGCCTCTTTGTCTTCTTCCGTGACTTCTTTGATGCTCAGCTTGATACGACCGCGGGCATCCAGATCCATCACTTTTACCAGCACTTCCTGACCTTCTTTCAAATACTCACTGATATCCTCAACACGATCCGAGGAAATCTGCGAAATATGTACAAGGCCATCTTTGCCCGGCAGAATGGTCACAAACGCACCGAAATCAACGATACGGGCTACTTTGCCCATATACAACTGACCAACTTCGGCCTCTGCTGTAATGCGTTGAATCAGCTCAATAGCCTTGTCACGCGACTCGGCATCTTCACCGTAAATACGGATATTGCCGTCATCATCGATATCAACAGAGGCGCCGCTTTCTTCGGTGATGGAGCGGATAGTTGCACCGCCCTTACCGATAACGTCGCGAATCTTGTCTGAGTCGACTTTCATGGTGGCCATGGAAGGTGCATTCTCAGAGACAGTTTCACGCGCCCTGGGCAGCACTTTGTTCATTTCACCCAGAATGTGCAGACGCGCTTCCAGCGCCTGATTCAGGGCGATTTCCATGATTTCTTCGTTGATACCCTGGATCTTGATATCCATCTGCAGTGCCGTGACACCTTTGTTGGTGCCGGCCACTTTGAAGTCCATGTCACCCAGGTGATCTTCATCGCCCAGAATGTCAGTAATCACGGAGAAGCGCTCGCCATCCTTGATCAGACCCATGGCAATACCGGCTACAGGCGCTGACAGGGGCACACCGGCATCCATCATCGCCAGTGAGCTGCCACACACCGATGCCATGGAGCTGGAGCCATTGGACTCAGTGATTTCAGACACCACCCGAATCGCATAAGGGAAGTCTTCCTCTGAAGGCATGACCGCCTGAACACCACGCTTGGCCAGTTTGCCGTGACCGATCTCGCGACGTTTAGGTCCAGACATGAAGCCTGTTTCACCCACACAGAAGGGCGGAAAGTTATAATGGAACATGAAGGCTTCTTTCTTGGAGCCTTCCAGTCCCTCGATCATCTGGGAATCACGCACAGCACCCAGCGTAGTCACAACCAGCGCCTGAGTTTCACCACGGGTGAACAGTGCTGAACCGTGTGCCTTGGGCAGAATGCCGGTTTCAATCTCAATCGGGCGCACAGTTTTGGTGTCACGGCCATCAATTCGGGGCTGACCGTCCAGAATGCGGTTACGTACCACTTTCTTTTCCAGCTTGGAGAAGACGCCTTTCACTTCATCAGCAGTCACACCGGATTCTTCTGTGGCGAACTGTGCCACCGCCTGCTCCTGCAACTGACCCAGCGCGTCATAACGCTGCATCTTGTCAGACACCTGATAAGCTTCTGTAATACCAGCTGCAAACGCATCACTGACAGCCTGTGTCAGCGTCTCATTGGTTGCCTCAGGCTGCCAATCCCAAACTGGCTTACCTGCCTCCGCCTTGAGTTCCTTGATCGCCTGGATGACAGACTGCATGGCATCGTGACCAAACAGCACCGCACCCAGCATCTGATCTTCAGTCAGCTCTTTGGCTTCTGACTCAACCATCAACACGGCTGATTCAGTACCTGCAACCACCATGTCCAGTGCAGAGCTTTCCAGTTGCTTGGTGCCGGGGTTGAGCACGTAACCCTGCTCAACATCAAAACCAACGCGTGCCGCCGCCACCGGGCCATCAAACGGAATGCCGGAAATAGCCAGCGCCGCAGAAGCGCCAATCAGCGCTGCGACGTCCGGATCTTCGTCTTTAGTGGCAGAAATGACTGTACAGATCACCTGTACTTCATTTTTGAATCCTGCCGGGAAAAGCGGACGAATCGGGCGGTCAATCAACCGTGAAACCAGTGTTTCTTTTTCAGTCGGACGACCTTCACGCTTGAAAAAACCACCGGGAATCTTACCGGCGGCATAAGTCTTTTCCTGGTAGTTGACTGTTAACGGAAAAAAGTCAGCGCCCGGAGCCGCTGACTTTTTTCCTACAACCGTTGCCAGCACCTGAGAGCCACCCATGGTGACAACAACCGCGCCAGTCGCCTGTCGTGCAATTTTGCCGGTTTCCAGGGTCACCGTCTGGTCACCATACTGGAATGTCTTTTTAACAATATTAAACATACTCATTTCCTGTTTTTAATTGAGACCCGGGCAGCATTGCAGCAACATCCTTTTTACCAAGAGTCTCTTCTCACTTGCTCATCGTCTTGAAACTGGTGTGCGTCTTAACGACGCAGGCCCAGACGCTTGATCAAAGTGGCATAACGCTCAACATCTTTGCGCTTCAGGTAATCCAGCAGCTTGCGACGGCTGTTAACCATGCGGATCAGACCACGGCGTGAGTGGTGGTCGTGTTTGTTGGCACGAAAATGATCCTGCAGAAGGTTGATGTTTTCTGTCAGCAGCGCAACCTGTACTTCCGGTGAACCGGTATCGTTTTCGCCGCGGCCATATTCTTTGACAATTGTCTGTTTCTGTTCGGTTGTTAAAGCCATTTTAAATCTCCAAATCAATATGCATTAGTAATTAATAACATCCTGTCAGCCAGCATAACCGTGCATAATTACAGTTACCTGGTGTCTTCCCTCATTAATCGGCGTGGTGCCACACGACCATCGTCGAGTACATCACCAATACCGATGAATTCTTCTTCATCGTACAGCCTGACCAGCCCCTGCGGTGGCAGATGCCGGATCATCACGGCCTGTCCCTGCCGGATATATGCCGCTGTTGCAGATGGCATGATCACGGCCGGCAAATGGTCAATCGCCTCATCGGCCGGTCTCAGCAAAGCGTCGATACCCGCCAGACCCTGCGTATCATAACACTGCTGCAAGGCTTGCGGCGTGATACACTCTTCCAGTCCGAAGCAGCCAGCCTGCAAGCGTCGCAGCTCGGTGACGTGTGCACCGCAATTCAGCAGTTCACCCAGGTCATCGGCTATCGAGCGTATGTAGGTGCCCTTGCTGCAGCGAATTTCCAATACCAGCTCATTCCCGCCAAATTCCTTTAGAATCAGTTCATGAACGGTAATCAACCGCGGCTTGCGCTCCACTTCCTGACCGGCTCTGGCCAGCTTGTACAGGGGCTGCCCTTTATGTTTAAGCGCCGAATACATGGGCGGCAGCTGCTCAATTTGACCTCTGAACCGTGACAGGGTTTTGACAAGCAATTCCTTTGTCACGTGCTCAGCAGACCGGCGGCTGATAATCTCACCTTCAGCATCAGCGGTATCGGTTCTTTCCCCCAGCTTGATGCGGGCTAGATAACACTTGTCCGCATCCAGCAAAAACTGTGAAACCTTGGTCGCTTCCCCAAAACACAGGGGTAATACTCCGGTAGCCAGCGGGTCCAGTGCACCTGTATGACCCGCCTTGGACGCCTGAAAAAGACGCTTGGCCTGCTGCAGGCAGGCGTTGGAGCTCATCCCCTGCGGCTTATCCAGCAGCAGTATGCCGCTGACCGGGCGGCCTTTTTGCTTTCGTGCCACTGATCTACCGGCCCTCGTGACTTGAGTCGTCGACGGCCTGACTGTCATCGTGCGGATGTTTGCTGTCTTCGGTCAGAGCCTGATCGATAAGACTGGACAGGTAACGTCCGCGGGCAATGCTGTCATCGTAACGAAACTTGAGCGCTGGCGTGGTGCGCAGGCTCAACTCTTTGCCCAACAGGCTGCGCAAATACCCGGCCGCATGATTCAGCACTGCCAGACTGTCCTCAATCTGCTTTCTGTCCAGCTCACCCATGTCAGCCAGTTGCACATCCAGACCGCCACCATCACGCATCATTACGGTCACGTAAACCGTGGCGTAGGCAAAGTCGCGACTCACATCAACGCCAGTCACCGACACCATGCCCAGGCGCGGATCACGGATTTCACGCATAATCAGGTCCGCCAGAATTCGCTGAATCTGGTCGGCTACCCGTTGTGTCCGAGGCGATGGTTTAGTCATCAGAGTGTTCTGGCAACCTCAGTGGTCTGATACACCTCAATCTTGTCGCCCACTTTTACGTCATTGTAGTTCTTCACGCCTATGCCACACTCCATGCCATTTCGGACTTCGCTGGCGTCATCCTTGAAGCGGCGCAATGATTCCAGCTCGCCTTCAAAAATCACCACGTTGTCACGCAATACACGGATCGGGCGGCTGCGGTAGACCGTGCCTTCAACCACCATGCAGCCGGCCACCTGACCAAACTTGGGCGAATTGAACACGTCACGTACTTCTGCCACGCCCAGAATCTCTTCACGTAATTCGGGCTCCAGCATGCCGCCCAGGATGGCTTTCACGTCATCAATCACATCGTAGATGACGTTGTAGTAACGCAGGTTAATGCCTTCGTTTTCAATAACCTCACGGGCAGACTTATCCGCACGGACGTTAAAACCAATCAGCATGGCGCTGGACGTCGCCGCCAGATGGGCATCCGTCTCTGAGATACCACCGACACCGGACGCCACCACATTAACTTCAACTTCATCAGTGCCCAGCTTCTGCAGGGAGCCAACAATCGCCTCCATGGAACCACGCACATCGGCTTTGATAATCACGTTGAGAATGTTCTTGCCTGCCTTGCCGATACCGGCAAACATGGCTTCGAGCTTGTTGCCCTGCTGTAGCGCGGCCATCTTGTCTTTGTGTTTCTCGCGACGGAATTCGGCCACTTCGCGGGCTTTTTTCTCGTCAGCAACAACCACAAACTCATCACCGGCTTCAGGCACACCATTAAAGCCCAGCACTTCTACCGGAATAGAAGGACCGGCGGATTTGACCTGCCGCCCCGCCTCATCGATCAGAGCACGAACTCGACCATATTCATAACCGGCCAGTATAGTATCACCGACATTCAAGGTGCCATTTTGTACCAGGACCGAGGCAACCGGGCCGCGGCCTTTATCCAGCCTTGATTCGATCACCACACCTTTACCCGGCGCATCAACAAAAGCCTTCAATTCCAGCAACTCGGCCTGCAGCAGAATCGACTCCAGCAACTCATCAATGCCCTGCCCTGTGTGGGCAGACACCTGCACAAACTGCACGTCGCCACCCCAGCTTTCCGGGATCACATCTTTGGCCGCCAGTTCGCTGGTGACCTTGTCGATATCAATACCGTCTTTATCAACTTTGGTGATAGCCACAACAATGGGCACATTCGCTGCGCGAGCGTGTTGAATAGCTTCTTCGGTCTGCGGTTTGACACCATCATCAGCCGCACAGACCAGCACTACGACGTCAGTTGCCTTGGCACCACGAGAACGCATAGCGCTGAACGCAGCGTGTCCCGGCGTATCCAGGAAGCAGATCATACCGTGGTCGGTTTCTACGTGATAAGCACCAATGTGCTGGGTAATGCCGCCCGCCTCACCGGCCGCAACGGATGCCTTGCGGATATAGTCAAGCAAGGAAGTTTTGCCGTGGTCAACGTGCCCCATAACAGTCACAACCGGTGCTCGGGTAATGGCTTCATCACCGCCTTCGTAAGCCAGGGATTCGTACAGATCATCCTCAATCGCATCGGCCGAAACGAATCGGGCTGTATGACCCATTTCTTCTATCAACAGCGTTGCCGTATCCTGATCCAGGGCCTGATTGATGGTCGCCATAACGCCCATCTTGAAAAGTGCTTTAATCAGCTCTGCAGACTTGACCGACATCTTTTGTGCCAGGTCACCCACTGTGTTGGCCTCACCGATAATTATTTCACGGGAGATGAATTCGGTCGGTTTCTCAAAGCCATGCTGCTTGCTGCGGGGTTTCTTGCGCGGGCCACCACGGCGGCCACGACCACCACCGTCAAACTCGCCATCCTCAAGTACAAAGTCATCAAGCCGCGCTTTGCCGCCTTTTTTGGTGGCAGCTGCTTTCTTTTTGAAACTGGGCTTTTTGTCTTCATCCTTATCATCCATGCCACCCTTGCGGCCGGATTTGGCAGGTGCCTTGTTCTTACCCGGATGCGCCGGAGCGGCTTCCGGCACGGCTGCCAGCTTGGGCGCTGTCGGTTTGGCAGGCGCTTCTTTGCTTTCTTCAGGAGCCGGCTCCGGAGCCGCTTCTGTTTCTGTTTGCGCAGATTCTGCAACAGGCTCAGCGGCCTGTTCTGCAGCTGGTGGTTGCGCTGCAAGCTCTGGCGCTGTGTTTTCGGTAACTGCTGTTTCAACCGGCGCCACTTCCTGCTCGACGCTGGTTTCAACCTCGACCTGCTCTTCAGGTTTTTCTGGCTGCAGTTCGCTGCGTTTTACATAGGTGCGTTTTTTTCGCACTTCAACACTGACGGTCTTGCCACGCCCCTGGCCGGACGATGTCTTCAGGGTCTCTACCGTTTTGCGTTTCAGCGTAATTTTCTTGGGAGCAGCGTCGGCAGCCGCTGTCGCCCCGTGGCTGCGCCGCAGGAACAACAACAATGTGTTCTTGTCTTCATTGGAAATCAGCTCATCCGCACGTTTATGCGGAAGGCCTGCTTCCTTGATCTGGGCCAGAAGCCGTTCTTCGGTCACACCAACCACTTTGGCCAGTTCGCCGACTGTTACATCTGCCATCTAGTTACTCCTGTCTGCTCTTGCTGCCCGATTTACTCAAACCACGGTGCACGAGCCGTCATAATCAGTTTGCCGGCACGTTCTTCATCCATACCGTCAATATCCATCAATTCATCAATTGACTGTTCGGCCAGGTCTTCCATATTCAGAATCCCTTTTCCGGCCAGAGCCATTGCCAGTGTATCGTCCATGCCTTCCATATTCAGCAGGTCAGCTTCCAGATTGGCACTGGACAGGCCTTCTTCGGAAGCGATGGCCTGTGTCAACAGCGCATCCCGGGCACGGTCACGTAATTCCCTGGCAATATCTTCGTCAAAACCATCTATATTCAGCAGCTCATCCATGGGGACATAAGCGATTTCCTCCAGAGAGGTGAAACCTTCGCTGACCAGCAGCTCGGCAACATCCTCATCCACATCCAGCTTGTTCATGAAAGCCATGATATAGGTGCTGGCCTCCTGCTGCTGCTTTTCCTGGGCTTCATCAATGCTCATTACATTGATCGCCCATCCTGTCAGCTCGGCTGACAGACGAACATTCTGGCCACTGCGGCCTATGGCCTGTGCCAGATTATCTTCTTCGACCGCCACATCCATGGTATGACTGTCTTCGTCCATGATAATTGAGGCAACTTCCGCGGGCGCCATGGCATTGATAACCAGCTGCGCGGGGTTATCGTCCCACAAAATGATGTCGATACGTTCATTGGCCAGTTCATTGGATACCACCTGGACGCGCGAACCACGCATACCCACGCAGGCTCCAACCGGATCAATTCGACCATCGTTGGTACTGACCACGATTTTGGCTCGTGAACCCGGATCTCTGGCAGCCGCACGAATTTCAATCACACCATCGGCGATCTCGGGCACTTCAATTTTGAACAGCTCAATCAGCATTTCCGGTGCAGTGCGACTCAGAAACAGTTGCGGACCCCGCACTTCATGACGCACATCCTGCAACAGCGCACGAATGCGATCGCCCGTGCGGAACATTTCGCGCGGGATCATCTGGTCGCGCATCAACACGGCTTCTGCATTACCACCCAAGTCAACCAGCACGCTCTCGCGGGTCACTTTTTTGACGGTACCCGATACCAGCTGACCAATGCGGTCACGGTATTCGGCTACAACCAGGTCGCGCTCAGCCTCACGAACCTTCTGTACAATAACCTGCTTGGCAGTCTGGGCGGCAATCCGACCGAACTCGGCATTGTCGATCTTCTCTTCCCAGACATCACCGATATCCAGGTTTGCGTCTTTTTCACGAGCCTGCTCCAGCGTCAGCTGGTGACCCGGCTCTTCGAAATCTTCATCGGAAACCACCGTCCAGACGCGATACGACTCGTATTGACCGGTCTTGCGATTGATCGCAACACGGCACTCTGCTTCTTCACCCTCAAAGCGTTTCTTGGTAGCCGTTGCCAGAGCGGTTTCGATGGCTTCGAATATAACGTCACGTGACACTCCCTTCTCATTCGAGACCGCGTCTGCAACTGCCAGAATTTCTTTACTCATCATAGTAGTGTCACCTTACAAACGGAACACGCGCCGCTAAAACGCAATGTTGGCCTTTTCAACCTGATCATACGGAATTTCAATCTGTTCATTATCCACTGTCATGCTAATGATGCCGGCGTCTGCCTTTTCCAGAACACCCTTAAACTTGCGGCGACCATTCAGTGGCCCGCGCAAACGCAGATTCACAACTTCACCCACAAACTGACCGAACTGTTCAAAATAAAACAGTGGTCTGTCCAGCCCCGGGGATGAGACCTCAAGAGTATACTCACCGGGCAGCGGGTCTTCGACATCCAACACAGCGCTAACCTGCCGACTCACACGCTCACAATCATCGATGGTGACCCCTTCGGGTCCATCGATATATATGCGCAGCAGTGCTGAACGCCCCCTGGTCAGGTACTCTACTCCCCACAGATCCAGGTTCAGCGCCTGCACGGTCGGACGCAGCATCTCTGCAATATTGTCTGCTGATGTTGTCAAATCCAACACACCCTGACTAAAGCACAAACAAAAAGTGGGCCTGTGGCCCACTACGTATAACACATATCACTGTCAGCAAGGGCCAATCAACGCATACCCGAAAGAGCCTGCGGATTTTCAGACCACCTAACAAAAAGCCCCATCAAGGGGCCTTTTGAAACAGCACTGGCCGCAAAGCTCAGCAACTGCGAATTGGTAGCGGGGGCAGGATTTGAACCTACGACCTTCGGGTTATGAGCCCGACGAGCTGCCAGACTGCTCCACCCCGCAACAAAAACTTCAATTAAGTACGACGACTTCTGGCTTTGCCGTCATCTGAGGGTGGGTATTCTACTTAACCACCCAGACATCTGTCAAATCTAATTTGGTGCCGAAGGCGAGACTTGAACTCGCACGACCATACGGTCACTACCCCCTCAAGATAGCGTGTCTACCAATTCCACCACTTCGGCTAAAACTTTTATTGGCTGTCCGGTACCACCGGAATATCAGACCCTGATGCTGGCGCACTGACTTGCGGTATATCGGACTGCTGCTGCATTTCCTGCAGCAACGCAGGATTCACAACCGGCGCATCGCTGTCAAAACCAGCACCAACGCTGTATTGCCTGGCAAAAATTGCCAGGACCAGGCTGGTTACAAAAAACACAACGGCCACAATTGTTGTGGTGCGAGTGAGAAAATTTCCCGATCCCGAAGCACCAAAGACAGTCTGCGACGCTCCGCTACCAAATGCCGCACCCGCATCAGCACCCTTGCCTTGCTGCAGCAGCACCAGCGCAATGATGGCGATCGCTGCAATGACGTGCACTATCACAACCAGCGTTTCCATAATTCAACTCACACTTTTACAAATTCGTATAAAGGACTGCGCGTCCAGCGACGCACCGCCCACCAAGCCGCCATCGATATCGGGACAGGCAAACAACTCCTCGGCATTAGCAGCTGATACACTACCGCCGTAAAGGATCTGCACTGCCGCAGCCACATCCTCATCGTGAGCCGCAAGCAGCCCGCGAATATGCGCATGCATTTCCTGAGCCTGCTGGCTGGTGGCAGACTCTCCAGACCCGATTGCCCAGACCGGCTCATAGGCAATTACCGCCTCAGCCATCGCTGCAATACCCGCGACACCGACTACAAAATCTATCTGATCGGCCACAACCTGCAAGGCCTGACCGGCGGAGCGCTGCTCGCCTGTCTCGCCAACGCAAAGAATGGGTGTCAGACCAGCCTCACGGGCCGCCACAAACTTGGACGCTGCCTGTTGGTTGCTCTCGGCAAACAGACTGCGTCGCTCGGAGTGCCCCACAATGACATAGCGAACCCGAAAGTCCTGCAACATGCTGGCTGATACTTCGCCGGTATAAGCACCAGACGAATATTCACTCAGATTCTGGGCACCCAGCACCAGCTCGCTGCCGTGCGCGGCATCAGCCACCTGGTTCAGATAAGGGAATGGCGGACACACCACGATATCAACACCATTAACCCCGTCACCAAGCTCAGCCACCAGAGAAGAGATTAACTCCCCGATATCTGAGCGACTGCCATTCATCTTCCAGTTTCCGGCTACCAATGCCCGACGCATGTGCGGATTGTCCTCTGTCACCCGGCAACCCGGCTATCGAAAATCGGGGCGCCACTATAACCAGTTTACATTCGGCTTGCAAGACAGCACGCCACTCTATTCAACGACCTTATTTGACCGACTCAACTACAGCAGCCAGCTCAGCAGCGTAGCGCCTGACCTGATCGTCATCCTGACCCTCAACCATCACCCGCACCAGCGGTTCGGTTCCGGAAGGCCGGAGCAACACCCGCCCCTTACCGGCCATTTTCTGCTCCAGCGCCTTTGCCGCAGCCAGCACAGCCCGGTCCGACATAACGCTTTTCCTGTCGGAGACCGGCACATTAATCATGCATTGTGGCATTTTTTGCATGTGACTGCGCAACTCGTACAAATTGGATTCGCCCTGCACCATCGCGGCAAGAACCTGCAGCGCTGAGACGATCCCATCGCCGGTCGTCGCGACATCCATACATACAATATGCCCTGATGACTCACCACCCAGCAGCCAGCCATGCGTCTTGAGCGCTTCCATGACGTAACGATCACCCACTTTGGTGCGAACGAATGGAATTCCCAATGCATCCAGCCCAAGCTCCAGACCCAGGTTGCTCATTTGCGTTCCAACCACTCCACCAAAGCCACGCTTGCGCCGATGACGATCCCTGGCAATGATGTATAGTATCTCGTCACCATCAACAAGATTGCCCAGATGATCCACCATTACCACGCGGTCACCATCGCCATCAAAGGCAATGCCCAAATCAGCCTGCTCGGCAAGCACCTCTTCGACCAGCCGCTCAGGCGCGGTTGACCCGCAACCCTCATTGATATTCATGCCATTGGGGGCAACCGCAATAGCCTTTACCGTGGCTCCAAGCTCAGAGAATACATTCGCTGCAACATGATAAGTGGCCCCGTTTGCGCAATCGACTACAATGCGCAGACCGCGCAGCACCGCACTGCCCGGAATCGTACCCTTACAATATTCAATATAACGTCCGGCAGCATCTGTAATGCGGGAAACCTTGCCAATCTGCTGCGAACTGACTGTTGTGATATCACGCTCCAGATAGGACTCGATGGCCAGCTCTGTCTCATCCGGCAACTTACTGCCGTCACCGGAGAAAAATTTAATACCATTATCGGCAAAGGCATTGTGTGAGGCGCTGATAACAATGCCGGCCTGCGCCTGGAATGTTCGGGTCAGGTAAGCGACAGCGGGTGTCGGCATCGGACCCAGCATGTGAATATCAACGCCGGCAGAGGCCAGACCCGACTCCAGCGCGGCTTCGAACATATACCCGGAAACCCGGGTGTCCTTACCAATAAGAATCTTGCTGCGCTGACCTTCAGTGCAGGCAAACACCTTGCCGGCCGCCCAGCCCAGTTTCAGCATAAAATCAGGGGTTATCGGATACTGTCCAACATGACCACGAATGCCGTCGGTACCAAAATAGCGCTTTTCCTGTTTGTTATTTGCTTCCATGACACTCTCGATTATCTGACAACTCTCTAGCAATAATGTTGCATTGTTTCGACGATGCGCAAAGCATCGACGGTTTCGGCCACATCGTGCACACGCACGATATTTGCCCCATTTATGACCGACAATACCGCTGCTGCCAGACTGCCGGCAAGGCGTTCGTCGACACTTTTTCCAATAATATTGCCAATCATCGATTTCCGTGACATGCCGGCCAATACTGGCAGGCCAGTAGCCGCAAAATCGGATAGCCGCGCCAGCAGCCGGTAATTATGAGCCGGGGTTTTCCCGAACCCGAAACCCGGGTCGATGCATATTCGCTGCCCGCCAATGCCGGCGGCACGACATATATCGACACGTTGCTCCAGAAAAGATCGCACCTCTGCAACAACATCCTGATACTGGGGGTTCTGCTGCATAGTGCCTGGCTCGCCCTGCATATGCATCAGGCACACGGCCATATCAGTGTCAGCCGCCGCCTGTACAGCGCCCGTGCGCTGCAGAGCCCGGATGTCGTTGATCATACCGGCTCCAGCCGACGCTGCAGCCCGCATTAACGCAGGCGTACTGGTGTCCACAGAAACAATCACGTCGAACTCAGCCTGAAGCGCCTCAACAACAGGCAGGACACGGTCCAGTTCCTCCTGCTCAGAGACCTGCACCGCACCCGGGCGGGTTGACTCACCACCCACGTCGAGAATGACTGCGCCCGCATCAATCATGGAAGAAGCGACAGTCAGGGTTTTATCCAGAGAGATTTGAAACTGCGCAGCATCGGAGCTGCCAGAGAGGCGACCACCGTCCGAAAAGGAGTCAGGAGTTACATTCAGAATTCCCATAACGGCAGGAAGGGAAAGATCCAGCCAGCGGGAGCCGCACTGCAGCCCCCGCCGGGGAGTCACGCTGTCATCCTGCACATCGTCCATGGCGAATGGCACGCGTCAATCAATGCTCACTGGCAGGGCCGCCTATGGGCTTCTCAGTGGTGCGCTCCTCATCAGCCGGAACTGATCGCACTCCGCTTCCTGACCCACCATTATCATCAGACCAATCGGCCGGTGGACGTGGTTTGCGCCCTTCCATTATGTCGTTGATCTGCTCAACGTCGATGGTCTCGTACTCCATCAAAGCATCTTTCATCAGTTCCAGCTTGTCGCGGTTTTCGTCAAGCAGGCGCTTCGCAGTGCCGTAGCAGTAATCGATGATGCTTTTGATTTCCTCGTCGATCAGTTTGGCCGTTTCACCGGAGTGATGCGTCTGTGAACTGCCGGCCGAGCGACCCAGGAAGACCTCGCCGTCATCTTCCGCATACATCAGCGGACCCAGTTTTTCAGACAGCCCCCACTTGGTCACCATATTGCGGGCCATTTCTGTAGCACGCTGAATATCGTTGGACGCACCCGTCGTCACACCCTCTTCTCCGAGGGTCATTTCTTCAGCAATTCGACCACCGTAAAGACTGCAGATCTGACTGAGAATGGCCCGCTTGCTCAAACTATAGCGATCCTCTTCGGGCAGGAACATGGTGACACCCAGTGCGCGACCCCGAGGAATGATGCTTACTTTGTAGACAGGGTCATGCTCAGGCACCAGGCGGCCAACAATCGCGTGTCCGGCCTCATGGTACGCTGTATTGGTTTTCTCCTTTTCAGACATGACCATGGACTTTCGTTCAGTACCCATCATGATCTTGTCTTTAGCTTTCTCAAACTCTTCCATGGTTACCAGACGCTTGCTGGAACGAGCCGCAAACAGTGCCGCCTCGTTAACCAGGTTCGCCAGATCCGCACCCGAGAAACCCGGTGTACCGCGCGCAATCACGCCGGCATCAACATTGTCGGCTATCGGCACTTTACGCATGTGTACTTTCAGAATTTGCTCGCGGCCACGAATATCCGGCAACCCGACCACAACCTGACGGTCGAAGCGGCCCGGCCGCAGCAGCGCAGGGTCCAGCACATCGGGACGGTTAGTGGCAGCAATCACAATGATGCCATCATTTACCTCAAAGCCATCCATCTCAACCAGCAACTGGTTCAGGGTTTGCTCACGCTCATCGTGGCCACCACCGAGACCGGCGCCACGATGCCGACCCACGGCATCAATCTCGTCGATAAAGATAATGCAGGGTGCCTGCTTCTTGGCCTGGTCAAACATGTCACGAACTCGCGACGCACCCACACCCACAAACATTTCCACAAAGTCCGAACCGGAAATCGAGAAAAACGGTACCTTGGCTTCGCCGGCGATTGCCTTGGCCAGCAAAGTCTTACCGGTACCAGGCTGTCCTACCATCAGAATGCCGCGTGGGATTTTGCCGCCCAGGCGCTGGAATTTGTCCGGCTCCCGCAGGAAGTCGACCAGCTCCTTGACATCCTCTTTGGCTTCCTCGACACCCGCCACGTCGGCAAAGGTGACCTTGATCTGATCTTCACCCAGCAGCTTGGCCTTGCTCTTGCCAAAGGACATCGGACCGCCCTTGCCGCCGCCAGCACCTCCCTGCATCTGCCGCATAAAGAAAAAGAACAGGGCAATAATGATCAGAATCGGGAAACTGGCGACCAGCAACTGAGTCCAGAGCGACTGCCGCTCCGGCTCTGAGGCGCGAATCTGTACACCATTGTTAAACAGATCATCCATCAGCTGATCGTCGCCAATCATCGGGATGGTAGTGGTAAAGCGGGTGTTATCGGTTCGCACACCGGCGACAGAGACTCCGGATATATTGACTGAGCTCACCTGCCCGGTCCTGACCTCTCGAATAAAGTCAGAGTAGTTAACCTGCGAGCTCGTCGGCTCCTGATTGATATTGTTGAATACCGTCAGCAGAACCGCCGCAATTACCATCCAAAGCAGTAAATTCTTCGCCATATCGTTCAAGGGAAACCCCCTTCATGTGTCAATTTCAAACAGATAAGACCGCAAAAACGGCCTTTGCCATTCCCTCAAACCCCGGAATCATTATATTTTTATCCTGATACCCGTCACGCTTGTCTTTTATCGACGGGTGGAGACGACCGCCCTTAGCCAGTCTGTGATTCACTTAACGAGTCTGTATCCTAGATGGGGGTTAGCTGTGATATTACAAGATAGAACTCTTGATTGTCCAAGAATTGCTGTCCTACAATTCGCCCCCCGGTATCAGAAGATACCTTCGCGATCACCCACCTGCGCTGGAATCATTATGACCGACAAAGCACAAAAACTTAGCAATCAACAGCTTAAGCAATTTCGAAGCATTGCCCACAACCTAAAACCGGTTGTCACTGTTGCCCAGAATGGCCTGGCAGAAAGTGTCATGAAAGAAATTGACCGCGCCCTGACCCAGCATGAACTGATTAAAGTCAAAGTGCAGGTAGGTGACAGGGAGTTGCGCCAGCAGGCAATTACTGAGATTTGCAGTCTCAGTGGCGCGGAACGCGTGCAGAGTATCGGAAATATCGCAGTATTGTTTCGTGCGGCCCGTCAACCCGATCCTAAACTGTCGAATCTGCTGCGTCACGGCCAGACAGGGAATTGAAAACAGGGAATTGACGCGACTGCGCCTGTGGCAGCCGCGTCTGTAGCAGGATTACAGGTGCTCCACTTTGTCGATTTCGTATTCAATCTCGCCGGAAGGTGCCTTCACAACCACTTCGTCACCTTCCTCTTTGCCCATGATGGCGCGCGCAATCGGTGATGCCACTGAGATTTTACCGGCCTTAACATCGGCCTCATCCTCACCCACGATCTGATAACGCATAGTGGCCTCAGTATCCAGGTTCAGCAGCGTCACTGTTGCCCCGAAGATGACTTTGCCTGTTGCAGGGATCTGGGTGACATCAATAATCTCCGAGTCAGCCAGCTTGCCTTCAATTTCCTTTATACGCCCCTCGCAGAAACTCTGCTGCTCGCGAGCCGCATGGTACTCGGCGTTCTCCTTCAGATCGCCATGTTCCCGGGCTTCAGCGATTGCCTGAATAATCGCGGGTCGTTTTACCGTTTTCAACTCATTGAGCTCAGCGCGCAATCGCTCCGCTCCGCCAATGGTCATAGGCACTTTTCTCATATCACTCTCGCAGATCCTGAAGATCCTTAATCAAAGAATAAAAAAAATACCGGCGGGATCCCCTGCTTAGGGAATCCCGCCAGCACCTTATTGAATCTATATAATGGACAGTTTATTGACACTTGTCCATAGGACAAGCGAGTTTGCTGTTTCAGACCGCCTGATCCAGTCGCTGATGAAGCTCCTGGATGGTATAGACAGACAATTGGTCACCAAACTGCAGCGCATCGCATACCGCACTGGCGCTTGCCAGCGTTGTTGTGCAGAACACATCATGGCGCAGCGCCGTGCGGCGGATGGTAGAGGAATCGGCAATCGCCTGTTTGCCCTCTGTGGTATTGACCACCAGTGCGATCTCGTCATTCTTGATCATATCAACGATGTGCGGCCGACCTTCCATGACCTTATTAACCCGCCTCACTGGCAGACCGGCAGCCTCGATGATGGCTGCCGTACCTGTTGTTGCTACCAGGCTGAACCCAAGTTGATGGAATCGACTGGCCACTTCAGCCACGCGCGGCTTGTCAGTTTCTCGCACACTGATGAATACCGTTCCGGACTTGGCAATCTCTTCACCCGCTCCCAACTGGGATTTGGCAAAGGCTTCGGCAAATGTTTCACCAACCCCCATCACCTCACCAGTGGATTTCATTTCCGGCCCCAGAATCGGATCAACACCCGGGAACTTATTAAACGGGAACACAGCTTCCTTGACCGCATAAGTGCGAGGAATGATCTCTTTGGTAAAACCCTGCTCGGCCAGCGTATTGCCCACCATGCAACGGGCAGCCACTTTGGCAAGAGACACACCGATACACTTGGAGACAAATGGAACGGTTCTTGAAGCACGCGGGTTAACCTCGATCACATAAACTTCGCCGTCCTGATAGGCCATCTGCGCGTTCATCAGACCAACAACACCCAGCTCTCTTGCCAGACTGGTGACCTGCTGGCGAATTTTGTCCTGCACTTGCGCAGGCAGATTATAGGGTGGCAGCGAACAGGCCGAGTCGCCTGAGTGCACTCCCGCCTGCTCAATATGCTGCATGATGGCGCCAACAACTACATCTTTGCCATCACTGACCAGATCAACATCGATCTCAATAGCTGCATTCAGGAAGTAATCCAGCAGCACCGGACTGTCGTTACCCACCTTGACCGTAGTGCGCATATAACGGGTCAGTTCTTCCTCGTTATAGACGATCTCCATGGCGCGACCACCCAGCACATAGGAAGGGCGCACAACCAGCGGGTAAGAAATACGCTCGGCCTCGGTGATGCATTGCTCAACACTGCGCACGATGCAGTTCGGTGGCTGCTTGAGACCCAGCTTCAGAATTAATTGCTGGAAGCGTTCGCGGTCTTCAGCCAGATCGATGGCATCGGGCTTGGTCCCAATCACCGGCACCCCGGCCTGCTCCAGGCGAGTTGCCAGATTCAGCGGTGTCTGCCCGCCAAACTGAACAATCACACCGGCCGGCTTTTCCAGCTCAACGATTTCCAGCACATCCTCCAGCGTCACCGGTTCAAAGTACAGGCGGTCAGAGATGTTATAGTCAGTCGATACTGTCTCCGGGTTGCAGTTGACCATGATGGTTTCATAACCATCCTCGCGCATCGCCAGGGCAGCGTGTACACAGCAGTAGTCAAACTCAATACCCTGACCGATGCGGTTTGGCCCGCCGCCCAGCACCATGATCTTCTTGCGATCACTGGGCTGCGCCTCGCAGATTTCCTCGTAGCAGGAATACATGTAGGCTGTTGTTGATTTGAATTCTGCAGCGCAGGTATCGACCCGCTTATAAACCGGGCGCACACCCAGGGCGTGACGATGGTCACGCACGTTCTGTTCCGGCTCGTCCAGCAGGGTGGCCAGCCGGGCATCTGAAAAGCCTTTGCGCTTGAGGGCAAACATCTGATCTTTGGTCAAGGCCTTCAGTGCCTGACCTGCCAGTTGCGCTTCGTCTTTAATCAGGTCTTCAATCTGCGCCAGGAACCAGGGGTCGATACCAGTCAGTTCAGTCACAGTTTCCAGGGACAAACCCTGACGGAAGGCGTCGCCAATATAACGAATACGGTCACTGCCGGCATCCATCAGCTCGCCACGCAGAATGTCCATGGCGTCACTTAGCCCGGTATCGAGTATCGGGTCGAAACCGCTGATACCCACTTCCAGGCCGCGCAACGCTTTCTGCAGGGATTCCTGGAAAGTGCGACCAATGGCCATCACTTCACCCACAGACTTCATCTGGGTGGTGATACGGTCATTGGCTTCAGGGAATTTTTCGAAGGTAAAACGCGGGATTTTTGTAACGACATAGTCGATAGTCGGCTCGAAAGATGCGGGTGTTGCACCTCCGGTGATTTCGTTACTCAGCTCATCCAGTGTAAAGCCAACCGCCAGCTTGGCAGCAACCCGGGCAATCGGGAAGCCTGTGGCCTTGGATGCCAACGCGGATGATCTGGACACGCGCGGATTCATTTCAATAACGACCAGGCGGCCAGTCTTGGGACACATGCCGAACTGCACATTGGATCCACCCGTCTCAACGCCAATCTCGCGCAGCACGTCGATGGAAGCATTACGCAGAATCTGGAACTCTTTATCAGTCAGCGTCTGAGACGGCGCGACGGTAATTGAGTCGCCGGTATGTACACCCATGGCGTCGAAATTTTCAATGGTACAGACGATGATGCAGTTGTCGTTTTTGTCACGCACAACTTCCATCTCATATTCTTTCCAGCCAATCAGTGATTCATCAATCAACAGCTCATTGGTGGGGGAAAGCTCCATGCCGCGAGTGCATATTTCAACAAATTCTTCTTTGTTATACGCAATGCCGCCGCCACTGCCGCCCATGGTAAACGAGGGGCGGATAATACAGGGGAAGCCAACCAGATCCAGCGCCGCAAACGCCTCATCCATTGAGCGGGCGATGCCGTGACGCGGTGTTTCCAGGCCAATCGCCTTCATCGCGTCGTCGAACAATTCGCGATCTTCCGCCTTATCAATCGACTCGGCGCGCGCGCCGATCATTTCCACATTGTACTTGGCCAGCACGCCATGGCGCTCCAGGTCCAGCGCACAATTAAGCGCTGTCTGGCCACCCATGGTTGGTAAAATAGCGTCAGGACGCTCTTTTTCTATGATTTTTTCGACAATCTGCCAGGTAACCGGCTCAATGTAAGTTGCATCAGCCATTGCCGGGTCGGTCATGATGGTTGCCGGATTGGAGTTCACCAGAATCACCCGGTAACCTTCTTCGCGTAGCGCCTGGCAGGCCTGGGCACCTGAATAGTCAAACTCACAGGCCTGACCAATTACAATCGGGCCAGCGCCGATAATCAGGATGCTATTAATATCTGTACGTTTAGGCATAACTTAACCGTGTCTGAATATGAGTTGGCCACCGGATCAACGGGCAGCGCGTTTTTCCATCAAGCTCACAAATTTATCGAACAGGGGTGCAATATCATGTGGGCCAGGGCTGGCCTCGGGATGCCCCTGGAATGCAAATGCTGGCTTATCCGTGCGTTCCACTCCCTGCAGGGAACCATCAAACAGCGATCGGTGGGTTGCCCGTAAATTAGCTGGCAGTGTCTTCTCATCAACAGCAAAACCATGGTTCTGACTGGTGATCAGGACTGTGCCATCATCCAGGTTCTGTACCGGGTGGTTTGCTCCGTGATGCCCAAGTTGCATTTTGACAGTGCGCGCACCACAGGCCAGCGCCAGCAATTGACAGCCCAGACAGATACCAAAAACCGGAATGTCTGTTTCCAGCACTTCACGGATTGCCGCAATGGCATAGTCGCAGGGCTCGGGATCACCCGGCCCGTTGGAAAGAAATACCCCATCAGGGTTCATCGCCAGCACCTCAGCCGCCGGTGTCTGTGCGGGCACGACAGTCACTTTGCAATTTCTCTGCGCCAGCATCCGCAGGATATTGCGTTTGACTCCATAGTCATAGGCGACTACGTGGAAGGGGTTTTCGTGTTGCGGCTCCGGATAACCGACACCACCCGGCAACCATTCACCCTGCGTCCACTCGTAATTCGCCGCCACTGAGACTTCTTTGGCAAGGTCCATGCCCTTCAGGCCCGGGAAAGCCCTGGCCTGCTCAATGGCGAAGGCTTCTCCCTTTTCGGCTAATAATTCGCCGCTGAGAATGCAGCCATTTAATGGCCCCTTGTCTCTTAATAGCTGAGTCAGCGCCCGGGTATCAATTTCGGCGATCGATACCACATTCTGATCTTTCAGAAACTCTTCCAGGCTTTGCTCGCTGCGCCAGTTACTGACCGTCATCGCCAGATTGCGGATCACCAGGCCTGCCGCCCAGACACGATCAGATTCGTTATCCTCGGCATTGACGCCGGTATTGCCGATATGCGGATAAGTCAAAGTCACGACCTGCCTGGCATAAGACGGATCGGTCAGGATTTCCTGGTAGCCGGTCATGGCCGTGTTAAAAACGACCTCCCCGCTGGTCAGACCCAGGGCACCGATAGCCTTGCCCCGAAAGACACTGCCATCTTCAAGGGCCAGAACTGCTGGATTATTCAATGTGATCTCCCGGATGATAAGACAGGCGAAAAAAAGCGGAATGAAAGCTGCCTCTCATTCCGCCTTTTTAAAAATGCTGTCTTGTGTTGTGCTCAGTCATGTTCATACTGAGACGAAATTATACGCAAACGGACCTGCAACTGTCTACGACGAATACCGTCTTTATGTAACATTCAAGCCCAGCACATCGTCAATCGAGTACAGTCCGGGCGTACGGCCTGCCAACCAGGTCGCAGCCCGCACTGCGCCGCTGGCAAAGGTCATGCGACTGCTGGCTTTGTGTGTAATCTCCAGCCGTTCGCCGTTACCTGCAAAAATGACGGTATGATCGCCGACGATATCACCGGCGCGTATCGTTGCAAAACCGATGGTCTTGCGGTCACGTTCCTCGCCGACTCCCTCACGCCCGTAAACAGCGACCTCTTCCAGCTTGCGTCCCAACGCGTCGGCTATGACCTCTCCCATGCGCAGGGCAGTCCCCGACGGCGCATCTTTCTTATGACGGTGGTGAGCTTCGACGATTTCGATATCAACATCATCCCCCATGGCTTTGGCGGCCAACTCAAGTAATTTCAGACTGATATTGACACCGGCACTCATGTTCGGCGCCATAACCACCGGAATATCTGCGGCTGCAGCGCTGATCTGCTGCTTTTGCTGCGACGTAAAACCTGTTGTACCAATAACAACAGCCTTGCCGACGGCCTGACACAGCATCAAGTGTTGTAATGTCGACTCCGGTGCCGTGAAATCGATCAACACATCAAAATCATCCAGACAGGCTTTGAGCGAGGTACTGGAACACACACCAAGCGCCCCGACACCGGCTACCAGGCCTACATCAATACCAGCCTGTGGATCATCGGGCAAAGTGGTTCCGGCCGTTACCCGTGCCTGATCGGATTTATCCTGCACGGCCTGCACAAGAGTCCGGCCCATACGCCCGGCGACCCCGGCAATTGCAATACGAATCATCAGTTTACGAATTCTCTGTTGGGATTTTTGAAAATTGAAAGGCGGCAGTATAGCGTGTTATGACAATGGTCAACAGCAGCAGACTCAGCTAAGCTTAAGGCAACACAGGAGTCAGTACGAAACAAAATGAGTAAATCCCCGGTCTCAGGCCACGAATCAGAGCGAACCCGGCGTTACCAGGCCATGGTCGATGAGCTTTATCAGGACGTTTATCGCTATGCTTTCTGGTTAACCCGCAACCCGACTGTTGCTGAAGATCTGGTGCAGGAGACCTTCCTGCGCGCCTGGCGTTCCTTTGACAGCCTGCAAAGTGAGGGTGCCGCCAAGGCATGGCTTTTTACAATCCTGCGACGCGAAAACGCGCGCATGTATGAGCGCTACCGCCCCGAACTGGTGGACATTGATGATGTGGCCGTGGCTGAGGAAGGCAACATGGAGCCGGAACAACGACGTCGGCAGGCAGAATTACACCAGGCCATACTCAAACTGGAAAAAGAATACCGCGATCCACTGCTTTTGCAGGTAATCGGCGGGTTCAGCGGGAAAGAAATTGCCGGAATTCTCGATCTCAATAACAACACCGTGATGACACGGCTGTTTCGGGCCCGTAGCAAGCTTAAAGATATGCTGCACGACGAGCCCGATAAAACAATAGAACAGAATGATCTGCCATCTGAAGAAGTGACGGATTAACAGGCAGTTATTATAAAAATCAGCACAACGACCACACCAGAGAGCGACTGACATAATGGATGATTTGGAATTCCGGACCCGGGCATTCAGCAATCCGCTGGATGACCAGGCTGACTTCATTTCAGCGACAGAGACCGATGCGGCTCGCAGACAATTAGTCCATGAGCTTAAGGCTATGGAGCATCAACTCAAAGAAAGTCTTAATGCAACACCGGTGCCCGGAGATCTGCGAGAAAAGCTGCTGGCACATGCAAATGATACATCCCAGGAGGGCGCTGCAAAACACTCTTCATTTCGACGCCTGCCCTATGCAGCCGCCGCGACAGTGGTTCTTGGTGTATTTCTGGGCATCAATCTGGTTCAGTCTCGTCCCAGCGCACAGGATCTGGAGTTTCACGATGCGCTAGTCGAACACCTGTACCATGAAGAGCCCCGTTACTACTCATCGACCAGCCCCGACTGGTCAGACGTCATGAGCGTGTCGGCGGCAGCAGGCGCCGAACTGACTGCCACCCCGGAGTTGATGGCGCTGAAAATGCAATTTGCAAATTACTGCAACCTGGGCACTGATCAACAGGGCGCTCATTTGGTGACAATTGGCGAGCACGGGCCGGTCTCCATTGTATTTATCAAAAATACACCCGTCAGCAAGCGCATCACCATCAAAGATAGCCGTTTCCAGGGGCAGATTATCCCAACTGAGCAGGGCAACATGGCCGTCATCGGGGAGAAGTCGGAACAGCTCGATCGTTACGAGAAACTGTTGACTGATAATCTGCACTGGTCCATCTGATGCAGCGCTGTCGGCAGCATGGCGCGACCGGCAGCGCATTACCCCCGGTCGTCAGAACAGCGCTTCATCCAGCGCCATGACCACATCGCTACCCGCACTGATCTCCTCGGCCAATGATTTGTAGCGCGGCATAATGCGATCCAGAAAATAGCAACCGACCTGAATTTTAGCGCGATAGAAGTCACTGTCTTCAGTACCGGCAGCCAGCGCATCTTCGGCCACTTTCACCATTCTTGCCCACATATAACAGTACAGAATGAGCGTCATCAGATCCAGATATGGCACCGAGGCCGCCCCCACCTCGTGGGGGTTTTCCGTATTAGCCTGGCGAATCAGATCGGTTGTCCTCACCAGACAGTCCAGCGCGTTGTCCAAAGCGGCCACAAAAGCTGCAACCCGGCCATCCTTTTCCTGATCGATGAACTGGCGCATTTCGTCCAGCATTTCTTCCAGCATGCCTTCGCGGTCAAACACTACCTTGCGGCCCATCAGGTCAAGCGCCTGAATACCATTGGTGCCCTCATAAATCTGTGCGATCCGAGCATCACGCACATGCTGCTCCTGCCCCCATTCACGCACATAGCCGTGTCCGCCCAGCACCTGCTGACCCAGCACACAAGCCTCAAAGCCACGATCGGTAAACGCTGCCTTGGTGATTGGAGTCAACAACGCAACCAGCTTTGCGGCCCGCGCCTGACGCTCTTCGTCCGGATGAAAATACACTATATCCAGCTGATTGCCGACATAGGCCGCCAATGCTCGACCGGCTTCGGTATTGGCTCGCATATTCAGCAGCATCCGCCGCACATCCGGGTGTACCAACAGGGAGTCGGCCGCTTTGTCCGGCTGCGCAGGGCCCGCCGGTGAGCGCCCCTGAATGCGCTCGCGCGCATAAGCGGCCGCAGTCTGATACGAAGCATCGCCCAGGCCAAGCCCCTGCAGGCCAATCGTCAGACGCTCGTAATTCATCATGGTAAACATGCAGGCCAGACCCTTATTGATTTCACCAACCAGGTAGCCGGTGGCATCGTCGAAATTCATGACACAGGTAGCCGAGCCCTTCAGGCCCATTTTGTGTTCGATGGACCCGCAGCTCACCCCGTTAGAATCGCCGACATTACCATCACCATCGGGCAGAAATTTAGGAACCAGAAACAGCGATATTCCCCGCGGCCCGGCTGGTGCATCCGGCAACTTGGCCAGCACCAGATGGATAATGTTTTCACTCAGATCGTGCTCTCCGCCGGTGATAAAGATCTTGGTGCCACTGACTTTATAACTGCCATCTGACTGCGGTACGGCCCGGGTCTTGATCATACCCAGGTCAGTGCCGGCATGCGGCTCGGTCAGACACATGGTGGCGCTCCAGCTCCCGTCATACAGTTTCGGCAGATACGCCTGTTTGAGATCATCAGAGGCGTGACGGGAGATGGCCAGCGAGGCACCGGCACTGAGCACGGCGTAAAGCGCCAGCGAGCTATTGGCCGCCATGATCATTTCCTCAAAACACACGGCCAGTGTCTTGGGCATACCCTGGCCACCGTACTGGGGGTCACCTGCCAGACCAATCCAACCGCCTTCAGCGAAGGTGCGATAAGCATCTTTGAAACCACCCGGTGTCGTCACCTTGCCGCCGTCGAACTGACAGCCGATTTCGTCGCCTTGACGGTTCAGTGGTGCCAACAGACCTTCAGCCACCTTGCCCGCTTCTTCCAGCACGCTATTGATCAGTTCAGCATTTACCTCGGCGGTGCCGGGCATTGAGGCCAGAAGCTGTTCCACATTGAACACTTCATTCAGCACAAATTTCATATCTCGAACGGGGGCCTTGTAATCTGACACAGTCATACTCCGGCTGCTCACACAGCAAAAACAGATAAATCCAGGAAATTAACTGCGAGTAAGTTAACGCCACTTGACGTTAACGTCAACGTCAACATGCACCAGGTAGTCAGTTGCCAGCCAGTGCAGCAAGATCAAGATAAGCGGCTGTTTCGTCAGGTGACTGCGCCGGAACAAACGGCAACTCCCCCAGCAGCGGCGCTTGCAGCATGCCCTGCAGCGTTTCAACATTCTGCCGGTCAACCGCAGAGCCCTCACCCAAATGATTGGCTACCCAGCCCGCCAGTTGCAAACCATCTCGCTGAATGGCTTCCGCCGTCAGTAGTGCGTGATTAATGCAGCCCAGCCTGATTCCCACTACCAGCACCACTGGCAACCGCAGTTCCAGAGCCAGCCCGGACAGCATTTCGCGATTGTTTAATGGCACCCGCCAACCACCGGCTCCCTCCAGAACCGTGAAGTCTGCGCGCGCCATGAGCACGGCGCGGGCCATACCCACCAAGCGTGAAAGGGACAACTGACGACCTTCCGAGGCGGCTGCCAGATGCGGTGCAATAGCGGCCTGCAGGGCTACCGGATTAACCTGTTCGTAGGGCAAATCAATTGAGCATTGTGCCTGCAAGGCCAGCGCATCACCATTACGCAAACCCTCAGCTGTGCTTTCACATCCTGACGCTACCGGTTTCATGGCTGCCGTTTGCAAGCCGGCCTTTCTGGCCGCAGCAAGCAATGCGCATGACACATGCGTCTTGCCAACTTCTGTGTCAGTGCCAGTAACAAACACGGCCTTGGGTAAACTCATTACAGCTCCTGTTAAATTAGCCAGTCACGTCATGCACGATCCTGCAGATATTCCGCTACCTCTGCCAGTGCGTCCAGCAGGCGTTGCAAATGCTCATCACTGTGCACCGCACTCAGCGTGATGCGCAGCCTGGATTGTCCGACCGGCACAGTGGGTGGTCTGATTGCACTGACCTGCAGCCCACGCTGCTTGAGTAATTGACTGACCGCCTGGGCGGTTGCGGCATCACCAAGCATCAATGCCTGCACCGGCGAATTGCCCGGCAATAGTTTCAGGCCCAGCATCAGCGTCGTTGTGCGAAAACGTTCGATCAATTCCTGAAGTCGTGCACGGCGCCAATGCTCTTGCCTCAATAGCGCAAGACTGGTTCGGGTGGCTTCGGCCAAGGCAGGCGACATCGCCGTTGTGAAGACATAGGTTCTCGCAAACTGAGTGAGATAATCAATCAGCAGATCGTCTCCGGACACAAAAGCGCCTGCCGTGCCAAACGCTTTGCCAAAAGTTCCAACCAGCACCGGCACCTGCTGCTGCGTCAATCCGGCATCCGCCACAACCCCGCGGCCTTGCGGCCCCAAACATCCGATACCGTGGGCATCATCAACCATCAACACGGCATCATGATGCAATGCGAGGTCAGCCAGATCGGCCAGCGGAGCGCAATCACCGTCCATGCTGAAAACGCCATCAGTGACTACCAGCGCCATGCTTTCGGTGGTTCGCCTGCGGTCAAAGTTGCCAAGCATGTTTGACAGCGATTCGAGATCAACATGGGGATAGCGTTTTGACTCCGCCCGACTAAGCCAGCCGCCATCGAGCAGTGAGGCGTGATTCAATGCGTCATGACACACCAGGTCATCGGGCCGGGTTAGTGCATTAATCACCCCGATATTGGCCATGTATCCGGTTGAAAACAACATCACCCGATCACGCCCGCAAAAATCGGCCAGCTCCTCGCACAGTTGCTCATGAACGCGGCAATGACCGGTCACCAGATGCGAGGCGCCACTGCCCACACCGTACTCTTTGGCACCTCTGATCAAGGCCGCCACCACATCAGGATGATGAGACAGACCCAGGTAGTCATTGCTGCAAAAATTCACAAAGAGCCGGCCATCAATTACCTGCTCAAGCCCGCAGCCCGGATCGCGCAGCAAGGTCTGGCGATACAGATGACGGGAGTGACGCTCTGTCAGCGATTGTCGCAAACGCTCACCTAAAATTGTGACACCGGGCACTAAATTTTCGCTCACTCGCCCGTAACTGCCGAATAATAAGAAGCTTCAGGTGCAAATTTATTTTGCGACCGCAAACCCAGACGGCGGAAAAGCTGTTGATCACTGCTTTCTTCCGGAAGCGGGGTGGTCAGCAGCTTCTCTCCATAAAAAATGGAATTGGCGCCTGCCAGAAAACACAGAGCCTGCATCTGATCATTCATCTGCTGACGACCTGCCGACAATCGCACACAGGAGCGCGGCATAATGATTCGGGCGACAGCAATGGTACGTATAAAGTCGAATGCATCGATATCATCAACACTCTCCAGAGGCGTGCCTTTTACCTTGACCAGACTGTTTATGGGCACGCTTTCCGGGTGTACGGGCAAATTCGCCAGTTGCTGCAGCAGGCCAATGCGGTCCGACTCAACTTCGCCCATACCCACAATCCCACCGCAACACACCTTCATACCAGCGTCGCGCACATTAGAGAGAGTTTGAAGGCGATCCTGATAGCTGCGTGTGCTGATGATGTCGCCATAATACTCAGGCGAGGTGTCCAGATTATGGTTGTAATAATCCAGCCCGGCCTCAGCCAGTGCCTGTGTCTGTTCCACCGACAGCGCACCCAGCGTCATGCAGGTTTCCAGCCCCAATGCCCGGACCTGCTTGACCATCTCCAGCACCATCGGGAAATCACGCTCTGAAGGCTGCTTCCAGGCCGCGCCCATGCAAAAACGCCCGGCCCCATGATCACGAGCGGCTTTGGCCTGCTCAACAACACGTTCTACAGCAACCAGCTTTTCCTTTAGAAGACCGGTGTTGTAGTGGCCACTTTGCGGGCAATACTTGCAGTCTTCCGGGCAGGCGCCGGTTTTTATCGACATCAGGGTGCTCAACTGGATGCTGTTGGGGTCAAAGAACTGTCGATGTACGGACTGCGCCTGAAAAACCAGATCCATAAAGGGCAGTGTGTATAACGCGTGGATCTCATCTCGGCGCCAGTCATGGCGAGTAACGACTTGCTGCATTGTTTTTCCTGTATCGCCTCTCAGGGCAATCTATACTCATAGAGCGTCGACATTCTAGTCATAACGACCTTTATGTCAACTTTTATATAGCCATTTAAGTTTACAATATGCCCGACAAATTCTGGCCCAAAAACCTCCGTCAAAGACTGCACAGACTGTCAGGCGAACCCTGCCTGATTTGCCTGGAGAGTGCCGTGACAGCCTGCGGCGTCTGCAGACATTGCCTGGATATCCTGCCCTGGCAACCACCCGGCTGCATCCGATGCGCCGTCATCGTCCCTGACAGCACCAGTGCCGCCCCGCTCTGTAATCGCTGCGCCGAGGAGAGTCCGGCATTCGACAGTTGTCACGCCGTGTTCAGTTACGAATCGCCGATAGACTCACAAATACGGCAATTTAAAGATCTACAGGGGTTTCGGGCAGCCAGATCGCTGGGTGAACTGTTGGCTATCAGCTTTAAGTCTCATTACCGGATCAACAGCCTTCAACCACCCGATCTGCTGGTGCCCGTACCACTTCACACTGACCGGCTCAGGCGCAGGGGCTTCAACCAGGCGAAGCTGTTGGCTGACGCCGTTCATAAATTCACCCGGATACCTGTGCTGATGGAAGGCTGCACAAGGATGCAAACAAACCTGGCTCAACGGAAGCTCAATGCCCAAGGCAGGCTGGCAAACATCGGTCACTTGTTTACCATAAATAGCAATACAAAGTTGACAATGGGCCGACGCATCGCCATCATCGACGACGTCATTACCACCACTGCCACGGCCCGGGATATTGCCGACATCTTTCGCCAGGCAGGTTGTGAACACATTGAAGTCTGGGCCCTGGCCCGGCGAAATTAAAAATCTGACTACACTTCCTCATGACAATGGATTTTGATGAAAGCCTCCGCTGGGATCGACGGCACCTGATACACCCCTACACATCAATGACCGCACCCCTGCCCGCCTATTTGGTGCGTAACGCCAGCGGATGTCGTCTGTATCTGCAAGACGGCACCGAGCTGGTCGATGGCATGAGCTCCTGGTGGGCCGCTATTCATGGCTATAATCACCCGGTATTGAACGAAGCCGTGAGCGCACAAATCCAGCAGATGTCACATGTCATGTTCGGCGGCCTCACCCATATGCCGGCTATCGAGCTGGGGCGGCAACTGCTGCAGATCTGCCCTTCCGGACTGAGCAAGATATTTTTCTGTGACTCCGGTTCAGTCGCGGTTGAAGCGGCCATAAAAATGGCGTTGCAATACTGGCAGGCCCGGAGTCGACCAGACAAGCACCGCATGATCAGCCTGCGCCAGGCTTATCATGGAGACACCTTCGCCGCCATGTCTGTCTGCGATCCGGTCACCGGCATGCACAGCCTGTTCTCTGGCACACTGAAACAACAACTGTTTGCGCCGGCACCAGACTGCCGTTTTGATGAGATCTGCCTATCGGAGCATCTTGCCGAGACTGTACATCTGTTTGAATCTCATCACACTGAGATCGCAGCATTGATTGTCGAGCCTATTGTGCAGGGAGCAGGTGGCATGCGTTTCTACTCACCGGCTTACCTGCAGCAACTGCGCCGGCTCTGCGATGAATTTGGTGTACTGATGATCGTCGATGAAATCGCTACCGGCTTCGGTCGTACCGGCAAACTGTTCGCCTGCGAGCATGCCGGTATTTCCCCGGATATCATGTGCCTGGGCAAGGCGCTTACCGGCGGGTATATGACTCTCGCCGCCACTCTGACAAACGACACTGTTGCTGACACCATTGGTGGTGCAGGATTGCCATTCATGCACGGCCCAACCTTCATGGCCAACCCGCTTGCCTGCGCCACGGCCTGCGCCAGCGTGGAGCTGTTGTTAAACAGTCCATGGCAACAACGGGTGGCCAACATCCAGCAAACGCTCACTGAACAGCTTTTTGTGTGCCGCCGGTCCCCGGCAGTCGCTGACGTGAGGGTACTGGGTGCGATAGGCGTTGTGGAGATGAAAAAAGCGGTTGACATGTGCTGGGTTCAGCAACGCTTTGTCGAGCTGGGTGTGTGGATCAGACCATTCGGACGATTAATATACCTGATGCCGCCCTTCATCATCAGCAAAGCAGAGCTTTACAGGCTGACAGCGGCAGTCATCAGTGTCGTGAGGGAAATTGAAAATCAGGAAGCCCGGAACCCCGGCTGTTAATTCAGAACTGGTACTTGATGGTACCGTAGGCAACGCGATCGGGGGTGTCGCCAACTCGCGTACCCGCCGCGTCGATGACGTTAACAGGGCGTCGATCAAAATTATTACGCAGACCAAGCGAGAACGAGGCATTGCCCTGACGACCGGCGCGCACATTATAGCCGTAACGAAGGTCCAGAGTAGTAATCTGCCCCACCAGCTCATTCAATTGATCAACATTCATACGATCCAGACCCAACCTGCCAACGCTTTCCATGGCATCGCTGTAACTGGTTACGGCTGTTGCAGTGTGATTACCAAATTGCCAGGTGAAGGTCACGCTACTCTGCAACTCCGGCAGTTTACCCAGAAGTGTGGATGACTCCGGTACCGCAGTGGCTGCAACCGTATCACTAACGGCATCGGTGATTCGCGTGTTATACACGTAGGTTGTATTTGTGCTAAGCACAAACTGACCAAAGCGGGAAGACTCCCAGACATAGGATGCACTGACATCCAGCCCCGGTACCTGACCACTACCAACCAGCAGCGCGTGTTCGTGACTGACATCAACCAGCTCCAGCGTATCTTCAGATGCCGAGAGAGCTGGAAAAGCCTCAAGACGCAGCTCCGGCCCAAGTCTCAGATTCAGTGACCCGGGGTCGGGAATATTCAGTCGGGCTGTATCAAGATCAGCGATATCCGCAATATCCGCATCATCATCAGCCAGGGCTATTGGCGAAAACGCCATAGCCAGCACCGCAATCAGCGCTGCCAGATTCAAGCTTGTGGGTTGATGTTGCGTCATGTTCCTGCCGATTATCTGCATTCTTGTAACGGACGGCCCTTCAGTATACATAATTCAACAACTGTATCAAGCCGCCCGCAGTCGATTCAACAGGATTTGGGCTGTCCCACTGCCATCCGGAAACGAATACTGTGGCCACAACTCACACAAGGGTTGCAGGACAAATTCGCGCCGCGCCGCCCGAGGATGCGGCAGGAGCAGGTTTTTATCGCTGCTGGTTTGTTGACCAAATGCGATCAGATCCAGATCCAGAACCCGCGGCTCGTTCACCAGGCCAGAGCGTTTACGCCCGAACTGAGCTTCAATTTGATGCAGACAAGCCAGCAATGATCTGGCTGTTTCGCCTTCGCGAGGTATCAGCAAAAGCACGGCATTGGCAAAATCCGGACTACCTGGCGGGCATTCCAGCGGTTGGCTGCTGATTATCGATGAATACAGCACTGGCTTATTGCTCAGCTCCTGAAGACTGGCAAAGGCACTCTTTACAGCCTCGACAGGGCTGCCGTGTTCAGACTCAAGATTGGAGCCAAGCGCTATCAGCGCGACTGATGCCAGGATCGAAGGCTTCTCACCGCAAGCGGCCAGCCAGTTATCGATGATAGCTGGCCGACAACTCATGTACCGCATCCACAAATGCTGACACATTGTCAGGGTCTACATGCGGCGTAATACCGTGCCCCAGGTTAAACACATGACCGTTACCGCTGCCAAACGACTCCAGAATGCGCGCAACTTCGGCGCGAATGCTGGCTGGCGAAGAATAAAGAATTGCCGGATCCATGTTGCCCTGCAGGCTGACTTTGTCGCCAATGCGGGCGCGTGCCTGACCTATTTCAATGGTCCAGTCCAGGCCCACACAGTTGGCGCCAGACGCCGCAATGGACTCCAGCCATAAACCACCATTTTTGGTGAATACGATGACAGGCACCGGTCGCCCTTCTGACTCCTTGTGAAGACCACTGATGATTTTCCGCATATAAGAAAGCGAGAAAGCTTCATAGGCCGGCGTTGTCAGGATGCCCCCCCAGGTATCAAATATCTGCACGGCCTGCGCACCCGCCTCGATCTGGGCATTCAGGTAGACAGTAACAGCGCTGGCCAGCTTATCCAGCAGGGCGTGCATGACCTCGGGCTGGTTATACATCAGAGCCTTGGCATGACGAAAATCTTTACTGCCACTGCCTTCAATCATATAGGTTGCCAGCGTCCAGGGGCTTCCGGAGAAACCGATCAATGGCACCGAGCCATTCAGTTCCCGGCGAATCAGCGACACTGCGTCGGTCACATATTTCAGGTCGCTGCCCATATCTGGAATGGGAAGCGCCGCCACGTCCTGCTGATTCCTGACGGTTTTGCGGAACCGTGGACCTTCGCCCGTCGAAAAATACAACCCCAGTCCCATGGCATCAGGGATAGTCAAAATGTCAGAAAACAGGATGGCCGCGTCAAATGCATATCGACGCAAAGGCTGCAGCGTCACTTCGCAGGCCAGCTCCGGAGACTGACACAGACTCATAAAATCACCCGCCTTTTCGCGGGTAGCCCGATATTCCGGCAGATAACGACCGGCCTGACGCATCATCCAGACAGGTGTTACATCAACGGATTCACCCATCAATGCGCGTAAAAATCGGTCATTTTTTAGAGGTACCACGAAAAACTCCTGCAAATATCAGAGGGCTCAGCAATTCAGACAGGGCATTTTACACGCAATTCAGCGACAAAGCGCGGCTCCCGCACACAAGGTCTGCTGCAACAGCGATGCCGGAACATCGGCCTCAACGACGGCATCGCCAATCTGCCTCAGCAAAACAAACCGAATTTTGCCGCCCTGGACTTTTTTGTCTACTGCCATCAATGTCATGAACTGTCCGGAACTGATTTGCTCCGGAGGCACAACCGGAAGGCCGGCGCGCTCTATCAAGGCTCTGGCGCGTGACGCCTCCTCAGCCGATATCCAACCCAGGCGGTGCGACAAGTCAGCGGCCATCACCATTCCGGTGGCAACGGCTTCGCCGTGCAACCAGACACCATACCCCATGGCTGACTCAATCGCGTGGCCAAAGGTATGCCCCAGATTGAGCAGTGCACGCTTACCACCTTCGCGCTCGTCGGCGGCAACAATACGGGCTTTTTCTTCGCAGCAAATTTTGACGGCCTGCGCCTGTAGCTCAGAATCTCCCGCCAGCAGCGCATCAATGTGCATCTCCAGCCAGGCAAAAAATTCAGCATTGCCCAACAAGCCGTATTTGATCACCTCTGCCAGCCCGGCGCGCAGCTCCCGTTCTGGCAGGGTCTTGAGCACATCAATATCCGCCAGCACAATTTTGGGTTGATAAAATGCACCAATCATGTTTTTGCCCAGCGGATGATTAACGCCTGTTTTACCGCCCACCGATGAATCAACCTGCGCCAGCAGAGTGGTTGGAACCTGAATAAAGTTAACACCCCGTTGGTAGCTGGCTGCTGCAAATCCTGTCAGATCACCAGTCACACCACCGCCAAGGGCAATCAAAGTGGTGCTGCGCTCGTGCCTGGACTCGAGCAGCCGGTCAAAAATCAGATTCAGGGTTTGCAGCGTTTTTGTATGTTCGCCGTCTGGCAGAATCAGCGTGTCACACTGCACGCCCTCCAGAGACCGCTGCAAGCTGGCCAGATGCAGAGGCGCTACAACCTCATTACTGACAATCAACGCCCGACCGCCTGGCACATAGGGTGTCAGCAATCCGGGAGTGCCGAGCAGGCCGGCGCCTATAAGAATAGGGTAACTGCGCTCACCCAGGGCCACTGTTAATTCAATCATGCGAACTCTCTTTATTCTCTCCGGTCGATCGTTGCGAGGCATCCAATTGTTGCAGGCGTTTCACGATCTCATTGACTACATTACGGGGGCCTCGCCGACTGGTTTCAACAATCAGATCTGCTGTTTCCAGGTATAGCGGCTCCCGGACACGCATTAACTCTTTGATCCGTCCCAGTGGGTCGGCCGTCTGCAACAGGGGTCGGTTACGATCTTTGCTGGTGCGCTCAAACTGCTGCGCGATGCTGGCTTTCAGGTAGACCACCACTCCACGGGATTGCAAGCGTCGGCGGGTTGCCTCCGACAGGATTGCTCCGCCTCCGGTCGCCATGACGATACCGTCCTGCTGCGTCAGGGAATCGATCATACGCTCTTCGCGAACCCTGAAACCCGGCTCACCTTCCACATCGAAAATCCATGGAATATCGGCCCCAGTCACGGCCTCAATTTCCCTGTCGGAATCCAGAAAAGGACGTCCGAGACTTTGCGCCAGCATCCGCCCTATGGTGCTTTTACCAACACCCATCGGACCAATCAGGAACACATTGTTCGGCTTTTTCATGGAATTTCACAGACCTTTGACGCGCAAGCGCGCAATCTAACCCGCATAGGTATAAAAACTCAAGTAAAAGCGCGACTGTCAGGGAGAGGGGATAATGCGCGGGGTGATAAATATCAGCAGCTCTGTGCGACGGTCCGCATCCAGGGTGCGGCGGAACAAACCGCCGATCAATGGAGCAGACTGCAACACCGGCGTGCCAGTGCGGGTTTGAGTCTGCTCTTCGCGGAAAATACCTCCCAGAACCAGGGTATCGGTGTTGTCGATCAGCACCTGCGTATCAATCGTATTGGTATTGATGGCCGGCACCTCGGCGGAACCGGAGGCGACTGAATCCTGGCGAATCTGCAGAGAAAGCAGAATTCGTCCATCCGGGGTGATTTTGGGTTTTACTTCCAGGGATAAAACTGCATCAACAAATTCCGTAATCGAACCGCCGGCAGTACCTCCAGCCTGCGCCTGGTAGGGAATCCTGACACCAGAGCGGATACTGGCCGCTTTATTATCCTGCGTCATCACTCTTGGGCGGGCAATCAGATCAGCCTGACCGCGATTCTGCAACAGACTCAACTCCCACTCCAGTAATCGGCTGTTTCGCACCAATCCGTTACGTATCGTCCCAGGGGACTGGTGTGTTAATGCCATTTCAAAGCCAACATCACTATCTGTATTCCCGGCAGCGCTGATACCCCAGCGCACACCCAGTTCACGACCGGTTTCCAGCGATGCGCTGACAATTCGCGCCTCGATCAAGACCTGACTGACCGGCACGTCCAACTCTGTCAGCAGGACCTCTACGTCTTTGATACGGGTCGAAGTATCCCGGATAATCAATGTGGCTGTTCTTTCATCCAGCCAGGCGTTGCCCGCCTCGGACAAAAATCCACCCGTACCACCAACCCCGATGAGTTGCAGGAGCTGATCAGCATCCGCGTATTTTATCTGAATATATCGAGTCTGCATTGCATCGCCGGAATCGCCATTTTCAGCCGCCGACGATTCACGGATCAGCAACTGCTGGCCGCGCATCTCATAGCTGAGATCTAATGGCACAAGCAAGGCATCCAACAGCTCATTCAGGGTATCAGCGTCAACATCGAACGACCGCAACCCGTCAAACGGCTGCTGATCAACATCAAATTCAAGCTCCAGCCCTAGTTGTCGGGCTAACAGGTTCATTGCCTCTGACAGTTGCACATCCTGAACCTGGAACCGATAGTCACGTGAGTCGGCCAATGCCTGTTCAACGGACAAGATTATAAAAAATATCACTAAAGTGACTCGCACCAAAATGGTTGATCTGGATGTCATCATGGCCCGAGCTCTTGCAGGCGTAACGTTCCGTCGAGCTTACGCAACACACGCCAGCCCGTCCCATCGATAAGCAGAAATCCCAGATCAGATTTATCCGGGGAGACTGCCGCCGGACTTGTGCGCATCAGGTGAAGCACTTCCTGTGACAAATTCACTGTCATTGTGAATTGGTCAGACTGGCCACGCTCCCTTGAAATCGCCAGGTCCAGGTTCTGCAAACTTTTCAGGTGGACAGACAAAGCTTGCAGATAGGCGACGAGCTGACCGAACCGGCCTGTCAGCTCAAGCTGAAAAGCAGGGGCCGCAATAGCCGGATCGCCAATGTCAGTGATCGATTGCAGCTCCGGACCTGAAACATCTGCGATGTCATGCAATCGTGTCAAAAGATCACCGCGATAGGACTCTTTTTCATCAACACCATTAATCGCCATCACAAGGTGCATCATGGGAAGTTGGCCGAGGTGATGCAGCATTGATTTCTGCAATTCTTCTCTGATCAATTCATTGCTGCCTGAGTGTCGCTGCAAAGCCTGTTGAATGTTGCCGCGCTGCCAGTGATGCCCGCCCAGCACAATAATCAAACCGATACAGAGCAAAATCATGGCTGGCAAAAAGCACAGCAGGCGGTAGCGTAACGGTGATAAGTGTGCAATTCGTGCAGCACTAAACATCATCGCTCACCGGAGCAGCGCGCAGGCCAAACGTATACCCACGTTGAGCCTGGTAATGCTGCTGTAAAGATTCAATATGCCAATCCGAATCAGCCAGCGCCGACCGCAACTGCCGGGCAAAGACGTCAATGTCTGAGGCAAGACCACCCCTGCCGTCAATAAGCAACCCGGACTGACTGAATTTCAGATTTTCAATAACAATTAACTGTCCGGGCACCTGTGCTGACTCCGCAGACATATTCAACAGACCGGCCAGCGTTCCCAGCATCATCTGCCCCTTGATGAGTTGCTCAGCCTGCACACGCCATGCACGCCAGAGCATATGCGAATCTGAAAACTCCCCCAACAGCAGTTGCAATCGGCTTTCTTCATCCTGTAAACACTGCAGCTCAGCACTCGCCGCAAGCACCCCGGACCTGAGCATCATTACGCTCACACCAAGCAGAACTCCAACCAGAGAACACATCAACACATTGACCAAGACCAGGCGGATCAGTCTCTGCCGATGCCACTTTTCCCGCCAGGGCAGAAAGTTAATCAACATAAGATCGCTCAGATCCATTAATACCTTTCCTGATCGCGGCGCCCGCTGCGACAGCATGACGTGGATCGGGGAAAAAAACTGTCTGCAAACCCAGACCTTGCAACAAGTTACCGAGCGCCGCCTTTGAGCCATAATCGCCTGAAACCGCGATACTGGGCTCTGCCGGGAGAGTGGCAGTCACGCTGAGTACCTGTAATGCCCTTTTGACATCCAGCGGACTTACGACAGAGCCCGCAACAGGAAACTGCCGACTGAAAACCAGAGACATAGAATCGAAAACATGCAGCGACACACTGTCTGACCGGCAATGAAGAAAAATATCCGGCAGCTCACTCCGGCATTGCCAGGCAAAGGCACGCTGCAGAGCAATAGCTTCACAGTCCACTACCGCTGGCGCCCAGGGCAATCCGGAAAAGTACTGAAACTGTCGCTCAATCTCTGCGCGCCTGGCAGCGAACACCAGGAGATCACAATGATCACTCGACTGTTGTAATCGCGTACGAACAAAATCAAGTGAAAAAAGCGCCGGAGACTCTGGCAAACAATCCAGAACGCCCGGAGCTGAGAGATAGGCCAGCACTTCACGGTCATCAAGTGCGCCAGGAACACTGACCTTCTGGGCATGGATATGGCCAGCCGACAATGTAACAACAAGGCTCTGTCGTTTTCGCGGCAGTATCGGCAAGATCTCGCTCACACATTGCTTTATGGCAGTGCCAACCTCAAATTCAGCACCATCGATTTTTGCCATTTCTGATGTCGCAAGACACTGCCAGCCTTGCTTTCGCTGAACCGCCGCCACAGCACGGACCGCAGAGTCACTGATTTCCAATCCCAACATAAATTTGATCACCTCCCTGTATTCAATAATAGTTTTAGCTGCTTATTCCGCCTTTTGCCCAACTAAATGCCTGATATTTTGGGAAGGAAATCAAAACGCAGGCGGTATATACTGTCGGATCGCAGGCAGGCACAGGTTTTATGAAAAAAGTCGTCAAAATTCTGTTCTGGTTTGGCATTTTTTGCTTCAGTGGCGTTCTTATGGTGGCCTCTGCCGCCTATCTGTACCTGTCGCCTCAACTGCCGCCGGCCGAAACATACCGCAACGTACAGCTGGAGACGCCACTGCGAATCCTCACCGCCGACGGCAAACTGATTGAAGAAATCGGTGTCCGCCGCGATCCGTTGCGTTATCAAGACATCCCCCCGATGATGATCAACGCTGTCATCGCCAGCGAGGACTCCCGCTTTTATTCACATCCTGGTGTTGATTTTCGTGGCCTGGTGAGAGGTTTCTACGGCTTTGTGCGCGGCGTCAACCTGGGTGGTGGCAGCACCATTACCATGCAGCTGGCCAACAATATCTCGTTTGACAGCGATAATGTGTACGCGCGAAAACTCAAAGAAATACCCTTTGCGATACGATTGCAGCAGGAATTGAGCAAGGAAGAAATTCTTGAGCTCTACCTGAATCTGGTGTTTTTCGGGCAAGGCGCTGAAGGTATTGGTGCTGCCGCAGCAGTCTATTACGACAAAACCGTAGACCAGATGACCATCGGCGAGATGGCAACCATGGTATCGGTGCTACCCTGCCCTTCGGTATGCAACCCGGTCACCAATCCCCAGCGCGCCAGAACCCGCCGCGATGTTGTTATCAACAAAATGCTGGCGCAGGGCATGATCAATCGTCAACAGCACGCCGAAGCACTGGCTGAACCTGTCGTCGCCCGACGCCATCTGCGCACCATCGAAGTCAGCGCCCCTTACGTGGCAGAAATGGTCCGTCAGCAATTATTTGACGAATATGGTGAAGACATCTACCGCCTGGGAATCGAGGTCACCACAACTATTCAGAGCGATATGCAGGTGGCCGCCAATCAGGCTTTGCAGAATGGCCTGGAAAACTATTACGACCGCCGCCACGGTTATCGTGGACCGGAAGCACATATTCCGCCGATCGGCGAAGATCCCACAGAGCGCTGGTTAACTGAGTTAAATGTGGTGCCAACTCTGGGCAATCATCAACCGGCCTTTGTCACGCAGGTCAATGAGCGTTCAATTGATATTCTTCTGCGGGACGGTCAGACAGCAACGGTAGAGTGGACCGGTCTGGAATGGGCTCGCCCGTTTATCACACGCAACAACGCCTGGCCACCTCCCCAGCAAGCCAGTGACATCGTGGAAGTCGGAGATCGCATACGTGTGCGACGTGGCACAGGCGGCTGGCAACTGGGACAGATCCCGGAAATTCAGGGCGCTCTGGTTTCCGTTTCGCCCGATAATGGCGACATTCTGGCCTTGATAGGCGGCTACGATTTCCGTCATAGTCAGGTCAACCGTGCCCTGAGCAGCCGACCGCCGGGTTCCGGTTTCAAGGCCTTTCTGTACGGAGCCGCTCTGGAGGATGGTTATACCCCGGCTACGCTGATCAACGATGCACCGTTCGCCCGCGGCAATTATCGGCCACAGAACTATGAACGCAACTTCCTGGGACCCATCACCTTGCGGCACGCCATCAAGGACTCCCGTAACGTACCCGCCGTGCGACTGATTGATCAGGTGGGCTGGGAGAAGGTGATCGACTTTGCCGGACGCTTCGGTTTTGACACCGGCAACTTCCCGCGCGGCGACCTGACACTGGCGCTGGGTAGTCAGGATGTGCAACCACTGGAAATGGCCATCGGCTATGCCATGATCGCCAATGGCGCCAGACCCATCAGCCCGTCCTTTATAAAACGCATCGAAACATTCAGTGGTGTGATTTATGAGGAAGAAGAATCTCCAGACTGTCCCGAATGCCCCGTTGAAACCGTCACGGATCCTCGGGTCACCTATATCCTGAGCACCCTGCTGCGCTCTGTTGTTGAAGAAGGCAGCGGTCGGCGCATCAACCGCGAAATGAATCGCCGGGATCTGATGGGCAAAACCGGGACCACCAACGGGCCGGCCGAACTCTGGTTTACCGGCTTTAACGGCGATGTGGCTACCAGTGTATTCGTCGGCCTGGATCAGCCAGAGCCGCTAGGCGAGTCGGAACAGGGTGCAACCGTTGCAGTACCCATCTGGATTGACTACATGAGCCAGGTTCTCAAGGATAAGCCGGAGCATGGCGTTGACCGGCCAGCAGGCCTGGTGGATCGCCTGATTGATCGCGATACCGGAGGGATAGCCCGCCCCGGCCAGTCCAATACTATGTTCGAGGTGTTCATGGCAGAGAATGCTCCGTCACTGAGTAGCGGCATCAACGAAGAAACGGCTTGCGACGAATCACTGGAAGCGGACTGCGACGACGCCCTGTCAACCGAAATCCTCTTCTAGGAAGTTCGACTGACAGGGTCTTTTTAAGTCGATAGACTGGTGAATAATCAGACTTTGCGGTTACCAAAGCGCTTGTTGAATCGATCAACACGGCCGGCGCTGTCAAGAATCTTCTGCTTGCCGGTATAGAAAGGATGGCAGGCTGCGCAGACGTCAACCAGGAAATCCTTACCGATGGTAGAACGTGTTTCAATCACGTTGCCGCAACTGCAAGTGGCTTTAACTGCCTGGTAGTTCGGATGAATATCGGCCTTCATGGTATTACCTCGTATTTACCGGCATCGCCACACAGCCGCATCTATCGTCAGCCGTGCACCATACCTGTATCAGTAGCTGTGCAACGTTAATAATGCACAACAGGACTATGGAAAAAGGGGCGCTATTGTAGCAGAGAATTTACACCGCGCAAGCCGGATAGCCACAATCAGGCTCCAGAACTGATGCCCGAACGCATCTTGTCGTGGTTTTTGACTGTTTCACGCATGATCTGGGCCAGAATCTCTGCCACCAGGTCGGCATTCAGACCATGCAATTCACACTGCCGCCGAATATCATCGAGTTTTTCAGCCTCTCGCTGAGGGTCAAACGACTGCAGTCCCACTCGCGCCTTGATGTTGCCAACCCGCCTGGTCAGAGCGAATCGATTGGCCAGCATCAGCACCAGTGACTGATCCAGCCTGTCAATCTGCTTGCGCAACTCCAGAAGCTCCGCCTGCCATTCTGCCGGAGTCCACTCGACTGATTGTTGCTGTGCATCCGGCATGCCAGTCACTTCTGATCGCTCGCTCATCGCTTTCCCCACCCTGCCGTCCAGTTACTGCCTTGACCAACGCTCTCAGTATAAAGCAAGCTGTGGTCCTCTAAAACCAGTTATAATCAACAGACCATTCTGTAAGACACCACTGTCCGGATCTCTGCGTGCCTGCTCACAGCTCATCCAAACCCACAATTGTCAGAGTTGCCGTGCCTTCGCCGCTGCGCCAGAGTTTCGACTATCTGTTGCCCGATGAGGGCATTCGTGTTGCACCCGGCGCACGGGTCAGAGTGCCTTTTGGCCGACGTGAACTGACTGGCGTAGTGGTTGCTGTTGATCATGACTCCACCGTCAGTCCTGAAAAGCTCAAACCCCTGCTGGCCCTACTGGATGAAGAACCACTGATTCCGCCTCATTTGCTGTCTCTTTGGCAGTGGGCAGCGCAGTATTATCAACACCCGATTGGCGAAGTCATGCATACCCTGATGCCAGCCGGTTTGCGCAGCAAGGGCAATGCAACCGTTAAACGGCGAAAGAGTGACACCATTTTGCCGCCACTGACGCCCGACCAGCCACCGGAACTCAATCAGGAGCAGCGCTCCGCTGTGGCCGCCATTGATGCCAGCCAGGGAAAATTTACCTGCTTTCTGCTTGACGGGGTAACCGGAAGCGGCAAGACAGAAGTCTACCTGCAGGCCATTGGCCGCACCCTGGAGCTGAAGCGCCAGGCCCTGGTGCTGGTGCCGGAGATCAGTCTGACACCCCAGACACTGGCCCGTTTCCGCCAGCGCTTTGATGTCCCGGTTGCGGTCATGCACTCTGGCCTGACACCACGCCAGCGCCTCAATGCCTGGCTGGAAGCCGCTCAGGGCAGCGCAGACATTATTATCGGCACCCGATCAGCCATATTCACACCGCTGGCAAGACCCGGCCTTATCATCATCGATGAGGAGCACGACAACTCCTTTAAACAGCAGGATGGTTTCCGTTACTCCGCACGTGACCTGGGCGTGATGCGCGCACGACGCGAAAAACGGCCTATCATTCTGGGCTCGGCCACACCCTCACTGGAGAGCCTGCACAACGCCCGCAGCGGACGTTACACCCACCTGCACCTGACCATGCGCGCTGGCCAGGCGCAAATGCCTCGCTACATTCTGGTCGACACTAACAATCAAAGGCTGGCCGATGGTTTTTCAGACGCCTTGCTGGACGGCATCCGTGCTCATCTGCAGCGCGGCAATCAAGTTCTGATTTTCATCAACCGCCGCGGGTTTGCTCCCGTGTTGCAGTGTCAGGATTGTGGTTGGACGGCCGAATGCCGGCACTGCGATGCCCGCATGACACTGCATCGCTTTCCGCCGCATCTGCGCTGCCATCACTGTGAGCGGCGCGATCCGGTTAACCAGCATTGCCCGGACTGCCAGGGCAAAAACCTGTATGCGGCAGGCGCTGGTACCGAGCGCTGCGAAGCGGCGCTGCAACAAATTTTCAAGGAGACACCGGTGATCCGGGTTGACCGCGATGCGACTCGCCGCAAAGACGAGCTGGACAATCTGCTGACACGAATCAACCAGGGAGACCCCTGTATTCTGGTCGGCACCCAGATGTTGGCCAAAGGGCATCACTTTCCCGGCGTAACGCTGGTCGGCGTGCTCGATGCGGACAGCGGCCTGTTCAGCGCCGACTTTCGAGGCCAGGAGTTTATGGCGCAACTGCTGATACAGGTAGCCGGCCGTGCCGGGCGAGCAGAACAGGCCGGGGAGGTAATGATCCAGACTCGTCACAGCACTCACCAGAACCTGCAGACACTGGTGACACAGGGTTACCATGCGCTGGCTGAGCAGTTGCTGACAGAACGTCAATCCGTCGGCATGCCGCCCTTTGGCCATCTGGCGATGATCCGGGCCGAAGCCATCGACGCGCTGGCACCCGCCAGATTCCTGGATCAGATCTGCCAAAGCGCCCGGCAACTGATCACCAGCAACGGCCTGCAAAACACCATCGAAGTGAACGGCCCTTTCCCCGCACCGATGGAGCGCCGGGCCAATCGTTTCCGTCAACAACTGCTGCTGCGCAGCAACTCGCGCAGCGCCCTGCAGCACCTGCTGGGCGAATTGTGCATCAGCCTGGACGGCCAAAACAGCGGGCGCAAAGTGCGCTGGTCGATAGACGTCGACCCGCAAGATATGATCTGATCGAATGAGATCAAATGGCAAATTGACCCGGGCGATCACTCAACAGGATAATGGACAGTATGGAACACGATTTTGCAAAACGCCGCGCACGCACACCGTTAGCTGAACCCAGCCCGCCACCGCGCGCCTCTGGCCTGGCTCTTTTGCTGACTGGCATTGCCACCGGCGTTGTGATCGGGCTGTTTATTGGCCTGCTGATTTACATGAGCGGCCTGCTGCCAGCGCCGCCAATACAGACCAGCAGCGCCGAGACGCGCGAGTCGCAATTTCTCAGTGATGAGCAGACTCTGACTGAAGAGCTGGAACGGGAAGCCGCCCGCCTTCAGCTGGAGTTTTATCAGGAGCTGCCCAATTACGAAGTGGTTGTTGATGTGACGCCAGTGGCCGCGCCGGAGCCGCGTGTCAGCTCGCCGCCTGCCGAAACAGAAGAAACCGTCGCACAGCAAAGCAATAACACCGCAACCACCATCTCAGCGCCCGGTGCAGCAGAGACACAAGCGGCACCGACACCTGCCAGCCTGTCGACAGGCAATTTCTTATTGCAGGCCGGCGCCTTCCAGCAGCAATCGGCGGCCAGCGGACAATTGAACCGTTTGCTGGCACTGGGTCTGGATGCTCGCATCCGTCAGGAAAATCTGCCAGGCCGAACCCTGTATCTGGTCCAGGCCGGTCCCTATGACACACGAGAACAGATGCTGCGTGCCGAAAACACACTGCGCAGCAATAACATCGACACGATGCGGATTACACTAAACCGGCCTTGAAACCCCGGCGCCCGGACCCCATAACAGTCTTTCACATCAATCCGCCGATGACAGGAGAAGCGGTTTTGGAGCAATTCCGAGGAACAACCATATTATCAGTACGTCGCGGCAACAAAGTGGTTGTCGGTGGTGACGGCCAGGTCTCGCAGGGCAATACCGTGCTCAAGGGCAATGCCCGGAAAGTGCGACGTCTCTACAAAGATCAGGTAATCGCCGGTTTCGCCGGCGGCACAGCGGATGCCTTTACCCTTTTCGAACGTTTCGAAGAGCAACTGGAAAAACATCAGGGCAAACTGGTGAGGGCGGCTGTCGCGCTGGCCAAGCTCTGGCGCACCGAACGCTCGCTGCGCCGACTGGAAGCTCTGCTGGTGGTGGCCGATAAAGATGCGTCACTGATCATTACCGGCAACGGCGACGTGATTGAGCCTGAAGATGGTCTTATGGCCATTGGCTCAGGTGGTTCCTTTGCACTGTCTGCCGCCCGTGCCCTGTATTTCAACACCGATATGCCAGCCCGCGACATCGTCGACAAAAGCCTGGGTATCGCCGCGGATATCTGCGTGTACACCAACCATCAACACGTCATTGAAGAACTCGAGTATTAATCGCATGACAACCATGACCCCGCGAGAAATCGCCTCCGAGCTGGACCGCCACATAGTCGGCCAGCAAAAAGCCAAGCGCGCTGTTGCCATCGCCCTGCGGAATCGCTGGCGACGCATGCAACTGGGCGCTGATATCCGTCAGGAAATCACCCCCAAGAATATTCTGATGATTGGCCCGACCGGTGTGGGCAAAACTGAGATTGCCCGCCGCCTGGCCAAGCTGGCCAATGCCCCCTTTATCAAGGTTGAAGCTACCAAGTTTACTGAGGTGGGCTATGTAGGCCGCGATGTGGAATCGATCATTCGTGACCTGGTCGACATTGCCGTCAAAATGCTGCGGGAAGAACAGATAAAAAAGGTACAGCACCGAGCCGAAGACGCAGCCGAAGAGCGCATACTGGATGCCCTGCTGCCGCCGGCCCGCAGTGTCGCCGGCAACGACAGCACTCCGCCGGACAACTCCGCCACTCGCCAGATGTTCCGCAAAAAATTGCGTGAAGGTCAGTTGGACGACAAAGAAATCGAGATCAGCGTCAGCGACAATATTGCCGGTGTTGAAATCATGGCGCCGCCCGGCCTGGAAGAAATGACGAGCCAGCTCAAAAACATGTTCTCGTCCATGAACACCGGACGCAAAAAAAATCGACGCCTGCCCATCAAAGCCGCTTTCCGAATGCTGAAGGACGAGGAAGCAGCCAAGCTGATCAATGAAGAGGAAATCAAAAATCAGGCCATTGAGGTTACTGAGCAGACCGGCATTGTGTTTATTGATGAAATCGACAAGGTCACCGAGCGTAGCGATACGGGCAACAGCGGCGTATCCCGCGAAGGCGTTCAGCGCGATCTGCTGCCACTGATTGAAGGCTCTACGGTCACCACCAAGTACGGCAGCGTGAATACAGACCATATCCTGTTTATCGCATCAGGTGCCTTTCACTTGTCCAAACCATCCGACCTGATACCCGAGCTGCAAGGCAGGCTGCCGATTCGTGTGGAGCTGGATGCGTTGAACGCCGAAGATTTCAAACGCATTCTGACTGAGCCTAACGCCTCACTGACCGAGCAGTATCGCGCGTTGCTGGCAACAGAAAACCTCAAGATTCGTTTCACGGAAGACGGCATTACGCGCCTCGCTGAAACCGCCTGGGAAGTCAACGAGCGCACCGAGAACATCGGTGCCCGCCGATTGCACACCGTCATGGAGCGACTGCTGGAAGAAGTCTCATTTACAGCGGCTGATCTTGGTGCCGGCGACAACACCGAGCTGCTCATTGATGCCGACTATGTTGAGAAACAACTGGGCGACCTGGCACGTAATGAAGACCTGAGCCGCTTCATTCTGTAAATGGACACTCGACCGACCGACATCCGTCTGCGCAAGCTCAGCAACCTGCTGGAGCTGACTTATGCAGACGGACGCTGCTTCAACCTGCCTGCCGAATACTTGCGGGTATACTCACCTTCAGCCGAGGTAAAAGGTCACGGCACAGGTCAGGAGGTGCTGCAATACGGCAAACGTCATGTCCGGCTGTGCGGTGTGAGTCCCGTCGGCCACTATGGCATTAAACTCGTGTTTGACGATGACCACAGCAGCGGCATCTATACCTGGGACTATCTGTACGAACTTGGCAATAAACAGAACGACCTTTGGCAGGACTATCTGCAGCGCTTGGCGGCGGCGGGCCGATTGCGTGATGACGCACAAGTGATTAAGATTGTCGATCCGGCTAAAACGGATTGATTATGAACGACTCCAGCAGCACCAATTCCAGCGATAACGCGCAAACCACCACGCATTTCGGCTACCAGTCCGTCAGTCCGGCGGAGAAAACCCGGCGTGTCGGTCAGGTTTTCCACTCCGTGGCGCGGCGCTACGACCTGATGAATGACATCATCTCCATGGGCACCCACCGTGTTATCAAACGTTTCACCGTGGAACTTAGCGGCGTTCGACGCGGACACAGTGTCCTGGATCTGGCCGGCGGCACCGGCGATTTTTCCATGCAATTCTCGCCGCTGGTTGGCCCGGACGGGCGCGTTGTGCTGGCCGATATTAATGACTCCATGCTCAAGGTCGGCCGTGACCGGCTGATCGACAAAGGCATTACCGGCAACGTCAGTATCGCCCAGGTGAACGCTGAACAGTTACCCTTTGCTGACGAAAGTTTCGACTGTATCTGCATCGCGTACGGATTGCGCAATGTTACCGATAAAGATGCCGCACTGCGATCGATGTACCGCACCCTGAAACCCGGCGGACGTGTGCTGGTACTGGAGTTCTCCAAGCCGGTCAATCCGGCGCTCAGCAAAGCCTATGACGCCTGGTCCGCCCTGTGGCCAGTGGCTGGCAAAGCAGTGACCGGCGACAGTGACAGTTACAAGTATCTGGTTGAATCCATCAGGGTGCATCCGGATCAGGAAACGCTTAAAGACATGATGCAGGGAGCCGGCTTTTCTGACTGCCGGTATCACAACCTGATCGGCGGCATCAGCGCTGTGCATATTGGGCACAAGTAATCGTGGCCAGCCTGCTGAAATTCGCCCTGTTGCGCCCTGCCGAGCAACTACTGAATCTTGCGCTACGCAAAGATCCGCATCTGCTGAACACACTTTACGGACAGGCACCGGATAAAATCGTCGCCCTGCAATGCACCAGCCTGCCAGGCTTTGAAATTGGTCTGCAATTCACCCAACAGGGACTGCGCCTGCTAAGTGTGTCTGATCAGCCCCCCGCTGCCAGCATAACGGGCCCGGCAGCAGCGCTGATGGGACTGCTGACCAGCGAAGATCCCGCGGCCGCGCTGCATCATCCGCAACTGCAATTACACGGCGATGTGCATCTGGTTCAGGCCCTGCACCGGTCTATCAGCCGCCTGGAGCTGGACTGGAGTGATTTTTTCAGCAACCCGGCCTTTCAGCTTGTCAGCCAGGCCATGAAGTCTTCCGCGGCTGCCGTGCAGCAGGGCATAATCAGCCTGCGACAGGATACCGCCGACTATCTGCAACATGAGAGCGATCTGCTGCCAACCCGGGCTGAAGTGCATGACTTAACAGCGCGCACTGAATCGCTGAGACTGAGAATTGACCGCCTGCGGGCGCGATTGGATCAACTCAAACCGCCTGCGTCAATTTGACGCAGGCGCTTGAAACACAAGCCCTGCATGAGATAATCCGGCTCCGGTTGCCATTCGTAACAATATTCAGCTGTTATTCAGGTGCCATGCGCGCATAATGATAGCCACAAGTCATCAGTGACAATGAGTTGGGAGATTAAAGGCATGAATTCTGTAAAAAAATCTGACGGTTTTACATTGGCCACAGCGGCAGCGGCACTGATGATGTCCGGCACCGCCATGGCGGCCTTTGACACGCTGGATAACAACCCCGACAACCCCGTTAAAATTGCCGTCTGCCAGGATGTGGACAGCGCCAATTTTGTTGCCATCAGCACTGGCAACGAGAACTTCTCCTCTGTCATGTGTCAGGTGTTGGGCGGCAGTCAGGCAAAAGCTCTGAGTGCCAAGCCGGATACAGACCTGGCAGCCGATGCCGTCAAAGTAGCCTACTGTAACGATGTCTTCACCTGCGCCGGTCAAAACACCTGCCACGGCATCGGGTTTGTCGGCGTTTACAGTGACAGTGACGAGTTATCTGCCTCACTGTGCGAAAAGCTGGGCGGCACGGTACTGTCCTCGCTGTAAGCGATCAACCAGCCATGCTCGGATTCGGTCTGGGGCTGCGCAGCCCGCATTATGATTATGTGCTGGCGAATAAGCCAGCCGTCGACTGGTTCGAGCTTATTACCGAAAACTATCTGGCTCCCGGCGGTCGACCAAGAGCCATTCTCAGACAAATCCGTGAGCACTACCCGGTGGTGCTGCACGGACTGTCCTTTAATATCGGTTCGGCCGAACCGCCTGATTTCGATTATCTCAAGCAACTCAGGGCTTTGATCAGAGAATGCGAACCGGCCTGGGTGTCTGACCATATCTGTTGGACTGGACTGCATGGCAAGACATCTCACGATCTTCTGCCCATCGCGTACAACGCAGAAACCCTGCAGCAGGTCAGCGACAAAGTAAATCAGATTCAGGACGTATTGGAGCAACACGTGGTTCTTGAGAACCCGTCGGTTTATCTGCAGTTCCGATCCAGCGAAATCAGCGAGGCTGAATTCATTAATGCACTGGTTAACAACACCGGCTGCAAGATATTGCTCGACGTTAATAACGTGTATGTAAGCAGCTTTAACCTGGGCCACGATCCCTATGCCGAGATTTCGGCACTGGATACCAACTGTGTGCAACAGTTTCACCTGGCCGGCCACACCAACAATGACAGCCATATCATTGATACACATGACCATCCGGTTTGTGATGCAGTCTGGGATCTGTATGCCTTTGCCTGTCGTCGTTTCGGGCCCACAGCAACTTTGCTGGAGCGCGACGACCGTATACCCCCCTTTCCGGAATTGATGGCTGAATTGGAGCAGGCGCGCCAGCTTCAGACTTACGCCCTGCAAACAGCATGAACTGGAGAGACGAACAACAGGCGTTCTGGAACTGGATTACCCGGCCGCAGAATCTCCAGGACAGTTCCCAGCAGATCGACGATCACTTTCTGCCACATCGTGCGCTAAGCAAAGTCGACGCCCTGGGCATCTACAACAATGCCTATCACCAGCGCCTCATCCAGATCTCATCCGAACTATACCCGGTGACCTACCACACACTGGGGCATGATGTTTACTCCCGGCTATGGCTGGACTATCTGGCTCAGCATCCACCCCGTCCCGGCCCCATGAGCCTGCTGGGTGAACAGCTGCCGAGTTTTGCCCGCCAGCACGCGCAATTTGGCCGTCTGCCAGCCCTGCTGGACATTATTGAACTGGAAAACCTGCTGATTCATTTGTTTGACCAGGCGGATGAGCCTGCCTGGACACGGGCCCAACTGCAGGCCCTGACACCTGAACAGTGGCCGGACACACGCTGGCGGGTCAAATCAGACTGGGCACTGATGAGTAGTCAATTCGACCTTGAGAAGTACTGGAGCCAGATGCAGTTACACCTGGCACGGCCGGATGCCCGCCCCGGAGAGACCGAGTTTGCTGCCGAGCGCATCAGCGATGCCGATCAGGCTCACTACCTGATCCGGCGGGTTAATCACCGCATGCAGTTTCAGCGGATCAACCCGGCCATGATGCTGTTCCTCACCGGAATTCGCGAGGGGCAGACTTTTGCCATGCTGTGCGAATCGCTCAGCCAGCATTTCCCGGATCAGGAGATAGCCAGCCTGAGCTTGCAGCTGCTGCTGAAAACTATTGACCTGGAGTTGCTGTACGCCTGACAACTTGACTCAGCTTTCGATGATTTCAAAGGTGTGACTGATTTTGACACCCGCTGATGACAACATGATCGAAGCCGAGCAATATTTATCAGCCGACAGGGCTACTGCGCGCTCCACCTGCTTCTCGCTGAGATTTCTGCCGCTGACCTTAAAGTGCATGTGAATGCTTTCAAATACTGCCGGTACCGCATCGGCACGTGTTGCCTGCATGTCCACTTCACAATCTGTAATGTCCTGTCGTGCCTTGCGCAGAATACTGACCACATCAAAGGACGAGCAACCGCCAGTGCCAATCAGTAGCATCTCCATGGGGCGCAGTCCCAGATTGTGACCACCGCTGGCTTCCGGCCCATCCATGACAACAGTATGCCCGCTGCCTGACTCTCCAAGAAACATGACATCTTTGACCCAGCGAACAGTTGCTTTCATAAACTCTCCTGCAATTGACGGCGCACTGTGAAACAGCACGCAAGATTAACACAGTGCGGGCTGCAGAGTTAGCAGTCACCCCATCCCTTGCGTTACAATCATCGTGCGTTAAGGGAAGAACCACATTGACAATAACCGGGAGAACACGGTCATGGCGCTGATGGCCATTACGCCTCACATTGAAGACCTGCAAAATTTCCTGTCCAACTGTCAGATCCGCCAGTATGAGCGTGGACAGACAATTATTTATGCCGGCGATGAGCCGACAACCCTGTATTACTTATTGAAGGGCAGTATTTCTGTCTATCTTGAAGAGGAAGAAGGCAAGGAAGTTATTATCGCCTACCTGAATCCGGGCGATTTTTTTGGTGAAATGGGTCTGTTTGATACCGGCAAGGCCCGCAGCGCCTTTTGTCGCGCCAAATCAGACAGCGAGATTGCCGAAATAAGCTACGATCGATTCAATGACTACCTGCACGAGCATCCGGAAATCCTGCTGACCATTGGCAAGCAGATGGCCAACAGACTGCGTAATACCACCCGCAAATTGGGCGATCTGGCATTTTACGATGTGACAGGACGTATCGCCCGCACGCTGATCGAACTGAGTAAAGAACCAGTCGCCATGACGCATCCTGATGGCATGCAGATAAAAATTACCCGTCAGGAACTGGGCAGACTGGTCAATTGCTCACGGGAAATGGCCGGGCGGGTTCTGAAAACGCTTGAAGAGCAGCAGCTGATCTCAGTGCACGGTCAGAATATTGTGGTATACGGCACGCGCTGAAGCTGTTTGCTTACTCAGCGGACGCCAGCATTAACAGACCTCGACCCTTGCTTGCAAACAGCCGCTCGCGCTCAGTCTGGATGTAGTTTATTTTTTCCTGCCTCTCCGACGCCGATAATCCGCGCATACTCAGAAGACTTTCCGCACGGCGGAAGCATGCCATCGCCCTCACCCCATCCTCCATATCCAACGCGCGCTGGGCCATTAACAGGCTGGAATTCACTGCGACGCGCAGACCCAGCGTTCGCAAGCTCTCACGGGCATTCTCGAACTGACTGGCACTGATTTTCTCAGCTTTATACAGGTCCACAAAAATCTGCATGGCACGTTGAATATGACGCTGCGCGACCACCAGTTCCTGCTCGGTAGCCACAGCCGCACTGCCTGCACCACCACCTGCACCCTGTTGTTTACTGGCAACTTCGGCTTCTTTCAATTGCCTGTCCAGATCCTGTCGACCGGGATCCAGAGTCTGAATATGCCTGATATCCCTCGCCAACGACTCGAACAGCGGTCGCAAGATTTCGGGGTCAGTATCCATTTGTTGCAAGGCTCGACCCGCCTCATACATCTGCCTGCGCCTGTCTTCCAGCGCTGCCAGTTGCCGTAGTCGCCAATAATGCTCTGATTGCTGCTGCAGGGCCCATTTAGCCAGCAGCAGGCCGGCCCACATGAGCAGCAGCAAAGCAAAGATCCACAACAGGTTGGTAAGCAGCATTTACAGCCCGGTCGCACAGCCAATAGGATTTACCTGATCAGATAATCTATCGGCTGGCAGGGCTGTATGTTTAGATAAAGATCAGCTGAATAGTTCGCGCAGTTTGGCGCCTGGGTCGGGCGCGCGCATAAAGGTTTCGCCAATCAGAAAACCGTATATACCGCGAGACATCATACGCTTGACGTCGGCGGCTGTGCTGATGCCACTTTCGGTCACGATCAGTTTGTCGTCAGGCACCAGCTCAGCCAGGCGGAAGGTGATTTCCAGGTCGGTATGGAAATCATGCAGGTTACGATTGTTGATGCCAATCAGGTCGAAACCGCCTGCCAGGGCAATATCCAGTTCGGTTTCATTGTGCACCTCAACCAGCACATCGAGCTGATAATCCGCCGCACAGGCAGCCAGCTCACGCAGGCGCACCGGATTCAGCGCCGCCACAATCAGCAGTATGCAGTCCGCGCCAATGGCACCCGCCTCGGCAATCTGGTACGGATCAATGATGAAATCCTTGCGTATCACCGGCAGTTCACAGGCTGCCCTGGCCTGCTGCAGGTAGGCATTGCTACCCTGAAAGTACTGTTCGTCGGTCAGCACAGACAGACAGGTCGCTCCGCCCTCAGCATACTGGCGCGCCAGGGTGGCGGGATCGAAGTCTTCACGAATCAGACCTTTGCTGGGCGAGGCTTTTTTAATCTCGGCAATCACAGCGGCCTGTTGAGCATGCATGCGCTCTCGCATTGCGCGGATAAAGCCACGGCGCTCAGCCACCAGATCACGCGCCAGCTTGTCCTGCATCGCCATTGAGACAGCCTGGCTGTTGCGCTGAATCTCGAACTGCTTGTGCGTCAGGATTTTTTCCAGGATGGTGCTTGTATTCACGCTTTGAATCTCTCGGTAAAGGCGGCCAATTGTTCCAGCTTCTGCAGGGCTGCGCCGCTGTGCAGAATGTCACGGGCCCGGTTGACACCTGCCGGCAGATCATCGCACAGGTTAGCCGCGTAAATGGCCGCCCCGGCATTCAAGGCCACGATATCGCCGGCCATCTCGTTTTCGTAGGTCAGGGCCTGTTTGACCAGAGCCAGGCTTTCAGCAGGCGAATCTACTTGCAGCGGCGCATAGCTGTCTCGCTGCACCATGCCAAAATCAGCCGGTGACACGCTGTAACGCACCAGGTGTCCGTCGCGCAGCTCGCCGATCTGTGTGCTGGCCGAGATACTGATTTCGTCCAATCCATCCTCTGCGGCTAGCACCAGCACATGCCGACTGCCCAGATCGCGCAACACTTCAAGCACCGGCTCTATCCACTGAGCATCAAAAACGCCCATCACCTGGTTCGGCGCACCGGCCGGGTTGGTGAGCGGCCCCAGCATATTAAAAATGGTCCGCACGCCAATCTCGCGGCGCGGCCCGATCACGTGTTTCATGGCACTGTGATGGCCGGGTGCAAACATGAACCCCACTCCCAGCTCCTGTATACACTCAGCCACCTGCTCCGGAGTGATAGCCAGATTGACACCTGCTGCCTCCAGCAGATCAGCACTGCCGCTTTTACTGGTTGCGCCGCGATTCCCATGCTTGGCAACACGCGCCCCAGCGCAGGCCGCCACCATGGCTGCCGAAGTAGAAATATTAAAAGTGTCGGTGCCGGTTCCGCCGGTGCCACAGGTATCAACTAGATGAGCGTCCGGCGGCAACTTCACCGGCGTTGCCAGTTCGCGCATGGTGCGAGCGGCGCCGAGCAGCTCGGCAGTACGAATACCCTTCATTTGCAGTGCCACCAGAAACGCAGCAATTTGCGCATCGGTGCACATGCCCGTCATCATCTCGCGGATCAGATCAGAGGCCTGCCCTGCAGTCAGATCCTGACCGGATACCAGATGACGGATGGCGGCTTTTATATCCATATCACTTATCCTGCAGAAAATTGTTGAGCAACTGATGACCAAACTCACTCAGTATGGATTCTGGATGAAACTGTACACCCTCAACCGCCAGCGTCTTGTGTTTCACGCCCATGATCTCATCCCGGCTGCCGTCGGGCAGCTGCGTCCAGGCTGTCACTTCCAGACAGTCCGGCAGTGAATTGCTGTCGATGACAAGAGAGTGGTAGCGGGTCGCCGTAAATGGGCTGGGCAAATCAGAAAATACCCCGGCGTTATTGTGATAGACGGGCGACAATTTGCCATGCATGACTTCGCGGGCGCGAATAATATCGCCACCATAGGCCTGTCCGATGGCCTGATGACCCAGACACACGCCCAGCAGCGGGATTTTGCCCGCAAAGGTTTTGATCACATCAATGGATATTCCGGCCTCTGACGGCGTGCACGGCCCCGGTGAAATGACGATTTTATCGGGTGCCATTGATTCGATCTCTGTCAGGCTGATTGCATCATTGCGATGCACCTGCACCTCGGCCCCCAGCTCGCCCAGATACTGGACAATGTTGTAGGTGAACGAGTCATAGTTGTCGATCATCAGAATTCTGGGCATGGCAGTTCCTTCAATAGCAGCCGGGCGATTGTAGCACGGCTAAAGAGTTTGAGGTCCACAGCCTTGTGCCGGGACCGGCTCAATTGCGATAATCCGGGCTCACACGCATACCCGCCCTCAGGAGCAGACTATGAGCATTCGCGTTGGCATCAATGGCTTCGGCCGAATCGGGCGGTTGGCGCTGCGGGCCGCCTGGGACTGGACGGACATTGAATTTGTGCATATCAACGACCCTGGCGGTGACGCGACCACCCTGGCTCACCTGCTGACGTTTGACTCGGTACACGGCCGCTGGCAGCATGAGGCCAGGGCAGAAGGCGACAATATTGTCGTGGGCGACAAGCCAATCAGCGTGAGCCGAAATACGCGCATCGAAGAGACCGACTGGTCCGGCTGCGACCTGGTCATCGAAGCCAGCGGCAAGATGAAAACAGTCGAGATGCTGAAAGGCTACCTGGCACAGGGCGTCAAACGCGTGGTGGTAACGGCACCCATTAAGGAAACGGGCGTATTAAACGTCGTGATGGGTGTCAACGACCACCTTTACGATCCGGCCAGCCATCCCATCGTCACCGCGGCATCCTGCACAACCAACTGTCTGGCACCCGTTGTCAAAGTCATCCATGAACACCTGGGCATCCGTCACGGCAGCATGACAACCATCCACAGCATCACTAATACGCAGACCATTATCGATGCGCCGCACAAAGATCTGCGCCGCGCCCGCTCCTGTGGCGAGAGTCTGATCCCGACTACCACAGGGTCAGCAACCGCCATCGCACACATCTTTCCCGAATTAAAAGGTCGGCTCAATGGACATGCCGTGCGTGTGCCGCTGGCCAATGCTTCACTGACCGATTGCGTGTTTGAGGTGGAAACAGCCACATCGGCGGAACAGGTCAATCAATTGCTGAAAGACGCCTCCGAATCCGGTCCGCTTGAGGGTATCCTGGGCTACGAGGAGCGTCCGCTGGTGTCCATTGACTATAAAACTGACCCCCGCTCCAGCATTGTCGATGCCTTATCCACCATGGTCGTTAATGACACACAAGTGAAAATCTACGCCTGGTACGATAATGAATGGGGTTATGCCAACCGCACTGCTGAGCTGGCGCTGAAAGTCGGACGCAGCATTCAGGAATAACGGACATGCTGAACCAGCTCTCCCCGGCCGTCCGCCAGTATCTGGTGGTCACCGGCAACTACTGGGCTTTTACGCTGACTGACGGCGCCCTGCGCATGTTGGTCGTGTTGCACTTTCACAGCCTGGGTTACTCGCCGCTGGATATTGCCCTGCTGTTTCTGTTCTACGAAATTTTTGGCGTCATCACCAATCTTGTCGGCGGCTGGCTGGGTGCCCATCTGGGACTTAACCGCACCATGAATATCGGCCTGGCACTGCAGATTATCGCCCTGAGCATGCTGCTGGTACCTGCAGCCATGCTGACTGTGCCCTGGGTCATGGCAGCCCAGGCGCTGTCCGGTATCGCCAAAGACCTGAATAAAATGAGCGCCAAGAGCTCGATCAAACTGCTGGTACCGGTCGATGCCCATAGCACCCTTTACAAGTGGGTGGCCATTCTGACCGGCTCAAAAAACGCCCTGAAAGGGGCCGGTTTTTTCCTCGGCGGCGTCTTGCTGATGTGGCTGGGTTTTGCCGGTGCGGTGGCCGCCATGGCGGCCACCCTGACCCTGGTCTGGCTTAGCAGCCTGGTGTTGTTAAAAAAGGATCTGGGCAAGGCCAGCAACAAACCCAAATTCCGCGATATTCTTTCCAAGAGCCAGGCCATCAACATCTTGTCGGCGGCGCGCATGCTGCTGTTCGGTGCCCGTGATGTCTGGTTTGTGGTGGCCCTGCCGGTGTTTCTGTCACAAACACTGAGCTGGCAATCCGGTCAGACCGGCGCTTTTATGGCATCGTGGATCATTGCCTACGGCGCTGTACAGGCGTTTGCGCCGCGCATTACCGGCAGCTCCAACAGCAGACTACCCAGCGGCCATTCGGCCACAGCCTGGGTGGCTGTGCTGGCATTGATTCCGGCCATGATTGCTACGGGCCTGTCCATGGAGCTCAGTCCGGCTATTGTTGTGATTAGCGGCTTGCTTGTATTCGGTGTCATTTTTGCCGTCAACTCTTCGCTACACAGTTACTTGATCGTCAGTTATGCGAATAGTGACGGCGTATCACTGGACGTTGGCTTTTACTATATGGCCAACGCCATGGGCCGCTTGCTGGGGACCGTTCTTTCCGGTTGGGTATTCCAACTGGCAGGTCAGGGTACTGACGGGTTGGCCGCATGCCTGTGGATCTCCGCAGCAATGCTGGTGGCCACTACTCTGATTTCCCTGATGCTGCCCCGGCGTACCCAAAGCAAATCAATGACACCCACGTAAATCCTGCTATTGGGAAAAACGGCAGACAAATAATTCACAAGAAAGTCTCACTCTGTCATTTGTATATTCCATAAACCGTTGTAAGCTCACGATAAAGAATTCGCGAGCACCACTGACTACTGCTAATGAAATCTGATCAAAGTCTGCTGAATCTCGTTAAACGACTCAATACCATCGGTATTGCCCTGTCTGCCGAGCGGAATATAGATGAATTACTCCATCAGATCCTGCGAGGCGCGCGTGAACTGACCGGTGCCGATGGGGGGACACTCTATCGGCTTGATGCTGAAAGGACGCACCTCACCTTTGCACTGGTGCAAAACGAAGCGCTGGCCATCAGTCTCGGAGGGCCGGATGCACCGATACCGGATCGATTTTCGCCCATTCCGCTGCGGCTACCGGACGGCACACCGAACATGCGCATGGTCGCAGCCTGCGCTGTTCTGGAAGGCAAAACTGTGAACATTGCCAATGCCTACAATGAACCGGGTTTCGACTTCTCTGGTACGCGTCAATTCGATACCCTGAACAATTATCGCTCCACTTCGTTTCTTACCGTCCCCATGCGTAATCACGAAGGCGACATCATTGCGGCCATTCAACTAATCAACAAGATTGACGACAAGGGCAACACTACCCACTTTTCAGAACAGGATCAGGATCTTGCTGAATCTCTTGCGTCCCAGGGCGCCATCGCGCTTACCAACGCCGAATTGATTCAGGACCTGCATAATCTATTCGACAGTTTTACACGTGTTATTGCCAATGCCATTGATGCCAAGTCAGCTCAGACAGGCGCGCATTGCCGCCGAGTCCCGGATCTGACAATGATGATAGCCAAAGCGGCGGACGGCGCAGCCTTTCCCGGCATAGAAGACTTTGTCATGACCGAGTCTGACTATTACGAACTGAGCACTGCAGCCTGGCTGCATGACTGCGGAAAGATTGTGACTCCACATCATGTGGTTGAAAAATCAACCAAGCTCGAACTGATTACTGATGGCATCAACATTATTGCGGAACGGATTGAAATCATCGCCCGCGACTGGATTCTGGTGCGCCTTTCCCGGAAGCTGAGGCGTGGCGAGCAATTGACTGAAGAAGATCTTGTCATCTCTGCTGACGAGCAACAACAGTTGCAGCAAATGCTGACCTTCCTCAAGACAAGTAATACCGGCGGCGAGTTCATGAGTGATGAGGAAGTCGCGAAGATCCGCGAGACCGGGCAGATGTCATATACAGATATACGAGGCGTACGCAGACCACTGCTGACGGACGAAGAAATCGCGTTTTTGAGCATACGCAAAGGGACCCTGAGCGAAGCCGAACGGCAGATCATGCAAGATCATATGGTACATACCATAAACATGCTGGAGCAGTTACCTTTCCCGCGCCATCTGCGAAATGTTCCGGAGTACGCTGGCGGGCATCATGAACGCATGGACGGGAAAGGCTATCCAAAAGGGTTGCGACGCGAGCAAATGTCAGTGCCCGCACGCATGATGGGCATCGCTGACGTATTCGAAGCGCTGACTGCGCCTGAGCGAAGTTATAAAAAACCCATGCCACTGTCGCAGGCCCTGAGTATTTTAATGAGGATGGTAGAGCAAAACCATCTGGACCCGGACCTGTTTGCTCTGTTTATCGACAAGCAGGTCTACCTTGATTACGCCAGAGCATACCTGTCGCAACAGCAGATTGATCAGATACCACAGGAAATCGTCGACTGGGCAAAACAGCAGCAGCGCACAACAATGAGACCAGAATAATGAGCCGGATTCGAATACTGGGTTGCAGCGGAGGCCTCGGCAAGGACGAATACACCACCTGCCTGCTGCTTGATGGTCACACCCTGATTGATGCCGGGACCGGGCTTGGGACGCTTTCCCAACAAGAGCTGGGTGCCATCAGGAATGTATTTATTACACACTCACATCTGGACCATATCTGCTGTCTGCCACTGTTGATTGACAACCTTTATGGCAACCTTACGGATACGCTTAACGTTTACGCATCTGCAGACGTCATCCTCGCGCTGAAAACACACATTTTCAATTGGTCCATCTGGCCGGATTTCAGTCAATTACCCAGCCCGGATAAACCGTCGCTGCGTTACCATGAACGGTCGCCAGGGGTCGCCACACAATTGGGTGAATTGACGATAACGCCGTTCATGGTGCCGCATGTCGTGCCAACTCAGGGCTATGCCATAGAAAGCCCTACCGGCCGCTTCGTATATTGTGCCGACAGCAGTTTATCCACCGAGCTGATAACCGCTATCCGCAACTTCGGCCCTATCACCTGTCTTCTGCTGGAGTGTGCTCTGGCAGACGAGTTCCAGCTGCTGGCCGACCAGTCGGCTCATCTGACACCCGCATACGTCATGTCTATCATTGAACAGCTTGAACCATCTCCTTCACGCATACTGATTACTCATCTTAAACCCAGCCAGGCAGCCGTGATCCGGCAGCAGCTAAGCAATTTTGACGCCCCGATAGAGATCGTCCATAGTGGAGATGTCTATGAGTTCTGAGAAACTGACAATGCACCTTGCTGGCGCGGCGAGACCGTGGCCTGGCTTGTGCCTGGCAGTTGTCCTCATACTGGAAGCAGGCGCCGCTGAGGCTCAGGCCACGCCCTGGCAAAGAGATCTGGAGCTGGCCCGCGAGGAGCTGGGCAGCGACCCGCAGTCTTCCTATCAACGTCTGATCAGCTGGGAGCTTGAAGCGGCCGGAGATGTTGCTTACGACTACTGGCTTGGCGTTGCGGCTGTCCGGGCAGATCAACTTGACCAGGCCATCACCGCACTGGAGCGGGTCATCATGATACGAGGTAACCATGCCGGAGCCCGACTGGAACTGGCAGGTGTATATTTATTGCAGAACCGGCTTGGAGAAGCTGCACAACAGCTGGACATTGTTGAACAGATGAATCCTCCGCCAGCCGCCCGCGATGCCATCGCCAGATATCGAAGCGCTCTGAATACTCGTCTTACCAGTGCCGACGCAACCACCCGTAGTGCTTTTTCTATGCTGGCCGTTGACGCCGGATACGATAGCAACTACCTGAACTATCCGGACAGTTTCGATTTATTCGCAGATACTCCATTGCAGGGTCTTGCGATACTTGACCGGGAAGCAACATCATACTCTCAAGTCAGGGCACTCCATTTCCGGGAGCTGCGAGGTCTCTCAGAATCTCAACGAACGGAGTGGGTTACCTCCGCCCAGGCCAGATTCAATATCGAAGATCAAGCTGACCGTTTTGATGCCAGCACAATCCAGAGTTCATTGACGCTGGTAACGCCTGTAAGCGAAAGCAGCGAATTCCGGCTTACTGCCAGTCTGAGCCAACTTTGGCTTGATGGTTCACAATATCGGCGCAGCACCTCAATAGCCGCAGGATGGCAATACAACCTGAACGACCGTTCTGATATCCGAATGCGTCTGCGTCTTCAGGACAATCGCTACCAGTTGGCCAACAACGACAATGTGGGATACCTGTTCGATACCGTCTTTAACAGAACCATCAACGATACATGGCAGCTTCGAGTTAACGGAAGTGTAGAGAGCGAGTCGCTTGATTCAGGCGCCGCGCGGCAGGGCGGCAACAGCCTCAGACAAAGGGCTGACATTCAGGCGCATCGAAGAGTGGCTGGCAGCCCCCATCAGTGGGTTTTTGGTATCTCACACCAACGCCTGCGATTTTCTGAACAGGATTTTGCGGCGTTCAATCAGGGAACTGCAAAACGGCGACATGACTCAAGTTTAACCGCCCACGCCGAGTGGCGACTGGAGCCGTCAGCACAATGGCGTTTCAGTCTCCGCGGCCAACATCGCCATCAATCTTCAAATCTGGATTTTTTTGACATTGATCAGAGTGTTCTTCAGCTGTCGGCTGAGTATCTATTCTGAGATCAAGGGAGACTGACACATGAACTTCAAGCTCAGAGCCGCGATTGCCGCACTAAGCTTGCCCGTATTGACGACCCTGCCGGCGCACGCCCAAGAAGCCATCGTTGAAGGTCGCATACTGTTCGTGCATGGTCGTGTTGAAATCAGCGACTCCGTGTCGACGCGCGCTGCTAACCGCGGCGACGATGTCACCGAAAATGACCGAATCCGGACATACCCAGCGTCAAGTGCACAGATACGATTCAGCGATGGCAGCCTGCTGGCGTTACGCCCGGATACTGAGTTGATCATAGCCGAATACGTCTACAGTCAGGCGGGTGAAAACAATGCACAGACCACGGACCTGATACGTGGAAGTCTGCGCGCTGTAAGTGGCGCTTTAGGCCAGTCAACACCCGAAAGGGTCACTTACAACACACCAGTCGCAACTATGGGAATCCGGGGCACCGGATTGCAGCTAATCCATGCGGATATCGCCAACCCTGAGCCCGGCGATCTAAGTGGGACCTGGCTTTTCGTCGAATCAGGTCAGGTAGCCATGATTACAGAAGCCGGGGAGCAGATAGTGGGCCCCGGCGGCTTTTTCTTCGTCTCCTCTCCGCAGGATTTGCCGCAACCTGCCTCACCCGACTCGCTCAGTTTGCTCCTGCCTGCTCAGGGCGACGGGACTACGCCACCGAGTCAACCTGACCAGAGCGACGCAGACAGCAATGCCGATGGGGCAGGCGGCCCTGAACCAATGCCGACCCTGGAGGTACCTGTCCCCGAAATACCGCCGGATGCGACCGAGATACTGCAGCAACTCGGCTTTGTCGTCACCGAGGATCCACAGTTTCAACAAGACCAGGCCTTCGACGTGATTGAGATCATTACCGACGAGGTAAGCCCTACGGAGCCGGAACCGGATCCGGAACCTGAGCCTGAGCCTGAACCAGAGCCAGAGCCAGAACCAGAGCCAGAGCCAGAACCAGAGCCAGAACCTGAACCTGAACCTGAACCTGAACCTGAGCCTGAACCAGAGCCAGAGCCAGAACCAGAACCAGAGCCAGAACCAGAGCCAGAACCAGAGCCAGAGCCAGAACCAGAGCCAGAACCTGAACCTGAACCTGAGCCTGAGCCTGAACCAGAGCCAGAGCCAGAACCAGAACCAGAACCAGAGCCAGAACCTGAGCCTGAGCCAGAACCTGAGCCTGAGCCAGAACCTGAGCCTGAGCCAGAACCTCAACCACAACCGGAGTTAATGGCACCGTTGAGTGGTGCGGTTTACCTGGCGCTTAATGTTTCAAATCAAGAGCAGTCGTATCAACAGCCCGATGACAACAACGTGCAGTGGCAGGAACTGGGCGGCAATCGCGTACTGACCTCCTTCATCAGTGGAGGTGAAAACTTTGTCGCATTGCAGGGATCTCAGCCTGCTGGCGCCGCCACATTAAATCTCAGTCAACATATCTCTGGATCAGATACGCAGGTATTCTGGGGCTACTGGTCGGTAGGTGATTATGCTGTCAGAAATAATCTGGGGCAGGATATCACGCCCGCGCAAACAACCGGCTATCATTATATCGCTGCCACCAACGGTCTGAACTCACTCATCAGCGTTCAGGATGTTCTAAACTCATCTCATGATTCTTATGGAGCACTGCGTTTCCAGATAGCCGGAGGCACGCCGCTTATCATGAATACCGGGACAGCGTCCATATCAGATACCAGTCAGGTAGAACTGAATTTGGGCACTCAGTCATTAACGGCCAGCTTGGGTATCACTTACAACGAGGTGGCAGGCGCCGTATCAGGTACGGCCAGCCTGTCAGACTTTATGGCCGGCGGCCTGACTTTGACTGGCAGCATCAATGACCCGGGCGATACCACCGGGCAACTGCGAGGCGGCTTTACGGGAAATACCAGCAACGGGCTGGAAAGCCTGCTGGCTCGTCTGTGGTTGACTGTGGGTGAAAGTGTCTTCGGCGGCTCAACTATGATTTTTGGCAATTGGTGCACAACCCCCCTGTGGATGGAGTGCGCGCAGATCCCCGCCGGGATTTACGATCCGTACATGGATCTGTATTGGTCAGGCCCCTTCGCCATCGGCCAGAATCAGACACAGACCATAGTCTCTGAGTACAGTGATATTTATCTGGGCAGTCCGTCTCAGACGTCCAGCGAGATATGGCTGGCAGGATTGCGGGGGGTGAATGACAATGACCAGCAATTGTTCTTTGCTGCAACAGACTACCAAACAGCACCCGGTACGCAAATGACCACGCCAGTCAGCGCAGGTAACAAAGATATCTATTGGGGCTATTGGGACAGCGAACAATATGCACTGAAGCAAAAAACCGGCGACATCATCGAGGCGCTTGATAACCAGTCAAAATTCCACTACATCACCAGTCCCGATACGCTGACTTACGAACCATCATTGCTACCCGACGGCGTACGGAACTTTGCCATTACAGGTGGATCCCTGCTTGTGTCAGATACCACTGGCAGTGTTTACGCACCAGCCTTCGGCTCCACGGTTTCTGTTGACTTTGACCAGGAAATATTTTCAGTCGATATCACATTCGCGCACACTGCATTGTCAGGAAGCCTGAGTGCCAGTGCTGCGGATCTGACTCATTTCTGGAATCATCAGGCATTATCGCTCGGCGGCACTGGTGACTTCAGCGAGTTCGGCGGCGAATTGACTGGAAAATTCGTGGGTGAAGAGCTGAACGCCATCATGTCAATTCTCAGCGCCCGCAACAATCTGGATGAAAGTTTTCGTGGCAGCCTGATCTGGGAAGCAATCACCGAGTTACCCCCACTGAATTAGCAGTTACAGTTCATTTTGAGGTGTGCGTCCAGACGCCCTCCCAATCTTCACCTGGCGCATCGTCGGCAAATATCTGGCAGCGCTCGATATAGATTTTGCTCACAGGGTCATCGGGGAAATCGAGTGCGAGCGCATTCCACAGAGCGAGAGAAAGAGCAAACTTCTGATCCTGATACAAGTCAAAGGCTTCGCGGGTGCGGGCCGTCAATTCCTTCTGTGCCGATCCAGCCTCTTGTCGGCGGCACAACGGGGTATAGAGCATGACCGGCTGACGGCGCCCCTTCACCCTTACTTTATCAACCGGGCGAAATAGCCAGTCAGGGGCCTGTTGAACCGTGGCATCAGTTGTCAGAACATCCAGTGAATAGGATTTGGTAAGCCCTTCGACTCGTGAACCTAGATTGACGTTGTCTCCGAGCACGGTATATGCCATGCGAAATTCAGAGCCCATATTCCCGACGTTCATCGGCCCGGTATGCACGCCGATGCCCATAGCCAGTGCTGGCAGCCCCTCGTCCTTAAACTCACTGTTCAATTGAGCGAGAGCATTCTGCATATCTCGTGCGCTCTGCAACGCATGATCAGCGTGAGCGTCATCTGCCAATGGGGCACCCCAGAATGCCATAATGGCATCTCCCATGTACTTGTCGATGGTGCCGCGATTAGCATGAATCGCCCGGGTCAGTGGCGTGAGCAGACGATTCATAACTTCAGAAAGCTGTGAGGGGCTGACCTGTTCAGAAAACGCCGTGAAATTTCTGATATCCGAGAACATTACCGTCAATTCTTTCTCCGCGCCAACAAGCGATGTTTCAAAATCGCTGCGTACCATATCTGAAACCAGTTCAGGTGGAACATACTGGCCGAACAGTGATGTCACCTGGGAAGTCCGTTGGCTCTCCCGCCAATAATTGCCCAGCAAATGCAAACCGGTCGTCCCGATAAGTACAACAGTTACCGGGGCAAATGCCAGCAGCAGGCCCTCATTCCACATCCACGTATTGATGAGAATATGGACACTCATCAAGATCAGCCCGGCTGCCAGCACTCTAAAGGCCGTCAGATAGGGAAAGGCCACACTGATGATGCTGCCGAGAACGACCAGCAGCAAAGTGCTGGCTGCACGCGCATAAGCAGGTTCAGAGAGGAAACGCTGGTGCAACATGCCCGCCAGCAGAGAAATATTTATCTCAACACCCGGAAACACGGCTCCGACCGGTGTGCTCCGCAGGTCTTTCAGGCCCGGGGCCGATGTTCCAAGAATGCCAATTGATCCGGCCAGCAGGTCAGAATCGACTTCACCTGACAGTACGTCAACTGCTGAAACGTAATTAAAATGACGCTCCGGACCGTACCATGGTACTTGAACTATTCCACGACTGTCCGTCGGAATAAGAAATCCACCAACATCAAAACCTTCCAGCTGGCTGACTCCGGCACCAGTCTCAATTATTGCCTGTACAGGTGGATTGCCCAACAGCTCCAACAACATGGACAGGGACAATGCAGGGTATAACTGCCCATTGGCAGCCTGCTGTACCATGGGTGCGCGACGTATCATTCCATCCGCATCAACCACAGGGTTATCGAAAAAACCTGCCCCTGAGCCGACCGAGTTGGCCGCATTCTGCAGCAATTCAAAATTACTGGTGAAACGCTCAGCCCGCACCCATGGAATATCCAGTTGCTGCCAATCATCGTCAAGCAATTGCAGCGGCGGTGGCAGGACACCTACGCTGGAGAGCACATCAGGATAAGCCGGATCCAGGCCAGCGAAATAATACCCCAGTACAACGGGCCAGCTGGCCAGCACGTTGGCCAGTTGCTCGTCGCCGGTCATTAGTGGAGGCTCCTCAGGCAAATCCGGAAACTGCTCGAGTAAAACAGGCCAACTGTCCCGCAGTTGATTCTGTTCCGGCTCGGAGAAGACCACATCGACTCCCAAAAGGGTCATTCCGTGAACTGCGAACAGGGTGTCAATCAACTCCGCAATCACACTCCTTGGCCAGGGCCATTGACCCAATTCGGCGATACTGCGCTCATCGATATCGATGATGACAAGTCCCGGATCAACCTCCCCATCCAGAGTCAGCTGCACACGATAGTCATATGTGATCGATTCAAGCCGCTGCAGGAGTTGGGATGGCCAGAACCCGGCCTGATCTCCGGAAACCCAGATGACAATCGCAAAGCTGACAAGGATCTGAAACTTGGTGGCGTGTCTGAGCATAGATTAATGGTCCGCTATGCTGAATACTGGAGCTGCCTTAATGTCCTGCCAGATTAACATGAAATCAGACCACCAATGAAAGATAAAGCGCGTTGCGTCTTTCAGCGCTGGAAAGACGCTCATGCTATACAGCGCTTGAGCTCGCGCCAAAAAAACCGCTATGCTGGCACCGGACGACAACAGGCTTCGGGAGCGCACAGAGCACCGTGGAATTCAAGGATTATTACAAAATACTGGACGTCGCTGAAGATGCTGATCTCAAGGCAGTCAAAACCGCTTACCGCAAACTCGCCCGTAAGTACCATCCCGATGTCAGCGAAAAAAAGGACGCTGCAGAACGCTTCAAGGAAGTCGCCGAAGCCTATGAAGTACTCGGCGATGAAAAGAAGCGCGCTGAATATGATGAAATTCGCAGGTTCGGCGGGCAAAGGGGTCGCGGCTCCGGATCGGGTGGATTTGAAGGATTTAGTGGTGGCGACAGCAGCCACTACAGCGAGCAGGATTTCTCTGACTTTTTCTCATCCATTTTCGGAGGCGGCAGACAGCGCACCTCTGGATTCGGCTTTGGTGACCAGGGTGACGGCGCTTTCAGCACCCGCGGCCGGGACATTGAAGTGGATATGCCGATTTTTCTGGAAGACGTTCTGTCGGACGAGTCCAAACAGATCAGCTATAGCCTGCCCCATTACGATGTCAGTGGCCAGCGGCTGGAAGACATTACAAAAACCCTGAAGATCAAAATCCCCAAAGGGGTCGCAGACGGTGAGCGTATTCGCCTGAAAGCTCAGGGCGCACCCGGCATTGGCAACGGTCCGGCGGGTGATCTGTACCTGCGCATCAGGCTGGTTCCCCATCCGCTGTTTGATGTTGAGGCGCACAATCTACTCATCACATTGCCGCTGGCGCCCTGGGAGGCCGCGCTGGGCGGCAAAGTGACCGTACCCACGCTGCAGGGCAAAATTCAGCTCACCATCCCGGCCAGCAGTCAGAGCGGACAACGCCTGCGCATTAAAGGTCGCGGTCTGCCCATGAAAAACGGCAACGGTGATCTGTTTGCCGTACTGAAGATTGTGATGCCCGACGGAACAGACGATGACAGCCGAAAACTGTGGCAGCAGCTGGCTGACCGGCAGTCTGGTTTCAATCCTCGTCAGGACTGGAGTTAACCCACATGGAACTACATATCACCATTCAGGAAGTCTGCGACAGCACCGGACTCAGTCACGAAACACTGATCGAGATTGTGGAGCACGGCATTGTCGAGCCGCAGGGCCAGCAACCTGAGCAGTGGTTGTTCAGCGGCCACTGCCTGAGCACTCTGCAGCGTGCCCGGCGCCTGCAACAGGATTTACATTTGAACTGGCAGGGCATCGCGCTGATACTGGAGTTGATTGAGCAACGCGATCAGCTGAAAGCTGAAAACTCAGCCCTGCGCAACAGACTGCAGCGCTTCGACCCACAACAGGAGTAATGCCTCATGAGCCATCAGCAAAGCTTTGAGAACGCCGCCCATGTGCTGGATGAACTGATCAGCTTTCATGAGCACCTGTCGGAATTCTATGGTGAGCTGGCGGCACAGGCCGATAACGCCTTTGCCAGAATGCTGCTGGAATTTCTGACCAGTCGGGAAAAAAAGCTGGCTGACACACTGGAGCGCTATGAAGAGAATGCGCCCTACAAAGTATTAAAAACCTGGATTCAGATCCCCTTCCCCTCAGACCCGGATGAATTTCTGGGCAAACTGGCCGAAGATGCAAATGCCGCGATGGATGCCTTACAGGTCTATGAGATGGGGCAACGCGCTGATGACTATGTGGCCAGCCTGCTCGCCCATCTGGTGGAGCGCTGTGATATCGACGATGTCAAAGCCCTGTTTGCAGACCTGCAAAAAGGTGAGCGCGATGAAAACATCGCGCTCAGCAAGGCTTATAATTCATTGCGGGAGATGTGACGCACCCGGCACAGGGCCCAACCCCCTCACTCTGCCTGCGCCGCTTCCTCCAGCCGTGCCCCGGCCAGAATGCCCGGCATGGCGTAGTTGCCTTCGTGGCAGGCGTATTCATAAATACCCTCACTCTGCTTCATTTCGAGCTCTCCGGTCCAGGGCTCCAGATACAGATCCGGGTCATCAATGGTGAACTTGTAGTTCAGTACGTTTTCACGACTGATCCGGAAACGTTCTGTAATCGTCGCGTTCTCGGACGTATAACCGCCGCCTCTTGATACCTGCAGTGGATTAAAACCTCGGGTAACAACCACCAGCTCATCGCCTTCGTAATAACCGATGGAGTTGCCATGCCATTTTGGAAGCATGTTCTCGGAAAACTCGGAGTCAATGGCCACGATGCGGGCATCATTAACCATTTCAGCCATAATCACCACGTGCGTGGGTGACTGCACAATCTGCATATTGTTGTTGTACAGCGATGGCGTAAACGGGATGACACTGGAGAAACTGATCAGGCAACGCTCAGACAGCGGAAATCCCTCCGGACCTGCATTTCTTTCGATATGATCATAACTCATACGGGCCCGCTGCTCATTGCGCTTGGCACGGCCGTCTTCACGCCACGGTATGCGACCATCTTCGGGGTAAATGATGAATGACGTTCGCAGCTCGCCGTCGACGCTGCCCAGACCATCACGGATATCAATCCAGAAGCTGTTGTAGGCGCCCACATTATCAGGGCCGGGCGCTTCCGCACCGGTGGCTTCCAGCGCTGCCGCCCATTGTTCAAAGTTGGGCACCAGCTCGGCCATACGCTCTGGTGTTATCACCAACGCCCCTTCAAAGACCGGAGAACGCTCCATGCCGGTGCGGGAGGAGTAGTCCCACATGCCCTGCACATCGGGCACACCCCAGGAAGTCCGCGGAACTTCAAAGTCGTTGGCACTGCTCAGACTCGCAGCCACTAAAGCCGAGCCACAAATGGCTGCATGCAGGAATTTACGATGGGTCTGGGTCAACAAGGTCATACGGTCTGCCTCTGCTTATTTTGATTGTTCTTGGAGTATAGCCGTCCGGAGCGGGCTGACAATAGGCCAAATTACCTATTATGAATGGATTCATCAACCCGGCGCGCTGCAACTCGCTCCAAACCGGTAACAACTGAAGCAGCGCGGATGACGCAACATGATGCGGGTGTCCATGCTCTCGCGCAGGGTGGCGCCCAGATCGTAGTCTGGATCATCATCCACCAGGGTGCAGGCGTAGACGCGCACGCCGCGGTCGGTGTTGATCAGCATGCGGGTGTAGGTACACATAAAGTGCGCGCGGCTGTCGCGGGTGGGGTATTTCTCCATGCAGTTTTCCGTGACTTCCGGGCTGCCATCTTCGGAGCCGGGAGTGCCCAGATCGGGGAAGGAGGTAAACAGCAGACTGTCTGGAATGCCGTGCGCCCGGAATATCACCCGGAACTGCTCTTCGACGGACTGAGGGTCCTCACCCGGATCGGTCTGGCGGGCAATCGAGACCTTGAAACCGCTTTCGTGCATCCAGCGGATACAGTCCAGCGACTCGGCAAAACTGCCCTCGCCACGACCGGCATCATGCCGGACCGCATCGGGGTAATCCAGACTGACACGAAAATGAATGGGGTGCGGGTTGTCCAGCAGCGGCAGTATCTGATGTTTACGCTGCATCACCACGCGGGTGCCGTTAGTTAACACGAAGCAGGGTCTGTGCTGGCTGGCGTAATCCAGAATGCTGACGAATTCCCTGATGACAAAGGGTTCGCCGCCGGTAAAAGAGAACTGCTGCACACCCATATCCACCGCTTCCTGGAAAAACGGCTTGAGCAAATCCAGTGTCATGGCAGGAATGCGCGTGTCGCCGGGTTTGGAGCCTTCCAGGCAGAATGGGCAGGCCAGGTTGCAGGCGGTGCCGGTGTGTATCCACAGCTCTTTCAGCGCATCGGCATCGATAAAACCACGCGGATCGCCGCCGCGGGTATGGGTCCAGCTATCCTGGTGGCGCGGTGACAGCAGGTTCACGGCAGGTATTTTACTCGGCCGGGTACTTACAACAGTCATAAAAAATCTCTGTGTCTTCGAGTTTAGTCTTCTAAATTCTGCAATTCATCAAGCTCTTCTTTGCGTCTCTGGAAGGCGTCACTGAAAGCGGCCGCCAGAACGCCGGTTGGCATGGCTATCAGGCCGATGCCAGCAATCGCCGTAATGCCGGCAAAAAATTTCCCCAGCGCCGTCACCGGTGTGACATCGCCATATCCCACAGTTGTCAGCGTGGCAATACTCCACCACAACGCGCGGGGAATACTGCCAAATGCCTCTGGCTGATTGTCCGCTTCCACCAGGTAAAGCAGGGACGCTGAACCTACCAGCAACATACCAGCAGCTCCCAGGCTCAACATTAATTCATAACGCCGCTCCCTGACCGCCGCCAGCACCGCGTTAATGGCTTCGCTGAACCGCCCCAAACGCGCCAGACGCAACAGGCGCAGCAGTCTGAAAAAGCGCAGCATGAAGGCATTGCTGGCACCGATGGTCAACAAAAACGGCAGCAAAGCCAAAAGATCAATGATCGCCCAGAAACTGACACAGTACCTTAACCGGCCAAGCAGCCCTTGATAGCGTTCTTCCTCACCAGCCGCGTAGACCCGCGCCAGATACTCCGTAAAAAAACATACAAACAGAACCAGTTCGATGACAAAAAAAATGCCGGAAAATCGCTCGGTGAGTGTCGGTTCCGTATCAAGCACTGCCGACATGGCTCCGATCAATATCAGAATACTGACTACGATATTGGTGGGTGACATGCCCTGTTCGGGCCATGCTTCCGGCGTCAGATGCCTGTGCAGAATACTTCTTATACTGTTGGGCGGAGCGGTGCTCATGACCTGATCTCCAGCGCCGATCGGGTCAGAATCCTGTCCAGTGCGTTAGCAAAATTCATACGATCCGTCTGATTCAGTGGTGCCGCGCCGCCGCTCTGAATGCCAGAGCTGCGCATGGTTTCCATAAAATCACGCATGTTCAAGCGCGATTTTATATTGTTTGCAGTATACAGTTCGCCGCGCACACTCAGCGCCTGCGCGCCTTTAGTGATGACCTCATCGGCCAGGGGAATATCACTGGTAATGACCAGGTCGCCCGCTTCCACGCGTGCCGCAATCAGATTGTCAGCTACATCAAAACCGCTTTCCACCCGGATGGCTGTCACGTGCTTTGATGGCGGTATGGACAGACCGTGATTGGACACCAGACAGGTTGGCGTGGCAGTGCGCTCCGCGGCGCGAAACAGGATTTCCCTGATCACCACGGGACAGGCATCAGCGTCCACCCATATTTTCACAATTAGTCCTCTTGTGTTTTTTTTGCATATGAAGTGATGCCAAGATAGCAGAATTCCGGCGCGCTGGCATGAACTGAGATGAGTTGCTCCACGTAGAAAAACCATCTGAACTGCACACCAAAAGGAGTCTGCTTATCAACAGCCCGAATTCAGAAAGCTCTGCAACCAGCCTGGTATGGTTTCGTCAGGATCTGCGCTTGAGCGACAATCCGGCCCTTCAGGCGGCCTGTCAGCAAGGTCATATCATACCGGTTTACATTCTTGATGATGTCCATGCCGCAGACTGGCGGATGGGCGGCGCCAGCCGCTGGTGGTTACATCACTCGCTGCAGACCCTGTCCGATTCTTTGAATCATAAATTGCTGGTTCTGTCAGGTGATGCCCTGGAGATTCTGCCGGTTCTGGCCAGACAGCTGGGCGTGGCTCAGGTAGTCTGGAACCGCTGCTATGAGCCCTGGCGTATTAAACGCGACAGTCAACTCAAAACCGCCCTGCAGGATCAGGGCATCACAGTACGCAGTTTCAATGCCTCACTGCTTTGGGAGCCCTGGCAGGTCCTGAAAGAAGACAACACACCCTATAAAGTATTTACCCCCTTTTATCGCAAGGGCTGCAAGCGGGCGGGGGAACCACCGCAGCCATCGGGTAAACCGGCGAGCATGAATTGCCGGACGCTCCCCGACGAAGAGTTCCTCGGCCACAGATTGGCTGATCTGCAAGGCCCGGATGGTATCGCGGCACTCTCGCTGTTGCCGAGCATTCCCTGGGATAGCACAATGCGTGAGACCTGGCAGCCCGGGGAAGACGCTGCGCAGACCAGGCTGTCGGAATTTCTGGAGACTGGGCTGGATGACTACAAAGAGGGGCGGAATTTCCCTGCGCGCCCCAATGTTTCACGCCTGTCTCCCTATTTGCATTTTGGTGAGATTTCTCCACGTCAGGTCTGGCATCAGGCCTGCGCCAGTGCGCTGGCGCAAAATCAGGACAAACAGCTGGATACCTTTCTCAGCGAGCTGGGCTGGCGGGAGTTTTCCTACTCACTGCTGTATCACAACCCTGATTTACCCGAACAGCCGATTCAGCAAAAATTTGCCAACTTCCCGTGGCAGCAGGATAAAGAGGCCTTAAGGGCCTGGCAACGGGGACAGACCGGTTACCCGCTGGTTGATGCCGGCATGCGGGAGTTGTGGCAGACCGGTTACATGCATAACCGGGTGCGGATGGTGGTGGGTTCGTTTCTGGTTAAAAATCTGCGCCAGCATTGGCACCACGGCGAAGCCTGGTTCTGGGACTGCCTGGTCGACGCCGATCTGGCCAGCAACAGCACCAGCTGGCAGTGGATTGCCGGCTGCGGAGCCGATGCAGCACCGTACTTCAGGGTTTTCAATCCGGTCACGCAAAGTGAGAAGTTTGACCGGCAAGCGGAATACATCCGGCGCTTTGTGCCGGAACTGGCAACACTGCCTGACAAATACATCCACGCACCCTTTGCAGCACCTGCCAACGTGCTGCAGCAGGCCGGTATAGTGCTCGGCCGGGACTACCCTGAACCTGTTGTCGACCTGAAAACTTCGCGCGAAGACGCGCTGGCGGCCTTTAAGTCACTGTCTGCTTGAGATAGAGGTCTAAAGCAGGCCGAGATTGATGGCACGCAAAACAGCCTGTGTACGGTCACGCACACCCAGCTTTTCCAGGATGGAGGACACCTGGTTTTTCACGGTACCTTCGGATTTGTGAATGGTGCGGGAGATTTCGCGGTTACTGAAGCCACCCGCCATCAGACGCAGAACTTCAATTTCTTTTTCACTCAGCGTATCGGGCTCAATGGAGTTATCAAAGCGCGGTTCCATGGAGGAAAGTCCTTTGAGAATCCGCTCAGTGATAGCCGGCTGCACCAGCGTCCGGCCCGCATGAACGGTTTCAATCGCATCCACCAGACTGCCTAGAGAAACATCTTTGAGCAGATAGCCCTTGGCGCCGGCCTGAATACCTTCCAGCACCAACTGGCTGTCATCAAAGGTTGTCAGGATAATACTGGGCACTGAGCAACCCGCCTCGCTCATAGCCTTTAATGCATCGATACCGGTCATTTTGGGCATGCGTATATCGATCAGCAAGACATCCGGCTTGTACTCCCGAATACCATCGAGAACCTGACTGCCGTCTTCGACCTGTCCGACCACCTCGATGCGCTCGCTCAACTCCAGCAAACTGCAAATGCCCAGACGGACCAGGTTCTGGTCTTCGGCAATCATGACCCGAATTTTTGTCTCATCAGTCATGCAAAGTCCTGTTAAGCATGTTTCTGTTGCCGCCCATTATGACACCTGAAGGTGACCAAGGCATAGGCCTGAAGTCATACCCGTTCGCATGGCTTATGGCACTGCCATTGCACTGCGCCTGGTTGCAGCATACAGTTAACTCCGGACGCCGGGAGGCAATATTATGGTGATAATTCATCAAAGCGCTTTTTATCTGCATGTGCTGGCAGGTGCTGCCGGATTGCTGCTGTTCTGGATACCCGTCTTTGCACGCAAGGGCTCTCTGAATCACCGACGAGTCGGGCGATGGTTTGCGGGCATCATGTACACAGTTGGCTTTTCGGGGCTTGTCATGGCCTCGCTGGACCTGCTCGCTCCCCTGATTACCCATCCGGCATCGGTGGAACTGAGCACAGAACAACTGAACCAGCGTATCAGCACCATACGCGATACCGCTCTTTTCCTCTGGTCACTCAGTGTGCTGGTCATCACCACCACTCGACATGGCTGGTTGACGATCAACTGTAAAGAGCAGCGCGACGTTTTAAGGCGCCCGGCACATGTGTTGCTGTGTACGGCGCTGCTGATGGTCGGTATCACGCTGATAGCCCTGGGCGCGATCAGGGCTGATCCGCTGCTACTGATATTTGGTGCACTGGAAACCTGGCTGGGTGGTGGATTCCTGCATTACATCTTCAAAAAGCAGCTGAGCTTTCCCAAAGAGTGGTGGACAGAGCATCTGGGCGCTCTGATTGGCTCAGGTATCGGTGCTTACACGGCTTTCTTTGTATTTGGTGGCTCCAATCTGTTCGAGCCATGGCTGAATAACAGCTTCAGTGGTCTGAGTGTTGTTTTGTGGGTAGCACCGGGCGTGATAGGCGGTATTGCCATCGGCTGGCAAACGGCCCACTACCGGCGCAAATTCACCGCTAGGTCACCTTCTTCCTGAGCTGAAACTGTGACTGCCTGTACATGCCAGTGCAGACAATATCTTCCAGTACATCGACACTGCGCTCAACATCCTGATATCTGAGATAGAGAGGACTGAAACCGAAACGCACAATATCCGGGGCGCGAAAGTCCCCGATAATGCCACGGGCGATCAGCGCCTGGCTGATGGCCCATGCATCAGGATGACGCCAGGCCAGCTGCGAGCCTCGATACTCATGTTCAATCGGAGATATCAGCTGCAGGTCAGCAAGGGCAGGACGTGCCCGGACCTGTCTGATAAACAAATCAGTCAGCGCCAGCGACTTGCTGCGCAACACTGAAAGATCTATGCCCCGGAATACATCCAGGGCGGCTTCCAGCACGCTCATGGACAGCACTGCTGGTGTTCCGCTCAGAAACTGCTGCATACCCGCGGCTGGCGCATAATGCGTGTCGAAATCAAACGGCGCCCGGTGTCCCATCCAGCCACTCAAAGGCTGCTGCAAACCAGCCTGATGTCGTTTTGCAGCATAAATAAATGCCGGCGCGCCGGGGCCGCCATTGAGATATTTGTAGCCACAGCCAACGGCAAAATCTGCCCGACAGTCATCCAGCATCACCGGCATGGCACCGGCACTATGAGCCAGATCCCAGATCACCAGTGCTCCCAGCTGATGTGCCATTGCCGTCAAATGCTGCATGTCGTTCACATACCCGGTACGGAAATCCACATGCGACATCAGCAGCACCGCAACGTCATCGCCCAGCGCCGACTCCAGTTCGGTGTCAGCGCACAACTGCAGTCGGCATTGCTGCTCACCCAGCAGGGCCTGAAGCCCCTGCACCGTGTAAAGGTCAGTCGGAAAATTGCTGACAGTCGACAGCACAGTGCGACGGCCGGCTCTGAGTTTTAGCGCTGCGCTGACGATCTTGAACAGGTTGACAGAAATAGAGTCACAGCAGATGACCTGGCCGGGTGCCGCACCGATCAGTGGCGCAATTTTTTCGCCACAGCGTGTCGGCAGATCGATCCAGCCATGGCTGTTCCAGCTTTTGATCAGATCCTGTCCCCACTGCTGCTCAACCACCTCGCGAGCTCTTTGCCTGGCTTGCCGGGTCAGGCAGCCCAGTGAGTTGCCGTCCAGATAAACCCCCTGTTCCGGCAGCAGAAAATCATCACGTTTAGCGGCCAGCGGATCTTCCGCATCCAGTTGTTGCGCAGTGGGCGTGTTCATTGACTCAAGGCGTTCCGGACCATCTGCACAAAAAGATTAAATGCCGGCGTGCCCGGATGTACCCAGTCGAAATGACCTGCGCCAGGCTGAATCAGTGTACTGATTCCTGCAACCTGTGCCTGCGAGAGCGGCACTATGGCGTCAGCATCACCGGCCAGTAGCAAAGTGCGCGGATGCAGTCTCTGCTGCACCGGATTGGCAGCCCGCCATTCGTCGGCCTGTTCTTCTGGCTGACTGCCCATAAATTGGCTGGTGGCGGTCTGGCAGCTGTTGCTGCCTGCTGCGTATTCGATAACATCGGTAATGGCTGCCAGTCCGATAACGGCTTTAAAGGGCTGGTCACCGGCCGCGAGCAAAGCGAGATGGCCACCAGCGGAATGCCCTGCCAGAACTACCCGGCTGGCATCCACTCCAAAAGCAGACAGATCGTCGATAGCCAACAGGCCCGCCCTGATGTCCTGCAAGGTGCCAGGCCAACCGCCCCCCTGATCACCTGTGCGCCGATACTCCAGTGACCACACCGCAAACCCCTGTTGCGCCAATGCCGTGCTGAGCGCATGTGTGTGCCCAATATCGTAGGCATTCAGCCAGCAGCCGCCATGAATGAATACCACGAGTGGCGCATCGTCTGCAGCAGACGTCGCCGGCAACCACAACTCCCCGAACTGCAATGCATCATCACCATAGGCAATCTGCCGGGCGGGGCGTGAGGCAGACAGGGACTGGACCTGGGCAAAGGTGACATCAGCCGCTACCCGCGGGTAGGAAATTTCTGTAGTATTGCCGGATTGTGCCGATACCACTGAGGTCATCAACAGTTGCAACAGCATCATTGATGACATGAATTTTTTCGTGAAGCGCACTGTCAAACCCGCACGTCCTGATAGTTTTTGAACTATAACATAACAACAACGCAACAGGTTCGATACGTGACTGAGCAAGATCAGCAGACAAAAGCGCAACAATTGCGTTTGCGGCGGACATTATGGGGAGTGGCCTTTCAGGTCAGTACAGCGCTGGTGGTCTTTGGACTTTATCTGTTCGAGATGCTGCCTCTGACGCCCGTACTCATCTACATGGTCGCCATCGCGCTCACCTCTGCCAGCTTTGTAACACTGATCAGGACAGGCAGGAATCTACGTTTTACCGACCCCAGCATGACCGCCGCGCAAATCGTTGCTCCCCTCTGGCCAGCCATACTGGTGATGTTTTTTGTCACCGAGCCCCAGGTACGTACAGCCTTCCTGCTGACGGCCACCAGCGGACTGGTGTTCGGTATGTTTGCCCTGTCACGAACAGGCATGCTGATGCTCAGCCTGGTGATCGTGGGCAGTTATCTGCTGCTATTGATTGCACTCAGCGTCTGGGCCCCAGAGCGCATCGACTGGCGCATCGAAACCATTCTGGTGTTTGCCTACACGGCTGTGCTGGTGACCATTTCCTACCTGACCAGCTATATCGCCGGGCTTCGGAACACGCTCCGCGAACAGAACCTGCGACTCAATGATCTTGTCTGCCGCGACCCGCTCACTGACCTGCCCAACCGGCGCTCACTTATGGAACAACTGGCTCAGGAAACCTCTCGCATAGACAGGCGCAGCACAGACAGACAACAGCTCTGCATCAGCATGCTGGATATCGATTATTTTAAGCGGGTCAACGACACTTGGGGTCACGATGTCGGGGATGCGGTGCTGCGTAAGGTCGGCGCAATTCTGACTCGCAGTATGCGCAAGGGCGATTTTGTGGGTCGTTTTGGGGGGGAAGAATTCATTATGATATTGCCGGAGTCTTCTCTGGAGACCGCAACAATGTTCGCTCAGCGAATCTGCCAGACAATAGCAGACGCACATTTTGCGGAATTACCCGACGGTGAAAAGATTACCGTATCCCAGGGTGTAACGGAATATCTGAACGGCGAGCACATTGACGCTACGATTAAGCGAGCAGACGACGCGCTCTATGAAGCCAAGCACGCCGGCCGCAATCAGATCATCATCAAGGCGGCTACGACACCGGCCTGAGCGGTATGCGGTCCGCGTTGAGCGGAGCAGCAACATCGGGCACATCAGGCAGCGGAATGCCCAGATTGTTTTTCTCAAACACTCTGTCGGCCCGGTAACTGGAACGCACCAGCGGTCCGGAGGCAACCTCCATGAAACCTTTTTCCAGACCAATCTCACGATACCGTCGAAATTCTTCCGGTGTCACAAAACGCACGACCGGCAGGTGATTGCGGGTCGGCTGCAGATACTGCCCCAGAGTCAGAATATCCACACCGATCTCGCGCAATTCATCCATGGTCTTCAGGATTTCATCATCCGTCTCACCCAGGCCCAGCATCAGACTGGTTTTGGTCAGCACCTGCGGGCGGTGCTGCTTGGCAAAAGCGAGCACATCCAGAGTCTGCTTGTAACCCGCACGCGGATCACGAACAGGATGGGTCAATCGCTCCACCGTCTCGACGTTCTGCGCGAACACCTCCAGACCTGAATCCACCACCTTCGCCACGGCATCCATATCACCACTGAAATCCGGCGTCAGCGCTTCCACAGTCACCTGCGGTGTGCGTTGTTTGATCGCCTGCACGCAGGCCGCATAATGCGCCGCACCACCATCGTCCAAATCATCCCGGTCGACCGAGGTCAGCACGATGTAACGCAGCCCCATCAACTCAACCGACTCGGCAACGTGCGCCGGTTCATCCTTGTCCAGCCAGCCATTGGGGTTACCGGTATCCACTGCGCAGAATTTGCAGGCCCGGGTGCACACCGAGCCCATCACCATGATGGTTGCCGTGCCATTGTTCCAGCATTCGCCCATATTGGGGCAGTGTGATTCCTCACAGACGGTGCTCAGGCGATGCTCACGCACATTCTGTTTAACCGCTTCAAAACGCTCACCACCCGGCACTCGGGCCCGCAGCCACTGCGGCTTTCGCTGCACCGGCGCTGGCTCGACCGGGCTGGCAGACTTTTTAACACCATCCTTGATGGCCGAAAAACCATGCTCGCTCCGGAACTTGCTGCCGCTGGGCACGGATGGCGCGCGGCGTGGGGTGTTTTTGTCGTTACTGCTCATAGCGGCGACAGTCCTGTGATCGGTGTGCCAATGAAAGGCCGCTATGATACCTGATTTTCGTCGGCGCTTCTAAGGCTGGCATAAGTCGCTGAGAATGGTATAACTGGGATTTTCTGAAAGGATGCCGCGATCATGCAATTCACACTGACCGAGCAGCAGCAGGCCATTGTGGCCGCCGTCGACCAACTCTGCAGCCGCTTTGACGCCAGTTACTGGCGCCAGTGTGATGCCGACGCCCGCTTTCCTGAAGAATTCGTGTCAGCCATCACCAAAGCCGGCTGGCTGGGAATAGCCATGCCAGAGACTTATGGGGGTGCCGGACTGGGCATCACAGAAGCCGCCTTGCTTGCCCATCGCATCACTCGCTCAGGTGCAGGCATGAGTGGCGCCTCTGCGATTCATATGAATCTGTTCGGTCCGCACCCGATTGTGGTGTTTGGCAGCGAGGAACAAAAGCAGCGCTTTCTGCCACCGCTGATCAATGGCACTGAGCGCACCTGCTTCGGTGTCACCGAACCTGATGCCGGGCTCAACACCACAGCACTGGAAACCCGGGCCCGACGACAAGGCGATCACTATGTGATCAACGGTCGCAAAATGTGGACCACCACTGCCCAGACCGCCACCCACATTATGCTGATCACCCGGACTACGCCCCTGGCGGAGTGCAAAAAGCCCACCGATGGCCTGACCCTTTTTTACACAGCTCTGGACCGCGAGCACATTGAAGTGCGGCGCATTCCCAAAATGGGCCGAGCTGCGGTGGATTCAAACGCTCTGTTTATCGACAACCTGATTGTGCCCGAGGAAAATCGCATCGGCGAGGAAGGTGACGGCTGGCGCTGCCTGCTGCACGGCCTGAATCCGGAACGCATCCTGGTAGCGGCCGAAGCCGTCGGCATTGGCCAGTGCGCCATCGACAAAGCAGCGCGCTATGCTCGTGAACGCGTGGTGTTCGACCGCCCCATCGGTCAGAACCAGGCCATCGCCCACCCGCTGGCCGAATGCTGGATGGCCCTGGAAGCCGCCTGGCTGATGACCCTCAACGCCGCCAGTCTGTACGACGCCGACCTGCCCTGCGGCGTGCAGGCCAACAGCGCCAAGTACCTGGCCGCCGAAGCCGCCTTCAAAGCCTGCGAACGCGCCGTGCTAACTCACGGCGGCATGGGTTACGCCAAAGAGTACGACGTGGAACGGCTGTTCCGGGAAGTGCTGATCCCGCGCATTGCACCGGTCAGCCAGGAGATGATCAAAAACTTCATCGCCGAAAAAGTGCTGCAGCAACCCCGCTCATACTAGGACTTGCGGAGCGCGGCCTGCGGCTGTGAGCAGAACGCTGTAGCCCGGGCACTGGGGGCTGATATGTTTTTCTCAGGAGGCGCCCGTGAATACGTCCATGTAGGGCTCGACTCGCGCCTTCCCTGGCGCTCGACGCTCCTGAGAAAAAATATCTGCCCCCAGTGCCCTGCAGGAGTGCCAGATTCACAGCCGCAGGCCGCGCTCCGCAAGTGCGACGGCGCGGAAGATGGCGCGCGCCTTGTTCATGGTTTCTTCCCACTCTGAACGCGGCACAGAATCCGCTACCACGCCCGCACCGGCCTGCACATACAGCGTCTGATCCTTGATCACCGCCGTGCGGATGGCAATCGCCATATCCATGTTGCCGTTCCAGCCGATGTAACCCATGGCGCCACCGTAAACGCCACGCTTGACTGGCTCGAGTTCATCGATGATTTCCATGGCACGCACTTTGGGTGCCCCGCTCAGTGTGCCGACCGGCAGGGTTGCCTTGAGCACGTCGAGTGCGGTTTTGTCTTCGCGCATCTGACTTTCCACTATGGAAGCGATGTGCATAACATGTGAGTAGCGCTCTACAAACATTTTGCGCGGCACTGTAACACTGCCTGTTTTTGAGACGCGACCGGAGTCGTTGCGACTCAGGTCTATCAGCATCAGGTGTTCGGCAATTTCTTTGGCGTCGGCCAGCAGTTCCTGCTCAAGCGCCAGGTCTTCCTCTTCTGTGGTGCCGCGCTTGCGGGTACCGGCCAGAGGGCGGACGGTAATCAATCCATCTTCCACGCGCGCCAGTATTTCAGGTGAGGCACTAACAATGTGATGATCTTCCATGTTGAAGAACACCATATAAGGCGAAGGATTAAGGTATCGCAGTGCGCGATAGGCGTTGATCGGGTCACCGGCAAACGGCACGGACATGCGCTGCGCCAGCACCACCTGCATCACATCGCCGGCCAGGATATAGTCCTTGATCCGGTTGACGGCACTTTCGAACGGCGCCTGCTGAAAGCTGGAGGTGAAATCCTGTTCCTGCGAGGTATTGTCGTCACCGGTCTGCTGTTCAATCAGGGGCTGACTCAAGGGGCGGGCCAGTGCTGCCTCCAGCTCGTTAAGGCGTTGCTGTACTTTGTCGAAGGCATCATCCTGAGCGGGGTCGGCATTACAAACCAACGCGATTGTGCCGCGCAGGTTGTCAAACACGACCACCTCTTCTGACACCATCAGCACAATCTCTGGCGTACCGATCTCATCTTTGCCCGGTGCCGAGCCCAGACCCGGCTCAACATAGCGTACTGTGTCATAGCTGAAGTAGCCGACCAGTCCCCCGCCAAAACCGGGCACATCCAGTAAAGGCGCCACGTTAAAGGTTTTCTGGAACGCCTCAACGAATACAAAAGGATCAGGGTGACTCTCCTCACTGATCAATTGGCCATCGGTCTCCACACACACCTGATTGCCCCTGACCTTGATCACCGTGCGGCAGGGCAGACCTATCATGGAGTAACGCCCCCATTTCTCTCCACCCTGCACAGACTCAAACAGATAAGAGTACTTGCCACCCGCCAATTTCAAATAGGTACTCAGCGGCGTCTCAAAATCAGCCAGCACCTCACGCACGACCGGAATGCGATTGAATCCCCGTGCAGCCAATTCCGCAAACTGCTCTGCGCTGATATGCCGGGCTGAGACCTGTGCTGCCGATTCTTGCGTGCTGCTCATACTGCTCTCCCTGTTCTCAAACCGCCCGCGATAGCTGTTCACGCATCGCGCTGATGGTTGCCCGATAATCAGGGCTGTTAAAAATGGCTGAGCCAGCAACAAACATGTCAGCGCCGGCGCGGGCGATCTCGGCAATATTGTCAACAGTGACGCCACCGTCTACTTCCAGTCGAATATCGTAGCCACTCTCATCAATGATATTGCGCAATTGCGCCAGTTTCTTGAGTGCTGAGGGAATGAACTTCTGGCCACCAAAACCGGGATTAACCGACATCACCAATATCAGATCCACCTTATCCAGCACATACTCCAGACATTCAATGCCCGTCGCCGGATTCAGCACCAGCCCGGCCTGGCAACCCTGATCCCGGATTAATTGCAGGGAGCGATCAACGTGCTGCGAAGCTTCCGGGTGAAAACTGATAATACTGGCGCCGGCTTTGGCAAAGTCCTGGATCATCTGATCAACCGGACTGACCATCAGGTGCACATCAATCGGCGCTGTGACGCCAAAATCACGCAACGCCTTGCAGACCATGGGGCCAATAGTCAAATTGGGTACGTAATGGTTATCCATGACGTCAAAGTGAACCACATCGGCGCCGGCCGACAGCACGTTATTCACTTCATCACCCAGGCGGGCGAAATCAGCGGAGAGGATTGAGGGTGCAATCAGAAAGTCTTTCATAGGGTCATTCCTGCCGGTGCGCATCATTCGAAAGCGGCATTTTAACGCCAATTGACATAAATTGCGTGGTCAGCCTGCGGAAAGTCGCTCATCCAGCGCACGAAGCCGCTCAGGGGTGCCGATGTCGTGCCACTGCCCGGCAAAATGTTCCCCCGTAACCTGCAGCCGATCCATGGCCTGACGCAGCAAAGGCGCCAGCGGACGAAACCCCTCTGTCATTCCGGTAAAGAGCGCCGGATGCAGCAGGCTGACGCCTGCATAAGTGAGTTTGCGCTCGCCATCAGCATGAAGCAGCCCCTGCGAATCCAGAGCAAAATCCCCCCGGGGGTTGTGAGGCGCATCAGCGACCAGCACCAGGTGCGCCAGTCGAACGGAACTCAGCTGCGCCGCTATTTCTGCCAGACGGCTGTAATCATAGTCCGTCCAGACGTCTGCATTGGTGAGCACAAAGGGAGCCTCCCCCAACAGCGGCAGCGCCTTGATTATGCCCCCGGCCGTTTCCAACCGTTCCGCTTCGTGCGAAAAGGCCAGCCTGACACCATAACGCTCACCAGACCCCAGTGCCTGCTCAATCTGCGAGCCATGATGGTGCAGATTAATCACGATATCGTCGATCCCGGCGGCCGCCAGCCGACGAATCTGCCATTCGATCAGGCTCTGACCGCCGACCTGTAACAATGGCTTGGGGGTATGTTCAGTCAACGGCAGCATCCGCTGCCCCAGGCCGGCTGCCAGAATCATTGCCTTCATGACAGAACAACTCTTGCTTCACGCAATCTGTTCTGCATGGCAGGCAGCGGACCTGTTTCAAACCACGTCAGAAAGGGTTGCATGACCGGGTGACGCGTGCTGACACGGCACACGTAATCCATCACCACCGGCAAATCGTGCAGGTAGCGGTTTTTGCCATCGCGCAACGCCAGGCGACAGAAAATCCCCAGTACCTTGATGTGCCTCTGCAGACCCATCAGGTCAAAATCGACCCGGAACTGATCCAGCGAGTAGTCTGAAGGCAGTATGCCGGCATCCACCGCCTGAGCGTGATACCCGCCCAGCCAGCGCTGCACGTCACTTTCCGGCCAGACGATATAACAGTCGCGAAGCAGCGATACCAGGTCGTAGGTGACTGCGCCGATCACCGCGTCCTGAAAATCAATCACGCCCGGAGGTGAAGAAGACATTAACTTTCCACCTTCATCCTGCCTGATCATCAGATTGCGTGAGTGATAGTCGCGATGAACGCGGGTCTGCGGCTGCGCCAGAGCCGTGTCGCACAGAGTATGACGCAACTCAGTCAGCATGGAGCGCTCATTAGTGCTCAGCGACATGCCCAGCATCTGTTCACAGAACCACTGGTCAAACAGGCACATTTCCTGTTCCAGACGCTGACGATCATAAGGCGGCAGGTGAGTCGGCGCGGCGCTCGATTGCAGCAACAGCAGGGCGTTCATCGCCTGACCATAAAGCGTGTCAACTGTCGCCATGTCAGCAAGCGCGGCGGCCTGCTGCAGAACCGGCAGATATAACTGATCACCAAAGTCCTGCAACACCATAAAGCCCTGCACCACATCGGCCGCCAGAATATCCGGCGTGTGCAATCCTGCCACGCGGAACTCAGCCGCCGCCCGGATAAACGCCGGATTGTCTTCCTGCGGTGGCGGCGCATCCACCAACAGTACGCTGCGCCCGGGAATCGTGGCGCGAAAATAACGCCGGAAGCTGGCATCGCCACCCAGCGCAAGCATTTCCAGAGCACCCGGATCGTCACCCAGTGCCTCACGCAGAGCCTGTCTGGCCCAGACCTGCAGCACCTGCTGCCGCTGATGTAATTCTGATTCCCTGCTGTTTTCCATAAATTGTCCGCTTTATGCCAGTTTCTCCCGGCTTTATATCAAAACCGCAATGAATTATCATGCGGGCGCCGCTGCTACTCTATTGTCGACCGGAACACCTGCCACTATGTCACGAAAACCCGCCCACCGCCGCGCTGTTGCATTACGGCTTCGACCGATCGCACTGGCGACTGGTCTGTTGACAGTGGCACAGGCTGCTCCGCTGTGGGCTCAGCAGGAAGGCATCATGCAGGACTGGGTCAGCCGGGATCAACTGCCCATTGAGCTGTTGAACCAGTTGCGCAGCGCCTGCTGTGGTTTATTTGTGGAGCCGCCGCTGAGCGGTGAGTATATCGACCTGGACCCGGATCAGGCCCCCACCGAGATAGAAACCCAGACCAATGTTCGCCAGCCAGAGCCCAATCAGTTTTATGTAGATGGTGCCGTCACGGTACAGCAAGGGTATCGCAGCCTTATCGCCAGCGACGGCATGCATCTGGACGAAACAACCAATATTCTGACCCTGAACGGCGATGTCGTTTTTCGTGAGCCGGGCTTTCTGGTCACCGGACAGGGCGCCGTTATGGACCAGGATAACGGCAACAACCAGATTGATAGCGCTGCTTACGTGATGCATGAAACACAGATTCATGGCAGCGCCCAGCGCCTGGGCTACAACAGCGACAGCGGCATGCTGACTCTTGAAAACGGACAATTCAGTCGCTGCGAACCCATGGACCCATTCTGGGTCATGCAGGCTCAGAACCTGCGACTGGACAACGAAAATGGCGTCGGTTACGCCACCGATGTCACTCTGCGGGTCAGCGACATTCCTCTTTTTTACTACCCCTGGACTCTGCAATTCCCCATCGGTGATCAGCGAGTCTCAGGTGTACTGCCTCCGTCTCTGAGCAACAGCCGTGATGGCGGCATCGATCTGGCGGTGCCTTACTATTTCGATCTGGCGCCGCATTATGACGCCACACTGACACCGCGGATCATCAGCAAGCGTGGCGCCATGCTCAGCGGCGAGTTCCGATACCTGGCTGACTGGTCCATGAACACAGTCAACCTGGCCTTACTGCCCAAGGATGACACCTATGATGAAGCACTGGCCTCGGTGCCTGGCGCTGATACGCCGACTGTGTCGCAACGCTGGTTTGCCGGCTTTGAACATGAGGGCCAACTTGGGGCCGGCTGGCGCACCTATGTCGATTTCAACGCGGTTAGCGACGCGGACTATTTTCGGGACCTGGGCAGTCGGGATCTGAACGTGGAAAGCCGCACGCACCTGAATAAAGAAGGCATACTGTCCTGGCAGAACGACAACTGGCAGGTCGGCAGTCGGGTACAGCGCATTGAAATTCTGGACCAGTATGTTGCTTCCATTGATATTAACAAACCCTTTGACCGACTGCCCGAACTGTCCCTGAGTGGTCATTTTTATACAGACAGCGGTTTGCAATACGGCATTGACAGCAGCCACGTGCGCTTCGATCGCTCACTGAGCCGCCAGCTTCTGAGTGCGCAACAGGTCGATCAGGGCGCCCTGGTGACCGGCGAGCGCTTTTCGGCCGAGCCCTGGATCAGTATGCCACTGCGCCGGCCCGGCTTCTTTGTGGTGCCAACCGCACGTTACCGCTATGCGCAATGGCAGCTAAGCAATCAGGCGCTCGACACCCCGGACAATCCGGATCGCGGCATCGGCGTTTTCAGCCTGGACAGCGGCCTGATCTTTGAGCGACCGGTATCGGCCAATGGCCTGCAGATGACGCAGACCCTGGAACCACGTCTTTATTACCTGTACAGCGAAAGACAAGAGCAACAACATCTGCCAACATTCGATACGGCTCAACTGAACTTTAACTTCAATCAGTTGTTTCGCTATGACCGCTTCAGTGGGCAGGATCGTGTCGGGGACGCCAATCAGCTGAGCGCCGCAGTGACAACCCGGTTTATCAGTGAGGACGGCCGCGAAAGAGCACGCCTCAGCGCCGGGCAGATTTTCCATTTTGAAGATCGCAGCGTGTCATTGGACAGTCCCCTGCAAAGCTGGCTTCTGCTGCAGCCCATGGACACAGATCGATCAGCCCTGGTACTCGATGGCGTGTATCAACTGGCCACCGACTGGCAGTTACGCGCCGATCTGCAGTGGGACCAGGAGAACGGCAATATTGACGAAGGAAGCTTTGCACTGCGCTTCAACCTGAACGGCGAAAAACTGCTGAATCTGGCTTATCGATATCGGGAACGCACGGATGTTTTCCTGCAGGCCCCTCCATTACTGGACCCGGTTATCCGGCAGACAGATATGTCTGTGGTCTGGCCAGTGAACGATAACTGGCGGGTTTTCGGTCGCTGGAACTATGATCACAGCAATAGCCGGAACCTTGAAACCTTTGCAGGGGTCGAATACAGTAATTGTTGCTCTACCATGCGCCTTGTCGCTCGCGACTGGGTTAACGAATACGAATTTTTCGACCAGAACAGCCGACAGAATCGCGGCATCTTTTTCCAGTTCACCTTATTGGGACTGGGCGATCTGACCGGAGGCGGCCTGAGCAACCTGCTCACACGCAGCATCCCCGGCTTTAAGGAGTATGATGTTAATGATTAAGACAACCCGATATTTCATGAGCCGTTGCAGCCGCGCCGGACTGATTTCCCTGGTCCTGACCCTGTTGCTGTCCACTGCGGCGCATGCCGAGCGTCAGATGCTCGACAGGGTGATCGCGATCGTTGACGATGGTGTGATCCTGCAAAGCGAATTTGACGAGCGCATGGCAGAAATCCGGCAGCGGGCGGCTGACACGGGTATGCCGCTGCCTCCGGAAGCCGACCTGCGCAATCAGTTGATGGAAAGTCTGATTGTGGAGAGCCTGCAGCTGCAGATGGCTGAAAGAGTCGGTATCCGCTTTGACGATGACACCCTGAACCGGGTGATCGCCGACCTGGCCCAGTCCAACAATATGAGTTTTGATCAGTATGTGAGCGCGCTGGAGTCGCAGGGCGTATATCTGAGCACCCGGGAGCGCATCCGTAAGGAACTGGCCATTAACGAAGTTCAGCGCGGCATCGTGAACCGTCGCATCAATATCACTGATCAGGAGATAGAAAACTATCTGAATTCGGAGGCAGGTCGGGCCGCTATGTCGCCCGACTACCTGGTCGACCAGATACTGGTACCAATACCTGCCTCTGACCCGCCCGGCCTGGCCGCCGCCAAGCAGGACTTTGCACAGCAGATATATGAGCGCGCGGCAGCCGGTGACGACTTTGCACAATTGCGCATGATTGCTCAGCAATCAGCACAGCAACAAGGTTTTGCCGTCAGCGGTGGCGAGCTTGGCTGGCGTAAGGCAGAGCAGCTCCCCAGCCTGTTTGCCGAATTTGTTCCTGACATGAGGGCCGGTGAAGTGACTGAACCGGTGCGCAGCTCCAATGGCCTGCACATCGTCAAATTGTCCGATGTGCGTGGCGACTCCAATCGCCTGGTCAGTCAAACGCAGGCCCGCCATATCCTGGTGGCTCCTAACGAAATCCGCACTGAGGAACAGGCGCGGCGGTTGATCAACGAAATCCATCAGCGCATCCGCGACGGAGAGGAATTCAATATTCTGGCACGCCAGTATTCCGATGACACTATGTCGGTGGTCGCCGGGGGCGATCTGGGCTGGGTCAGTGACGGCGGCATGCCGCCGGAGTTTGCGGCCCAGGTGCAGCATCTTGAAGTGGGTGAGTTGAGTGAACCATTCCAGACCAGCTTTGGCTGGCACGTTGCTGAGGTCACCGGCCGCCGCGAACAGGATCTGAGCCGCGATTTCCAGCGCCAGCAGGCGCAGAACGCTTTGCGCGCCCGCAAGTTCGACCTGGAACTGGAAAACTGGCTGCTGGAAATTCGCGACGAAGCCTACGTCAAGTTTATCAACTGAAGTGGCTTTGAGACTGCTCATCACGCCGGGCGAGCCGGCCGGCATCGGGCCTGATCTGGTGATCAGCATCATGCAGCAGCCGGATCGCCTGCCGGCTGATCTGGAATTAATTGCCGTCGCAGACCCATTGTTGCTGCAATCCCGCTCGGCCCGGCTTGCCCGGCCTGTCACATTGAATCACTGGCGTCCCGGCCACGGCGCGCTGGCGCGCAGTGGCACGCTGAATGTGCTGCCAGTCAACATGGCGCAGCGTGAAGAGCCGGGCAAGCTGAATACCGCCAATGCCGACTACGTGCTGCAGACCCTGCAAACCGCCGCCCAATGCTGTCTGAATGGTCAGGCACATGCCATGGTGACAGCACCGGTTCACAAGGGCATCATCAACGATGCAGGCACTGCCTTTTCCGGCCATACGGAGTTTCTGGCCGAGTTCTGCCAATCAGAGTTAACGGTCATGATGCTGGCTACCGACGGCCTGCGAGTCGCGCTGGTAACCACTCACCTGCCATTAAAAGATGTCGCTGCAGCCATCACTCCTGCGCGTCTGACCCGCATTATTGAGATTCTGCATCATGATCTGCAAATCAAGTTCAATATTGCCGATCCACACATTCTGGTCTGCGGTCTGAATCCACATGCGGGCGAAGGTGGCCACCTGGGGCGCGAAGAAATCGACGTCATCGAACCTGTGCTGCACAATCTGCGACAGCGAGGCATGCGTCTGAGCGGACCACTGCCTGCCGACACCCTGTTCACACCAAAGTATCTGGACACCGCCGATGCCGTGCTGGCCATGTACCATGATCAGGGACTACCGGTGCTGAAGTACAAAGGTTTCGGCCGTGCCAGCAATATCACCCTGGGGCTACCCATCATCCGAACATCAGTGGACCACGGCACCGCGCTGGACCTGGCCGGCAGCGGCCAGGCTGATGACGGTAGCCTGCGCACCGCGATCAATACCGCCTGTGAAATGGTAAAGGCTCAACAATCGCGTGCTGAGGTTTCCTGCAAATGAGCAGTGCATCCGGATCAATCACCACCGAACATCGTGCACGCAAGCGCTTTGGCCAGAACTTTTTGCATGACGCCAACATCATTCAGCGCATTGTCAGCGCCATCAACCCCGCCGCAGGTCAGCATATCGTTGAAATCGGCCCAGGCCAGGCCGCACTGACAACACCTCTGGTCGAAAGTGGTGCCCGTGTCGATGCTATCGAACTGGATCGTGACCTGGCAGCCTGGCTGAGCAGCCACTTTGCCAGTGCCAGCAATTTCCGGCTACACCAAAGCGATGTGTTGAAATTCGACCTCAGCACTCTGTCTGAAGAACCCCGCAGCCTGCGAATTGTCGGCAACCTGCCATACAATATTTCCACGCCCTGTATTTTTCATCTGCTCAGTTATGCGCCTCTGATTGACGACATGTTATTCATGCTGCAACTGGAAGTTGTGCAGCGCCTGGCAGCAGTCAGCGGCGACCCTCAATACGGCCGACTGGGCATTATGGCTCAGTACCATTGCCAGGTTGATCATCTGTTTGATGTGCCACCCGGCGCCTTTCGGCCTGCACCGAAAGTCACATCAGCGATAGTCAGATTACGGCCCCTGCGGGATCGAATACATGTTGCCAGGGATGAGGCGCTGTTTCAGCGGGTTGTACGTGATGCTTTCTCACAGCGCCGCAAAACTTTGCGTAATGTGCTAAAACCCCTGATTAAGGAAACAGGCGCTACAGAGTTACCAGTCGACCTGAGCCTGCGACCCGAGAATCTGAGCCTGGCCGACTATACAGGACTCAGCAATGCGTTTTATGAAGCCCGAAAGAATACTCAGGAATAGATGTCCACTTACGTCATAGGCGACATACAGGGCTGCTACAAGCCGCTGCGAAAACTCCTCAAAAGCGTTGATTTTCAACCTGGCAGGGATGCACTCTGGTGCGTGGGCGATCTGATTAACCGGGGACCAAAGTCGCTGGATACCCTGCGTTACCTGCGCGATATCGACGATGCCACGGAAATCGTGCTGGGCAATCACGACCTGCACTTTCTGGCACTGTATTATGACTGCGCGCCGGACAGCATCGGGCGACATACGCTCGATGCACTGCTGACTGCGCCGGACTGTGGTGATCTGGCCGACTGGCTGCGTCACAAACCACTGGTGCACTACGACTGCCTGCAAACATCGAAAGGCATTCAGCATTATTTGATGGTGCATGCCGGTGTTGCGCCCCAATGGACCCTGCAGAAAACGCTTAACCTGGCCGCCGAAGTTGAACTGACCTTACAGGGCCCCGATTTCCGCAAGTTTCTGAGCAAAATGTACGGCAACAAACCGGCCCGTTGGCGCGATGAAGTCACCGGTTATCGGCGCCTGCGCCTGATCACCAACTATCTGACCCGCCTGCGCTTCTGTAACGCCAAAGGAAAAATGGATTTTGAGATGAAGGAAGGTGCCAGTAAGGCACCCGAAGGTTTCCGGCCCTGGTTCGAGTATGAGCAACTGACCCCACAGACCAATATTCTGTTCGGCCACTGGGCCGCCCTGCAGGGTGTCACCAGCAAGCCGCATGTCTACGCACTGGATACCGGCTGTGTCTGGGGACGGGAACTGACCATGATGCGCCTGGACGATCACAAACTGTTCAGCGTCTGATAGACTGCAGCGCATGAAAATCTACCTTGTTGGCGGTGCCGTGCGTGACACATTACTGGGCCTGGACGGTGCCGACCGTGACTGGGTGGTAGTTGGTGCCACGCCAGCGCAGATGATCGAACTTGGCTATACGCCTGTCGGCAAAGACTTCCCGGTCTTTCTGCACCCGCAAACTCATGAAGAATATGCCCTGGCCCGTACTGAACGGAAGTCCGGTACAGGCTACAAAGGGTTCACCGTCTACGCCGCTCCGGATGTCACGCTGGAGCAGGATCTGCAACGCCGCGATCTGACCATCAACGCCATGGCACAGGATCAGAATGGCACCTTGATTGATCCGTGGGGTGGCGTTGAAGACCTGGCCAAAAAGCAATTGCGGCACGTATCGCCGGCTTTCAGTGAGGATCCCTTGCGTGTGTTGCGGGTAGCCCGCTTTATGGCACGATTCAAACACCTGGGCTTCACTATAGCGGCTGAAACCCGTCAGTTAATGGCGAAAATGACCGACAGCGGCGAGTTGTCCGCATTGACAGCAGAGCGCGTCTGGCAGGAAATTCAGACGGCCATGTCGGAAAAAGATGCTGACGCGTTTGTGCTGACCCTGCGAGAAGCAGGTGCACTCAAAGTTCTGTTGCCCGAAGTCAACGCGCTGTTTGGCGTGCCTCAACCAGCGCAATGGCATCCGGAAATTGATACCGGACTGCACACCCTTTTGTCATTGCAACAGGCCTGTCGCCTGAGCGACGACCCGGTGGTTCGCTTCGCATGCCTGATGCATGATGTCGGCAAGGGACTGACGCCACAGAGCGAATGGCCCCGGCATATTGCCCATGAACAGCGCGGCGTCGAATTGATCAGACAAGCCTGCACGCGGCTGCGCAGTCCTAACGAGTACCAGGACCTGGCTTTGCTGGTCTGCCAGTATCACACTCATTGCCACAGTGCCCTTGGTCTGAAACCGTCAACCCTGCTTAAAACACTGAACGCGCTGGACGTGTTTCGTCGTCCGCAACGCCTGCAGAAATTTCTGCTGGCCTGCCAGGCTGATGCCCGCGGCAGAACCGGTTTCGAAGATTCAGCGTATCCACAGGCAGATCTTTTTCGCAAAGCATTTGAGGTCGCCCAGGCCATCAGTGTTCCAGAGCTGCTCAAACAACACCCGGTGGTCAAGGGAGCTGCGGCTGGCGAACAGATCAGAGAGCGTCTTCAGGATGCACGCCTGCGGGCTATTCGCAAGCTGATCAACTCAGGAAAACAGAATGCCATTGATGACTGACAGAGTGACCCAAACACCCGTGGTACTTGTAACCGGGGCGGCCCGCCGCATTGGTGCCGAGATTGTGAGGGTGTTTCATGAGAACGGCTACAACGTCATCATTCATTATCGCTCATCGGAAAGTGACGCGCGGGCGCTGCAGCAGCAACTTAATCAGCAGCGTGCCGATAGTGCAAAGTTGCTGCAGGCTGACCTGAACGATCCGGTACAGGTCATCTCACTGGCCTGCGATGCAGTCGGTTGTTATGGTCGCGTTGACGCGCTGGTCAACAATGCCAGCGCATTCTACGCGACGCCGGTTGGAAGTATCACACAGGCGCACTGGGATGCACTGATGAACAGCAATGCGCGTGCACCTCTGTTCCTGAGTCAGGCACTGGCCGGGAATCTGAGGACAGCTCAGGGCAGCATCGTCAATCTGACGGATATCAATGTGGAGCGCGGCATGGCGAACTTTACCCCCTACACCATGGCCAAGGCTGCACTAATGGCCATGACCCGTTCTCTGGCGCAGGAGCTGGCACCCGAGGTGCGTGTTAATTCTGTATCACCCGGCGCTATCTTATGGCCAGAGCACAACGGCGATCCGCAGCAGCAAGCCGAAGAGCAGGCCAGAATACTGGCTGGCATTCCCGCAGGCAAACTGGGCACTGAACGTGACATTGCCGAGACAGTCTATTTTATCGCCACATCAGGCAGTTATATGACTGGCGAGAATATTCGCGTCGATGGCGGGCGGGCGCTGGCCTGATCAGACACTCTCAGCCGGTTGCCTTCAGTAACCGGCTTATTTCTTCCCGCTCCAGCGTTTCATTAGCCAGCAATCCATCAATCAGGCGCTGCAAAGCCTCTTTATTGGCCGTGAGCAGCTCATCGGTGCGCCGCTCAGCCTCAGTGATGATACGCCTGACCTCCTCGTCAATCCGTCTGGCCGTAAACTCACTGTAATCGCGCTCCTGTGTCATCTCATAACCCAAAAACGGGTGCTCAGTACCCAGATGGAAATGTACCGGCCCGAGCTTGTCACTCATGCCCCACTGCGCCACCATCATGCGCGCCAGGCGCGTTGCCTGTTCAAGATCATTGGCCGCACCACTGCTGATATTGCCGAGCATCAGGCGCTCGGCACCGCGACCTGCCAGCAAAACTGACAATCTTGACAGGACATAAGGTTCTGTGAAGTTGTGACGATCCTCATCCGGCAACTGCTCTGTCACCCCCAGCGCGCGACCACGGGGGATGATCGACATCTTATGTACCGGGTCAGTATCGGGCAGCATCATGGCCACCAATGCGTGACCACTTTCGTGCACGGCGGTGCGATGCCGCTCAGACGGATTCAGCATATCCAGCCGTTCACTGCCCATGACCACCCGATCGTGCGCCTTGCCCATATCCTCAGCCGTAATTTCATCGGCGTCACGGCGTGCCGCCAGCAGTGCCGCCTCATTAGCCAGGTTGGCCAGATCCGCGCCGGAGAAACCTGCCGTCATACGAGCCATCTCTTCCAGGTTCACATCATCTGCCAGTGGCAATTTGCGTGTATGGACTTTTAATATGGCCAGGCGGGCGGCCTGCTGAGGCAACTCCAGCGTGACCTTGCGATCAAAACGACCCGGTCTTAACAGGGCCGGGTCCAGCACATCCGGTCTGTTGGTGGCTGCCAGCACCACCACCGCTTCATGAGCCGAAAAACCATCCATTTCAGCCAACACCTGATTAAGCGTCTGTTCTCTTTCATCGTTACCGCCGCCCAGACCCGTGCCACGCATACGTCCCACAGAGTCGATCTCATCAATGAAAATAAGGGCTGGAGCCCGTTTTCGGGCTTCTTTGAACATGTCACGAACCCGGGATGCCCCCACCCCAACAAACATTTCGATAAACTCGGAACCGCTGATGCTGAAAAAAGGCACCCCCGCCTCATGAGCTGTCGCTTTGGCCAGCAAGGTTTTGCCGGTACCGGGTGGCCCCATCAGCAGTATGCCACGCGGCATGTGCGCACCTATTTTGCGGAATTTTTCCGGCTGTTTAAGAAAATCGATGATTTCCTGCAGATCCTGTTTGGCCGAATCGGCGCCAGCAACCTCGTCATAGCCGACACTGTTCTCGGTTACCTCAAACAGACGGGCGCCTGAACGCGAAAACCCGAACAGCCCATCGCGGCCACTGCCACCCATGCGTCGCTGCATCATGCGGCTCAGATAGATAAAAAAAGCAATCATCAGCAGCCAGGGCAAAAATCCCAGCAAGAGCTGCAGCCAAAGCGGCTGTTCCGCCGATTCAGCGCTGATCAGTACATTCTGCTGCTCCAGAAGAGGCAGCAATTGCTCATCACCGGAGGCCGGCTGCACGCTGATAAATCGTGTCTGACTGCCATCACTGCCCCGGTAAGTGCCCAGCAACTGATCACCACGAAAAGTGACCTCTGACACTTCGCCCTGGCGTACAGCCTGTTTAAAGTCCGAATAGCTTAATGATTCACGCGCTGGCTGCGACACTGCAAAAAACAGGTAGTACACAATAAAAACCAGCATCATCCAGAACCAGGTCTGCGAATCGAACGGCCCCGGCTGACCCGCCGGCTGCTTTGGTGAGTGCTGTTGATTTTTCTCGGAATCTTGTTCCATGAGCGCTATCCCGGCTAAAAAAACTGATGACTGATCTTAACAGCATGCCGCAAAGGCTGAATACGTTCAATTTAACGACGAATGTCTTTGCCCTGACCCTGGCAGTTGGTTAAGATCGGGGCGAAGAATCTACAACACTATAACAAACAAGAGACTCTGATTATGCTGACAGTTCGCCGAGAGGGAGAAGTCCAACCCGGTATCAAGTGGGGCCCCTTCGTATTTCGTATTCCCTTCATTCACGCCCGATTTGCACTACCTGAGTTTCTGCAGGGAATTTGCGTTGCCGGTGCCACCGGTCTTGCACTGGTCCCCGTTATGACGGCGTCCTTTGGCCTGAGCTTCGAAGAAGCCGTCACCATGGCCATGTTCCACACCATGCTGATCGCCAGTGCCTGGTTATTTTTTGGTGACCCGGTGGCACCGGGCTGGCTGACCCCGGCACTTCCCTTCATCTTTGCCTTTGTGCTGGGAGGAGGCAATTCACCCGAAGAGCAGTTTCAGTTAATGACTGCCCTGTCGCTGAATTTTGCCGCCTTGTTGATCATTCTGGGCATAACGGGGTTCGGAGCAAAACTGGTGGCCTGGGTGCCAAATGTCCTGAAAGGCGGCATCATTCTGGGCGCAGCGGTGGCCGCGTTTATTCGTATCTTTGATCCGAATGATGCGGCCAGTGCGCTCAATCTGACCCCGATTGCAGCCGTCAGCTCGCTGGCACTGTGTATGTTCCTGACCTTCTCCAAGCCCTTTCAGCGCCAGGCCGCACAGATGCCCTGGCTGGCCAAAATTGCTGGCCTGGGACTACTGCCTGCATTCGTAGTAGCAGGTATCGTCGGGTATTTTACCGGCGAAATGGAATTCAACATCCGCAGCGGCTTGCTGGATGTGCCGACGCATGCTGCATCACTGTGGGATAAAGCGTCACCACTGGTGATCGGCTGGCCGGACATGTCTATGTTCCTTGCCGCCCTGCCCTTGGCGTTTATCACTTACATCCTGTTTTTTGGGGATGTAGTGACTGGCGAGGAGATGATCAAAAACTCCCAGCCCATGCGCCCGGATGAAAAACTGGACGTGAACAGCAATCGCCTGCACATGTCCACCGGTATCCGTAATGCCGCGATGGCCGTTGTGGCGCCGTTTTTTGGTACTCAAGGGGTATTGTGGACAGGTATCCAGGTAATCGTGCTGAAGCGCTGGGCTTCCGGTCGTGACAAGATGGACTCCATCTTTGATGGCATCTCGGCTTACTACGTGTACGGCTTTCCGGTGCTGTTTATCGTGCTGCCGATTGTCACACTGCTGCAACCGCTGTTACCAATCGCGCTTGCGGTGACGCTGTTGCTGACCGGCTTTGCCTGCGCGACCCTGGCGTTGACCACCGTGACCGATACCACCGAGCGTGGGGCCATGGTGCTGACCGCAATGGCCTTTGCATTGTTTGACCCATGGACAGGCCTGCTGGCTGGCCTGGCAACCATTCTGGTCGTTGTTGGCCCGCATGTATTCTCAGTTAAAAAGCAGACGCCTGAAGAACCGACCTCGGCGGAGGCCGCGCCGGACTGAAGGGTCTAATAACTTAGCTGGCAGTGGCAGCAGATATCTGCTGTCCCTGCCAGCTGAAGTCAACGGGCCAAAGACGTTGACAGGATTTATCGTAGGCCTGCCAGAGTCCTTGATAGGTCTTTCCGGAATGCGGATCTGTGCGATCGCCACAGATTTGCGCCATCGGCCAAAGCACAAACGCGTTACGGGTAATTTCTGGGCGCGGCAGTGTCATGCCACAGTGTTCTCCCTGCAAATCACCGAATGTCAGAATATCAATGTCCAGGGTTCGTGCTGAAAATCGCGGCACATCGCGACGGCGACCGTTGGCATCTTCCAGGGCCTTGATCGAATGACTGATATCCTTCAACGGCATAGTGGTGTCAGCGGCGACCACCATATTGAGAAAGTTACTACCATCGAAACCAACTGCCTCACTTTCAAACACAGAAGACAGTGTCAGTGGCCCAAAAAGGCGTTGCAATCCGGTTAATGCCTGACGAATGTGATAGTCGGCATTCTGGTTACTGCCAAGGCTCAGCGTCAGTTGTGTCATGAAAAAAGATTCCGTGCAGTCGCGAAGATTCAGAGCGGCAATTGCGCCGGGCGTGTGCCACGCTCAATGATCACGCCCACATCCCTTGCACCGGTGACCGCTCCTGGTTTGCCCAACCGCAGACGCAACCAGTTCACCGGAAACTCACTCAGCACAATGTCGGCAACCCGCTCTGCCATGGTTTCGATCAGTAAGAATTCCGCTTCTTCAATAAACGCAATCAACCGCTTGGAGACGGCTTTGTAGTCCAGTGTCAAGTTGATATCTTCGGTCTGCGCCGCCACACGAATATCAGTCGCCATATCCAGATCGAGACTGACCGTTTGTCGAATTTTCCGTTCCCAATCATAGATGCCAATCACAGTCTGAATTTCCAGCTCGCGTATGTAAACAATATCCATCAGGAAGCCTCAGTATCAGGGCGAAATACGGACAGGCCGTGCGAAGGGTCAAGCCGGGTGTTAAATGCGCTCAGTGGTGGCAGCTTATCCATGGGCCAGCGAGCTCTGGCCCGGATGGCCAGACCTTCCCGCTGCCCGGCCATCAAGCGCTGGCAACCGGCATACGCAATCATGGCGCCGTTATCAGTGCAAAACCTTGGCTGAGCATAAAACAATCTGGCACGCCGGGATTCAACCATGGCCTGCAGTCCTTCGCGAAGCCGGGTGTTGGCACTCACTCCACCGGCAATAATAAGGGATTTGAGGCCAGTATGCTCCAGCGCCCGGCGGCACTTAATCACCAGGGTCTGCACCACGGCCTCTTCAAAGGCCAGCGCCACATCTGCTTTGTCTTGTTCTGTCAAGCCATCGGGCCGGGCGGCCAGCTCTGCCAGTGTATTGCGGACATAAGTTTTCAGACCGCTGAAACTGAAATCCAGTCCTGGCCGGTTGACCATGGGCCGCGGAAACTCAAATCGTCCTGACTGCCCCTGTTGCGCGAGAGCGGCGACCCTCGGTCCGCCGGGATAAGACAGGCCCAGCATCTTGGCCACCTTGTCAAAAGCTTCCCCGGCGGCATCATCCAGAGACTCACCCAACAGGGTGTACTCGCCAATACCATTCACGGCTACCAGTTGAGTATGCCCGCCCGATACCAGCAGCGCTACAAATGGAAACTGCGGGGGATGTTCTTCGAGCATGGGGGCGAGTAAGTGCCCCTCCATGTGATGTACCCCTACCGCCGGGACATTCCAGGCCAGCGCCAGTGAACGACCCAGTGCCGCACCCACCAGTAATGCGCCGATCAGACCAGGGCCAGCGGTGTAGGCCACTCCATCGATGGAAGCGGCACTGATGTTTTTGTCTGCCATCAACTGCCGGATCATCGGCAGGGTTTTGCGCACATGATCGCGCGACGCCAGCTCCGGAATCACCCCGCCATAACGGGCATGCATCTCGATCTGACTGTAAAGGGCATCGCCCAACAGACCCTGCTCACTGTCATAAATGGCAATGCCGGTTTCGTCACAGGAGGTTTCCAGACCCAGAACGCGCATAAAAACTCATTGATTTATCAAAAAAGACGTGAATAATACGGCAGCCCTCGCCGATTAGCCAGCCAGAGCCACTGTAAATGCAATTAGCTTTTGCATTTCAGGAGAAGTCGCATTAACATATGCGCCCCTTTAAATTGAATGGAAAGGTGTCTGCACACTATGCCAATGGTAAAACTGAAAGAAAACGAGCCGTTCGATGTGGCTCTGCGCCGCTTCAAGCGTTCATGCGAGAAAGCTGGCGTTCTGGCGGAAGTCCGTCGTAAGGAATTCTATGAAAAGCCCACTGCTGCCCGCAAGCGTAAAGCAGCTGCAGCGGTCAAGCGTCATCTGAAGAAGCTGTCACGCGACAACAAGCGAACCAAGCGCCTCTACTGATCACCGCCAGAGGCAATCACCAGACTCTGCTACCGGAATCCCGTTATGGCCGACAGTGCGTTGAAAAATCAGCTGACTGAAGCGATGAAAGACGCGATGCGCGCCAAAGACAAGGCCCGCCTGGGCACTGTCCGGATGGCGCTTGCCGAGATCAAAAGGATCGAGGTAGACGAACGCATCGAGCCAGATGATTCACGGGTGTTGTCACTGCTTGAAAAAATGATCAAGCAGCGCAAGGAGTCTCTGCGCCAGTACGAAGAGGCCGGCCGTACCGATCTGGCCGACATCGAGCAGGCCGAAATCGCTGTGCTGCAGGAGTTTATGCCTGCCGCCCTGAGCGAACAGGAACTGGACGCCATCATCACGCAGGCACTGTCTGATACCGATGCCAAAGGCATGCAGGATATGGGCAAGGTGATGGCTGCGGTTAAACCTCAGGTAGCGGGGCGCGCCGATATGGGCGCCATCAGCCAGACGATCAAAAGCCGACTCTCTAACATCTGACAGACTTCCGGGGGCTGACATGGCAGGTCTGATTCCCCAGAACTTCATCGACGATCTGCTCAGCCGGGTCGACATCGTTGAAGTCATCGACAAGCGGGTCAAGCTGCGCAAGACTGGTAAAAACTATTCGGCCTGCTGCCCTTTTCATCAGGAAAAAACCCCCTCTTTCAGTGTCGAACCTGAAAAGCAGTTTTATTATTGCTTTGGCTGCGGCGCCGGCGGCAATGCCCTGGGTTTTGTGATGGATTTCGATCACAAGGATTTTCCGGAAGCCGTTGAGAGCCTGGCAGCCGAACTCGGCCTGGATGTGCCAAGGGAGCAGCGCGGTGGCAGTGACACCCAACGCAAAGGCGAGCACGATGAATTGCTGGCCGCACTTGAACAGGCCTGTCTGTATTATCAACAGCAACTGCGCCAGCACCCGTCGCGCGAGCGAGCCGTCAATTATCTGAAATCACGCGGCCTGACCGGTCAGATCGCCAAGCGTTTCGGCATCGGCCTGGCGCCACCTGGCTGGGAAAACCTGCTGCAGCACCTGGAAAACTACAAGATCAGCCGTAGCACACAGGAGAAAGCCGGCCTGATCATTGCCCGCGAAACCGACAAGCGCAAATCTGACACTGACAGTCACTATGACCGTTTTCGCGACCGCATCATATTCCCGATCCGCGATGCGCGGGGTCGCGTGATCGCCTTTGGCGGGCGCGTGCTGGGTGACGACAAACCCAAGTACCTGAACTCACCGGAAACACCGGTCTACCACAAAGGCCGCGAACTTTATGGTCTTTACGAGGCCCGTCAGGCACGCCGCAAACCTGATCGATTCCTGATTGTCGAAGGCTACATGGACGTGGTGGCGCTGGCTCAGCACGGTATTGATTTTGCCGTGGCCACGCTAGGCACAGCTACCAACACAACCCATCTGACCCGACTGTTTCGCATGGTGCCTGAGGTGGTGTTCTGCTTTGACGGCGACGCTGCCGGTCGAACAGCCGCCTGGCGCGCACTGCAGGCCTCGCTGGGCTGCATGGAGGATGGCCGCCAGATTCGCTTCCTGTTCCTGCCCGAAGGAGAAGATCCTGATACGCTGGTGCGCAAGGAAGGGGCCGAAGCATTTCTGAACCGGCTGACATCTGCCCGCTCGCTGTCTGATTACTTCTTTGAACACCTGCAAGAAGACCTGGACGCCACCAGCATGGATGGCCGGGCACGCCTGTTCAGCAAGGCCATTCCATTGATCAAGCAACTGCCACGCGGGCTGTTTCAGCAATTGATGCTCGACGAACTGAGCCGCATTACTCACAGCCAGCGCGAAACCATCAATGAATTGCTGCAAAACGCGCCAACTACCCAGACATCCGTGAGTCACGAAGAAGCAGAGGCGCCGCCACCGCCCGACATTCCGCTGCCGCCGGCGGTAGCCTTGCGCACGGCCGCACCTCAGCAACGCGTGAAGAAACCCGCCGCGCTGGCTGCTATTGAGCTTCTGCTGCATCAGCCCGACCTGGCTCTGTCCACGGAGGTCGATATTGATGCCTTGCGTGAACTGAACGACCCAGATCTCCTTCTGTTACTGGATTTGCTTGAATTTGCTCGCAGCCATCCCAATATAAACACCTATGCGCTTTTGGGGCACTGTTATGGCACCCCGACCGGCAAACGTCTGACACAATTGCTGAAAGCCGAAAAAATAACCCCGGCCTCAGGCCGATCGCATGAATTTTCTTTTATAATCAATTCATTACAACAAGAGGCTCGCAAGCAGGCCTTACACAAACAACTGCTTGAACGATTGAAACCACATGCACGGTCAGCTAAAAACGACGCCAGCAATTAGGGCTTGCGTCTGGCATGATTGCTATTGCAGAGCTATAATGCCCGGCTGATTTTTATTTTTAATCCGTCACCAGTCAAACCGAATGGGAAGCTATGTCTGATACGCGCCCGAGCTCAGCTCAATCCGGCTTAAAAGCCCTCATCGCCAAAGGCAAGGAACAGGGTTATCTGACCTATGCCGAGGTCAACGATCACCTGCCAGACACCATTTCCGACCCGGATCAGGTTGAAGACATCATCCAGATGATCAACGACATGGGCATCAAGGTGTTCGAAACAGCACCGGATGCCGACGCCCTGTTGTTAGGCGACGGTGACGATGGCGAAAGCGGCACCGATGAGCTGGCCGCCGCCGAAGCCGCTGCCGCACTGGCTGCTGTTGAAAACGAAGCTGGCCGGACGACCGACCCGGTGCGCATGTATATGCGCGAAATGGGCACCGTTGAGCTGCTGACCCGGGAAGGCGAGATTGTCATCGCCAAGCGGATCGAAGAAGGCCTTCGCGAACTGATGAAGTCCATGGCCAGCTTCCCCGGCACCATCGAGCATGTACTGAATGAGTACAGCCTGGTCGCCTCCGAAGAGCGCCGCCTGAGCGATATCATTACCGGCTACCTGGAAGTCGACGAAGAAGTACCCGCCGCAAGCGCTTCCGCCGACAGCGATGATTCAAGCGATGACAGCAACTCTTCCTCCGATGATGACGATGATACCGTCGCCGTGACTGACGACGAAGAGACCACCTCGGGCCCTGATCCTGAAGAAGCCCGCCTGCGTTTCGAGGAGTTAAGCAAACAACACCAGACCACTGAGGCTGCACTCAAAAAGCACGGCCGTGGACACAAAAAATCCCTCGCGGAACTGGACAAGCTGGGCGATCTGTTTAAAACATTCAAACTGACCCCCAAGCTGTTTGATCACCTGGTCAATCAGGCTCGTGTCGCGCTCTTCCGTGTCCGTCGACACGAGCGTGGCATTATGACGCTATGTATCCGCAATGCTGGCATGCCACGCAAGATATTTGTCACCACCTTCCCCGGCAGCGAAGTGGATGAAAAGTGGATTGAACAGTTTGCCAAGAGCAAAGAGCCGTGGGCCACGCGTCTTCAGGACGTTGCCGAAGAAGTACTACGCACTCAGCGCAAGCTGCAGGCCATGGAAGAAGAAAGCGGACTGACCGTCGCCGAAATCAAAGAGATCAACCGCGGCATGTCCATTGGTGAAGCCAAGTCACGGCGCGCCAAAAAGGAAATGGTCGAGGCTAACCTGCGTCTGGTGATCTCCATTGCCAAGAAATACACCAACCGCGGACTGCAGTTCCTGGACCTGATTCAGGAAGGCAATATCGGCCTGATGAAGGCGGTGGACAAATTTGAATACCGCCGTGGTTACAAATTCTCCACGTATGCGACCTGGTGGATCCGTCAGGCCATTACCCGCTCGATTGCTGACCAGGCACGCACTATCCGTATCCCGGTACACATGATCGAAACCATCAACAAGCTGAATCGTATCAGCCGCCAGATGGTGCATGAAAAAGGCCGTGAGCCTACCCCGGAAGAGTTGGGTGAGCGCATGGACATGACCGAAGACAAGGTGCGTCGGGTACTGAAGATTGCCAAAGAGCCGATCTCCATGGAGACGCCTATTGGTGACGATGAAGACTCACATCTGGGTGATTTTATCGAGGACTCCACTGTTGAGTCACCGGTTGATTCCTCCATTGAAGAAGGTCTGCGTGAAGCGACCCGTGAGGTGCTCAACAGCCTGACCGCGCGCGAAGCTAAAGTACTGCGCATGCGTTTCGGCATCGACATGAATACTGACCATACGCTGGAGGAAGTCGGCAAACAGTTCGACGTGACCCGTGAGCGCATCCGTCAGATAGAAGCCAAGGCTCTGCGCAAACTGCGCCACCCGACGCGTTCTGACCATCTGCGCAGCTTCCTGGACGAGTAACGCTGGGGACGGAGGCGGTCTACGTCCCCATTTAATCGATTGGTTTGCGCGTCTTGGTGGTAAACGGGGTGACGGTCGGCCACATTCCTTACGGGAAATTCCGGCGCTGCAGAACTCGACCTCGCGGCTCAGCCGCTCGGGACTCAAACAGGCTTCGCGCTTTATCGGAATTTCCCGTAAGGAATAAACGTGGCCTGATTGACCGTCACCCCGTTTACCACCAAGACGCTTGATCACTGCCAGTACACTGGGGACGTAGACCGCCTCCGTCCCCAGCGTCAGCACTCCTCTCTGATTGCCTGCTGCATGCGCTCCATCACTGTCAGTGTGTCGGATGATTCCACCGCCGGATAGCAGCCAGGTGTGCGTGGGCACATGGTGCCGCGCGAGCAGATCAATCTGGCCGGATTGTTCAGGCCTCTCTCTACCCAGGCTATGTTGAGAATTCGGCCAGCGCTGAGCAGTGCCTTGTGGATGGGGCGGGGGATTTCGCTGTTGCCGCCGTTTTTGCTGCAGTCTTCTTTCAGGGCGGCGGCTATTTCGGTGCCGGATTGACCGGCCGCATCGAGTGCCGGGTTAAGATCGATACCGGCGCACAGTACGTGTGCATTGCCAGCCATGTCCTGATCCGGCTTGGACTCACAGCAGTATATTCTGGGTCCGTCGCGCGTATCCATCACGGATATCTGCGCAGAGGAGCCTTTGAGCGGATCGCCGATCAGGCGGAACACGGCCCAGTGCTGGCATGGGTCCTCAACCTTTCGCATATTTCCCCAGGGCAACGGAATTCCGTTTCCCCGGTAGACGGCTTTTAAAGTGCCCGGGGCGTAGGCATCAAAATAGTGCCAGTGCGGATAGGGAGATACCGCAGTCATTCTGCGCATAACTACTGATGGGGACACATCCAGTTGTTTATGAATATCTATTTCATAACCATGTCTGTCCAGCAGTTGCCGAAACGGAACCTTGGGACACAACAAGGCGCCTGCAAAAAAACTGCATTCAAAATCGCGCCAGGCGTTCAGAATATCCTGGGCGTCAAGCTCGGAACTGGCGAGTCGCCCCGAGCTGTTGCTGCTTGGACTTTTGCCAGCCAGCAGAACACTTTTCAGGCCATCCTTGTTATGCAGCGTAAAATGTCCTATATGTAGTGCCAGGTCGTATTTTAATCGTCCGGTTTGTGACTTCAGAATCTCATTCAGATACAAAGTGCCGGGTGGATCAAAAAAGGAACGGACTGTACTGAGCGAGGACACTCCCGTTTCATCGCGCACATCCTGCGGCATGCGAGAAAACCACTTGATCTTGACACCCTGCTTTTTCACGATCTCCAGCATATCGTCCACATGCAAAGGCAGTCGCTTGCCACCGACTTCTTCGGCCGCGCGTTCGATATCCGGAAAGTGATTACGGTTATGTTCCTGGTGGGCACGTATCAGCAAATGTGCCAACTGCCGGCCGCTGGTGCCGGTCTGCGCCAGCATTTCCGGAATAGCAATCTGCAGAATATCCTGACTGAACAGAAATCCCGGCTCTAACGCCATGCCAGCGATGCCGCCTCGACCCGTTTTATCAGGCGTAATCGCAGCTTCTGCAGCCGCATCATCCATGAACCATTGCGGATCTTTCTGGAACACGGATGCAATCACGGCCAGTGTTTCGCGCGCAGGAATGCGCTTGCCCCGTTCAATCATGGATAAATAAGACACTGACGGCGCGAGCTCGGCATCCACTTTGATGCAACGTGCAGACAGATCCTCCATGGTCAGATGATGCCGCTTGCGCAGGTTGCGTATTTTGGTTCCCAGAAAATGTGAGCGTCGCGTCAGCGTCTGTGCCTGGCTCATGAGCAGGAATCCTGTTAAGTCAGAAAGTTCTCTTCGGTGTAAAAAGCCATTTTTGTAAAATTCACAATGTAAAATTCTGATTGTGAAATTCCATGCATTCATTCTATACACTACCCAGCATTCCAAGCAAGCCGGGAGACCAGACATGGAAAACACCGCACAAAAAAGCCGGATACAAGCACCAACCGCTCAGCTGTTTGTTGATCCGACGTTCCGACACTTCCTGGAACAGGAGGTTCTTCCGTTGACCACTTTGAATGCAGCGACATTCTGGGACGACCTGACTGACCTGGTTGCTGAGTTTGCACCGCGCAATCAGGCGCTGCTGCAACGACGGACTCAGTTGCAACAACAGATCGACAATTGGCACCGGGCCCAGCGCACCCTGCCTGCAGAACAACGTGCCGATAGCGACGAGTACGTCGATTTTCTGCGCAACATCGGCTATCTGCAGAACGAACCCGGTTCGGTAGAAATAGATCCGGAACCGGTCGACGAGGAAATTGCCCGGCTTTCCGGCCCGCAATTGGTTGTACCCATAAAGAACGCCCGCTTCGCCATCAATGCTGCCAATGCACGCTGGGGCAGCCTGTATGACGCACTCTACGGGTCGGATGTCATCCCCACACAGGGCAGTCTGTCGCCTGGTGAAGGTTACAACCCTGTTCGCGGCGCCGCAGTCATACGCTACGCCAAAGATTTTCTGGATGCCACATTCCCCTTGCGGGACGGCTCTCATCACGACGCTTGCCGTTACCTTGTCGCAGACGGCGAACTGCAGGTCAAACTGTGCGAGCGGCGCATCACAACCTTACGTAACCCCGCACAATGGGTCGGCTTCATTGGCGGACACGACAGCCTGCGCTCTGTGTTTCTGCAGAACAACGGCTTGCATGTCGAAATCCGAATCGACCGTAGCCGCAGCCCCGGCGCCGAAGATATCGCTGGAGTGCAGGACGTCATCGTGGAGTCAGCTCTGACCACCATCATGGACGGAGAGGACTCGGTTGCCGCCGTCGACACCGAAGACAAGCTGGAGGTGTATCGCAACTGGCTGGGCCTGATACATGGCACGCTCACAGCCAGCTTCAACAAGAACGGGACACGTCATATTCGCACACTGAACTGTGATCGGGTCATTACGGGGCGAGACGGGCAGCACCGAACTTTAAGAGGACGTTCGCTGATGATGATGCGCAACGTGGGCCTGCTGATGGATACGGAGTTGCTGCTCGACGCCCGGGGCAATAGGGTCCCGGAGGGCATTGTCGATGCAGTCGTGACTGCACTGATTGCATCGCTGGATGTACGCGGCTCTCACGCCGGACGCAATTCTCAATGCGGAAATATCTACGTCGTCAAACCCAAACTTCACGGGCCGGATGAAGTAGCGTTTACCGATGCTCTGATGGAGCGCGTCGAAGACTTGCTAAGGCTTCCGCGCCACACCATCAAGCTGGGCATTATGGACGAAGAACGACGCACATCTGTCAATCTGAAAGCCTGCCTGGCGCAAGCAGCTCAGCGTGTCGTGTTTATCAATACAGGATTTCTGGACCGCACCGGTGATGAAATTCACACCTGCATGCAAGCAGGTGCGTTCCTGCCCAAAGCAGAGATTAAGGGCAGCGACTGTATACGGGCCTATGAAAACTGCAATGTAGACACCGGCCTGGCCTGCGGTTTGCCCGGCAAGGGGCAGATCGGCAAAGGCATGTGGCCAAAGCCAGATAAAATGGCAGACATGATGCGCGAAAAATTGATGCATCCGCAGGCCGGGGCCAACACAGCCTGGGTACCTTCACCAACCGCAGCCACCCTGCACGCCCTGCATTATCATCAGGTAAACGTACGCGAACGACAGAAAAGTCTTTATAAAAGTCAGGTGTCCTGTTTAGAGAATATGCTGACACCTCCTCTACTGCCGGCCGGTCGACGTTTGTCAGAAGCAGAAATAGTCGCCGAACTGCAAAACAATGTTCAGGGTATTCTGGGATATGTCGTGCGCTGGATTAACCAGGGCATCGGCTGCTCTAAAGTACCGGATTTTAATCAGGTCGGACTGATGGAGGACCGCGCCACATTGCGCATCTCCAGTCAGCACATCGCCAACTGGCTGCTGCACGGACTGTGCAACAAAGAGCAGGTGCTGTCCATCATGACCCGCATGGCCGCGCTGGTCGACAAACAAAATCAGCACGATCCCGATTACCGCCCCATGACACCGCAACCCGAAAACAGCCTGCCCTTTCAGGCAGCCTGCGCGCTGATATTCGACGGCAATCAACAGCCTAACGGATACACCGAACCCGTACTGCACCATTACCGCAAGTTGGCCAAAAACCAGCAGACAGATATCAAGTAAACGGCAATTCAGGAGAACGCCATGATGAACTACCAGCAAGAAATGAAACAGAACACCAACCTGTTGGCATCACAAGGTGCCACCTGGAACTCACTGAATCCTGAATACATAACACGCATGCGCTTGCAGAACCGCTTTGCTACCGGCCTGGATATCGCACGCTACACAGCCGGTATCATGCGACGAGACATAGCAGCCTATGACCGCGACCCGACTGATTACACCCAGTCTCTGGGCTGCTGGCACGGTTTTATTGGTCAGCAGAAAATGATCTCCATAAAGAAGCACTTTGGCTCAACAAAGGGGCGTTATCTGTACCTGTCAGGCTGGATGATTGCCGCACTGCGCTCGGAGTTTGGCCCGCTGCCCGATCAGTCGATGCACGAGAAAACCGCTGTACCGGCCTTGATAGAGGAGCTGTACACATTCCTGCGGCAGGCCGATGCCCGCGAGCTGAACCACCTGTTCAAAGAGCTTGATGCGGCCAGAAAGCGCGGCGATCAGCTGGCCGAGCAAGCCGCTTTGCGCAAGATTGATAACTTTGAAACCCATGTAGTTCCCATCATTGCAGATATCGATGCCGGCTTCGGTAACGAAGAAGCGACCTACCTGCTGGCCCGGAAGATGATCGAGGCTGGCGCCTGCTGCATACAGATTGAGAACCAGGTGTCGGACGCCAAGCAGTGCGGTCATCAGGACGGCAAGGTCACCGTGCCACACGAGGACTTTCTGGCCAAGATAAACGCGGTGCGCTACGCGTTTCTGGAACTTGGCGTTGACGACGGCGTGATTGTGGCTCGAACCGACTCGCTGGGCGCTGGCCTGACCCAAAAAATCCCTGTGTCACAAACACCCGGCGACCTGGCTGATCAGTACAATGCCTTTATTGATGGCGATGTCATCAACTCGCTTGATGAACTCAAGTCGGGCGACATGGCGCTGCGACGTGGCGATGACTTCATCAAACCAACACGGCTGGCAAACGGCCTGGTAAGATTCAAGCCGGACAGCGGCGTAGATCGTGTCGTGCTGGACTGCATCACCTCCCTGCAGCACGGCGCTGACCTGCTGTGGATCGAAACCGAAAAACCGCACCTGGAGCAGATCGCCAGCATGGTCGCGCGTATTCGCGAGGTCGAGCCGACAGCCAAACTGGTGTACAACAACAGCCCGTCGTTCAACTGGACGTTGAATTTCCGTCAGCAGGTATTTGACGCCTGGCAACAGGAAGGCCGTGACCTCAGCAGCTATCAACGCGACCGTCTGATGGATGTCGGCTACGATCAGAGTGAACTGGCCCAGGAGGCGGACAGACGGATTCAGAATTTCCAGCGTGATGCGGCCACGCAGGCGGGTGTCTTCCACCACCTGATCACACTGCCGACCTACCATACTGCGGCACTGTCCACAGACGACCTGGCACAGGGGTATTTCGGCGAACAGGGCATGCTGGCCTACGTGCAGAAAGTACAGCGCCAGGAAATACGTCGCGGGCTGGCCTGCGTCAAACATCAGGACATGGCGGGCTCCAACATCGGTGATGACCACAAGGAGTACTTTGCCGGAGACAACGCACTGAAGGCGTCCGGCAAGGACAACACCATGAACCAGTTTGGCTGAGCGCTGGGGACGTAGACCGCCTCCGTCCCCAGCGTCATCTACCGGTGTGATCGTCACTCAGACAGGGACCATCACCACATACGTCAACTACGACCCCTTCTGATTTCATGAATTCTGACTTCTGACGTCGCGCAGCAACCGTGTTGCGCGGCGATTCATGAGGATCATTACCAACCGAGGTATCCGGCCCGCGATTGACTGTGGGCGGCAGCGGATTGCCACGGCCGGTCGACGGGTCGACATCACCGGAGTCCCAGATCATCAGCGCATGCCCCTGATGCGGGTACTGTTCAATAACCGGAATAGCAAAGTAGGGGTTGCTGTCGGTGGTCCGGCCCAGGCGCACGGTGGGTTCGTGAATGGCCGCGCCAATGGTGCGCGCCATGATTTCGGCACTCCAGTGTGTCACCTGATAGTCACCCAGGGCCACGTGTAACAGCACGCGCTTATCGGCAGGTGTATTGGGCAGATGTCGCCCCGCCAGGTGACTGAGATAGCCGTTGTTCTCTGCCCGGTCCCACAGCATTTGCATCAGTGCAAACACCAGTGAGCGATCCAGCTCATCCTGATAGGCTTCATACAGAATGAACCCAAAGCGGACATTGAAGTCACCGTAGCGCCTTAGCAACAGGCTGTAGTTGCTGCCCGGTACGCCCAGCACGCCTCGGTGAATGTTCGGTGCTGTGGCGATCAATGCACCGCCCAGGATGCCACCCTGGCTGTTGCCATCGTAAAAGACCTCAGCGGGGTCGTAAACCAGTGTATTTTCCGGTCCATGGCGGAAGGCCGGATGGGATGCAAAGCCATCCGGGTGTCGCAGCAATTCCGCCAGATACATGGCCGCCAGAATGCCCTGCTGGCTGCGATCAATCTGTTCGGGGAAACGGCTGATATCGGCCAGAATATGCTGCATGATACCAGCCATAAAGTCTGCGGTGGACATGCCTGACCAATCGGTGGCGCAGAACAGGATATTGTGTTCCACCTGCATGGCACGCACGTTACCGGCACGGAACTCACCGCCCGGCCCTTCGCCGAACAGCCCATGGCCGTATAGCGCCGCCCGGGCCGGTGTAACCGGCGAATCCGGGTCGTCAAAATCGGCGACAGCGCTCACCGGTACCTGACAACGAAATCGAGCGGTAAACACATCATTACCGTTCAGCACCACCGGCAACGCGTCAGGTGCATCGCTGGCGTAATTAAAGCGCGATCCGGGCACACCGCCAGGCAGGTTCAGATAATTCGGCACGTCAAAGGTGCCAGTTATCCCTCGGCTTAAACCTTCGCGCATATCACCCTGAATAATCGACCCGACTTCGGTAATGGTGAAACGCGGTGCACCTCCATTCAGCCGGTTGAAGGCATCGTCACGAATTGCCAGCAGCCGCCCGGTAAGCGAGGACTGACTGGCCACGGTGAAATCCCAGCTCAGCGTCAGCGAGTCGCGGGCGATACCTGTACTCTCCAGCGTCTCAAACAGCGATTGCATGGCAGGACGACGCTGTTCATGCAGGGCGTTGCCAGTGTCAGTACTGTCCCGGTACGCCCTGAACAGCGGTGAAGGCGCCAGCAGCGCACCATTTGCATCGCGGGCATTGCGGATCACCACAATATAACGCTCACCTTCACGGAGATTCTTTGCCGGCCGAATGATCAACGCCTGACCGTCTGCCGAGGTGGCATTGCTGTCCAGCTCCGCCCACAGCAATTGTCGCTCGCCACTGTCAGCGTGTATCAGCTGGATCGGTGCATCCGCGCGCAAGGACGGCGCCGGATCCGTAATCAGCGCGGCCCCCGTTTGCTGCAGATCAATGCCCGGCAGGTGCGCCAGAATCATCGCACCGGGTGAAAAGCCATCATTACGATTCCACTCCTGCACTTGGACCGGGCCACCAGGCGACTGCACACCACCCGGCGCACGAGCGTCCGCCGGCAGACTGACAGGCTGAGCAACCGGCATGGCATCTGCCGGCAAATTGATTCGCAGACCTGTCGCCGAACTGCTGTCAGCACGGGTAAAAAAATTGTTCGGGAATGGATACAGGCAGTGCGTCGGGACCAGGTCATCACAGGCGCCGGAACCACCACCTGAAGGCTGCGCTGACACCTGCGCCACCAGCGTCAAGGCAGCAGCACCCGCCAGCAGGCACAATATGCTCCGTATGCGACGCCGGTCCTTATCTATCAATGGTTTCATTATCTGTATCACCCTAACCCCCGCTTATTGTTATTGTTGCTACATCATATCCAGCCCCATGTTCTTGGCGACAATGCCACAAAGCATGCTACATTTAAAGCCGCTCAGGACGGGTGATGGCATGGGGGACGGGTGATGGCGCGGGGGACGGGGTGATGGCGCGGGGGACGTAGACCGTCTCTGTCCCTGGGGACAGAGACGGTCTACGTCCCCCGCGCCATCACCCCGTCCCCCGCGCCCCAACAATAAGAGAACAGTAACAACGTGCAAGAACTATTTGACCGCATCAACCAGTTTTTTGCCTTTATCGGCCCCATCTCGGATGCCGTCTGGGCTTTCCCCACACAGCTTGGCTGGTATGCAGCCATCCCGCTCCTGGGTCAATTATCCATGCCTGTCCTGCTGCTGGTGGGTATGGGTATCTGGTTCACCTGGCGAACCGCGCTGGTTCAGAAAATGGCCTTTTCGGTGGCCGTGCCTGTCATGCTGAATAAACACCAGAGCAGCGACGGCATCAGCTCCCTGGCAGCGTTTATGCTGGGACTGGCCATGCGTGCCGGACCGGGCAATATTGTTGGTGTCACCGGCGCCATCACCGTTGGCGGACCTGGCGCCCTGTTCTGGATGTGGGTGGCGGCGCTGTTTGGCATGTCGACGGCTTTTGTCGAGTCGGTACTGGCGCAGCTATTCAAGGAACGTAACAAGCACGATTTTGTGGGCGGCCTGCCGTTTTATGGACGACGGATCCTCGGTAACAGACGCTGGGTGGGTCTGTTTTTGTCTATCGCGTTTATCACCTACGCACTGTTCAACCTGCCGGCACAGACCTTCAATATTTTTACTGCTTTGGGCATGATGGTCGACAGTACAACCGGGCAGACTTCCGACCGGCAATCCGCCCTGTACGTTGGTATTGCCATCGTGCTGGTGTGCAGCTGCGCCTGGCTGATTTTTGGCGGTATCCGCCGAGTCACCGCCTATACCAATGTCCTGGTGCCGGTGATGGCCACCGCTTTCTGTGGTATTTCCCTGCTGGTCATCCTGATCAATTTCCCGCTGATCCCAAGCTTTTTCGCCATGGTTGTGCAGGGGGCTATCGCCCCGGATGCGCTGTTCGGCGGCGCCATGGGTGTTGCGCTGGCGGAGGGTGTACGCCGCGGACTGATGTCCAACGAAGCTGGCCAGGGCACCATCACCATGGCCGCCGCTGCCGCCGATAACACTCACCCTTGCGAGCAGGGATTTGTGCAAAGCCTGGGCGTGTTTATCGACACACTGGTGATCTGCACGCTCACCGGGTTTATCGTGGTACTGGCCCACCTGTGGAGCGATTCGGCCAGCAGTGCGGAGTGGGCAGCCGCCAGCGCCTCGCGTATCGGGACTTACATGGACTCTGTACAGGCCCTGCTGCCGGGCTCCATCAGCGCTGCCGTTGTGATCATTCTCAGCGCCTGCTATGCCCTGTTTGCCTTTACCACCCTACTGGGCATGATTTCCTTTGCGGAAATATCCGCAAACTTCATCTCCCGGGCACCGCACTTCATCAACAGCATCAGAATTCTGGGCGCCCTGGTATTTGTGCCCTTTGGCGCCATGACTGTGCTGGCCGGGCTGGAGCTGGGCAATCTGTGGGCCATTACCGATCTGACCAATATTGTGATGGTCTACCTGAACATTCCCATTCTGATGCTGGGCGCACCGCTGGTTTACAAAGCACTGGCTCACTACCGCCAGACCAGCGGCGGGCGATTTGTGTCGGCCGATGTGTTGGGGGTTGATACAGATTACTGGACTGACGATCAGCCAGTGCAAAAATAGTGTCATATTCGACTGCTAAGCTGCCGGTTATTTTATCAATTGCCACTGGTCTGCCGAGCATTACACTATGAATATCAAACGTGCGCTACCCGCCCTCACTGTCGTTGTCGGCATGGCATCCTTTCTTGTCATCAGCAGCAGCTACACAGCCAATAACCCGGCAAGCGGACCACAGTGGCTGGCCGGCGACCACCACGTTCACAGCCGCTACAGCGTGGGCTGGGACCGCGAGACAAATCCACCCACACCGATCCTGGCAGGCGACGCCATTTACCCGATTCCCATGAACACCTTGATGGGAAGACGCCACGGCCTGGACTGGATGGTCAGCACCGATCACGGCGGCCCCAATCATTCACGCATCAATCGCGACTTCGCCTACCCGGAACTGCTGGAAGCGCGCCAGGCGGTGCCCGACATGGTGTTGTTTTACGGCATGGAATTTGACACACCCGGCGCCGATCATTCCAGCATCATTGTCCCTTACTCGGAGCATGAGGCCGACAGCCTGTTTGAAATCGAGAGCCGCTTCGCCAAACGCGAACCCTGGCCCGCCGACGATAGCTGGGACACTGAGCCCAGGATGATCGAGGCACTGGAAGCCATGAAGGAGCTGCCACTGCCACCCATAGTCATCGCTCACCATCCGTCCAGATCTGCCACAGAGCTGGGCAACTACGGCTCCACGGAACCAGCCGAATTGCGCGCCTGGAATGATGCTGCCCCCAATATTGCAATTGGTATGGAAGGTTCACCCGGCCACCAGGCTGCCGCCCTGCGTCAACAACCCCTGACCACCGCCGAACAAAACGACAATAGCCAGGCTGCCCGCGGTGGCTATCGACGCTTCCCAACCATGGGCGGCTATGACCAGATGACCGCCGAGCTGGGCGGTTTCTGGGATTCCATGCTGGCAGAGGGTCGCCGCTGGTGGATTACTGCCAACTCCGACAGCCACGTGCACTGGCGCGAGGGCGGTTCAGATTTCTGGCCAGGGGAATACTCCAAGACCTACATTCTGGCGAACAAAAATCATCAGTCGATCATGGAATCCTTTCGCCAGGGTCGCATGTTTGTCACTACCGGTGATTTGATTTCGGAATTATGGGTGACGGTTGAAAGTGGCGACCAGGCAACGGATATTGGCGGCGCACTGAAGTTGCAGCGTGGCGATACCGTGGATGTGACTATCCGTTTTCGTCAGCCAGCCGCGCCCAACTTCAACGGTGATTCACCCCAGGTTCAGCGGGTAGACCTGATCGCCGGCCCGATGACAGGCAAGACAGACGATGCCCACACCAATACCAACCCCGGTACACAAGTGGTTGCCCGATTCCACGAGCAGGACTGGCGCCGGGACGGTGATTACCGAGAAATTTCCTACCGTTTTGACTCCGTGGATGCGCCCATGTACCTGCGGCTTCGGGGCACAAACACAGATGAACAGGAACCCGCTCTGGACGGCCCCGGCGAGAACCCCTGGCAGGATCTGTGGTTCTATTCCAACCCGATCTTCATCGAAATGAGGTAATCAGGCACTTTTTTACGGGCAAGCTCTTTTAATTCCGGAATTTTTGTTTATTATTCGCGCTTGGCGGCAACAGAGCCTGCACCCGCGGCAGGTGGTCACGACACGCCTTAAACTGACCTGTTTCCTTCAACCTGTATCACGAGGTTGCGCGTATGTTGCTTGCTCTGGTTGTTGTATATCTGCTTGTGTCAATTGGTATCGGTGTGGCGGCCTCCCGTAAGGTGCATTCCACCCGCGACTACATTACCGCCGGCCGCAGTCTGCCCATGTTCATGGTCATCGCCATGGTGTTTGCCACCTGGTTCGGCGCTGAGACTGTACTGGGCATTTCTGCCACCTTTCTGGATGAAGGCTTCCGGGGTCTGATTTCGGACCCGCTGGGTGCAGCTCTCTGCCTGGTGCTGTTTGGCCTGATCTTCGCGCTGCCCCTATATCGCATGCAGCTGCTGACGCTGGGTGACTTCTTTTACTACCGTTACAATAAACCAACGGAAATGATCCTGTCTTTGTGCATCATGCTCTCCTATCTGGGCTGGGTTTCAGCCCAGGTCACCGCACTGGGCCTGGTTTTCAACGTACTGACTGACGGCATGATCAGCATGACCGCCGGTATGATAATAGGCGCTGCCGTAGTAATGACTTACACACTGGTGGGTGGCATGTGGTCTGTGGCCGTCACCACCTGCGTTCAGATGGTCGTGATTGTGATAGGCCTGCTGCTGGTAACAGGCAGCGCCACCAATATGGCGGGCGGTGTAGGCCATGTGGTCGCCACCGCCTCTGCTGAAGGCAAGTTTGAGTGGCTGCCCACACTGGACCTGATTGACATGCTGGGCTGGATGGCCGCGCTGTTTACCCTGGCGCTGGGCTCTATCCCGCAGCAGGACGTGTTCCAACGCGTCAATACCTCCAAAAACGAGCGGGTTGCCGTCTGGGGCACCACCATCGGCGGCCTGTCCTACTTCTTCTTTGCGGCCATCCCGTTGTTGCTGGCCTACAGCGCCAGCATGATTGACCCGGAGATGACCGCCCGCCTGATGGAAGATGACACACAGCTGGTGCTGCCAACGTTTGTATTCGGCTACATGCCCTTCTGGCTGCAGGTGGTGTTCTTCGGCGCTCTGCTCTCGGTCATCATGAGTACCGCCTCCGGCACCCTGCTGGCGCCCTCAGTCACCTTTACTGAAAACATCCTGCGCAACTTCCTGCCAGATATGAGCGATAAACAATTGTTGCTTTACACCCGTCTGACCGTTTTTGTATTCACGATACTGGTGATCATCAACGCCACTGCGTCCAGCGGCAATATCCACCACATGGTGGAAAACGCCTATCGCATTACCCTGGCCGGCGTTTTTGTACCGCTGACCGCCGGCCTGTTCTGGCGCCGCGCCAGTAACTTCGGTTGCACATTGTCCATTGTGCTGGGACTGGGAAGCTGGCTGCTACTGGAATTCCTGTACCCGGACATTCCCTTTGAGCCTCAGTTTGTTGGCCTGGGCTTCAGCCTGCTGGGCATGATTGGCGGCTCGCTGGCACGCCCCAACCCATACCGGGACAATCATCGCGGCCTGGCCCAGCCGCGCGGCTGAACATCAAGCCGGCCCGTCAACTATGGCGGGCCGGGTTAAATCGATTTATATTGGCAGGATGTCAGATTCCACTCGCCAGCCATCGCAACCGGTCCGTTTTACATCACTGACGTGTCTGGTGCTGGCTGCAACGCTGTTGTGCAGCACGCAAGCCTATGCGGCTGACCCTGCAGAGCCCGCTTGGCGCTCCTTCCAGCATGCCCTGGGCGAAAAACCCGCGATTGGCAGCCATGCCGATCATACCCTCGCCAATTCAGTAACACGCCCGGTCCCCGAGATAAGCCTGCAGGGTGTCAACGTACATAAATTTCTGCTGGGCAACGACCTGTTCCACGAGCGGCGTCTGTCATCGGACAACACCAACGGCTGCGTTACTTGCCATGCCGGGCCAATCAGCGGCACCGACGGTCGCCCGGTATCCTTTGGAGTCGATCGTGCCCGCGGCAAATTCAATGCCCTGACCACCTTTAACGCTAACCTGAACTTTCGCCAGTTCTGGGACGGACGCTCCGTCACCCTGGCTGACCAGGCCATCGAACCCATCATCAGCGAACTGGAAATGGCCAACACCCTGGAAAACGCGCTGGCCATGCTGCTCTCCGATCAAAGCTATGTAAAATCGTTTAACGCCATCTATCCCGATGGTGTCAGTATCAACAATATGGCTGATGCCATGGCGCACTTCCAGACAGTCAGCTTCTCCGTCAATAACAGCCCCTTTCAGCGCCACCTGCGCGGCGAACCCGACCAGCTTGATGAACAGGCCCTGCGAGGCTGGCAGACCTTTCAGGACATTGGTTGCAGCAGCTGTCACAACGGCCTGAACCTGGGCGGCAACTCCTATCAGCGTCTGGGCACCATGCGCGCCTATTACCCGGAACAACGCGAAGCCTTGCCCGATGACGCGGGACTGGCGACACGCACCATGCGGGCCGAACACCTGTACATGGTCAAAGTACCCAACCTGCATAACATTGCCGCAACACTGCCCTACTTTCACGATGGCAGTGTGCGGCAACTGGAAGAGGCGGTTTCACTGATGGGCCGCTATCAACTGGGGCGCGAACTCAGCGCCGAGGACATCGCAGACATCACCGGGTTTCTCAAGTCACTGACCGGCCGCCCCGTTGGGCTGGAGCTCGGTAGCGAGATCAACCAACTGGGGCGCACAACAGAGCCCGTGCTGGAATCGCTGCCACCGGAACGGACGCACGAGCAGGCGTATAGCGCTGCGGCGGCGGCCATCGAGCCCTTGTTTGATAAGTTGCTGGCTGAGATGCAGCGCCTGGCGGCTGGCGACGTGCGGCATTTTGACTTCGTGCAGGCTCAGCATCTGGAACTGATCCGGCATGCACGTGCGCTGCAGTTTCCGCCCTCGTCGTCGAATAACGCGAAGCAAAGCTGTCTGCGCGCGGAATCAGAGGTGCTTTTGACCTCAGTGATGGCATTGGAATGGACAATCGCCAGTTATCTGCAGGCGCAGGCTATGATGGGCGTGCTCCAGGCCCATCTGGATACACCCGCGGCTGACTCTCCGGACCACGCCGAGATCGAGGACCTGCTGAATCGTTATGCAAATGTTGCAGACCAGAGTCTTGCCGCAACCGCCGATGCAGCAATCCGCGCCAGCGCTGGCAAGTTGCTTGATTGCGCTTTATAATCCGCGATCTGCGCAAGCGGGCCTATAGCTCAGTTGGTTAGAGCAGCGGACTCATAATCCGTTGGTCCCAGGTTCGAGTCCTGGTGGGCCCACCATTTTACCAATATGTTTCCGCCGTTAATTCGCCGTTAATCCGCCGTTAATATAGACTTTGTGACTGAAAACCAAAACTCTGTTTAGAGATCTCAGGCAGGGCATAAAAACATGGCCCGATATGCTATCGATATGGATAAGCTGCACGCCGTCCCGACGGACGCCGAAGGCTGGTTCTCCATGTCAGATATAGAAAACGTCTATCCTGGAGTTCCTCAGCGAACTATCCGCGACGCCCTCGTGCGCCTAAGTGATCAGATAGAGACCACCGGCGCCAAACGAGGTAAAAATACCGGCTGCGAGATAAACATTTCAAAGCTGGTATTGCTGAATCACGCACTGCATCGCCATGGGATAACATACAATTCAGCGGACCGGCATTGCGCGCACTGAATTACGTTCAGCAGCCCAAAACTCTCCGCCCTCCGGTTGAATACAACCCCGATCTGCTGTCCGGCTACGAACCCAACCAAACCCGCTATTTACCTCACGCAAGTGCTCAGCGGCTGGCAAGACTCGGGCTCATGATCTATTGCCCCCAGGTTCGAGTCCTGGTGGGATCACCAATCCAGCCGAAAACCTGGTAATCGGCACGATATCGCCATCCAGCTTCTCTGATGAAGTGGCCATATTCCCCGGAACGCTAATTTCGCTTTGTACGGTGCTCTGGCCTGTGTAACATGATGCTTCAACAACAATAAACCAAAAAGCGTCCCACTGGAGCACATCATGCAAACCAGCACCCATGCATTCAATTCCGCTTCACTTATTCGCACCACCTGTCTGACCGCACTCTTTATCTGCGCACTGCCGTTGACTGCCAGTGCTCAAAGCAACGGGTTCGACGAATCGCGGCTGGCACGCATCGATCAGGTATTACAGACCTATGTGGACAGCGGCGAGCTGGCGGGCGCCGTGGCACTGGTGCAACACAATGGCCGCACCGTTTATGAACACGCGGTTGGCTGGGCCGACAAAGAGTCCGGTCGTGCCATGAGCACAGACAGCATGTTCCGTATCGCTTCGCAGACCAAAGCCATGACCAGCGTGCTGATCCTGTCACTGATGGAAGAAGGCAAGCTCAACCTGAACGATCCGGTGAGTCGTTTTATTCCTGAGTACGCATCAACAACTGTCGCAGTGCAGTCTGGTGATGATGTGACGATCGTGCCCGCCAGGCGCCAGATCACCCTGTTTGACCTGTTAACCCACACTGCCGGCATCTCGTATGGCACGCAGGCTCATATTGCCGAGCTTTATCGCGCAGAAGGGCTTGGCACGCAGGCCGGCAATGGCTGGTATACGGCGGACAAAGATGAACCGGTATGCACAACCATGGAGCGCCTTGCCGGTCTGCCTTTTATCAGCCAACCCGGTGAAGCGTGGGTCTACGGTTACAACACTGACGTATTGGGCTGTGTTGCCGAGCGCGCATCGGGCATGGCGCTGGATGAACTGATGCGCACACGCATCACCGAGCCACTGCAAATGAATGACACCTACTTTTTCGTGCCGGAGCAAAAACAGGAACGCCTGGTAGCGGTCTATGCCAGTGACGCCGATGGTAAGGCAGTTCGCGCGGCAGAAGGCGCGCGTGGTCAGGGCAGCTACACAGATGGTCCGCGCCGCAATTTTGCTGGCGGCGCGGGGCTTGTGTCTACCGCACACGACTACGCTCGTTTTCTCGAGATGATTCGCAGCGGCGGGACTGCCTTCGGCGTAAAGATTTTGTCACCACGCGCGGTGGCATTGATGACCACCAATCAAATTGGCGATCGGATGCCCAGCAGCGGCCGTGGTTTTGGCCTGGGTTTTGAAACAACGGATCGCTATGGGGCAAACGGTATGGACTCAGTGGGCGCCTTCGGCTGGGGTGGCGCTTATGGGTCGATGTATCGGGTTGATCCGACTTCCGGCATCAGTATTCTGCTGATGATCAACCAACTACCGCTGGCCAGCGACATCCGGACCAAATACCCGACGATGGTGTACCAGGCCCTGGAGTAAGAACGCACAGATTGGCCAGCCGGCCTGGACTCCATGATGTCGGAGTTGGTGGCTATTTTGGGGCATTCTGCATTCTTCTGTCTTCACCCTGTAATATAACTGCCATAGTTTGTTACGCACGCAGCTGACAGCCAGGGGTAAGAACATGGAGCTATCCATCATGCAGGCGCCATCAATGGACAATCCTGAGTTCCCACGGGAACTGAGCTGGTTGGCGTTTAACGGCAGGGTGTTGCAGGAAGCGGCTGACACACGTAACCCGCCCATCGAGCGACTGCGCTTTCTGGGCATTTACTCGAATAACATGGATGAGTTTTTCAGGGTGCGGGTCGCTGATGTGAAACGGCGCATCCTGCTGAAAAGGTACCGGACCACTGAGCATGAAGATGCTGAGCTACTGCTCGCCGAGATTCAACATCAGGTGTTGATGCTGGGCAAGCAGTTCAACAAGATCTATCTGGACATTCAGTTGGAGCTGCGCAAGCACAATATCGAACTGATCGATGACAGCAAGTTAACCGAGGGGCAATCGGAATGGGTGCGTAATTATTTCAATAGCGAAGTAAAAAAGCACATTTCGCCGATTATCCTGTCCCAAACGGATGCGTCCCTGGCAAAAATTCTTGACGATAATACGACCTACCTGATGGTCGAAATGGCCGGGGTGCAAAAGCCAGAATATGCGATAGTGCAGGTGCCTACCAATGAGGTCTCACGCTTTATCGAGTTGCCGCTGACGTTAAACACCCGCAAGAAAAACGGCCACTACAGACGACAAATCCTGCTGCTGGACGACATTATCACTCATTGTCTTGCCGATCTGTTTAAGGGCTTTTTCGAATTTGACAGCATTTGCGCTTTTTCACTGAAGCTGACCCGCGATGCCGAATACAATATCAGTGATACCCTGGATCAAAGCCTGATAGACAAGATGTCCAAGGGTATTCGGCAACGGCTCAAATCAGAGCCGACCCGCCTGGTGTATGACGCGGCCATGCCGGAGCAGATGTTGAAGGTGCTGACCAAGCAGCTGGGTACCAGTTCGATCGATGCATTGATTGCCGGCACCCGGTACCGGAATTTTAAAGACTTTATCGGTTTTCCCAATCTTGGCCGCCAGAGCATGGAATTTCCGCCATTGCCGCCGCTACCCAGTCCGGATTTTGATCAGCATCCAACCACTTTTGACGCCATTCGTCACAGCGACATTCTGCTGTATTACCCCTATCACAGCTTTGGTTATTTTACTGAATGGGTACGGCAGGCTTCGTTTGACCCCAAGGTCACCCATATCAGGATTTCCCTGTACCGCGTTGCACGGCAGTCAAGAGTGATCCATGCCCTGCTGGATGCCGTGCGCAATGGCAAGAGCGTCACGGTGGTGCTTGAATTGAAAGCCCGCTTTGATGAGGAAAACAACATCAGTTGGGCCAGAAAAATGACCGATGCCGGTATCGAAGTCATTTTTGGTCAGACCACCTTAAAAATCCATTCCAAGATCTGCCTGATCACCCGCCTGGAGAAAGGTGAACCGGTACGTTATGGCCATATTGGCAGTGGTAACTTTAACGAAAAAACTGCCCGCATCTACACCGATATGAGCCTGTTCACCTGTCATCCGGAAATTACGGCTGAAATAGAACAGGTATTTGAATTCATTCAGTACTCCTATCGCCCCTTTGTCTTCAAGCACCTGATCGTGTCTCCTACCTGGAGCCGACCAAAATTAAAAAAACTGATCCAGCGTGAAATCGACTTTGCGGTGAGTGGTCGCAAAGCCGAGATCTTCCTCAAAGTAAACAACCTGGTGGATGAGGAGATCGTGCAACTACTGTACACAGCCAGTCAGGCCGGTGTGAAGATCAGGATGATTATCCGTGGCATGTGTTCATTGGTACCCGGCATTCCGGGCAAAAGTCAGACGATCAAGATCATCAGTATTCTTGACCGCTTTCTGGAACATGCTCGTGTGTATGTGTTCCACAATGGCGGCGATACTGATGTCTATATCTCATCGGCTGACTGGATGACCCGCAACATCGACCAACGGGTGGAAGTCGGCGTGCCAATCCTCGATGCCAGAATCAAACAAACAGTGCTCACGACTCTGGATATTCAGTGGCGCGATAACGTGAAAGGGCGCATTGTTGATGCCACGCAAAGCAATACGTACATTAGTCGTGGCAATAAGCGCAACATCCGGTCGCAACAGAGCATTTACGACTACTTTGCCAAAATATGCCAGAAGCCATAATCAAAGAAAATACTGCCAAGTCAACGAGGACTCTGAGCATGCTGTCGCGTGCCATAACAACGGCTTTCCTTGCATGGCTGCTAACTTCCTGCGCAGGCAATAACAGCTCGTCAGGGTCATCTGCAGGAATGACTTTGCGGGTAATGACGTTCAATACAGGCACGCCTGCCTGCGAGGAAAGCGCGGATGCCAGGTACAGCTGTGCGCATGCTGCAATCGCCGATGAGTGGTACGGCAATGGCCTCTCATTTATCGCGATCTTGGAGGACACGCGCGTATTCTTCGCTGCCACCCGGCCGGATATCGTCGGTTTTCAGGAAATCTTTCATCCCGGTGAATGCCCGGAGATCCCGCCGGAATACCACACCGGATTCATCTGCGAGAACTGGCAGCCCGGCGATCCAACTGTCGCTCAACACGTTCTTGGTCCGGACTATCAGATCGCCTGCCATCCCGGACGACCCGATAAATGCCTGGCTGTACGTATGGGATTCGGCCGCATCCAGGGCTGTGGCAGTGCTATCTGCCTTAATCATCTGGATGCCGGTTCAGTTGACGGCTGTGGCGGTGGCACGCGGATTGCCCGCGGGCTGATCGAAGTCGCAGACGGCAGCCAGCTCACTGTCGTCAACATTCATGGCACTTCTGGCAGATCGCCGAATGATCAGACTTGCCGCGTCGCGCAGTTTGATCAGGTGTTTGTGGATATTCTGGACGGTAGCGGCCAGCCCGCGGCCAACGGCGACCGCAATATCGTGCTGGGTGATCTCAACACGGATCCCGGACGCGGGGCCGCAATCGACCCGAGCGCCAGACGCTGGACAGATTTTGTTGGCACAGGGCGAACATTTAACCAGATCAGCGACGCCGGTCCGCTGACCGAACCGACTTACGCCAACGCGTTTAACATCGACCATGTCGCCAGCGATGCTTTTGTAGGCAATTGTTTCACCGGGCAGCCGACACAAATAACCGCTTTCGACCACATGCCCATCATTTGCGATCTGTCGCCTTTTCCCCCATGAGATCCCCCATGATTCGATATGTCACGTCCATAGCAATACTGTTCAGTTTGTTCCAGCAGCCCCTGGCCGCCTCCGAAGTAAGTCTGTTGCAGGCGTTTCATGTCGCCGAAATCCATACCACGAAATCACCTTCCGGCCATCATACCGGCAGTCTTAACGGACATCCTCACTACGTCATCGAGGTTCCTGTTGATAATGAAATAAAGCGTGTTTGGGTTCACAGGATCAATGGACGGGTATCGAAAATAGAATCCGGTGACGAACAGACACCGATGCTGGAATATCAGTGGCCGGGAATCAGGGTGGTCGCGCACCGCGGAGGGGTGGGACTGGATGTCCCTGAAAATACCCTGCCAGCCATCCAGAAAGCCATTGATGTCGGTGCTCATCTGGTGGAAATTGACATACGGCAAACCAAAGATGGCCACCTGATCCTGATGCATGATGCCACCGTGGATCGAACAACAAATGGATCCGGACGGGTAGAGGATATGACCCTTGATGAGATCAAAGCGCTGGATGCCGGAGGCTGGCATAGCGATCGACACAAGGGAGTCGAAGTGCCGACGCTGGAAGAAGCGTTAACCTTGATGAAAGGGAAAATAAGTCCTGATCTGGATGTAAAGAATGCCGATGTAGAGAAGCTTGTGGCAATAATCAATAAAGTCGGCATTGCAGGCGAGTCTTTCTATCATGGCTCAATCGAGGACAGCAGAAAACTGAATAATCTGGCGCCAGAAATATTTTTGCGCCCCTCGGTAAGAAACAGTGTTGATATTCATCAGACGATCCGGTCGTTGTGGCCGCCCTTGATCAATCTGAACTGGCACGCCGTCACCGAAGAAAACATCAGACTGATTCACCTGCTAGGCGCGCAGGCATTTGTAAATACGCTTGAAACAGCGGATACGCTTTTGAACGTCGAACTGGCGGCAGAAGCCGGGGCTGATTATATTCAGACTGATTACCCGGACAGGGTGATTGCGCTGCTGCGAGAGAAAGGATTGCTGTATGATGCGGCAAAAGACATTGGTGGCCGAATTCATCCGCTAGGCAATGAGGCGCTGAGATACCCCTTGCGGTAATGTCCCTGTAATACGCCTGTAATCGGGCGGGCTACACTGGGCGACCCATCTTTTCTGTCATTGAACTGTAATACAAACAGCAAGACCTTTTGACTACCATGGCACGCTGAGTCACTCAGCATCTGCTGTATTCAAGACATCAAGAGGTCCCTGCCATATGTCATTCGCCCGATTTTTTTCTGCTATCACCCTGTTGAGCACCCTTGCCTGCCTGCATACTGCCAGCGCCAACGAGGGAATCGCTTCCTCTGACCGCAATGTAGTCCTGAGCTTCGCGGTGCTGGGAGATGCCGAACCCAAGCCCGAGGCAGCCTTTCCGGGCGTGTCTGCTGCAGTCGATGAAGTCAATCAACTGGCTCAGGAACGCTCGCTGGATTTTGTTGTGGGTGTTGGAGACATTGCTCATAAAGGCACTCTCATTCAGTACGAAAACGTGACGCCAGTGCTGCAGCGCCTCAGCCTGCCGTTCTATCCAATCATGGGCAATGAGGAGCATGGCGATACAGTTGATCGCTACATGCAGTACGCTAATTTGTGGAACAAGGGCAAGGCTGTTATTGAAAAGCCCAGTTATGTGCTTGAATATGATGCTGTCGCACTGGTGTTCGCTTCACCCGATTACAGTCGTGACTTTAATGATGATGGCATAGACTGGATCCGGAATCAGGTTGAGAGGCTGGCGTCTAAACCGGTATTTCTGATTGTGCACGGGGCGCAGACAGGGGTTTATCCTGAGAACGCGGAAAAAGGCATTACTCATCCCGGATTCGTCGATATTGTTGCGCAGCCGAATGTAGCTGCGGTGATATCTGGCGATCTGCACATGGATATGGAGCGCGTCAATCACTCAAAGCAGATTGGTCATGTGCATTATCTGCATATTCCTGCTCTTGAACGCACCAAGATTCCCGATGAAACACGCCACACGCCCATGTACCGTGTATTCAGTATATTTGACGATGGTGACGTTCTGGTAGAAACCTTTCAGGTCGATGTCAAGGGACCCTTGGCGCGGCACGAATATCGGTTTACGCTGCCCTGATAGTATTACTGTATGGTTTCGGCACCAATGTCTATTCCTGTTGTGAGGCTATGCACGATCTCAGCAACTTCGGCTGGGGGTGGTGTCGCGGTCCATTATGCACTGCGACGGTATGCTATATTCTGATCAGAAATCATTTATTGTAGATCAGAATTTACCCCATGAGAGGTCCGTATGCCTGAAGATAAGCGACGTCATTATTCCTCACAAGTGGTTGATGGCATTGGCAAGTCGGCCAGTCGAGCAATGTTAAGAGCGGTCGGGTTTACGGATGCCGATTTTAAAAAGCCGCAAGTAGGCATTGCTTCAACATGGAGCAACGTGACCCCTTGCAACATGCACATCAATCGCCTGGCTGAAGAATCTGCTGCAGGCGCTGATGCGGCTGGCGGCAAGTCGCTTATATTTAACACGATTACCATATCTGACGGCATTGCGAATGGTACCGAGGGCATGAAGTACTCCCTGGTATCGCGGGAAGTAATTGCAGATTCAATAGAAACGGTAGCAGGCTGCGAAGGCTTTGATGGACTGGTCGCCATTGGTGGCTGTGACAAAAATATGCCGGGCTGCATTATGGGGCTGGCGCGACTCAATCGCCCCTCGGTGTTTGTATACGGTGGCACGATTTTGCCCGGTGAAAACCATACCGATATTATCTCCGTTTTTGAAGCGGTTGGTGCCCATGCACAGGGCAAGATGGACCTGATCGAAGTAAAGCAGATCGAAGAAAAAGCCATACCGGGCGCTGGTTCCTGTGGCGGCATGTATACGGCCAACACCATGGCTTCGGCAATAGAAGCCATGGGCATGAGCCTGCCCGGCAGCTCAGCTCAGAACGCTGTTTCCAAAACCAAGCTGGACGATTGCCGCGCAGCCGGCGCTGCCGTTCTTCACCTGCTTGACAAGGATATCAAACCCTCTGACATCATGACGCGTGAAGCGTTTGAAAACGCGATTACAGTCATCATTACCCTGGGAGGTTCCACTAACGCGGTCTTACACCTGATAGCGATGGCAAATACTATGGGGGTAGAGCTGTCACTGAATGACTTTGCAGAGATCGGCAAGCGGGTTCCCGTACTGGCGGACCTGCGACCCAGCGGCCATTACATGATGTCAGAACTGGTGGCTATTGGGGGCATTCAACCCCTGATGAAGAGGCTTTTGGATCGTGGCTTGCTGCATGGCGGGTGCATGACAGTGACTGGCAAAACGCTGGCGGAAAACCTTGCTGATGTTGCACCTTACCCGGACCAACAACAGATAATTCGTGATTTCAACAACCCCATTAAAACAGACAGCCATTTGCGCATTTTATATGGCAACCTGGCACCCACCGGTGCTGTCGCCAAGATCACCGGTAAAGAAGGCACTCACTTTACCGGTAGAGCACGCGTCTTTCATTCGGAGGAAGAAGCGCAGGCGCGAATCCTTGATGGCACCGTGGTGGCCGGTGATGTCCTTGTTATTCGTTATGAAGGCCCCAAAGGGGGCCCCGGTATGCGTGAAATGCTGAGTCCGACATCTGCCATCATGGGCAGAGGACTGGGAAGCGATGTCGCGCTGATAACCGATGGTCGATTCTCCGGCGGCAGTCACGGGTTTGTGGTGGGGCATATTACACCGGAAGCCGCTGAAGGCGGACCGATAGCTCTTGTTCAGGAAGGCGATATTATCACCATTGATGCCGTGGAGAATCGCATAGTACTGGATGTATCAGAGCAGGAACTCGCCAGTCGTCTGGCGCTATGGAATGCACCTGAGCCGAAATACAAACGAGGTGTGCTCGCCAAGTATGCCCGCACTGTGCAGTCGGCATCTCAGGGAGCCATTACTGATTTACCCTGATCCGGGCAGGGACTGAATTGGCTAGGAAAACGGGCATATCGGGCGCGATTATATTAACCGCGCCTGTCAATCACGTGAACAGCCTTACCCTCAGAACGCGGCAGTTCGCCAGTCTTTTTGACGACCACGCTGGCTGAAATGCCGACCAATGATTTAATCTTCACCTGAAGTTCCGCTGCCAGGGCAACAGCGTCTGCTGTGTAACCCTGTGCACGCTCGACAATCACGCTCACACTGTCCATGTTACCCTTCTTTTCGATCTCCATCAGATAATGAGGCGCCAGGCCTTCCACACTAAGCACCTGCTCTTCGATTTGCGTCGGGAAAACATTCACACCGCGAATGATCAGCATATCGTCACTGCGCCCGGTAATTTTTTCGATGCGCCGCATACTGCGTGCGCTACCCGGCAGAAGTCGTGTCAGATCGCGGGTACGGTAGCGAATCATGGGCAATCCCTGTTTGGTGAGTGTTGTGATCACCAACTCGCCACGCTCGCCGTCCGGTAGTACCTCACCCGTTTGCGGGTCGACAATTTCAGGGTAGAAATGATCCTCCCAGAGCGTCGGGCCATCCTTGGTTTCCACACATTCCTGGGCAACACCAGGGCCCATGATTTCCGACAATCCGTAAATATCAACCGCATCAATGTGCAGTCTGCTCTCAATGTCGCTACGCATGGAATTGGTCCAGGGCTCGGCACCAAAAATACCTATTCGCAGTGACAGTTGCGCGGGATCCACACCCTGACGCGCCATTTCATCGCCAATGTTCAGCATATAGGATGGCGTGACCATCATGATGTCGGGATCAAAATCCTGAATCAGCCTGACCTGTTTCTCGGTCTGTCCGCCCGACATGGGAATGACGGTACAGCCCAAACGTTCTGCACCATAATGAGCGCCGAGACCTCCAGTGAACAGACCGTAACCATAAGCGACGTGAACTTTGTCACCGGGGCGGCCGCCCGCAGCATAGATGGAGCGAGCCACCAGACTGGCCCAGTTATCAATGTCAGTTTGGGTGTAACCAACCACCGTCGGTTTGCCCGTGGTACCGCTGGAGGCGTGTATTCGACTGATCTGATTCATCGGCGTACAGAACATACCAAACGGGTAGTTGTCGCGAAGGTCCGACTTGGTGGTGAACGGAAATTTACTCAGGTCTTCAAGTGTGCGGAAGTCGTCCGGATGTACATTCTGTTCATCGAATTTTTTTCTGTATGCTGGCGAATTTTTATACACATGATGCAAGGTTTCCTTGAGCCGCGTGGCCTGAAGGTTGCGTATTTCATCAAGGCCCGCGAGTTCAATTTGATCGTAGGCATTTCTGGTTTTGGTCATAGGTTCCTTTCGATTTGGCTTTTCGTCAACTCAGTTATGTTTTTTTATTATGCTACCGGCTTATCTTCTTGATTATCCGGATGCGCTTTAATAAAAGCAGCGTGTTCATTACAGCGCCGATAGACCGCCATGATCTTTGGGTATGCATCCATTGCCATATCAAAACGGAATGCATTAAACACCTGTGGCACAAGGTAAACATCGGCCATGCTGATGCTGTCTCCAGCGGCATAACCACCGGGCACCATCTGCTTTTCCAGCGCATCAAAACCAAGCTGAATCCAGTGGTTGTACCACGTTTGTTTGGTATCCTCACTCAAACCAAGTTCACCCGTAAGGTACCTCAATACCCGTAAATTGTTCAGCGGGTGAATATCGCAGGCAATGCTGTTGGTAATTGCTCGAATCCGTGCTCGCTGCAGCGGGTCGGCAGGCAGCAGTGGGTTATCTGTGAACGTTTCCTCCAGCCACTCCAGGATGGCTGTGGACTGTGTCAGCACTGTGCCATCATCCAGCCGGAGTGCCGGTATCAGGCCCATTGGGTTAATGGCATGATACTCGTCGCTTTTTTGTTCGTTCTTGAGCAAATTGACGGATGTAAGGCGGTAATCGATTTTTTTCAGATTAAGCGCAATGCGCACGCGATACGCGGCGGTAGATCTGAAGTATGAAAAAAGTTCCATGGTTGCCTCCCTCACAACAGGCTTTCTAGCAGTTTAGCTGCGCCGGTAATATCGTGCCTGTCACCTCGCCGAAACCCAGGCGAATCAGACCGGGACCGTCACAATAGCCCCTCAGGATGATTGTATCTCCGTCCTCCAGAAAGGTGCGGGTTTCACCATTCGGAAGCTGTACTGGCTGCTTACCGCCGCGGCTCAATTCGAGCATGGAGCCTGATTCTTCATGACTCGGACCAGATTGTGTGCCAGTACCCAGAAGATCTCCAGGCTGCAGATTACAACCATTAACACTGTGATGGGCAACCATTTGAGCGACGGTCCAATATGATTCGCTGAAATTGGATCGTGACAGGCTTACGGGCGCTTCGGCTTTGGCCTGCATGTTTTTTGTTTGCAGCAGAACCTCCAGTTTAATATCCATCGCCCCAGCGTTTTTGTTTTGCTCAGTACTCAGGTACGGCAAAGGCTGAGGATCACCCGCAGGACGACTGAAAGCCCGGCGGTATGGCGCTAGCGCCTCCAGAGTAACAATCCATGGAGAAATCGTGGAGGCAAAACTTTTCGCCAGAAATGGCCCAAGTGGTTGATATTCCCAGGCCTGTATATCTCTTGCAGACCAATCATTTAACAGACACATGCCAAACACGTGGCTCTCTGCTTCATCCATCGCAATGGATGAACCCAGCTCATTGCCGGACCCGATGAAAATGCCCATCTCCAGCTCATAGTCAAGCCGCTTACTCGGCGCCAGCGATGGCGTTTCGTCGTCGGGTCCTTTCAACTGTCCCAATGGACGAGGAAATTCTTGACCAGAAACGGCGATAGAGGAAGCACGCCCATGGTAACCAATGGGTACCCATTTGTAATTGGGAAGCAAGGGGTTATCCGGGCGAAATAATGAACCTACGGCGGTCGCGTGATGAACAGATGTATAGAAATCAGTGAAATCGCCAATGCGGCAAGGCAGCTTGTATTCCACATTAGCCTGATCTACCAAACAGGGTCGCAGCTTTGCTTCGAGCTCTGACCCCTGACGGAGGGCGCGAGACAAGGCGAACCTCAGACTCGACCACGCACTCGGTCCCATGGCCATGAAGTCGTTAAGCTCGGGTTTGGCGGCCGCAACCAAAGTTGGCCGCAATTGTGCCGGTAACACGTCCGACTTACTCAAAACAAGCAAATCGACGATCTGATCACCAATAGCAACGCCTCCACGGAATTCAACGCTGCCCTCTGGGCGGAAAACAGCAAACGGCAAGTTTTGTATCGGGAAGTCGTTAACGCCATCATTAGCCGATGTCACCCAGCTCCGCAAGCCGGGGTCGTGGGTTTCATTCAGTTTCAACATCAATTGCTCCCAATTATTTGTTATGGGTTCCCATCAAAATTCTTTTTTATACCAGTCCAGCATTTCGAATAATCACGCTGCCGGCACTCGGACTCCATGGCAAATCTAGTGGGTGTAATAACGTAGCGGGACTCAAACATAAACGCCAATGTGTTCTCGTAACGCTCTGGCTTCAGCTCAGTATTGCTCGCCTTTTCGAATACAGTCGCCTCCGGGCCGTGAGGTGTCATGCAATTATGCAGGCTCATCCCGCCGGGTTCGAAGCCTTTTCCCTTGGCATCATAAGTACCCCTGATCAGCCCCATGAATTCGCTCATGATATTGCGATGGAACCAGGGTGGACGGAATGTGTTTTCGGCAACCATCCAGCGGGGGGGGAACACCACGAAGTCCAGGTTAGCCACCCCGAGCGTATCACTCGGCGACGTTAACACAGTAAAAATTGACGGATCCGGATGGTCGAAGCTGACGGTATTAATCACGTTGTATCTGGCAAGATCGTATTTGTAAGGCGCGCTGTTGCCTACCCAGGCAACCACATCAAACGGCGAGTGGTCCAGAGTTGTCTGATATAACTCGCCGCAGAATTTGACCACCAGAGTATGCTCTTCGTCATTTTCCTCGAACCAGGCAACCGGATACTGAAAGTCACGATCATTGGCAAAACCATTTGCGCCCACCGGACCGCGTTCAGGCAACTCCAGAGGGGCACCGTAATTCTCACAGACGTAACCACGCACCGGGCCATCGGGCAGCTCAATGCGAAACTTCAAGCCGCGGGGAATGACCAGAATCTCGCCGGGCACAACATGCAGCCGGCCTAGCTCGGTGTGTGCCAATATGGCACCCTGCTGGGGCACAATCAACATCTCACCATCTGCGCAGTAAAAAACTTTTTTACCCATTCCGCGATCGGCTCGATAAACATGTATACCTAAACCAATCTGCGCTCTGGCGTCGCCGCTGACCGCAATAGTTGTCAATCCATCAACAAAGTCGCCCGTTGATCTGTCCAGGGGCAGTGAACTCCAGCGCAGAACATTGGGAGGACAATTTAAATCCGTGCCCGGACTGGTTCTAATTAAACCTTTATCGATAGCAACAAAATCGCCTCCCGTGACGACAGAGGGCCGCATTCGATAGGTCCAGGTTCGGCGATTCTTCGCGCGCGGCGCTGTAAACGCGGTGGAGCTTATTTGTTCAGCATAAAGCTTGTATGTACATTTTTGAGGACTGAACTGGCCTGTTGGCAAAGCACCGGACAGCGCTTCGGTTTCGAACTCATTGCCGAAACCAGTCATGTATTGAAGAGTGTTCTGCGTCGTTTTCATCCAGTCTTCGCTCCCGTTCTTTTGCTACGCCCAGCCCTACCGATATCCGAAAAGTGCTGCATGGGGAACGGCTGTACCGGTGTCACCATGTGGCCAGGACTCCCGATAAAACGAGACCCCGGCTCTGGGAAATTCAGCCGCACCGAAGGACTCGTCGAGGCTCAATTTACCAGCCTCAGCATCAAAGTCGAAAATGAGCACGGTATAGGTCGGCGCCATGCCCGAGGAGGTCACCACGATACGTGATGCGCCCGGATCTGTTGCAGCCCAATGCGGCTGATACCCGGGAGTATCAAATCGACTGACTTCCTTGATGTCGGTTGGATCTGAAATGTCGAACACCAGTATTGTTTCGCTGAACATAACCGGCAGCACCATGAAATCGCCAATGGTTGTGGGAACCGAACAACCGAATAGATTCGGGTAGTTAAGTACCAGCTCAATGCCCGGTTCGCTCGTATCAATCCCGTTCATTCGGTAAAGACCGCACATCAGGGTGTTCATCAGCACGCTACCGTCATTCATCACACGGCTCTCAAACGGCTGGGCCTCGGCGGGATATTGGCCTGCCTCACAAATGTCTCCTATGCCAAAGACACATTCAGGACTACTTGTCGGCTCACCCCGTGGCACTTGCAGGGTATGTAACAGCGCCAGGTCTGATAGCCTCCAGATCTGCACCACGTCAGCAGCCTGTTCGGTGAAAATCCTCATGGTTCGACTGGTTGTCACCACCCGATCCGACGCGGGAATCACCTCCACGTGATAGGGCCGGATCTGCTCGCCTTCAAAAGCTGGATCTGCGGCACTGGTCGTCGAAATCAGGTTGGCGTCTTTATCAAACCGGACAAGTCCGCCCGGATTTCCCGGGACGCTGCCGTCACCATACTGCATCGTCGCCAGTACCTGCCCGTCATCAAGACGCAGAAAACTGTGCGGAAACTCATAGCCCGGCACGGGTGCTAGCTCGTCCACAAGACGGGGTGCGTCGGGTACGGACAGGTCAAACATGAAAGTTCTTCCGGCGTCATATCCGTTTGCCAGTAAGGCGGCGCCTGTCGGCACTGATAATTCTGTGTGGTGCGGATTCGTCCCTACAACACCGACCGGCTCAGTGGCCAGAACTTCACCGTATGACGGACTATGCGGGTCTGAATCGATCACAGCGAGAAAATCACTATCACTAGCGCCCCTGTCGAGGTCACCGGCCCATATGTACAGAAGCGGGGCTGGCCCCGCGTTCTGCCTGGTACCAGCCAGGAAGTCTGAATTGTCGGAAGCGCACCCGACGGTTAGAATCGCTAAGCCAAGCGACAGGATTCCTCGATTCATTTGATAACCTCTGAATATTATTGTTGATTTAACAGCGTACTATTATGTGCCCGAGTCTGAATATCACGGATTCTGGAGTGCGTGGTCGCACTTGTAGTCAATATAGACAAGGTTGCAGTATCGCACGTTATTACCGGGCCAAGGATAGATTCTTTAGCCGCCCTACTTCAGCCTGCCACCTGTTTCCCGGTCTGCAAAACACCACGTCGCACCTGGTCACGTTCGATTGACTCGAATAAGGCCGAGAAATTGCCTTCACCAAAACCTTCATCGCGCTTGCGCTGAATGAACTCGAAAAATATCGGCCCTACCATATTCTGCGAGAAAATCTGCAATAACAAACGCGGATCATTTTCTTCAGTGGAACCATCCAGCAAAATACCGCGAGACTGTAATTCTTCTACAGGTTCGCCGTGGCCCGGCAAGCGCTCCGACAGCATTTCGTAATACGTAGCCGGCGGCGCTGGCATAAACTGTACGCCCTTGGCTTTCAGCCGGTCATAACAGGCGGGCAGGTCGTCACAGGAAAACGCGATGTGCTGAATGCCTTCGCCGTTGTATGCAATCAGAAATTCCTCAATCTGCCCACTGCCACCACGACCCTCTTCATTCAGCGGGATACGTATTTTTCCGTCGGGCGCCGTCATGGCCCGCGACGTCAACCCGGTATATTCACCCTTGATATCAAAGTAACGAATCTGCCTGAAGTTAAACAGGTCTTCGTAGTACTTGGTCCAGTAGTCCATGCGACCGCGGTGAACATTATGAGTCAAATGATCAATAACCTTGAATCCGCAACCTTTCGGGTGGCGGTCGACGCCGTCGAGGAACTCAAAATCGATATCGTAAATTGAAGAGCCGTCCTGGTAACGGTCGTTCAGATAGAGCAGCGCCCCCCCGATACCCCGGATCGCCGGCAAATTTAATTCCATAGGGCCCGCCGGAACAATTACCGGCTCCGCACCGAACTCGATGGCTCGCTTGTACGCTTTTGTCGCATCCTTTACGCGAAATGCCATGCCACAAGCCGATGGGCCGTGCTCCTTGGCATAGTGGGCAGCTGGCGACCCCTTTTCATAGTTCAGCAGGAAGTTAATATCACCTTGTCGCCACAGCTCCACGTCTTTTGAACGGTGGCGGGCAACATGGGTAAAACCCAGAACGGTCAATGCAGGCTCAAGCACGCCGCGCTCAGGCGCCGTGAATTCAACAAACTCAAAACCGTCCAATCCCATTGGATTCTCGAATAGATCTGCCATCAGCTACCTCCTTTGATGCAGTTGTTATCAGGTGCAACAGCACTGTTATGGTAAAAAAGTATACCGATGGCCTGCGACAGTTATTCGCCTATTCAGGCGGAACAACAGGGTCAAAAGGAAGGATTCTTGCGAGAATATCGAAGTTGCGGGTGCTTTCCACCCGCAAGTTATCCGGCATTTATCGAGGGTTGTTGGCCCGACTCAGTGTGTCGGCAATCAAAAAAGCCAGCTCAAGGGACTGATCTGCATTCAGTCGGGGATCACAGGTTGTTTTGTAGCGCTCACCGAGCCCCGCCTCAGTGACCTGATACGCGCCGCCGACGCACTCGGTAACCGAGTCACCTGTCATTTCCAGATGCACCCCACCAGCGTAACTGCCTTCAGCACGATGGATTTCGAAGAACTGCTCCATCTCACTCAGTATGGCGTTAACCTTGCGGGTTTTAACGCCACTAGCCGTATTAATGGTGTTGCCGTGCATGGGATCTGAACACCAGATCACATCAGCACCCATACCCTGTACCGCCTGGACGAGGGGCGGCAGCTTGTCGCCGATGTGCCCGGCACCCATTCGCGAAATGAGTGTGATCCGACCCGGTTCATTGTGGGGGTTCAGGCATTCAAGCAGTTTTTGCAGATCGGAGGGTTTGGTCGACGGTCCCACTTTTATTCCGATCGGATTGCGAACCCCTCTCAGGAATTCGACATGGGCATGATCGGGCTGCCGTGTGCGGTCGCCAATCCACAGCATATGCGCAGAGCAGTCGTACCAGTTGCCACTCAAACTGTCACGACGCGTCAATGCCTGCTCATAGTGCAGCAACAACGCTTCATGCGAGGTATAAATGGTCGTTTTGTTGAGTTGCGGATTGTTCGCTGAATTAATGCCACAAGCCGCCATAAAACCCAGCGCCTTTTCGATCTGCTGGGCCAGATTTTCGTATTTCTTGTGCTGTGCAGTTTGTGCAACAAACCCCTGGTTCCACTGCTGCACATTGTGCAAATCAGCAAAACCACCCGTGGCAAATGCACGCATCAGGTTCAAGGTAGCGGACGACTGATGATAGGCTCTCAACATACGCTGAGGATCGGGGCGACGGGCGTCGTCCGAAAATTCCACGCTGTTGATAATATCACCGCGATATGACGGCAGCTCAACAGAACCGACTGTCTCCGTAGCAGCCGAGCGAGGCTTGGCGAATTGACCCGCAATACGACCTACCTTCACCACCGGGCAGCTGCCCGCAAAGGTCATGACAACCGACATTTGCAATAAAAGCTTGAAGGTTTGAACGATTTTCTCTGCGCTGAATTCGGCAAAACTCTCTGCGCAGTCGCCGCCCTGCAGCAAAAAAGCCTGCCCCTGGCTCACCTTCTTGAGGTCTGCCCTGAGTCCGTCGATTTCGCCCGCAAACACCAGAGGCGGCAACATTGCCAGCTCCCGCTCAGCATCCTGCAACGACGCTTCATCAGGGTAGATTGGCAGTTGTTGTGCCGGTCGATGTCTCCAGCTACCGACGTCCCAATCTTGCATAATTTTTTCCCAGGTCTGTTAAACGGGCACAGTATACAGAATATGCACAACCCTCCCAAGCCATGTGCTGAGACTCAGGTTATCAAGTGGACATACCCGGCACCCGCCAAGTGTATTCAACTGTATAACTGCTATAATGGCCAAAAATCGACCGGCTTCAACCCCGCGGGCTGAATAATTGCGTTTTTTACGTCCGGAATACTGTTAACAGCGAAGAAATCCACTTATGCAATTAGATCGAACTGAACGTGAAATACTGCGCATTTTGCAACAGGAAGGGCGCATCTCTATCGTGGAGTTGGCGTCCCGGATCTCATTGTCCGAATCTCCGACGTTCCGACGCGTAAAGGCGCTCGAAAACGCCGGCGTCATTAACGCATACTCCGCACGTCTCGATCAGCGCAAGATCGGCCTGCAGGTCACCGCATTTGTTCAGATCACATTGGACAAAGGCGACAAATCAACGCTACGCACTTTCCTCGCCCAGGTAGAAGCGGAGGAGTACATCGTGGAATGCCATGGCATGAGCGGTTCCTGTGACTACCTGCTAAAAGTGGTTGCAACAAACATGGACCACTTCTCGGAGCTGTGTATGCAACGGATTCTGAATTTCGCAGGCGTCAAAAATATCGAATCGCAATTCAGCCTGTGGGCAGTCAAGCAAGACGCCCCGCTTCCTATTGCCGGAAAAAGCATCCCCGATTCTGATTAACATGGGCGGCTCCAGCCACACCTGAAGCCGCCGCTGTTTTTTAACGACCGGCCGCCGCCCTGCCCAAACGTATTACTTCATCCGCTGACGGCCCGTATACAATCAAGCCAAGAAAACCTTGCTCCACGCGAGTCACAACCGATTCGGTATCGGCGGTGATCAGATCCGCGAGTCCTGCACGCTGGGCCTGTGCCAGCAGCTCCAGGTTCAGCTTCTCGGCTGCCTCACGGTCGCCGCCCAGAGCACTTGTCAGGCTGCCGATACCGCAGACCAGCGAGCTGTAACCTGGAATGTTGGCGATCTCTTCCAGCTCGGCGAATACTTCAGGCGTTTCGAGCAAAAACATAACAATGAAGTCACCATCGGGATTGCTCGGCGACCACACGTTGACACCTTCGAAGAATGAAATGGCTGTGCGAACTTCGTCGGCACTTTCCACATGCGGAAACACCACGCCATCCACGCCCAGGGCTATGAGTTCTTCGGCACGCGCTCGCGAGGTTTCAACACCCGCTTCAGACATGGGCGGAATACGAACCAGAATTGTCATCGCGGCGTCTTCACCCCGACTACGCAGCCCCTCTGCCACGTCACGCGCTTTCTCAAACGCATAGTCTTGCTCAAGATTCACGAAGGCAAAATCCAGCAAAGGATTCGCCGCGAGTTCACGGCCCGTTTCAACAGTGAAGGGCATTCCTGTGACGTAATAACCAAATCCCACCTGGCCAGACGACCAAAGTCCTACCAGCCCCCTGCCATCCGCAGCGGCAGCAGATGACACCAAATGTGTGCCTACTGTCAGGGTTGCAAATACAAACAGGGCGCTTTTCAGCGTCGCCCGAAAACAAAACCGATTTTTCATGATGTTCTCCAGCCCGAAGCAGGCAAAAATGCTATCAAACAAAACAGGCTGATTGCGTACGGTTTTGACGCCATACGCAAACGCCTGCCGGTGGTTACTATTTGTCAGGGTGTATGATGTAGACCTGGGTCAGAAAGATCTCCGCAGCGCCGGAAATCGCCGTATTCGCCCCGGTTTCAGGGTCAGGATAGGCATCTGCCAATCGTCTTAATGCACGATACTCGGAGGCTGCGGACACGGCACCGTAACTCTGGTGATGAGCGCCCCAGTTTCTGTTAAGGCGGTTTGTCCAGTTATCGACTCCCACATATCCAGCAAAGATGCCCTTTGCTTCAGTCGGTGTCAGGTCAAGCCTGAGCTGGAAATCAAAAACGTCGTAATGACCCACAAAACGCATGGCCCATGGCACCTTGGCTTTTTTGATCGGCTCGGTAGTCAACACACCATCGACGATCTTGCCGCGCGCCTCGGAAATAAAGCTCTGCCCCCAACGCACATCGACGCGTTGCGAACCACCCGCCACAAAACCCTCTCCCGTGGCGTCAGTGAACAGATCATCCAGGCCTCGGTACGTCGTCACAATGACCTCATCATCATTCATGAGATCGTCAACACCGGTGATCTCAATCATCCACCGGTTGTAATTGTGGCCGACGGCAAAAAGGCTTTCGAAATGCACAAACTGTCCGTCACTGCGCCAGCCCGGCGTACAGCCGATGGCCCGTTGCAACTGATTATCTATTCCTTCAACACCTTCCGGACTTCTGAAATCATCCGAATCAACCCTGCCATCAAGATTCATTCCATAAGCGACTTCGCCTTGCGCCTCGTAATAGGGAAATGATTCTTCCGAGATTTCGGGGTGCCACATGCGACCCTCGCGCATGAGTCGTGTCTCCTGGACGGTCCACTCCCTTTCGCCGTCCATCGGGAACAGTTCAGCGAACTGCTCTCGCACCCCGCTCGCGTTCAGACCCTGCGGACACTGTATCTCGAGGCCATCGTCTTCATAAATCACCCAGGCCTTATGTGTCAGCACATAGCCGATGCGACCACCCGCAGGCGCCTCGGCTGTCAATGCGCCAGCAGCCGCCAGCGTGCTGATAAACAGCACAGAACTCAGCATAGGTGTTGCTCTACCCGCCCAGAAACGTGTCATACGATCTCTCCTTAATGGATAACGGTAGGGTCGAATTTATCGACGGAATGCGTTACCTGAAAAAATATCTCGCAATACAAACGCGTTGTACCCATTACGCCGGCCGTAGAACTCGCCAAACGCGTCACCATGTGTATCGCCTGGTTCCAGATCTCCCTTATAGGTGTAGACCGGTCGCTCCCGATACGCCCAGACATGCAGCACGTCGTCGTCATCAGCGGTGGCGCGGCGCCCGGTATACGGGTTAATGGCCATCACACTCCACAGAGTGCTCTCGCTGCGGGCACCTGCCTGCGCAACAACATAGGGGAAAGTTTCAAGACAAAGTTCGGGATCACCACTGCCACATATGGCCATTCGATATTCTTGAGGCGTGTCAGGATGATCGCAGGCAAGTTGAGCCATGGAGTCATCATGACAGCTGTAAATGTAAACCGTCTGCCCACGGGAGTCAGCCAGCGTCTGCCCGCCAAAGTGTGCGTCCTGCACAGTAAACTCATCCGGCGGCGTTACAGCACGCTGCGTGTATACATTATGCCACCCGGGTACATCACCCCCGTCAAAACTGCGGGTTTGGGTATCCTTGTTATAGGTGTAGAGCGGACGTCCTCTGAAGGCCCATTGATTGACGCCTGAAGGATGTTTGATGATGGTCCAGTCAGTGCTGTTGCCCGCCACCCTGGGTGCTCGAACCGGCGTCCAGTCAGCAAGACATTCCCGAACACAATTCGAGACATTGGGTTCGTCGCCATCCCACATGTATACCGAGAACGACGTATCCGTTACCAGCAGTCGCCCGGTGGTACTCGAAAGCACCTGGAAGCCCGGCGGGATATTCGGTGGCGGCCCTACAGGCTCACGCACGACACCACCATCGCCCCCTGATGAAATTTTGGTGCCGCCCAGAACGTCGCCGGGTCTTTTATCCAGCATCGAGGTATACAGCGGAAAGCCGTCATAGGCCCATTGTCTGGAGCCATCAGCCCGATCGACCAGCGTCCACTTACCAATAGCCCTGGCATCCTCGGATGCCAGCACGGGCGGCCAGACTGCGGTACAACTCACACTTTGATCGGCGTAGGGCAGCACCAGACCTGCAGGGTATGGACTCATATACCCAACTTCAACCCGCAGAATCTCGTCTGTACAGTTTGAACCGCCGTTTGCCCTGTCACCGGTAGAACCGTTGCGCAGCGCTCTGACCGGCCATTTGTACAACGTCATTCCTTGTGCATTGGCATACACCGGTCCATCCAGTGGGGTGGGTATCACCTGTATGCCGGGCGGTACGTCTTCCCGTATATAGGATTCCTGTGCATCACTGCTTGCTGATTGCCAATATCGCATCCTGTCTGGTGTTTGTGCGACCGCACTTGCAGCGCTCAATAAGGAGGCACTGGCGACCACAAAAGCCACCGTCAGAAAGTTATTCAGATACATGCCAATGAGTTTCCTTTTATTATAGTTAGCAGGCTGTCAGAGCTCGTGCAGGTCTGCACAATGTGACCATAACACACGCCTTCCGGCAACCTCGATTATGACAAATTCTCAAATCTTTAGAACAGGTTCTCCACGCTCAGCGCAGGGTCTTATTCTAGCGACATATTGCCGTAGCGGGGCTTCAATATTCGTTTCCAGCAATACTCCTTTTTCCTCTTCGCGCAGCATGACAATCAGCTTGGTACCGAGCACATAACTGCTCCATGACGCCACATACTGCCTGTTGTACGCATCATCTGGATCAGTGCTTGTATTATCCCCGGCACCAAGCTGCTCCAGCGCCTTGTAGACGTCTTTGGTCATGGCATCACGTTGCGAAACAGAAGAACTCATGAATTCTTCCACGGCCTGGTTTATTGCGTCGCCCTGTTCGTTGTTTCGATACGCGGCAAAAAAGATCGAGGCCATGAAATGCCGCTCAATGTTTTCATCACTGATACTGCTTCGATCACTGTGCCGGGAGGTTGTGGAATATTTATCCATGAAGGCTTTTATACCATGAATAAAATGCTGCATCTCAGGTGAGAGATTTGTCGACGTCGCGAGCTCACCCTTGGCATTTGTTTCAATTGCATAGTCAAATACATCGAGCCTTTTCCCGCGAAACCTCTCAACGTCAACGCCTGTGTTATAGATCTCATCCAGTTTTACCGCAACAAGCCAGTACCCGGGCTCTATCCTTGGGATAGAAACGCTCACTCTTGCCGATTCCGGGGTCATATATCCCACAAATGAATCGATGAAATACGTATAACCTCCATCGGGGTGAATTATCCTTGGTGCCCATCCGTTATGAAAAGCATGATGAGCGAAGCCCTGAAATATCAGGTCATCGTTATTCAGAAACCCTCTGAACATTTCATCTTTATCAAAATGGGTTTTGTTCTGTGCCCATGACTGCTGCCGGCTCCACTCAAGTGAAAGCCCGGCTATAACTGCCGCGCTCCGCAAACCCACCTGAAAGAACCTTCTTCTGTTCATCGCTGGCGACGCACCTGTTCTGCCGTGACAACGCTACCGCTGTTGGTCCAGGCGTTACGAATATATGTCAGCACCTCGGCCACCTCACTGTCAGTCAGCGTGTCATAGTATGACTCCATGGCCTCCCAGCGCCGGGCCTGCCACTGCGGCGATACTGGCTCATGCGGCAGCTGTGGGCCGTACAGCGTAATATTGATCAACGAGGCCGGATCCGGCGCCAGCGCAACGGCACTGCCCACCAGCGGCGGCCCCGTGGTAATCGCGCCCTCGCCATTCGGCTGGTGACAGATACCACAATGCACGTCATACACTATTTCGCCGCGACGCATGACATCCGGCGCAGGCTTGCTCACGGACATGTTCTGCTCAAGGGCTGGCAGGCTCTTCAGGTAAACCGCCATGGCTATTATATCTTCGTCATGCAGGTGGCTGGTGCTATTCAAAACCACTCGATTCATCGGCCCAAAAACACCGGCACGCTCGCTGAAACCGAGTTTAAGGTACTCCTCTATCTGACCGTTGCTCCACAGCTTTAATCCGCTGCCGGCCTGAGTCAGGTTCGTGGCAGACCAATCCAGGAACTTACCGTCCACCTCGTCACGATAAGTCGCCCCCGTCATTGCCAATTGCTGTTTTTCATTGCCGAGTAACCCGCGAGGTGTATGGCAGGCGCCGCAGTGCCCCAGGCCCTCCACAAGATACGCGCCTCGATTCCATTGATCAGATTGACCCGTTGCAGGCACAAACCGGCTCTCGTCAAAAAACAAACGCTTCCAGGCCCCGATCAACCAACGTTGATCAAACGGAAACCGAAGCGCGTTATCAGGTGGTACAAATCTTACCGGGGGGATACTCATCAAATAGTTATACAACAGATCAATATCTTCATCAGATATGAGTGTGTATGACGTATACGGAAAGACCGGATACAGATGACCACCATCAGGCAGGATCCCCTTGCGCATGGCATTGGCGAATTGCTCGTTTGACCAGCCTCCTATACCCGTTTCAACATCAGGCGTAATGTTAGTCGAATATATCCGTCCGAACGGCATTTCGAATGGCACACCACCAGCCAGGTCAGGCCCTGTGTCGCTGGTATGGCAACTGATGCAACCGCCCGCGTACAGAATATACTGGCCCGGATCGATTGAGTCGCGCGCTGCAACCACGGATGAAACCGGCAATAGAAACAGCGCTATGCTTGCGTTGCTGAGGGCTATAAACATTTGACGTGTAACCCATCGGCAAGTAACAGCGCTTCTAAAACAGAGCAGAATGAATCTGGCATCCGACATACGATCCCTATTTTGCTGCCGCCTGAGCGCGCACCAAAAAGCGTGCGGGCCCCGAAGGATCCGCACGTTATGCTATTGTTGTTTCCATTGCCAAATGGTTTTTAGCAGCATATCAAGGGGCTTGCTGGAGTATCTGATGTGCTCCGCGCCCCTTGGCACTGCTCACTGGCCCCGGGGCTCAGGATGCAGGACGTAGACCTGGGTCATGGTTACTTCAACGGCCGAAGAAATGGCTGTGTTGGCACCCGTCTCAGGATCAGGATATGCGTCCGCCAGTCGTCGCAGGGCAGCATACTCAGAGCCCGAACCACTCTGTCCATAGTTCTGATGGTGCATGGACCAAGTAGTTCTGAATCGGTGATTGAACTGATCGATATCAACATAACCACCCAGCAGGCCTGTTGCCTTCTGCGGCGTCAGGTTGAGTTGCAGCCGCAGATCACGGAACAGGTGGAAACCTCCCGTCACACCGCCTTGCGACCACGGGAATTTGACTTCCGGGAAGGACTCGGTAATCAGCACGCCATCCACAATTTTGCCTTTAACCTGATTAATAAAGGGCTGGCCCCAACGCATGTCGACCCGCTGTGTGCCACCCGATACAAAGCCCTCTCCGGTAGCATCCGTCGACAAAGAATCCATTCCACGATAAGTGGTTACGGTCACGTCGTCATCATTCACCAGGTCTTCAACGTCCGATATCTCAATCATCCACCGGTTATAGGCGTTGTTGATCATGAAGTCGTTTTCAAAGAACCAGTACGGTCCATCTTTTCGATAACCCGCGGTACAGCCAAGCGCCCTGAACAGCTGATTATCGATGCCTTCCTCGCCACTGGGGCTGGTGAACGAATCCGGGCCGATTTTGCCATCAAGATTCAGTCCATACGATATTGGACCTTGTGCTTCATAAAACGGCAGATCTCCGTAGATATCGGGTAGACCGGATTCATTGTGAAACTGGTAACCCTCCACCTTGAGTCGTGTATCGACAACTGACAGCTCACCGTCAGCCGCAGCGAATTCATGGGCAAACAGTTCTCGCGAACCCCTGCCATTGATGCCTTGAGGACATTCTGTACGTTCGTCAGTTACATACATGGCCCAATGTCGCTCAGTCAGTACGTAACCGATTCGGCCATCCCTGTGGTGCGGCTCAGGCAGCTCGGCGGCAGCCTTGCCAGCCATTGCCAGAACGCTGCCCAACAGTGCAAACGAAAGCACCTGGGACGTTTTGTTACCAGCCCGATGTTGTGCCATTGTTCTTATCTCCTTCGTCGTTGGCGGTTTCATCGCGTTCATCGACGGAATTCGTTATTTTGATAAACATCTCTCAGCACAAACGCCTTGTAACCATTGCGACTGCCGGTGAATTCACCAAATGCATCACCATTGGCATCACCCGGCTGCTTGTCACCAGCGTAGGTGTACACCGGTCGCTCACGGTAGGCCCAGACATTCAGCGCACCTTCCTGACCCGCTTCGGCACGGCGTCCCGTCATGGGATCTATGGCCATAACGCTCCACAGAGGGCTGTCACTTTTGGCATTGGGCTGCGCCACTACATAGGGGAAGGTCTCAAGACAGCGCTGAGGATCACCATTGCCACAAATGGCCATGCGATACTCTTGCGGTGTGTCAGGATGATCACACGCCAATTGTGCAATCGAATCGTCCCGGCAGTTGTACAGATATACCGTCATTCCACGAGAGTCGGCCAGAACCTGCCCGCCGAACCAACCGTCCTGCACTGTGAATTCGTCAGGCGGGGTTACATCGCGCTGCGTGTACACATTATGCCATCCGGGCACATCGCCACCATCAAAGCTGCGAGCCCGCACATCATTGTTGTGCGTATACAGCGGCGCACCCCTGAATGCCCATTGGTTGACACCAGAGGGATGCCGCACGATCGACCAGTCTTCACTGTCAGCAGAAATGCGCGGTGCTCGAACAGGTGTCCAGTTATCCAGACATGTGCCTACACAATTCGATACGTTGGGCTCGTCTCCGTCCCACCGATATACCGAAAACTCACCATCCGTCACCAGCAGGCGACCGGTTGATGAGGAGATTACCTGGAATCCTGGCGGTACATCAGCCGGCGGGCCCGCGGGTACGCGGACAACACCACCATCTCCACCCGAACGAATCTTGGTGCCACCCAGAACATCCCCCGGCTTCTTGTCGAGGTTAGAGGTATACAGAGGGTAACCGTCGTAGGCCCATTGCAGCGAGCCATCGGAACGCTCGGAGAGCGTCCATTTGCCAACTTCCTCTGCATCCTCGGGTGCAAGCAGGGGAGGCCAAACTTGCGTGCAGCTTATTTCCTGGTCGGCATAGGGCAACACCAAACCAGCCGGATATGGACTCATGAAGCCGACTTCCGTGCGGAGAATTTCGTCCGTACAGTTGGAGGAACCGTTGCTCCGGTCGCCGGTTGAACCATTGCGAAGTGCAATCAATGGCCATGTGTACAGGGTACGCCCTTGGGCGTCGGCATACACCGGACCATCCAGGGGTGTCGGAATCACCTGTATTCCGGGCGGTACTTCCTCCCGGATATAGGGCTCCTGCGCGTTACTGGCCGCTGATTGCCAGTAACGCATATCGTTTGACGTTTCGGCAGCAGCCAGTGTGGCAGTCACGGCGGACGCGCTGGCTACAGCAAAAACAAACGTCTGAAGTTTATTCAGGTACATACTAGTGAGTCTCCTTGAGAGGTCAAACAGACCCGCTATGCCAGCACGTCGCCGATCACGTCAGATGTCTCGTTGCTCAGCGTACCCCAAGACCGTCTGTCAACACCCATCAAGCGCAGCGCCGTATAACCGACCTTGGCCACCGAACCGCCGGCCAGGTCAATATGGTTACCGCTCTTGACGGTGCCACCGGCGCGACCCGCCAGGAACACAGACATACCGTCAACCACATGCGTACGTGCGTAACCGACATCCGTTGTGCCAAGAATCAACACATTATCCAGCAGCGTTCCATCACCTTCTTTAATATTCTTGAAGGCTTGCACGAAGTCTACCCATGACTCCATGGCGCGGCGTGTGAAGAAGGACGCATTCGGCTGATAGCCAAGCACCGGATCCACCGGCTCTTCGTGCGTACATGTGTGGTGGGGGATGTCATAACCTGGACGGATAGTCGATGCGAAACCGGCAGAGTACGTCATGTTGAATACACGTGTCTGGTCACAGGCAACGGCCATTGCCATCAGATCAGCCATAATCTTGTGACGAAGCTTCACCGACTCTACAGACAAGTCCATGGGCAGACCATCCGCCAATTCCTCTGGGCGCACACAGCTTTCGATGGGCTCTGGCTTGGTGAGGCGCTGATCAAACTGACGCTCCAGTTGACGCAAGCCTGTAAAGTACTGATCAAGTCGTTCACGGTCGGCAACACCGACTGTCTTCATCAATGATCGCTCCTGATCCATTACGGCAGACAGAACGCTTCGGCGCGCGATAACGCGGGTATCCTGCTGGAAGTCATCCGCATTCGGATCCTGGAAGTCAACCCCGAACAAACGTCGGTAGAGCGCCAGAGGCGACCATTCAGGTGCGTTCGGTGTAGTTGCGTTGTAGTAGCTATAGGTGTCTCGCGCATCAGCAGTCGCAGTCGCGCTCAGGTTATTGAAGCGCGTAGCGTTACCGATCTGCTTGGCAATGGTCAAATCGATGGTTTCTGTCGGACCTGCACCCGCAGCAGGCGCAATCCCGGTGCGGGAAACTACCCAACCCGTAAAGTGGTTGCGGTTCGGAGAGGCGTCTACAAAGGCGGTGCCGTTGGTGAACAGATTGACGTCATCGCGAATGGGCGCCCAGGATTCAAGCTCTTCAGGCAGATCGTAGTTAGGACCATAGTTCCTGGGTATAAACTTGTCGCCGCTGCCGCCGAGACCATATCCCCAGGTTCCGAAACGCACAGGCAGAGGCGCACCGGACGCCAATGCAGTGCCATTGCCGTTCAGAAAGTAGTCAAGGTAGGGCAGTGCAACTGCCACGCCAACACCTTTCACCGTACCTTTCAGGAAACGCCTTCTATCCCACTTACTCATGATTCTTCTCCTTCTCGCAAACTTGTTGGTTTCTTATACGTAAGCATCTAACCTTCACGAGCCACGCTGCAGCCAGCAGGGTATTGCGCTAGCGCGAGCCTGACGCCGCTAACAGATTCTCTTCGACCGGGTTCTTTTGGATCCGCGAGAAGGAATTGCTTAACGCGATTGTTCGCAATAAGCCGCGTAGTTGATAGCCGTTGTCGGCAAACGTTTGATTGAAATACTCCAGCACCGGGCGCGACTCAATTGCAGGGGGCGCACCAGTGGCATAGCTGTAAACTCGCTGCACCAGGCAACGAGGCAGTTCAGGGTTTTCACGAAGAGCCGCACCAAGACCGATAGCTCCTTCGAACTCGAACCCGTCGAGGCCGCCGGACACGTCGATAATGGCGCCATTTTCAGTCAAGCGGAAAGCTCCAGCACCGTCAAACTGCTCCAGCGACAGACCGATTGGGTCAGTGATCCGGTGACAGCCTGCACATGACGGCGTCTCCAGGTGGGCAGCGACACGCTGGCGCTGCGTTGGGTAGTGCGCATCAGGCATTGTTACGACGCTAAAATCAACGCCGGGGGGCGGCTCGGGAACAGTCTGACACAGGAACTGTTCACGCAGTGCCATACCGCGCTCGGTCACAGAGCTACGGCCAGGGTGTGAGGTCAGCGCCAAAAAGCTCACCTGGGTAAGAAGACCCGCGCGGGGGCTATCCTCTTCGAATGTGTAGGGCGTCCAGCCCGGCTCTGCAGGCACACCGTATACCGTTGCCAGATTCGGTGACATAAAGGTCGATCGCGTAGTAAAAAGGTCTCTGTAGTCCTGATCTTTTACAAGCGTGTGATCAATAATCGTACGCAGAGTTTGCTCACGCGCCTCGCGCGCCGTCACGCTGGTGAATTGCGGATAAATGTTGGGATCTTTGGTAAGCGTCGCAAATTCGTCAAATACCAGCATGTCATCAAAGAAGGCTCTCATTCCTTCTACCAGACGCTCACTTTGCAGCATTCTGTCGACGGCGCGCTCTATGCCACCTGGCGCCAGCAGATCTCCACTTTCAGCAGCAGCCAGCAATTCTGTATCTGGACCAGCATTCCACAGGAAGAAGCTCAAGCGCGAGGCCATAGAGTAAGCATCCAGACGCAGCTGCCCCGGGCTGGCCGGATCGGGCTCTACAGTTTCGATAACAAACAGCGTTTCGGGGTGAACCAGCAACGCTTCGAGCACAACCTCGATGCCAGCGTAAAAATCTTCCAGCTCTTCGGCAGCAAACCTGGCCTGCTCAGTGAAAACACCGACCTCTTCCTCGGTTAACGCACGACGGAACAGAAGGCGGCCCACGTCAGACAAGAATTGCGCTGCACACGCATCATTCGGACCATTCAGTGACTCAGGTCGACAAGGGATGAGGTGGTTACGATATCTGACATCTACAACCTGGCTGGCCACATTGGAGGCCACGGCTTGAACAGTCTGAACCTGCCCGCTACTGACACCTGCAGTGGCAAGGCTGTTGGAGAGCAGCCCTTCAGTTCGCGTCACGGGCGCAAACTGCGCAGGTACGTCAATACCCGGACCAAAAATGTAGCTCAACGTGTTCTTGTACTGATCTGCCGTGATCAGCTTGGTTAATGCCTCTGTTCCCGGGGTTTCGGGCTCAGGATCTGAAGGCGAGCAGCCAATCAGGACTGTCATGGCCAACACACCTATTGCAGTACCGCGAATCGCGCCAGTAAGACACCGCCTAAACCTCGGAGTTGATTGCCCCATCACAAAACTCATCGTGCTATTTCCCCTTCGGCCATCAAATTTAACATGGACAGTTATTGTTTTCTCAAGCGTCTCAGATTTATACGATACATGTCAACCCTATTTAGACGCATTCACGTCACCTAAAGCAGCAGCGCACTGGTATTAATAATTTCCGAAAAAAAACCTGCACTCGCTCGCAGAGCCGTATGGCGCGTGGCGGACAGCGGCTTTAATACTCGCCAAACCAACTCCTTTAGCGATACTCATTAAGCCTATAACTATCAAAATGCGTGTCACTTATGATGTTTACTACTTGCTGAATCGTGCAAAAATGCGAGGCTGGCGATTGTCTGGCGCCTACCTGAGAGTACAAAAGGGGAAGGGAACCACCGAAGTCTCTGATGGCGGGCAGGAATCAAACAGCCTGCTCAACATTCATCATGAAAGGGCGGTTAAAGCTGTATCAGTTATCGCCATGACGCTGTAGATTGCGACAAAGAACCCGGACTATATGGCCGATCAGAATGCAATCAGCCCGCATGACCTTGCTGAAGGTCGTGCGGGCTGATTGCAGATCAGCGACTGCTCAGGCAGGTCTCCACCTCAACCTACACTCTGTCAGCGCTGCCTGGCGACCTGCTCTGCAGTCACGGCGCCTGCCTCATGTCCCCATGATGCGCGAATGAAACTCAGAATGGCTGCCACCTGTTCATCACTCAATATATTCTGGAAAGGCTCCATGTGTATCCACTGGCTGGCCTCCCACTCCCTCGAAGGATGGATATGCGGGCGCTGACCTCCATACAGGGTAACATTGATCAGCGACTGTGGATTTGCATCCAACACTACAGGGTTGCCCACCAGGGGCGGCCCCTGCTCGCGCGCACCCAGCCCTGTGGGCAAGTGACAGCTGCCGCAATGAATGTCGTACTGTAACGAGCCAGTACGCAAGACATCCGCTGAAGCAGGAGCACCACTGTCCTGCGCATTGGCCGGCAAGCTTTTCAGGTATACAGCCATCGCGCGCACATCTTCTCTTTCCAGATGGCGCGTACTGTTGACCACCACATCATTCATCGGCCCGTAAATACCAGAACGATCGCTGATACCCAGCTTAAGATAGTCCGTTATATCGTCAATGCTCCATGCAGCCAGACCACTGACATCTGAAGTCATATTCGGTGCCGACCACTCCGACCACTTCCCCTCGACGCGATCCATATACACTCCGCCGGTCATCGCAAGGCCGCTGTTCTTCGCACCCAGGAAGTTTCTCGGCGTATGACATTCGCTGCAGTGACCCAGCCCCTCGACCAGGTAAGCGCCTCGATTCCATTCCGCTGATTGCTCAGGATCAGGTTCGAACGGGGTCGAGTCCAGAAACAGCATCTTCCAGAAGCCCAACGCCCAGCGCTGATTGTAAGGGAAGCCGAGACTGTTCTCCGGCGGGGTGTAGTTCACCGGCTCAATTGTCCGGAAGTAAGCATATATAGCTTCCATATCCTGATCATTGATCAGGGCATATGAGGTGTAAGGGAAGACCGGATACAGATGTTTACCGCCGGGTGCTTCGCCCTCTCTCATCGCTTTGGCGAAATCCTCGAGGCTCCACTGGCCAATACCTGTCTCTGGATCGGGGGTAATATTAGTGGAATATATCGTTCCGAATGGCGTCTCAAACGGGCGGCCGCCCACAAATGGCGCACCATTTTCTTCTGTATGGCAGGTCACACAGCCGCCGGCAATGGTCAGGTACTCGCCTCTTTGCTCCAGCTCTGACAACTCAGCCGCGGCCGCAGAACCCGACACACTTGCCAAACCGATGGCAATGCCCGCCGCCAGAACCATACTACTGAACATGCGGGACATGTATGCGCAAGATAGCTCGCCAGGCCCGCGGCACATTGGTTGAAACGTTTTCATTTTTACTCCGAATTACACGACAGATTTTAATCTACAACAAAGTATCCACTCAGCAACCACGCGCTGTAGCGTGTTTATCCCCGATTGCTCTCGATGAGTCTCAGACAGACTTCAGGCGTCTACGCTCCAGGAGTCGCAATAACCACCCGGATTCACCGGATTGCCTGTAAACATTTCACAGGTTCCGCACCCGCCCGCTTCGCTTCCGGCATGGAAAAAATCACACCCTGAGCAGACCTTGGCAGGATCCGGAGACACTTCTGTGTACCTCAAGGTGCGGCGCACACTTTCCTGGGCAGAGGTCATCTGACTCGGGTCGGCACAAAGCATTGCGGTGCTGTTTCCGCTATCGCTGCCGCAGGCGGACAGGCCAAAAAGAATACTGCCTCCAACAGGTATTTGCACCGCTCGCAGCAGAACGGTGCGGCGAGAAATTTTCTTATCCATAGCTTACCTCTTCTAATTATCTGATTTTTCATCCATCAAAGTGTGCGCGCCTGACAAAGTACCGAGCGCACTCTCTTAAAACACATCCACATCATTCGCGGCCGGCCGCTGCGCGCCCCAGGCGGAGTGTTTCTTCCGCATCAGGACCAAACACCAACAAACCCAGGAAACCCTGACTTACCCGTTGCGCGACCGATGCCGGATCGGCGGTAATGATATCCGCCATGCCAACGCGCTGGGTTTGCGCCAGCAATTCCAGGTTCAATCGCTCGGCTCTCTCTCTGTCACCATCCAATGCCCTGGTGAGACTGCCGATGCCACAGGCCAGCACACTGTATCCGGGAATATTGGCAACCTCCTCCAGGTCTTCAAACACCTCGGGAGTCTCGAGCATAAGCATAGCAATCACATCACCGTCCGGATTATCCGGCGACCAAACGTTGAATCCTTCAAAAAAAGACACCGCCTGGCGCGCTTCTTCGAGACTCCTCACATGTGGAATCACGACGCCATCTACACCCAGCGCAAGCAACTCCTGCACCCTGGCGCGCGCAACATCTGCACCGTCGTCAGAAATGGAGGGTATACGCACCAGCAGGTCTTGCGAGGAACTGCCACGCTCCAGTCCCTCAATCAGATCTCGCGCCCAGCTTACATCGTACTGCGATTCAAGACTGACAAATGCATAGTCCAACAGCATGTTCTGAGCCAGATCCAGCCCTGTCTGCACAGTGTATGGAGTTTGTGTTACGTACTGGCCGAAGGCTACCTGACCGGCTTCCCACAATTCAGTCAGGCTACGCTGATCTGCCGCAGACTGCACACCGTCCAGAGTACCTTCGATTTCATGATAGACACGTCTTATTGCGAAGGGAGCCTGATTATCACTCGCGTCCCATGTGCCGTATTGCCCCCAATCCGCATTGCTGACTGCCGGACATGCATTGGGAGATTCGCACAACTCACCCGCAGCATGCAGACGCGCCGATTCATCAATTACTGCTGCAATCGCCTGTCGATAGGTTTCGAGGTCGCGCTCCATGGAAGCCGCGTCATCAATAAATCCATGGCCGGGAACAAACCAGGACACATCCATGGACTGCGCTTTTTCAATTGCGACGACCCACTCACTCGGGTAGGCAGAACGCATAGCCGGGAAAAGGCCGCGCATATAGATTTCACTGAGGAAAAGTATCTTGCTTTCCGGCAAGTACACCGCCAGATCGCCACCTGTATGAGCACGCCCTAAGTTCAGGACTTCAATTTCGGTGTCACCCAGAGTCAATTGACGTTTATCCGTCACGATTTGCTCCGGACTATAGTCAGAACCGGAAAGCCTGAGCTGCGATACCGGTGAGGAAATAAACTGCACATCAGGGTAAGCGGCTTTAAATGCGGCATTACCGCCAACGTGGTCACCATGGTCTGATGCGACCACGACGTATTTAATCGGTTGAGAGGTCAGATCTTCGATGAAATCGATCATCAGTTTTGTTTGCCATACATCGCCCTGACCATCGACGACCATGACACCGTCGTTTGTAACAATAATCAAACTGACAGTATTAAAAACGGTGCCATCCGGGAGCGGCGAATGCAGCCCCTCATAGGCGTAAATTCCTGGAGCCAGCTCTTGAGAGCGGGGAAAATCAACATCCTGAAGACCGCGGCTCGCGATATCAGCGGATGGAAACGCGCTGACGTAACCGGCCAACGAAGTAAATGAAAATAATGCACCCAGCAGTATCAAAAACGACAATTTTCGATCTTTCATATCATACTCCACACTGGAACACGATCCGGCTATCAAGCACCGGATAGTTGGTCTCGCACTAACCGGCCGAACCTGAAAACAACCCGCTGCCTCAAGATGAGACAACGGGCTGTGTGCAGAAGGCGATAACGACCGCAGATTACACGGTGAGTTCTCGCCTCTATCAAGCTCTACGGACTATCAACTTAGAACTCGTAGTCCAAGCCCACACGTACGATACGTCCCATGCGCTCATAGAAAGTCATGTTGCCCGGGCCTGACCAGAAGCTGGTTGAAGCAACAGCCGCCGGATTCCGGTCAAACACGTTCTGGAAGTTCATGAACACCTTGCCATTTTCAAGAGCGTAGTTAAACCCAAGATCGAAGTAGGTAATGGATTCAATGCTATTGTTATTCACAGTCGGATTCGCGGCTGTAGAAACAGGGCACGATCCAGGTGCGCACTCGATGTAACGGTTATCATATACACCAGCCCCCAGACCCCGCGCAGTGAATGTCACATCCAGCGGTCCGTTTGCATATGTCACAGAGCTAAGGAACCGGCTCTCAGCAGAGTTGAGACCGAAGCTTGGCGCGCCAATGCTGGGTCCAACTTTACCAACACCATCCGCAACGATCACGCCATCATTGGTTTCCAGAGTATCAACATAGGTGAACAATGCACGGAATGACAGATCACCCGCAAGATTGGAACTAATGTTGGACAGAGGAAAACGGTAGCTCATTTCCAGGTCGTAGCCCGCCGCCCGCTGCGACAGGACATTCTGTGGCTGATTGAAAATCTGCACAATCTGGTTATTACCCGGATCGCGCACAATGCTGTTACACAGCGCCTCATCGCCATCAAAACAGCGATCTACCACAGCCTGTCCACCGATGGACAGGATGGCATCCTCAACCTCGATGTCATAATAGTCCAGCGACATGGCAAACTCGGGCAACCACGACGGCTGATACACAAAACCCAGACCGGTGGTATCACCAATCTCGGGCTGAATGTTCGGATTACCCCGCGTCTGGCTGACTACCTGGCTCTCAACACCCAGGAATGGGTCACGAATGGTACCGGTTCCGGAGGTGCCCGCGTCGAACAGATCACCCAGACTGGGCGCCCGGATGTCGCGCGAACGGGTCGCACGGATACGCAGATCATCGGTAGGGCGCCAGCTCAGACCGACCTTCCAGGTATCCACGTCGCCGGAAGTACTGTAGTCCGTCCAGCGAAACGCGCCATTAAGATCCAACTGATCGTCAGCCAGCAGCGGAATCACAGTCTCGGCGTAAAATTCGGTAACATCATAATCGCCGAATGTCGGATTGTAGTTACCGCCTGTTAACACACCCGCCCGGTCTTCCGCACTGGATGCGCTGTTGCCCACCTCCTCAGTACGATACGAAGCACCAAAGGCAACAGACACAGGGCCTGCCCAGTTTTCAATGGGATCACCTGACATGCTGCCAGACACCATTTCCTGCTTGATGCGCATGTTCATCCAGCCGGTAGTGTATGCATATGCCAACGCTTCCGGAGAGGCCACACCCAGACCCATATTGTTGTAAGGTGCGCAGGCCGGATCATCGTTTGCCGGGTTGCTGTCAACATTAATACGGCAAGCCGGGTTTCCGTTACTATCCAGGACCACATCCGTGGCCAGGTTGTATTTGGCGTTGTTCAGGTTGTTTGGAGTTTTCTGTTGGACATCATTCCAGTTACTGACAAATGAGGCATCCCATGACCATGGGGTATCCGCTATAGCCACTTCACCTTCTGCACCCAGCACAAAGCGGGTCATTTTGCGTCGGCTCTGGAACTGAATGTTACCACCGTCGCCATTAACACTTCCCATCCTGAACGACGTAATGCCGTTGGCATCCATCTGATCCTGGACAGACTGCGGGATAAAGGGGTTATCACGCCGGATGGTGATATTACCCAGCCTGAAAGCAAAGGCCGTCGCCGGGTTAGTTGACAGCGAGTCACCATACATGAACTCACCATAAACCGTGGTCGAATCAGTCAGATCATAACTGGTGCGCAGGAACAGATTATCGCGCTCCTGCTCCAGCGACAAACCGGTTACACGGTGAAGGGTGGACGTTTCCCAGTCGCCACCTGACATCCAGATGCCACTAACGATCGATCCGAACTCAAAGGGAGCAGGCACGCCGCCCTCAGTAAACTGCGTGCCCCGAAGCGGACAAGCACCACCACCTGCAGGCGAACAACTTAAAATCAAGCCACCATAGGTAGCACGCTCCAGACCCGCGTTATCAATGATGGTATAGAAAGGCTGCGAATTATCGGAGGCATACGCCGGATTGGGCACAAGAGCAGTCATGCCTTCGGCCCAGCTACGCGGCTTACCCTGAATACCTTCATCGTATCCGCGCTCCACGTCGATCAGGAAATGACCACGGCTGTCAGCAAACTCCATACCACCGCTGAATCCGGCTACGTATGCATCACCGTCTCCCTTGGTTGTACGAGAACCCTGAAAGCGAGCCTTGAAACCCGTGTAATCCTTGTCAAGCATGAAGTTGACTACACCCGCAAGGGCGTCTGCACCGTAGGTCGCTGATGCACCACCGGTGGTTACCTCAACGCGACGCACCAGACCACTTGGCAGATTGCTGACATCAACTGCGCCTCCCCGGGCGCCACCGATTGATGCACCTACTACGCGCTTGCCATCCAGCAAAATCAGGGTCCGGTTTGGACCTAGACCACGCAGGTCAAGCAGATTGGTGCCAGACGTACCATCACTCACACTGACATTATTGCGTGCGTTCTGGGAGCCCTGAAATACCGGAAGACGCTCAACCAGCTCCCCGATCTGGGTGACGGGCATTTGATCAAACGCCTCCTCATCCAGTGCAGACACAGGCGTCGGAGCTTCGTAGCCGCTTCGCGTGATCAGGGAGCCTGTTACGACAACCTCCTCAATCCTCGTGTCACCGTCAGTCTGCTGCGCAAGGGCACCGTTTGCGGAAAGCATTGCCGCTATGGCACTGGCCCCCACAAAGCTGGCAGATCGCGCCTGCATGCAAATGTGCATGTATTTTTTCTTCATTCCGTTCGTCCTCCACTGATGTTCTCATTATCATTATAAGAAGAATCGTTACCATTACTTGCGGGTTTCTACATTGATCAGTCCGCTAAACCTGATATGCAGCTCTCCCCCCCAAAGTCAATACACTTGGGTCAACCCTCAGAGATGATACACTTTAGGCACACAATGTAAAGTACTGTGTGTCACAATAAACGCAGCAGATATAAATTTATTAGCACCCACGACAATCGATCATGACAACCGTGTGATTCATACCACCTCATGCACCAATACTCAAAGAGAAATTTTTGTAGCTATGGCACATATAAAGCGAAAAACTTATTGACTGGACACTGAACTCCTTTCTTCTCACACCACACTCAGGGCTAAGCCACCGACTCAAGATCCTGAGCACGCGCCTTGCCTTTACAGGATATGTCCGCGACGGCCAGCGCCGTCAGATTAAATACTCCTCGCCCCGAAACAGGGGGTATTAACACGTGAGCCGACCTTTCCAGACCAGGCAGCAAGACACACACGGGCGACAGGATGCCGCTACAATGCGACGAACCGATCAGCCAGGACATCAATAGCTTTTGCGCATGCCTGTTTCATTTCCATATCAGTCTGCGTGGCTCCGCAATCCAGCGCACCCCGGAAAATAAAGGGATCTCGTGGCATTTTTTGTGTAAGCGGGCCTATTAATACACTTGGGGCAGAGAGATACAGAAACACATCTGCATTGAGCAGCGCATCTTCAAGAGTCCGATCAGCAGATCAATAACGCGCCTATCACACCTGATCAAAGTCAACGACCACATGATCACTCACCGGATGTGATTGGCATGTCAGAATAACCCCTGCCGCCACCTCTTGCGCCGTTAGCGAGTGATTAAGATCCATCTCCACTTCGCCTTCCATCACACGCGCTTTACAGGTAGCACACACGCCGGCTTTACAGGAGAATGGCAAATCAGCCCCATTACGCATGGCACCATCAAGAATATTCTCGCCATCGGCTGACAGGTCAAACTGAATTGAACGACCACCCACTTTCACGTCAATTTTGCTTACTCGCCCACCGCTTCTTTTCGCCCGCTCATGATGCTTCGCGATCGCCGTTTTTGCGTCGTCAGGCGAGGAATAGAACAACTCATAATGGATGTTGTCTTCGTCAACACCGGCGTCACGCAGCCCCTTCGAGACTTCAGAAATCATGGACTCAGGACCACACAAGAAGAACTCATCGGTACTCTCTATATCAATCAATTTCATTTTGTTCAGCTCACCGCCTTTTTTATTGTCAAGGCGCCCAAACAGAACATCCGCATCCTGCTTCTCCCGACTGAGAATATTAAGCCAGTTGAGACGCGTCATATAACGGTTTTTCAGAAACCCAAGCTCTTCCTTGAACATAACCGTTGCGGAGTTTCGATTGCCGTAGAGAAGCGTAACGGTGCTGTTGGGTTCTTGAGACAATATGCTTTTGACAATAGACAGTACAGGTGTGATGCCGCTGCCCGCGCAGACGCACATGTAGTTTTTCTCGTTATTGGCGTCCAATTGTGTGTAAAAATTCCCACCGGGGGGCAAGACATCAATGGTGTCACCGACCTTTAACTCAGTGTTCACAAAATTAGAAAAGATACCACCATCAATACGCTTGATGCCTACCTGCAATACACCGTCATCAACGCCCGAACAAATGGAATACGAACGGCGATATTCCTCGCCTGCTATAGTCTTTTTGAGAGTAATGTATTGACCCTGGATAAATCGGAATATCTCCCTGAGATCATCAGGCACGTCAAAAGTAATACAAACGGCGCTGTCAGTTTCCGGCCTGATGTCAGAAATAGACAAAGGGTAAAACGTGTTGTTTTTCATCATTGCTGCCTTTCAAATGCAATTTTAACCATCGGACGATTTTTAACGCTGCACCCGGCTACTACCTTGTCAAAGACAGGGCCAGGCTGACCACTCAGTGAAATTTCGTTCTCCAGCACGGGTTTGATTTACACGAAGCGGATTACCAGATACGTCAAACCGACCGATACAAAGAAGATCATACCAATCCAGCTCAGCACTCGCATTACCGTACCAGGCTGAAGGGCCGCCGGTGTGTGCGAGGAAGTGATGAGGCGGAAGTTCAGATAGCCGTAAATGGGTGCAGAGAAAAAGGCCATGATCGTCACCACATCTATCAGACGCGTCAACGAACCAGCGAATGACATTATTACCAGCAGCGCTCCAGAAGCAACAAAACCCATCCACATCAGATAAAGTTTCTCAGGAGACTTCAGCTGTGGCGCGATCAGTCTACAACCTACCGCCATAGCACGTGAGTATCCGTCGATAACGGTCAAGGTTGTCGAATACATGGTCGCCAATGCTGCAATAGCAATAACAGGCCCCGCCCACGCACCCAGCAACTGAACATACACTCCCACCAACTGAGTAATGAAGCCACCACCGGATTCCTGCAAGACCATGCCGGTTCCGTGCATTCCAAGCGCACCCAGACTAAGGAATACCAACGCCAACAAGGTGCTCAAACCGAAACCCACGTTAAAATCCACCCGACCATCTTTCAATGTTACTTTTTGGCCGGCCGCACGACCCTTTGCCTGCACCCATAGCGACTGAAATACCGAGACCTCGATCGGCGCCGGCATCCAACCCATAAGCGCTATCAAGAAGGCCAGAGATGTAAGCGTCCACGGAGACGGACTGACAAAGTCAGGTGATGCGCCTGGCAGGCTGATCAGCGCAGCGACAAGCGCCACAGCCGTGGCAACAACAAGTACCGCCATAATGGGCTTCATGGCAAAATCCAGGCTCCGGTAATGGCCACGGAACAGAATCGCTATGCACGAAGTTATTATTACCAGGGCCCATACAACTGGCGGCAGAACAGCTCCGACAAAGTATTGAAGTATAGCTACGGTCACAAAGGTGACAGCCGCGGTTGATGCGATAGCAGAAACAATTGCCAGCAAAAGGAATGCATACAGAAAGCCGCGCCCCATTCGCTTGTAGCCATCCAGCAGGTTCTCACCCGTGGCAATTGCATAACGATGACCGTACTCAAAAAACGGGTATTTGAGCACGTTGATAAGCAGCACCAGCCCGATCAACTGAAAGCCGAAATCCGCACCAGCCCGAGTAGATTGCACTATATGCGAAGTACCAATGGCTGCACCCGCCATTAGCAAACCGGGACCAAGCACACGCAGAATATACTTCAACAGGCTCTTTTCAGTGGTCGGATTTTCTAAGGAATGACTATTCGAGCGGCCATCTACTTGCTGTGTTTCCTGATTCATTTCAAATCCTTATTCTACTTTTTATAGTTGCCGACCTGCCGCGACCTGATTGAGTATTCTAATGCTGCTTGCCCATCGAACGCGCCGAGAGCGCTTTGCCCAACAAACTCGACCCGGCTGGATTCCCGAAAATATGACACAATATATTTCATAGATCAACAATCTGTGTGTCGATTATTTGATAGAAAGCAGATCAGCTGATGCCTGCTGATTCGAGCGGCCATCAAGCCAGTCCTGGCAGCCAGCACGGTCGAGCATACGCTTAACTCTCCTGTATACCAAATCTTCGCAGGCGGTTAGCTATTGCCGTGTGAGACAACCCCAAACGTCGCCCGAGCAGCCTGGCGCTGGGGTAATTGGGATACAGGGCGCCAAGAAGCTCTCTGTCTATATAGCTACAGTAATCCTTGTAACCCATCTCGGTCGCATCAAGATCCAGCGTCAAATTCAATTGCCCTTTGATAGACGCGGGATCGGGCAGTTTCAGATCTTTGCGGGTGATAGTTTTCCCTTTGGCAAGCAGTACCGACTGCATCAGCACGCGCTCCAGCTCGCGCAGGTTCTGCGGCCAATGATAGTCCCGTAAAGCCTGTTGCGCCGATAAATCCAGCACCGGCATGGGCTTGCCCGTCTGCCTGCAGACTGCATCCAAAACATCTTCGATAAAATTGTCCCAGCCTTCACGTCGCTCTCTAAGTGGCGGCAGCGCCAGCCGATAACCTGTCAGCGTTCGCCCTGGCATCAACTGCTCATCTTCATCGCCCAGGGACCCCACCATCAATCGCAAACGACTGCCCGAAGCCCCCCATGCGTCATAAAGTTCCGCCAGGCGGACACGTCCACGGGGCGTCAATCGATGGGCATCAGTGACATACAACGTGCCGCTGACCGCCTTATTGTCTGGCGAAAACCGCGACAACTTCTCCGCGAATTCGGCATCACCGGCATCATCACAGTAAAGCTTGTGAAACGCCTGACCCGCATAGTCACTGACCATGTGACAGGCGCGCGCCAATCGTTCTTTTCCAGCACCATCTTCGCCAGTAATCCACAAGGGAACGCTAAGTCCGGCAAGCTGCTTGGCCTGACGCAATAAATCACGCATCTCCCGCCCGTGCGGGTACAGGGCACCAAAACCATCGACGCTGGACTCATTGTATTCCGGCACACCCTGCTCCACAGGCACCAGCGGTTTCAGCGTTATCACGGCACCTGCCAGCGAAGCCTCCGGGTCTTCAGTGATCGCATCATCAGCGTAGACAGGCGCGATGTCAGCTAGCCAAGTCCTCCCCCTGATGATCAAGGGTAGCGAGTTAAATCTCGCATTGTGCCGTTCAATCATGAGCATCAGATCCACATTACTAACCCTGCTATTCAGGGATAACCCTGGAACTTCGTCGACCCGCTGCCCAAACACTCGCGCCGCCGCCAGATTAGCTGCAATGATTTCCCCTCGTGTATTGATCGACAAAACAGGATAGTCAAGAGCCGTCAGCAGAGCTTTAAGCTCAGTATGCCGTCTTTCGCTTGGCATCAACGAAATTCTCCGTACCCGGCGCACACCAGGCAACTTTTCGATTAAAGGTTTAACGCTCGAATACTGTATTCGCAGCATGCCCGGCGCATAAAAATAGATGGCATTGCCGTTATCACCGCCGACCTCGCCTTTCGCCAGATTGATTCGAAACTCAACCAGAATCCCCATGATGCTGTGCAGTATGCCAAGCCGGTTCTGGCAAATTACTTCGACGCGCATGGATGCCTCCTAACCCCCTTCTGTAAACTTAAATTTACGCTTTTCTTTGCCCGGATGCCACTTTTCAATTATTCCGCACGCCCGGCTGATTGAAGGCGGTGTCAGTGAGAATCGATACTTGTAGGCATACAAGAGCCATGCGAATGACTCACTGAAACAAATAATAATAGCGTAGATGAGGCTAACAATGACTACAGCTGTCCGGAATATAAGACAACACACTGTATCAGTTCCTTCACTTGACTGGCGCCGGATCAGCCAGGTTCTGCTGCAGTCCCGAGCTATCGATACCATTGAAGAAACCGAACTGGTACCAGCCAAGCTCGTATTTAACCAGTTCTCGGCTCGCGGGCACGATCTTGCGCAGATTATCCTTGGCTCATTGCTGACCCACCCTCACGACGCCGCCACCGGGTACTATCGATCCAGACCCTTTGTGATGACTCTCGGGCTTGAGCTGGAAGATGCAATTGCACCCTGCATGGCAAAAGCCGGCGGTTACAGCGACGGCCGCGATATTGGTGTGGTTTGTAACTATCCCAATCCGAAGCGAAACGGCGCCATGCTGTTCCCCATGTGCGGCGGTGTAGGTGCCCAATACTCACCCATTGCCGGCTGGGCTCAATCTATCCGTTACCACCTGGACGTTCTGGGTGATGAAAGTTACCGGGGCGCAATCGGGGTTTCCATGGGCGGCGATTCGTCCATGTCTACCAGCGGTTTCTGGGCAGCACTTAACATCTCAACAACCAACAAGCTGCCGCATTTGTTTTTTATCGAAGACAACGGCTATGGTATATCCGTGCCCCAAACCGTGCAGACCCCGGGCGGAGATCAGGTGGCAAACCTCACGGCCTATCGAAACCTGAAAATCATTGACGGCGACGGTACCGACCCCGAGGTAACCCCAAGACTGATTCAGGAGGCTGTGGAACATACACGATCAGGAGCTGGCCCATGCCTTCTGCGCCTGAAAGTTCCCCGCCTGTGTGGACACACTTTCCAGGATACACAAACCTACAAGCCAGAAGAACTGATAGAGTCCGAGCAAGCCCGCGACCCTCTGCCCAAACTTCGCCGCTACCTTGCCAAGCACAAGATCATCAGTGACAGCGAATGGGAACAGCTGGAAGCTGACGTTTTTGAAGAAGTGCGCGCAGCCGTTGAAAGCGCCAAACAGCGACCAGAACCGGATACATCCCGGGTCACACGGTACGTGTATGCGGAAACCGGATTCGACGGCAAGCCTGACCTGCAAATCCGAGGCGGCCTGGCAACCACGGATTACCAGCCCGACACAGGTACTGAGACACCTGCCCCGTCAGGCCCGCGACTGAACATGCTGACAGCCATACGCAAGACGCTTGATCATGAACTTGCCATCAACAAGCGCATGCTTGTATTTGGTGAAGATGTCGGCCCCAAAGGTGGTGTGCATGGCGCTACGTTGGGACTCAACGAAAAACACGGCAACGACCGCGTCTTCGATACCAGCCTGTCGGAAGAGGGTATTATCGGCCGCTCAGTTGGCATGGCGCTGTCAGGTCTGCTGCCAGTACCGGAAATTCAGTTCCGCAAATATGCCGAACCTGCCGCAGAGCAGCTGAGTGATACCGGCATCATGCGATGGCGCACCAATAACCAGTTTGCAGCACCGATGGTGGTGCGCATCCCGGGCGGTTATGCCAAGCGCGGCGACCCCTGGCACTCCATGAGCGACGAAGTTGAATGGGTGCACAAGGTGGGCTGGCAGGTAGCCATGCCTTCCAATGCCGAAGACGCTGTTGGCCTGTTACGCTACGCGCTGCGTGACAACAACCCGACCATCTTCTTCGAGCACAGAGCCCTGCTCGACAATTCATGGGCGCGACGCCCCTATCCGGGCGATGACTTTGTATTGCCGTTCGGAAAAGCCAGAACGCTCATCAGCGGATCAAAGCTGACCGTTGTCACCTGGGGCGCCATGGTAGAGCGATGTGAGTCGGCTATCGCCGACTACAACATTCAGAACAACATTAGCGCAGACGATCACGAAGCTGCGCACATTGAGCTGATAGACCTCAGAACGCTCAAGCCGTGGGACAAAGACTGCATCCTTGAATCGGTCAAACGAACCGGCCGCTGCCTGATCGTTCACGAAGATAACCGATCCGCAGGGTTCGGCGCCGAAATCGCTGCCGTGCTGAGCGATGAAGCATTTTTCTATCTTGATGCGCCAATCGCACGTATCACCATGCCGGATATACCCAGCCCGCATAATCTCAAATTGCTGGATGCGGCATTGCCTTCAGCCGACCAGATTGTCGCCAAGATGAACGATCTGATTACAATCTGATGATTACGGAGTTATAGATGGAAAGCGCAAATACACAAACTGCCTCCAGCCTCGTTCAGATAAAACTTGAAGACGGTCAACTTGAGGGTACGGCTGCCCGGATTTCCGACTGGCTCGTCGAGATAGGCAGCCCTGTCAAAGCGGGGGACCCGCTGTTGGAGCTTGAGACTGACAAGGTCTCCATGGAACTCCCGGCCCCCGTCGATGGAGTGCTTGTGGAAATTCTGATGCATCAGAATGAAGAGGTCACACCAGAATCCATACTGGGTCAGATTGAGCAGCGCTCCGAAACCTCGCATTCCGAACCGTCGGCGTCACACAGCGCAGCACCGGATCCCCAGGCGGCGGAAAGCCCGTCCAGAGCGCGGCAGAATCGTACGGCAGCCACGACGCCTCCGGCGCCCGCCGGCAAAGCTCGCAGCCTTGTCGGCCCAGCCGTCCGACGCCTGCTCCGGGAACATAAAATCGACATTGACAGGATATCCGGCTCAGGTCGCGACGGACGTGTCACGCGCGACGATGTGCTGCATTTTCTGGAACATCAGCAAACCCGGGTAACTACAACGCCTGCACCTGCAGCCCGGGACGGTAAATCCCGACAGGTTCCACACACTAATATGCGCAAAGCCATCGCCCGGCATATGGTTAGCAGCCTTCTGGAGACGTCACCCCACGTCACCAGTGTCTTCGAGATGGACATGAGCAATGTGATTGAACACAGAAAATGGCACAAAAAAGAGTTCGCGGAACAAAATGTGAACCTGACTTTCACTGCCTATTTCCTGGCCGCTTCGGTAATAGCCATTCGCGAGGTGCCTGAGGTCAATGCCACCTACCATGAGGATCATCTGGAGATCTTCAACGACATCAATATCGGCGTAGGCACGGCTCTGGGTAATGAGGGCCTGATTGTCCCCGTCGTCAAAGGTGTACAGGATATGACTCTTTTCCAGGTGGCGGAGGCACTGCACCAACAAACTGAAAAGGCGCGATCCGGTCAACTCAAACCGCAGGACACCCGTAACGGTACGTTCACAATCTCCAACCATGGCACCAGTGGCAGCCTGTTTGCCGCGCCGATTATCATCAATCAGCCCCAGGTTGCCATACTGGGTGTGGGCAAGCTCGAGAAGCGCGTTGTGGTAGAAACCGTGAACGGTGAGGACAAGCTGCTTATCAAACCGATGTGTTATGTATCTCTCAGCATTGATCACAGAGCACTGGATGCTTTTCAGACCAATCGATTCCTATCACGCTTCGTCGAAAGTATTGAGTCCTGGGGGCAATAGGCTATACCGAACAACTGACCTGAAACCCGTCGCACTCACGCAAATCGTTCACGGAATGAGCTGCTTGCGGCGGATAACGGACCTTCCGAGGATTCCAGTTCAGTTGTAATAAACTGCTCAGCGCCTGGCGAGAGACGCGTATACAAATTGACGGTGAGGTTGCGAACATTCACCCCCGGCCACCCACTGGGCAGTAGTTCAACCGGAAGATCATGATCTTTCAGCAGAATGCGCCGATACTCATGGATAAGTAGCGTGCGCATCAAAAAACAGGTTTCTGGATCAAGGTTCTTTGACTTGATCATGGCATCCAGGGCGGGCCGAAAAATAACCAGGAAGCGCTTGTATTTTTTCTCCAGATCGGCGATTCCCCATTTTTCCTGAGCAAGCGCCTTCAGCGCCAGGCGAGACGGCAGCCCCTGCGCCTCGGCACTCATGACCACGACGTCATTCACAACACCCGTTTCAACCAGTATTTCATCCAGCGACAGCGTATCAAACTGATGATGGGCAAACAGGTCCTGGCTGAGCTGACCAAATCCCTGCCAAAGCAATTTTTTGCGCAACTCTTGCCGCTTTTCGATGGGCACCTGGTTGATTAACAATAAGGTCCAGCCGTTGTCCCACACTGGCTGTTCGGCCTGGTATATTCGACGTGCAACGCGTTCAAACTGACGGTAACCCGAGTCGGTAAAGCTATAGTAGCTGCGGCGAGCTATCTTGCTCACGGACAACCAGTCATCATTAACTAAACGAAAGACTGAGGTTCGAACCAATCGCTCGTTAAAGCCAAGCGGCGCCAGCGCCCTGATCAGGCTCCCAAGCCAGATACTGCCCCCATGTTGAGATACGCAATCTCCGAATACCGTGATAATTATCGAAGTGCCACTAAGTGACTGCTCTTTGTTGATATCGGCAAGCGTTTTCGCCAACAGGTTGCTCTTTCCCATAAGTCCATATCCCTCCAGTTTCTAGCCCCTCTGTCATGCACTCACTGAACTGGCGGGGCAAGACCTCTGATGGTATACGAAAGGACAGGGAGATTTGAACCTATTTCTGATCGGTGTCAGGCATTTCGTTGAACGATCAGAAACATTTGAAATGATCGAAGGGCTCTCCGCAGGAATGGCACTTGTAAAGCGCCTTGCACGCGGTAGATGCAAACTCACTGACACATTCCGTGTCTCTGGAATTACATTGGGGACAAGCTACCACTCTATCCGTTGCATCACGACCGGGCGGCGGCGCAATACCGTACTCGCGAAGTTTTTGTTTACCTTCGGGAGAAATCAGATCCGTCGTCCAGGCCGGCGTCAAACTCAAGCGCACGGTGGCATCCAGGCCATATTCGCGCGAAAGCAACCCTTTAATTTCTCTTGATATTTCATCCATAGCAGGACAGCCAGAGTAGGTTGGTGTGATCGTCACAACAACCTGATTACCCTCTCGTGCCACATCATGCAGCACACCGAGATCCCAAATCGACAAGACAGGAATCTCAGGATCGGCGACCTGATCCAGTGCTGACCATAACTCGCCACAGTCAGAGTTGTTTCTCCGGGCGCGGCGGCGCGCAAGCAGCTCTGGCACCAGGGTGATTGTGTCGCCCACTACCACTCCAGACCGGGGTAAGCTCTTTGCATGTATTGCATTTCTGCCAGCATGGGCCCGAAACTTTCGGTATGGATGCCGTTTCTGCCACCGCGAATAGCCCAGCCTTCATCAGGTCGCTTCAGCGTCGCCTCTGACAACACTTCATTCACGACTCTGTCCCACTCGTTTCTGATAGTGCTGCTGTCCACTGAAATGCCTTCAGCAACAAGCGCTCTCTCACTGTCATCACCTTCGAACAGTTCATGACTGTAGCCCCACAAATCATCGAAAGCTTTTTGCATACGTGTGTGACTTTCTTCAGTGCCGTCACCCAGCCGCACAACCCATGTGCGACTGCGACGCAGATGATATTCACTTTCCTTCACTGTCCTTTGAGCAATAGCGGACAAGGTTTCATCAGTCGATTTGCACAGCGCCTTCAAGTACTCGAGGCTGAAAACATCTACCATCAATTGACGGGCCATAGTGTATGCAAAATCGCCGCGGGGCAGCTCATGTAACAGGTAGTTCCGATACTCTCTGCTGTCGCGCAGGAATGCCAGGTCATCTTCGGTACGACCCTTGTCCTCTATTTGCGCTGCATATTCAAAGAACATACGCGCCCGGCCAAGATAGTCCAGCGCCACGTTGGCCAGAGCAAGATCTTCCTCCAGATAGGGGCCGCGGCTACACCACTCAGACAAATTCTGCCCGAGCACCAAGGCATCATCTGCCAACGCCAACACGTAGCGAAACAAATGCTCATTGCCTGAAATCTTTGTCATTACTGCACCTGCATATCACATATTGTTAATCGGATCCGGGAGAACATAGTGCGCGGCATGTCGATACGGTTTCTCGTCCATAGGGTCATGGAAGCTGGACGCGTCATCCGACTGAGAAGCAACGATATCGGATGATCTCACTACCCAGATACTGCATCCCTCGCTACGCCGGGTATAACAATCGCGCGCGTACTCAAGGGCCTGCTCCGAACTTGCGGCATGCAGGCTACCCACATGTTTATGATCCAGGCCACGTCTGGAACGGATGAATACCTCATACAAAGGCATAAGCGTTGTTTCTTTCATTACTCTCTGTTCCTTTTATGCTGCGTGCTTCTTACGATTGCCCGCTGCTTCCGTCGCGCCCACCCGATCGAGCTGCTTTCTGTCATAAGCCCTGACAGCTTCCCGCACCCAGTCGCCGTCTTGATGTGCCTGAACATGGTGGGCCAGACGCTGGCGATTGCACGGACCGTTACCACTTATTACGTTTTCGAATTCTTCCCAATTGATCTCACCAAAATCATAATGGCCGCGCTCTTCGTTCCAGCGCAGCTTTGAATCGGGAATGCGAAGCCCCAGATATTCAGCCTGAGGTACCGTCTGATCAACAAATCGTTGTCGTAGACTGTCATTACTTTCGCGTTTGATTTTCCACTTCATAGATTGCGCACTGTGTGCAGATTCACCATCGTGCGGACCAAACATCATCAATGAAGGCCACCACCATCGGTCAAGGGCATCCTGCGCCATCGCTTTTTGTTCATCAGAACCACGTGCCAACGCCATAACACTTTGGTAACCCTGTCGCTGGTGGAAGCTTTCCTCTTTGCATACACGCACCATGGCCCTTGCATAGGGACCATACGAAGTCCGCTGCAAAGTGATCTGGTTCACAATAGCCGCACCATCTACCAACCATCCGATGATGCCTACATCCGCCCACGTCAGAGACGGGTAATTGAATATGGATGCATACTTGGCACTGCCACTGTGGAGACGATCGATGAGCTCTTCACGACTGACTCCAAGTGTTTCTGCGGCACTGTACAAATACAGTCCATGCCCGCCCTCGTCCTGAACTTTGGCGAGCAAAACGATCTTCCGATGCAGAGTTGGTGCGCGCGTTATCCAGCATCCCTCAGGCTGCATACCAATAACTTCTGAATGAGCGTGTTGAGATATTTGTCGAATCAGGTTTGCCCGATACTTCTCTGGCATCCAGTCCTTCGGCTCTATTCGCTGCTCCTCGTCAACCCGCAGCTGAAAGCGCCGCTCAAGCTCGGTTGAATCACAATTAAAATTACTCATTACGCAAGCTCCATATCTATTCAGGCAGTTATGATACTAACAAAACAGCCCGATTAACTTACATGTATCATATATCTATAAGCCTGTCACGACAAGGCTAAAACCACTAAATATTCAGACTGACGCGTCACACCTTTCTATGACCATGGCAATGCCCTGGCCAACGCCAACACACATGGTACACAGGGCATACAGCCCTCCTGTGCGCTCCAGTTCTATCATGGCTGTTGTGACCAGGCGCGCACCGCTCATGCCCAGCGGGTGCCCCAATGCTATAGCCCCGCCATTAGGGTTCACGTTTGCGGCATCATCGGCAAGGCCCAGCTCGCGCAGGACAGCAAGCGATTGGGCCGCAAAAGCTTCGTTCAGTTCAATAACGTCCATATCAGCCAGCGTTAACCCCACCAGGCGGAGCACCTTATGAACGGCGGCCACTGGCCCAGCACCCATAATGCGTGGCTCAATACCGGCCACCGCCATAGCACGCACCTTGGCACGAGCACTCAGCCCGTAGTCTTTAACCGCATTCTCAGAAGCCAATAACAGTGCGCACGCCCCATCATTTACGCCCGATGAGTTACCTGCAGTCACACTGCCATTTTGTCGAAATGGAGTGCCGAGGGCCGACAGAGCCTCCAACGAAGCATCGGCGCGGATATGCTCGTCGTGCTCGACAACCAGGTCACTGCGCTTTTTCTGCGGAATTGATACGGGAATTATCTCCTCTGTAAACCGGCCGGAGTCACGAGCTGCTGTCGCCTTTTGCTGGCTGCGCAGCGCAAACGCATCCTGATCGGCCCTGCTGACGCCGAATTGCGCTGCAACTTCCTCAGCCGTCTCCGGCATCGAGTGGGTGCCGTAAATTGAGGCCAGACGCTTGTTTATAAAGCGCCAGCCAATGGTTGTGTCGTACAGCTCCTGGCTGCGGCTGAAGGCAGTCTCGGCTTTACCCAGCACAAACGGCGCCCGCGACATGGACTCGACACCGCCTGCCACCACTAATTGGGCCTCGCCCGTACGAATTGCCCGGGACGCATAACCCACGGCGTCCATTCCGGACCCACACAGGCGATTGATAGTCGTTCCGGGCACATCGACCGGCAAGCCGGCAAGCAGAGCCGACATTCGCGCCACGTTGCGATTATCCTCGCCCGCCTGATTGGCACAGCCATAAACCACATCATCCACCTCGGACCATTGAATGCCTGTGTTACGCTCAATCAGTGCACGTATCGGCAGGGCACCCAGATCGTCTGCCCGGACTGCAGCAAGTGCACCGCCATAACGACCAATGGGTGTGCGAACGGCATCACAGATAAAAGCATCTTTCAACATCACTAACTCCAAATTGACACAGCACTGCCTCAATGCAGCCTTGCGGCAGGCATCAAAAGCGGTGCAGCACAGTAATATTTTGATTCACAACCAAGACACAACAGAGGCAGTGCACTCTTATCGGTGCACACTGTGAGATCTGTCTCGTCAATATTGCTACTTCGACGGCCTGTCAGTCACCACGAAAAACCGGTGGCCGCTTATCCAGGAAAGCAGCAACACCTTCGCGATAATCGTGCGACTGCCCCAAACGCCGCATGGCATATTTTTCATTCTCCATTTGCTGGTGCATGGGGGTAGAGAATGATTCATTCAGAAGACGTTTTGTTTCGGCCAATCCCCGTGTAGGTTGAGTGGCGAGATACCTGGCGAGCTCCATTGTTTCTGACATCAGTGCATCATCATCCACACAGCGCCAGATCATGCCCCAGTTTTCCGCCTGCTCGGCGGGTAGTTTGTCACCCAACAGAGCCAGACCTTTGGCGCGAGGCAATCCAAGCGCGCGAGGTAAGTTCCAGGTGCCACCCGAATCAGGAATCAAGCCAATTTTACAGAACACTTGTACAAATTTGGCGGAGCGTGCTGCCAGCACAATATCACAAGCGAGCGCGATGCTGGCGCCGGCACCCGCAGCAACTCCATTCACGGCACAGAGAACCGGCTTATCAAGAGTCATGATCGATCTGACAAAAGGGTTGTAGTATTTCTCTACCGACTCACCCAGATCAAGCGGACCCGCATCAGATTGCACAGTTCTGTCATTCAGATCCTGACCCGCACAGAAGCCACGACCGGCGCCAGTTATTAACAGGCAACGTACTTCCGGATTAGTGCGCGCATCGTTCATTGCGACACGTACTTCTTCGTGCATGGCAACCGTAAAGCTGTTCAGAGTCTCAGGGCGATTCAGCGTCAGAACTGCCACGCCGTCCTCTACGGTGTACATAATATTTGCGAATGCTGTCATTATTTTTTCTCGCCTCCATGAACCGATTGATTACGCATCACGTCGTACAACCAGCGTCAGAATGTCATAGTGTGCGCACAACTCACCGCGCTGATTCATAATCTGTACATCCCAGACAACAACGCCCGTTGCTTCTTTGTCATCCGGTCGCTTATCTTTTTCTATCTTCTGCTTGACCGTCAGCCGCGCTTGAATCGTGTCGCCAATGCCCACCGGCTCTATGAAGCGCAGATTTTCCAGACCATAATTTGCAAGAACCGGGCCCGGGGAAGGTTCGACGAACATACCAGCCGCCGCGGAAATGAGGAAATAGCCGTGCGCCACGCGTTTGCCAAACAGGGATTCGGACGCTGCCAGCTCATCAAAGTGGGCATAAAAATGGTCACCACTCAGGCAGCCGAAATTGACAATGTCAGCCTCAGTGACCGTTCTTCGGTAGGTCAGCAGGCTTTCCCCAACCTGAAGGTCTTCGAAGTGTTTTCTGAACGGATGGATGTCAGTGCTTGTTGTTCGCGCTCCTGGGGAATACTCGCGTGTTATGGCCATGAGCATGGTCGGGTTGCCCTGAACAGACGTGCGCTGCATGTAATGTTTGACGGCTCTGACCCCGCCCAGCTCTTCACCACCGCCCGCGCGTCCGGGACCGCCGTGAACCAGTTGCGGTAGCGGCGAACCGTGCCCGGTAGATGATTCCGCACAGTCACGATTCAGCACCAGCAAACGGCCATGATAGGGCGCCATACGCAACACAAATTCCGCAACCTCTTCCTGATCTGCAGATACTACTGAGCTGACCAGGCTGCCGCGTCCGTAACTCACGAGCGTGACTGCTTCCTCTGTCGAGTTGTACGGCATAATCGTTGTCACCGGACCAAAAGCTTCCAGAGAATGCGCTGGACTTTGCTCGTCCATGGGCTCCTTACACAGCAATACGGTAGGAGGGTAGAAAGCCGCCGGTATTGCGTTATCGCCAACGAGATCAAAAGACTCGTCCCCGCCGATCAGGCACTCACAAACTTCACGCAGTGCATTTACGCAACTGCTGACATCCTGCTTCTGCGAAGCACTGACCAGCGGCCCCATTGTTACGCCGTCCACAGCAGGGTCGCCGATTACGACCTTTTGCAGGCGCTCACGAAGTGCCGATATCACCGCTTCGACCTTACTGGCTGGCACCAGAACCCGGCGAATAGCCGTACACTTCTGCCCGGCCTTGGCTGTCATTTCGCGAACCACTTCATTGATGAACAGGCCAAACTCAGGATCTGTGTCCGCAACTGACGCACCCAGCACGCAGCAGTTGAGTGAATCCGCCTCCATGTTAAAGGGAATGCGTCGACGAACAATATTCGGATGGTTGCACAACTTCTGCCCGGTCGATGCCGAACCGGTAAACGTGACCACATCCTGCTCAAGAAGGTGATCCAGCAGGTCGCCTGTGCTTCCGCAAATCAGCTGCAATGAACCCGGCGGCAGAATCTCCGACTCAACAATCGCCTTTACAACAGCCTCTGTGACATAGGCCGTATCGGTAGCAGGCTTAACAACAACGGGCACACCGGCAATCAGGCTTGGAGCGATTTTTTCCAGCATCCCCCAACAGGGAAAGTTGAAGGCGTTAATATGCACCGAAACGCCCAACCGAGGCACCAGTATGTGCCTGGCAGAAAAACTGTTATCTGCCGAAAGCCGTTCCGCCGGACCTTCCACGATAAAGCGCTGGTTAGCAAACTCACGCCTCGCAAGGCTGGAATAGGCGAAAAGGGTGCCAATGCCACCATCAATATCAATACGATGGTCGCCCGCCGTCGCACCTGTATGATCAGAAATTTTGTAGAACTCTTTCTTACGGCTTGTCAGATACAATGCCAGCTGCTTGAGCAATGCGGCCCTTTCATGCAACGTCATCGCTTGTAAAGCAGGCACCCCCACCTCGCGACCAAATCGTAGCACCTCAGGAAAGTCCACACCCGCACTGGAGACACCTGCGACCCGGACACCACTAACAGCATCATATACTGCACGGCCCTCTTCTTCGCTGTAAAACCAATTCCCACCAATATAGCTTGCTGTTTTCATTTTGTTAGTCTCCGTGATGCAGTTTTGCCGCTTTAACCATCGGCAGATAGCTGCCGCAAATATGATACATTTTTTTGCGATTATCAAGCATTAATGTACTATTTAGCGAACCCCGAAAAAGCAAGGCAAAGCCCGACCGCAGATCAGTCACTACTGCTTCTCAAGCAATACAGCTATGCCTGGCTGGCAAATTGAACGCCACGGAATAATTCTGAATACTGCACAAAAAAGATGAATGCGTGCGTTTATACAAAACGTTTTTTGAATTGCCCGGTGAACTTTCCAGGCCTGAGGGTGATTTCAGGCCGATTCGCCTGACGTCTCACTTGACAGGAGCGACTAAGTTACAGACTTGATCAATCTCACCATACTGGCTCTGTGAGAGCATTGTGCACCGCGCTTACATAATAACCGCGGTGCTACCAGCTGGGTTACTGGCCCTGCCCGAGGGCATAACCGGCTTCACCGTCAAAGGTATAAAGATTCTCGGTTTTGATGACATCCACGCCGGACTCAATTAATCCACCAAGAATGCATAAGATGTCCTGATGCGACGGTGCAGACGCGTCGTCCGATGCCAGATAGCGGCAACGCCAATGGTCAGTGCAGAACGTCTCGGGGAAACCATTTGGCCAGACTTTAATGCCCCTGTTGGTGATCATCTGCAGGCTCAGCGCACTCTCTGAATGCTGATTCAGGCGACTCGCCAAAAACTCCGGATCACTGTTTGGTTCATGCACAAATACATCAACACCTACAAGCTTTTTTTCTGCTGGTGCTTTTCGCTGGTATGATGATTTGCTGACCGGTGCTTCGGGTGGATTCTGGTAGCGTACCGGCTTGAATATCTTGGGCTCATGACCCAGACGGGCAACTACAGCATCCGCGAATTCCGCCGTCGATACATGCTGCAGCGTTTGCTCACCACGCAAGTCGCCAGTATGTATCCCCTCTTCGATGGTTGCCAGCCATGCATTATGAACCTGTTCGGCAACATCTGCCTGCCGTATATGAACCAGCATCATGACGGCACCTAGCAGGATGCCGCTGGGGTTGGCAATGCCCTGGCCTGCGATATCAGGCGCACTGCCGTGAATCGCTTCGAACATGGCAACATGGTCACCGATATTGGCACTACCCGCCAGACCGACACTGCCGGTCATTTCAGCTGCGATGTCACTGATAATGTCACCATAAAGATTCGAGGTCACAATCACATCAAACTGTTCAGGGCGCGTAGCGATCCTCGCGCTACCGATATCAATGATATATCGCTCCTGCTCGATGTCCGGATATTCTGCACCGATCTCCTGAAAGACTTTATAGAACAGGCCATCGGTCATCTTCATGATGTTGTCTTTGACCATACAGGTAACTTTTTTGCGTCCCTGTTGACGGGCATATTCAAACGCATAGCGTACGATTTTTTCGCAGCCGGGACGTGAAATCAGTTTCAAACACTGAAACACCTCATCGGTTTGCCGGTGTTCTATGCCCGCGTACAAATCCTCTTCATTCTCTCTGATGATGACAAGATCCATAGCAGGATGTTGCGTCTTGACAAACGGTGCGTAGCTGACGCAGGGCCGCACATTGGCGTACAGGCCCAGCGTCTTGCGAATAGTTACATTCAGGCTTTTGTATCCGCTGCCTGAAGGAGTTGTGATTGGACCTTTCAAAAAAACCCGTGTCCGGCGAAGCGATTCCCATGCGGAAGGTTCAATTCCCGAGCTATGCCCTGCCAGATACACCTGCTCGCCAATATCGATAAACTCGGGTGCGATTCTTGCACCCGCTGCCTCCAGAATTTTAAGAGTGGCCCGGGTAATCTCCGGGCCGATACCATCGCCAAGTGCCACGGTAATGGGCACGTTATTCTGGTTAGTCTGAGCGTTCTTCATCAAATGACTCCTTACTTACATTTGTTACTGCTTACCGAATTCCTGATCTACTCTCGCTACCTGTTGATCATGCGCGTGAAGCGACAGTGCTGAATACATTGCTTTTGGCAGATTGGCTGATCGCCTCCAGTGCCGGGTGTTTCAAACGACGTTCAGGCGTGATGGCGTAGTACCGGCAGCTGATATCTGATGTGGTGCCGGCAATGCTCACACCATGCTGCCTGGCAGCCTGCTCGCTAATTGCCTCCGGGGCCGGAAACAGACCCACGCCCTCCTGTCCGAACGCCTTCATCAAGCCGGAGTCATCAAACTCAGCTTTGATATATGGCGAGATGCCCATGTCTGCAAACCAACGCTCCAGGGCAGGCATTAGTGCGCTGTCCGGGCCCGGCATCAACAGCGGGGCGTCGTTGAGCGAGCGCGGGAAATCAACCCGTACTGATTCGACAAGTTCCGGGGTTCCATAAAAAGCCAAAGCGCACTCTCCCAGCAGATGGTTGTAACCCTTTACACCGGTATCGGCCGGCAGCGGACGGTCAGCGATCACCAGATCCAGGTTGTGCACAGCAAGCTCAGCAAACAAGGACTCCAGCTTGTCCTCATAGCAATTGAGCCTGACAGGTTCCTGTAATTGAAGTGCCGGTGACAGCAGGCTGAATGCTATTGATTTGGGCACTACATTGGATACTCCGACACGCAGCAGAAGGTCGGTATGATGCTGATTGTTTTTAAGTCTGGCCTCAAGCGACTTGCCTGTCTGGAATATCTCTTCGGCATGAGTGAACGCAAGCTCACCGGCAGATGTCAGTTTTAGACGCCGACCGCTCTGGTAAAAGAGATCCACACCCAGCGACTGCGCCAGCTCACTGACCTGGCCACTGATGGTTTGTGGTGTCAAATGTAATTGCTCGGCGGCTCGCGTAACACCTCCGTACTTGGCCACATTCCAGAAATAGTAGAGCTGTTTGTAGTTCAACATTAGCAACAATCATCAGTTTCAGACGAACAATTGTTAAAATATATTCGATTTTTATTTAACATACAATTCCCTGACAATACTTGTCTTTGCATTCTTCGGCCCCCGCGATGACTCCCGATTGCAACATAGAACACGCAGCAAAAATTCTTCGTGCTGGCGGCCTGGTGGCCTTTCCAACGGAGACTGTCTATGGTCTGGGGGCAGATGCCGGCAACGATACCGCTTTACTCAACATTTATCGTGTCAAGCAACGACCTGCAGGGCATCCGCTGATTGTTCATCTGGCAGATGCCCAGCTCTTGCATCGATACGCCCGCGACATCCCGGAATCTGCATGGACATTGGCGGAATTGTTCTGGCCAGGTCCCATGACCATCGTATTGAAAGCCTCGAAACACACCTCCCGCGTACTCACTGGCGGTCAGGATACGGTGGGGCTCAGAGTACCGTCTCACCCCGTCGCGCGCTCGCTGCTCAACGCCTTTGATGCCGGTATCGCGGCGCCATCGGCAAACCGCTTTGGTCGCATCAGTCCTACACAGGCCCGACATGTCACAGAAGAACTCGGGAGCGATGTAGGCCTGGTGCTGGATGGGGGTAGCTGTGAAGTAGGTCTGGAATCAACAATTGTCGATCTCAGCGCAGATCAGGCCCGCATCCTGCGCCCCGGCGCGGTCACACAGGCACAAATAGAAGCCGTTATTGGCGAGCTTTCGCCAGACACCAAAGGGTCTCTGCCACGCGTTCCTGGCACCCATACCAGTCATTACGCGCCACTTACACCACTTTCGCTTGTGACGCGGCAGTCCTTACAGCAGCAGCTTGAACAAAGTGCCGACTCACAAAGCAGAATTGCTGTGCTCTCCATGACTGCACAACCGCTGACTTTTAAAGGCACTGCCTGGAAGATGATGTCAAATACCTGCAAAGAGTATGGGCAACAGCTGTTTTCCACCCTGCGTGAGCTCGATAGGCTTCAGTGCGAAAAAATCATTGTCGAGTCACCTCCGTCTACTCCCGAATGGGAGGCAGTAAATGACCGTCTGGCTCGCGCGGCCGGTTAAACAGAGGAGTACACAGTTATAAACAATTGGCTGATTGTGCGAAGCATCGAGGATCTGGCAATCGCCCTGCCACAGATTAACAGACTACTGATGTCGACCTGGGACACAACCGATAAATCGGCATCGCTGCGATTGCATGGCGTGTGGATTGACTCCTTTATGGCAACTCATACACCAACACAGTTACCCGCTTTAGATCGCAATAATGCCGACAGACATCTGAGCATCCACGAATCCCTGGGGCTCCCGGGTGTCTGGCAACTGTTCCGCCTGCACGATTCCGACGATCAGTCGGACGTAAGGCCCCAAGACGTATTAACAGCACTAATCAACCAGTCTCGACACTCAATCTCTGACTCGAATAAGTGTCTGATCCCTGTATTGTCAATATCATCAGACCTGAAGACCGACGCTGATGACATCCGTCGGCTGGTTGCTGTCGCACAGGACAATGATGTCAACGTGCCGACCGTGTGGTACCAGGATGCAGCATCGGGTCAGTGTCGCCAGCCAGATAGAGGCGTCATTCACTAGTAGGTGTACTATTAAACCACTCCCGACATCGTCCTGCCAGAGAGCGCCTGATGAAACCAAAGACCAAAGACCAAAGGCTTGAGGCGACTGATTAACGCCACTGGATATTCTGCTCGCGGCATTCGCTCACTGTGGAGCAATGAAGCTGCATTCCGACAAGAGACAGCCTTGTCTGTTGTTCTTTTACCGGTGGTGGTACTTGCAGACATATCAGGCAATCAAAAAAGGGGCCATGAGGCCCCTTTTTTGTTGGACGATGACTGAATCAATCAGAAATCGTAAACCATACGAGCGTAAATTGACCGACCCATCGGATCCTGCAATTCACCCATTACACCGGCGAAGTCTGGTGTGCGTTGCGCCTGTCTGTCAAACAGATTACGCGAACCAACGCTGAAGGCCATTTCGCCGCCATAAAGACTGATGCCGCGGTAAGTGTAGGCCAGGTCGAAGTCGGTCCAGGCCCGAATCTGCCCCCCGACAATGCTGGGATTCGGGTTGGTGTTGGCAAAACGCGCAATGAGCGGAGTGTAGTTGGTACCATCCCAGTCCATAGCGCTGACATACCGGACAGTACCGCTCACTGCATGGTTATTCAACGACCAACCCAATCGCAGATTGGCTTTTAGTTCAGGGACAGCTGGCGCTGTGCCTGTCAGGCGATTAGTTCGCCCAACCGCATCAGACACCGGGCCACCCGGATTCTCCTGGTACAGAAACTCATCCAAATAAGTTGCCTGCAGGTTGACCCGAAAATCGCCCCAATCCCCCAGACTCATCGTGTAATTGCCTTGAATATCATAAGCCGTCACTTTTACGCTTTGGGCATTAACACTTCCCGGCGTTGTAACCTGCAAAATGGTATGCAGATCGTTCTGGTCACGCACTATGTCTGGATTACTTAAACCACTGGCCAGCCAAGCCTGCAATTGAGCCAGAGAGGGCTGATTGGCAGAACCTACACCACTGCCTGTAAAACCTGACCAGGCTTTGAATGCTTCGAATTCAGCATTCATGACCTGCTGGCCGGATATTCCAACGATACGATTCTTAAAATCCGTTTCGTTCCAGGTGACTGACAGATCAAAGTTACCAAAAGTAAGGTCGAAACCGAATTGTCTGGATGTTGATGTCTCGTTCTCCAAATTGGGATTACCACCAGAACATGCGGTTGTGAAAGCGGAGAAAGTAGAGAAGCGATCAGTCACTGTTGACAACCCACAGCTGACCGGATTAAGCAGCTGAGTAATTGAGGGTGCGATAAATGCATCACCTGTTGTCGCGCGCAAGTTAAGCCAGTCGGTCGCCGCCCAGGTTACGCCGAATTTGGGATCAGTTGATTTCTGGCCTGTACTAAAATCCTCGGTACGCACAGCGGCTTCTATTTCCAGATTCGACAAAACCGGAATTGCCAACTCCAGGAAATAGGCATCGACTTCGCGGCTGCCTGACGTAATATCCTCAGGAATCGGGCTACCGATCCACGTATCACCCCGAATTTCATGAACCGATGGCGTATTGGTAAACTTCTCATCACGCCACTGATAACCAACTGCAGCACCGATTGGTCCGCCGGGCAATTCAAAACTGCCCAATGGCAGCTCACCGTTGAGGATCACATCAATGGTATTCAGCCAAACTTCTTCCATTTCCTTTGATCGTGCGGCAATCGCATTCATTACATGAATAGAATTATTGGTCGATTGATCCACAACAAAGAACGGATTATAACACGCATCTCGATCATTGATCACATCACAGTTAATACCCTGCTTCATGGCCTCAATATCATAGTTCTGGTTAGACATGTAACGCAGTTTCTTGTTACTTCGGGCGTATGCTGCTACGCCTTCCCAACCATCCAGCATGGGAACCTTAAAATCAGCCTGGAATAACATCCGACTATTATGGTCAGTGCTGTCAGATATGTTATCCCCGTCAGGCGTGTGTCCATCTGATGGCGTATGTGTTTTATTGATAGGTCGTAATGTTCTGGCTCTCACATCCTCATGCAGAGGCAGACCATTGGGCGTTGTACCGGACACGATATAGTCCATCAACCCATCATTATTGCGATCCTCTGTGCCACGATCGGGAATGCCATCGCCATTCAAGTCAACGCCATACAGCTGCTCACCGGCAGCGTTTCGAGCCAGGAAAGGGTTACCTGGTAGTTCGCCACGAATGGCTCCCAACTCTCCGATGCGCGAGTTACCCGGATTGGATGTTGAGGTGTAAGACACCTGGTAAAGGCGCGAATTAAACACCTGCGCCCGTAATGTCAAATCGTCACTGACATCCCAGGTCGCATTTGCGAAAATCGAATTCGTATCCGTTGGCTCGCGGTAACTCCGGGTGTCTCCAAAATCGAAATAGCAGGTACTCCCGACTAACATACCGTAGGGGTTGTTGTTGGCTCCTGCAACGTAGGACTGCCGATCCGCCGCCGGTGCGCAATTGGGATCCGGTCGATTGGCCGACGCCCCGGTGTAATTACCGGAAGCATCACGGAGCGGGACAACATAGTTGCCCGGCGCATTGGATGAATAGTTCAGACCAGCCTGAGCCAGATAGGGACGCTCGTCCCAGCCGAGTCGGCTGTTTGTCCTGAACTGCCCGGCAACCACAACATCCAAGTCGCCGATGTCTCCACCCCAAAGCATCTGTACCGACTGTTCATCATAGTCGCCACGTGAATCCTGCTCTCCATACGCCTCAATTTTTACACCATCATAGGAAGTGTAAGGTACAAAATTGACGACACCCGCAACCGCCTCGTTACCATAAAGAGCAGCTGCACCGTCAGCAACAATATCTATTCGCTGTATAGCGATAGTAGGCACCATCACGTTTACGTTCTGGTCAGCAATACGCTTGCCATCCAGTAGCGTCAGGGTGGAACGCGGCCCAAGACCACGCAAGTCAATACTCGTGCTGCGCGAGCTGGTACCCTGAATGGTATTGGTAATTGAGGACGATGGACCGCCCACAAATGACATATTCTGAATTACCTCTCCCAAATTCAGAGTACCTTCGTCCAGCAGGTCATCAGCACTTATCTGGGTAACCTGAGAAGCCTGAGTAAAACCTTCACTTCGACGAATAAAGGAACCGGTCACAACAACTTCCTCAACCTCAATTTCTTGCGAGTAACTCTGAGAAGTCATTGGCAGCAGTGAGAGGGAAATAGCGCTGCACAGTAATCTGCGCTTGTGGGGCACATTAAATCGCATATCTTGCTCCTGAATATTTTTATTATCTGAGTTCTTTCGAAACAAAAGACGTTGCGATCAGGAACGAAGAGAGAGGGATGGGTAGAAAGCCTCTGGTTCGTCACAAATCGTAACGCCAGTTCCTACCACTCACGTCTGGAACGAACGAATAGTGTATCAATATACATAATTTTGCAACACCTTGTTACGAATGAAGTGCTGGACTAGGAACTGGTTCACAGTTATCTTTCCAAAAGTTTCGTTCGCAGGAAGATTATTTTTATCGAAATATTTACTGACAATAAAAGGAAAGATCCTTGAAGATTAGTCCCCAGTCTCTGTTTCCAAGTTTAGTCTGGAGCACCTTGTTCGACGATCATGTGGACTTTAACAACAGACTACTCGGAGCGATCCGACTGCTGTATAAAAATGATCCGCGGGGAGTCCTTAACTCCAATGTCAGGGGTTGGCAAAGTCCTAACAACCTGCAGCACTTACCTGAATTTGACGAGATCAATCTGCGGATACTACAGGTCTGTCAGCGCATTGGTGAATCCATTCACTTTAAGCCGAATCTGGTTTATCAGCATCAGGCCTGGGTGAATATCAGTCCGCCGGGCGCATCCAACAAGATTCACTACCATGCCAATTGCCATTTCAGCGGGGTTTATTATGTAAGTCTTAAAGCGCCGGAATGCGGGAGTATTTTTTTCAGAGATCCGCGCGTCGCGTCACGGATGATAACCTATCCGATCAATGAGCTCAGCGAATTTACTGCAGAGGAAATACAGATGCGCCCCGAGCAGGGGCGCATGTATGTTTTTCCTGGTTGGCTGGAGCACGGTGTTGAAGAAAATCGCAGCGACCGTGACCGTATCAGCATCAGCTTTAACGTATTGGCATCGCCCCGTTAAAAGCTGTAATTAACTCCGGCAAAGAATGAACGTCCCATGCCCGGCACACCAATGCCGAAGGGAATTCCATTCATGGACATGGTCATGCCCTGAGCGACGTAGGTACCGCCAGCAGGCAGGTAGTAAAACTCATCCAGCAGGTTTTCAACTCCCAGATCCAACCGCACCTGATCCCATGTATGGCTCAGTCGCAGATTGAAAAGCGAATAACTGTCGGTCGTCATCTCGTTACGAATAGCGGACACATCATCTTTGTCGCCAGCAAACACCCACTCCAGGCTGTTGTCCCAGCCTCCCAACTGCTGAGTCAGCGCGAGACGCCCCTGAACCGGAATGATATTGTACAGGCCAGAACCGGTATCTGTATTCTCTGCATCAATGTAGCTCACATTACCGGCCAACTGCCATTGACCACTGGCATTATTAAACAAATTAGCAGTAAGCGTCAGGTCAACCCCTTTAAGCTCGGCCTGCTGATTCTGATATTGCAAGACATTGTATTGGCCCGGTCGCCACATCATCATCCCGCCCGCCACGGCATCGATGTAATCATCAACCCGGGTGAAGTAGGGATTGATACTGGCTTCAATATCCCGGTCAGCACTTCGCCAGTTCAGACTACCCGACAGCGTATGCGCGACTTCCGGTTTAAGGTCCAGATTGCCGACATATCCGTTGCCATCACCAACCAGATTATTCATAGATGCGGCCATCATCCATGACGACCAGGGATAAGCTTCGTACAAGTTGGCTGAACGGGTTTTCTGCGCAAGACCCAACTCCAGATCAATCTGGTCGCTCACTTCATAACGAGCCAATAATGTCAGATCGAGATTGGTATCGGCCTCCTTGCGATCGGCATTATTAAATGCCCTGGCCTCCATAAACTGCATACCCGGCGCAGTCATTGCCGTTGAGTAACCCTGAACCTCATCGGCGTTGCGGGTAACGCGCTCTGCGCGCGCACCATACATAAGCAACAGCGCATCGGTCAGTTGCAATTCATGCTCGGCAAAAATCGCGCTGCGATCACGCTGGCCGTTGTTGATATTCTGGAATGTTCCCGGCCCCATGCCACCACCAGAGGCTGTCCAGTAATCATCCAGCGTGAATTGCTGGAAGTCGGCCCCGACGCGCACCATGCCACGTGCAGCCAGTTCAATTTCAGCGGTCAGACTCAAGCCCGTATTATTCGAATCAGAAAACATCGGCATACCCGCTGCGCAGGTACCAGCCGGATCCCCATGAAAACGAATAGTGTCACAAGGGTTACCACCCATCGCATTGGTGCCATACCAGAACTGTCGGTCAGGACCAAAATCCATGCCGTGCTCTACCTTTTCGTGGTAGAGACGAGTCTGCAATTGGCCCCAGGACATGTCGCGCTGCCAGTTCAGATTAAGTCTGACCTGCTGGTTGTCGAGCAAGTCCATACGCTGATTGGGGTAGAGCTGGCTGGGCATGTTCTGGTAACCCAGCTGCACATCGAACAGATTGCCCTCTGTGCGGTAAGCAAAACGCAGATTGTGGTTCTGTGTTTCGTAAGCTGTTGAGGCCACCTCGTCCAGCGGCAGAGTGTGACCCGGCCGTCCTGTCTGAGCAGTCGGCTTGAAGTTTTCTGCCGCGGTGTAGTTGTCACCCTGGCTGTAGTTGCCGCTATAACTGACATAAGCGTTTTGCGTGCTGCGGCTGACTTTAACATTGGTGCCGTAGGCATTATTATTGCTGCGGCTGAAGCCACCCACCTCACCTTCAAAGACGGCTGCATCCGAGAACGACGGTGCTTTCGACTCGCTGATTACCGTACCACCAATACTGTCCCCTCCCACGCTGACCGGCGTAATGCCGGCGAACACGGTCATCTGCCCCACATCGCTGGGTGCCATGTATGACAGGGGCGGATTCATGTGGTTCGGGCAGGCGGAAATCATGTCCATACCGTCCACCTTGATGCGCAGTCGGTCATCCGACAGGCCACGGATCATCGGCAGGCTGGATACGGCGCCGGTCTGGTTAACGCTGACGCCGGCCAGATTGGCCAGCAGGCTGGCTGTGTCGCTGGTAGAAGCCGACAATTTTCTGATGTCAGCCTCACTCATGGTTTTCAGGTGGCCACCGGCGCTATGTCGCTGACCTTCAATAACGATCTGTTCGATGTCTGTCGGCGGTTCGGCTGCGACCGCAACAACAGTCGCGCCCGACATGGCAACCGCTAGAGCAATTCTGGACAAACTGAAGACATTTGATTTAAGTGTCGCTGACATAGTAACCCCGCTATAACGACTGATTCACTTTTTCCATATCGTTATTCTGCGGGAGCTTTGTCAAAGATAGAATGCGACACATTGTCGCGGCACCAGTTCAGCTTTACGTAAACTGACGTGAATTCCTGTCATCACGAAAGATGATCAGCGGCCGAACTTGATTGTCTGGCAGACGAGGCTGCTGCGCAAGTGCCACCTGATCAGTTACCAGGGTGTGATGCGGTGACTTACTGCACACCGGGTCGGCATTGCGTGCATCACCGGTCAGCATAAAGGCCTGACAGCGGCAACCACCAAAATCCTTGTCCTTTTCGTCACAGCTGCGGCAGGGCTCCTTCATCCAGCTATCACCGCGATAGGCATTAAAGGCCTCTGACTCATACCAGATGCTGCGCACGTCCTGATCACGCAGATTGGGAAAGTCCAGGCCGGGTAACATGCGGGCCTCGTGACAGGGCAGCGCCAGACCATCAGGTGCAATATTCAGAAATACCGTACCCCAGCCGTTCATGCAGGCTTTGGGTCTGTCCTGGTAATAATCGGGCACCACAAAATAGAGTTTCATTTTATTACCCAGCCGGGCTCGAAACTGATTGCAGACCGCTTCTGCATGCTCCAGCTGCTCGCGACTGGGCATCAGGTGTTCACGGTTCTTCAGCGCCCAGGCGTAATACTGACTGTTGGCCAGTTCCACATGGTCAGCCTGCATTTCCTCTGCCATCTGCAGTATCTGCTCAATGTGATCGATATTCAGTCGATGCAGGACCACGTTGAGCACCATGGGGTAATCATACTGCTTTATCAGCCTCGCAACCTTGAGTTTCAGATCGAAGGTTTTAGTGCTCGAGAGGAAGTCGTTCATTTCCCTGGTTGAATCCTGAAACGATAACTGGATCTGGTCCAGACCACCGGCTTTAAATGCAGCAATTCTTTTTTCAGTCAGACCGATGCCAGACGTCAACAAGTTAACGTAGTAGCCCATATTGCTGGCCTCGGCGACTATCTCTTCTACATCATCACGCATCAGCGGTTCGCCGCCGGAAATGCCAAGCTGTACGGCACCCAGTTCGCGCGCCTGGCGAAGGGCCTTGATCCACTCGGCAGAGCTCAATTCCTTTTCGAAGGTCTCTGCATAATTCAGGGGGTTGTAGCAAAAGACACAATGCAGCGGACACTTATAAGTGATTTCAGCATTGACCCACAGAGGGGGCTTGATGCTGTCAGTCGGCGGTGATCCAGCCTTTGTCATGAGCATGCTCCAGAAAATCAATGACATCCTGCTGCAAGTCGGCCTCCGGGAAGGCTGCCTGCAAGTTGCTGACAATATCCTCTACACTGCTGCGACCGTCGATCCGCTTGAGAATTTCACCGGCACTGCCGGTCAGTTTGATCAGGCCTTCGGGGTATAAGAGTACCCAGGCGTCCTGTGCGGTTTCCCATTGCAGTTTGTACTGCCTGGCAAACTTCAATGGCACGCTGATTGGCAAGCTCATGGGTTCATCCTCGCGATCGCTCCATTGTTGTTTTCACCGATACCGTAGGTCACCTGCATGGCATCCAGCATGCTCCACAGCACGTTTAGTTTGAACTGCAGGATGTTTATAGCCCGCTCCTGTTCAGCCCGAGTCTTGAAATGCGCCAGCGTCACACGCAAACCATGTTCTACATCACGGCGCGCTTCTGAAAGACGTTTACGGAAATATTGGTACCCCGTGGCGTCAATCCACGGATAGTGCTCTGGCCAGCTGTCCAGTCGTTTCTGGTGGATGGTGGGCGCAAACAGCTCCGTCAATGACGAGCAGACAGCCTCCTGCCAGGGCGCGGTTCTGGCAAAGTTGACGTAGGCATCGACGGCAAATTTAACACCGGGTGTCACTTTTTCCAGAGATATCACTTCGTCTCTTGACAGGCCAACGGCCTCAGCCAGTGCCAGCCAGGCTTCAATTCCACCTTCGTCACCTTCCAGGCCATCATGATCCAGAATGCGCTGGACCCAGAGCCGACGGTGTTCTTTGTCTGGCATGTTAGACATCACCGCTGCGTCTTTTATAGGAATCATGATCTGATAATAAAAACGATTGATCACCCAGCCCTGCACCTGCTCTTTGGTGCATTGCCCGCTGTTCATGGCAATGTGGAAGGGATGAAAAATGTGGTAACACTTTTCTTTGGCTCGCAGTCTGGCTTCAAATTCTTCGACTGACCATGGCACAGCAACATCATTTGCCATAGCACACACTCCTGCAATCACGGTTAAAAGGGATCCTAAAGACTGAAGTCCATGCCATCAAATGCAACATCAATCTTTTCCTGCAGTAGAATCTGACGTTCAGCAGAATCTTCGCGCAGGATGGGATTGGTATTATTGATATGAATAAGTATTTTGCGTGCTTCCGGAAACGATCTAAGCGCTTCGATCATACCTCCCGGACCAGACTGGGGCATGTGTCCCATATCCAGTGATAATTTTTCGCTGATACCCAGAGCCTGCATTTCATCATTGGTCCAGCAGGTGCCGTCCACCATCAGACAGTCAGCCTGTTGCATAAACGGCAGCAGATGCGCTTCGATAGACGCAAGACCCGGCGCGTAAAACAGCTTCTTGCTGCTGCCAAGGTCTTCCAGTTGTATACCAATATTGTCGCCTTCATGCGGATCATGGCGATGCGGCGAAAATGGCGGTGCTTTGCTGCTGAGCGGGACGGCTGTGATGCGAATACCTTCAATGCCCTCCACTTGAAATGTGCTGCCGACTGCAGTTGGAATCTGATGCCAGGACACACCACAAAAATGGCTCAGTACGTTAAAAATGGGGTTACCCTGTGTCAGATCCTCATGGACCATGTCTGTGCAGTAAATGTTGAGCGGCGTTTTGCCTTCACGCAGCATAAACAGGCCGGTTGTGTGATCAATCTGCGCGTCCATTAACACGATACCACGCACAGCCGTATCGCGAATGGCACGTCCGGGCTGCAGCTCGGGAAAGCGTTGGAACTGAGTCAGGATGTCGGGCGAGGCGTTAAACAATAACCAGTTGATATTGTCGTTACTGACGGCAATTGATGACTGGGTACGCGGCGCCGCCTGGATGGTGCCTTTGCGCACGCCGTCACAATTCGGACAGTTGCAGTTCCACTGCGGGAATCCGCCGCCAGCAGCGGAACCCAGAACGCGTATTCTCATAAATTTTCCTGGTTTCGGGTCAGAGAGAAGGCCGCCTTGTCTACCAGGCCGCTTTCCCCCTGAGGCTTCACCGTCAATCAGTCTGGCAATTAACGATTGGCGAAGTACATGGTGACTTCAAAGCCATAGCGCATTTCGGTATAAGCTGGTTTAGTCCACATAGTATTATCTCCACGGTAGATGAGTTTTCCCGATAATTCGGGGTCATGCATCCGGTCGATTTAGATCGCCTGAACACACGACATCTCGATTGTTACCTTTCGGGACATCATCAAGCTGCCGCATTATCAGCAATTGTCACTCATGATTTTCATTAGATGACGGCCTTTAATCTTGGCAAAACCTGCATAAACCTGTAAAAAAGTGGCGCATTCATAATAAGTTAGCGCTCATGCCTGCGCCGCCCGGGGGTATCTTATCAACACGCTGTATCCACACATCGAACCCTGGTTCCGCCAGAGCGTAGCAGTCTCACCAATGCATTCGCTGTATGTGGAACGCTGTGGCAACAAAAACGGTCACCCTGTCATTTTTCTGCACGGCGGGCCCGGCAGTCAGGTCAATGCCAACCACCGGCGCTACTTTGATCCGGACTTCTACGACAGTGTGCTGTTTGACCAGCGCGGCTGCGGTCAGTCAGCACCTGCTGGCGAGACCCGGGAAAACACCACTCAAGACTTGATAAACGACATCAATACCCTGCGCTCAGTGCTGGACATCAATGGCCCAATGACTCTGTTTGGCGGATCATGGGGCAGCACGTTGGCACTGGCCTACGCGCAACAGTTTCCACAGAACGTGCAGGCGATGATTCTAAGGGGAATTTTTCTGGGCACCGATGATGAAGTTAGCTGGTTTACCGGTGGCCTGAAGCGGTTTGCGCCGCGAGCCTGGCAGAACATGTCTGAAGGGATGGGGCAGGATTTGATCGAAGCTTATTATCAGGCCGTGTTTGATACAAACCAGAGCAGAGCGACGGAGGCTGCCCTGCGCTGGGTTGAATATGAAATGCAGATTATGAAAATCGGCAGCGACGCAGATGGCGTGAGCTCACTACCTGAGAGTGAGACAATTCTGAATCGTGCCCGAATTCATCTGCACTTTATCAGGCACAAATTCTTTCTCGGAGACACTGACTTGCTGAACAGCTCAGAATTGCTTCAGATACCCGTCACAATAGTTCAGGGCGAAATAGATCTTGTCTGCCCGCCGATCACTGCGTGGCAGCTAAGCCAACGTCTGCCCGATGCCAGACTCCGGCTGTTGGGCAACGCCGGGCATAGTGGAATGGCTGATGTGATGGCCTGCGCCCTGCGTGAAGAAGCCGACGCGCTTCGCGATCGGCTGCTGATTAAAAATTGAGGGGCTGAAATGAATCTTCGCTTCCGGGTTGGTTTGAGCATTTCGCTGGTGGGCATTGCCTGCCTCGCGGTAATTGCTTATATGCTGATTGACTATAAACGTCGATCTATCGACCAGGAAATCGAAGCCGGCACCCGGGTAGCGATTCAACTGTTGCAGGCCATTGCACCTTCACCGATAGAGCTGAGCCAGATCAGCGATCCGATGGACAGCCTGGTCGACTACCTGGGCAATGTCGGCCGGGTCCGGGCCAATGAAGTGCGGGTGTACGACGAACATGAAATGCTGTTGTATGAATCACCGCCGTCCGAGTATAAGCAGGGCCGCTGGGCGCCTGACTGGTTTACGGCCCTGGTCGCGCCGGATACGGGCGAAGTCCGGCTGCCTGTGCCCGGCGGCTTCATTCTGATAACACCTGACTCTTCAAGATCTGTACTGGATGCCTGGGATGAGCTTTGGCAGTTTGCCCTGTTTGTGCTCGTTATCATTATTCTCCTGAATATTGCGGTCTATCAGATTCTGGGTCGCACACTCAAACCGCTGAATGACATTGTGAATGCACTGACGGAAATGGAGAAAGGCAACTATGGTGTCCGTCTCGAAAATTACAACCTGCCAGAATTCAATGCCATCTCGCACACTTTCAACAGAATGGCTGAATCTCTGCAGGCCGCCTTGATCGAAAACGCCCGGCTTGCCAAAGAGGAACAACAACGAATGGCCGCTGAACTGGAACTGGAACAAAACCGCAAGTTTACTCAACTGATGCAGGTGAAGCTGGAAGATGAGCGCCGCTCAATTGCCCGGGAACTCCACGACGAACTTGGACAGTGTGTGACCGCAATCAAGACCATTGGCACAGCCATTGCCAACCGGGACAATGCGCAGGCTGACCAGACTCGGGAGAACGCCCGAACCATCGTTGAGGTGGCATCACACATTTATGATGTTGTGCATTCCATGATACGCCAGCTTCGACCCAGCGCACTGGATCACCTGGGCCTGAATGACGCGATCGGCGAACTGGTGGATCAGTATCGTAAACAGCATCCTAAGCTGGCAATTCATCTCGTAACAGAGGAGACTCTCGACGACTTTGAAGAAAGCCTGAACATTACCGTTTATCGGATAGTCCAGGAATGCCTGACCAACGTTGTGAAACACGCCGATGCGTCAAAAGTCGATGTGGCGCTTACACTGAAAGCCGGCGATCCGACTTTATTGCAGGTTAGCATCAGCGACGATGGCAAGGGGCTGAAACACAATTTTCCCGGAAGCAATCCTGAAAGGAACTCACGTTTTGGTCTGATCGGTATCAAAGAACGTGTTCAGGCATTCGGCGGCGAACTGAATTACGAACTCAATACCGACGGTGGCACCACCATTCTGGTGACACTCCCAATACCTCAGGACTGCCCATGAGCAAAAAAGCCATCAAGGTGATGTTAGTGGATGACCATGCCGTTGTGCGCATGGGCTTCAAGCTGCTTTTACAAGGCTCCGACGATATCGACGTCATAGGCGAAGCACACAGCGGTGAAGATGCTGTAAAACAATTCCAGGACCTGGCGCCGGATGTGCTGATCATGGACATTTCCATGCCAGGCATTGGTGGCCTGGAAGCAATTGGCAGAGTACTGGCCAAAAATCCGCAGCAAAAAATTCTGGTGTTATCGGCACATGAAGATGTTATGCATGCGCGGCGCGTCATTAAAGCCGGTGCCGTGGGTTATGTCACCAAACGCAGTGCCGCCGATGTCCTGATGCAGGCTATTCGCACCGTACACAAAGGGCAAATTTATCTGGAGCCCGAGATTGCGCAGGCCCTGGCAGTGGAACAGGTGTCCGGTTCAAAGAATCCACTGGATGCATTGAGTGAAAAGGAGTTCAAGGTATTTCTTGAGCTGGCCAAAGGCAGGTCTGTGCAGGAGATTGCCGACGTGATGTCACTGAGCCCCCGCACCATTGGCACACATCTTTATAACATCAAGCAGAAGCTCAATGCAGCCAACAGTGCCGAGCTGGCGATCATTGCCATTCGTGCGGGGCTGATAGAACCCTGACACTACTGATCGGCATGTTATTTAGATTGATTCGATGTCAGATGAGCCGGGCATAACCATATGCGTTCCGACCTGCCTAATCAGCTTTCCCTCTGCATTGCGAATTAATAATGTCCTCGCGAGAATATTCACCAGATGGCCGTCTCGATGGCGCATTTTAAATTCAGTCTCAACCCATTGAGCACCTGCCTCTGCGGCTTGCTCTACACTGCTGCTGAGTCGGCGCCATTGATCCGGAGGTGTGAGTTTACTGGCTAATCCGGGATTATTGGCCAGTTCATGGTTCTTGTAGCCCAACAGTCGCTTCCACTCCGGCGAATAGTAAATGCTGCCGGCCTCCATATCGAAATCCCAAAGACCCTGCCGGGAAGCCTGCATCGCCAGACGCAGGCGCTGTTCGGCAAGCATCACAGAACTCAAGTCCCGCAGAGTAATCAAACAGCCTTTTGGATGGTCACTCATTGAGCTCTGCACTGGAGTAATACGCAATTCCATGTCGAGAGCCTGATTTTCGTGACACAGCCTCAACGGACATTCAACACCTAGTGAGACATCAGTCTCTGTCAGATACGGCTGTATCTCCGGCACGACCTGTGCAACTTTCTGACCCCTGAGTTCGGCCAGAGATATGTCGAAGAACTGCTCTGCACTGCGACTGGCGGTTAATATCCGCAATTCGTCATCCAGCACCAGCATGATGTCTTCCATATTATCTACGAAAGTCTGCGCAGCACCGCGAATTACGTCGAAAAAGTTGAGTTTGACGATAACAAATGCAATCAGCAGTGTACTGAAGAGTATTGAAATAGGTGTCGGATCAACAGGCAATACATTATTATCGAGTAACAGATACAACAAGTTCGCCGCAAAGGGCACCAATGCCGATAAAGCCATCAGGACAAACTGCAGAGGTCTGCGCTGTCGATTAAGCAGGGCATGGCGCATTAGCAACACAATGCCGCCGATGATAAAGAAATACGAATAGAGCGTATGGACCCAGAAGTATGGGCCCAATGTTGCCGTCAGCACTGACATTGATCCAATTTCATGAATCTGAACAGATGATCGGAACCAGCCGTGCCAGGGATTGGTCCACAACACCAACAGGCTGACGAATGGAATCAGTAACAGGCTGAGCCAGTGACGCAGAGAGAGCCTGAACTCTGGCTTGCTGACGCTCAGGGCCACCATGAAATAAGCGACAGGCACAGTGACAATGCCGAAGTACTGAAAATTAGCCCAGAAAACTTTTGTATCCAGCGTGCGCGCCCACAATTCACCCGTACTGCCGATTAACCATAGAATCACGGGTGCCGCCAGCCCCAGCATGACGAACGCACCGGGAGCGCGTCGATAATTCCATATTATCAGTGCCAGAGAACTGGCTACCAATAAGGCCGCGCAAAGCACGGTTGTTGTCAGTACGAAAAAATTCATATCGACTCCTGGCAGATCTGGAGCCCATTATGCTTGAAATTAGGGACTTATCACACCGTGTCTGTCCAGTAGGTCCAACACGACAGGCACCGGCAACTCTGCAAATGCATCTCCGTTCACACCCTGCACCGCAGAAGCCTTGAACAATGCATTGTAAACGGCTTCCTCGGTGGCTTCCACAACAGCCTGGAACAATGGGGTCATCAAACCATTCGGCCAGTCTTCCACCAGGGTCGTCTGCTCGCGGCGAGCAGGCGTTCGACGCACACTGTTGGCGGTCGAAAATGCCAGAGCATAGTCACCCGAACCATTAGGCATGGCCGAACCGGTTCTGGCGATACCCAGGAATGCGCGACTTGCCAGGCGTTCAAGGTTACGGTCTGATAACGGCGCATCGGTGGCAATGATAATCATCACCGAACCGTCAGGGCTGGTCTGTGTCGCGCCACTTGCCACACGACTGCTTAGTGTCTCAGCGTTCACTGGCACCCCCATGATGTGCAGTTCACCGCCGTAGTTGGTCTGCACAAGCACACCGACTGTGAAACCACCGTCGTTCGCCGGTAATACACGCGAGCTGGTGCCAATGCCGCCTTTCCATCCAAAACTGACTGTACCCATACCCGCGCCGACACTGCCTTCAGCCACAGGCCCTGAGCTGGCGCTGTCAATGGCTGCAATGGCATGTTCAGGGCGCACCGCCCGCAGGCGAATATTGTTGATGCGCCCGTCATTGGTTTCGCCCACCACGGCATTAACTGAGCGGACGTCTTCATTGCCCACCTGCTGCAGGGTCCATTCAATGACGCCGGCGGCCGCCTCTGGCACTGACAGGGTATTGGTTAATACCACCGGTGTTTCCAGCTCCCCCAGTTCGATGACCTGAGTCGTGCCCATCATTTTCCCGAATCCATTGCCCTGGGCAAATCCGGCGGGCACCTTATCCTGAAAGATGTTGCCACCATGCGGTACGATCGCCGTCACACCAGTACGTACATTGCCGTCTTCTATTAATGACACATGGCCCACTTTCACACCGGCCACATCCGTAATGGCATTGTGTTCTCCGGCAGGGTAAATACCGGGGGCAATGCCCACGTCGCGCGGGCGCGGGTCCGAGTCATTGGCCATGACCGGTCCGCTGATCATCAGCGCGACTGACAAGGCTATGCTTCTCAACTCTCCGAATCGACGATTCATGACTATCCTCAGAAAAAATGGGCGCTTAAAACCAGTTGTGAAACTGTATTTCATCACTTCCCAAAGGCAAAGTCACGGCCAGGCCATCTCTGGCCACACGAACCGGCCCGTCAAACCTGGAAGGTGCACCCCGCAGAAAGGCCGCTTCCAGGAACCGGTTTGGTATGGGTGGCACCACATGATTTATGACAAGCGCCCCGGCAGCGGCTGATTGAGCAAGTTCAGCGGCCTGTTCAGGGGTTGTATGATAATCCAGCACATCCTGCATGATGACCCCCAGATTCGGGTCACCCCGTTCAATCACATTTTGTTCGATAATTTTTAACAGTTGCGGCTGCAAACCCTCCATCACCAAAAGATCAGCGCCGCGGACAAACGCTTCGAAACCGGGTGACCGTGATACAATCAGGTCACCGCTAAAGACGACAGACCGTCCCGCGTACTCAAAACGATAAGCGACTGCCGGATCAGCGGGATCATGGTCGACCCGCAAAGCCGACACCGACACTGAGTCATCGTCGTAAACGCTGATCGCTGACTCATTCTCAGGAGGCTCCGTTCGTGCCGGCAACTGAAAAGCCTGGGCGACAAGGCCCGCACCTGAAGAAGGCACAATCTGTTCACCATGGTGTGCTGGACGATAAATCTGATCCGGGCCATACGCAAGGTTGAATCCGGCCACAATCTGGTCTACACCCTGAGGGCCGATCACCGGCAAGGGCGACGGGTGCGCCCCGTTGACCCATCGCTGCAGTGCCAGATTACCGAGATCTGCGATATGATCGGAATGAAAATGAGTCAGAAATACTGCTCGAATCTGATCGGCTGGCAACCCCATTATGGTAATGTTTGAAGTTGATCCGCTTCCTGAATCAATCACAAAAAGTGCGTCTCCGGCGATCACCACTGCGCACGACTCGGCGCGTGTCGGATCCGGCAAAGGCGCACCTGTCCCACAAAATGCAACATGCAACCCAGGCTCAAGTGATGTCAATCGGTCAAACTGCGCCTGCCGAGATGCCTGTCGCTCGAACAGCCAATAACCCAGCTCAGCACGAAATAGTGTGACGACGCTGATCAGCAGGAAAGTAGCCACTGCGGCTGACAGAGCTATTACCGATAACAACCCTGAACCCCACGAAACTGTCGGGTTGCGGCCCATCATCGTTTAACCTGTATTTTAATGGTCTGCTCAGTTGCCTTGCCGTAGGGTGGCAGCATACCGCCCAGCTTACCTACATTGAGCCGCGTCTGCCGGTATACACTTTTGGCATGACTGAAGGTGCGGAAGCCATGCTCACCGTGATACGCCCCCATGCCGCTGGGTCCCACACCACCGAACGGCAATTCTTCCTGCATGATGTGCATGATCACATCGTTAATGCAGACACCTCCGGACGTCGTTCTGGATAGCACTGCACGCTCCTCATGCCTGTCCTCGCCAAAATAGTAGACGGCGAGTGGTCGCGGATGGGCGTTGACATAATCAATCACCTCATCAAAATCCTTATAGCTGCGGATAGGCAGCAGCGGACCAAATATCTCTTCCTCCATAACCCGTGCGTTATCGGGAGGATTCACAATCAATACCGGCGGTAGTTTGCGCCGTTCATCAAGTGCAGCGGAGTCCTCATCAGCGGGTTTAAGGGCATGGATTCGCACACCCTGCTCCTCAACTTCCTGCACATAACTGCTCAGGCGCTGGTAGTGGCGCTCATTCACAATGGCGGTGTATTCCGGATTATCCAGAATAGAGGGATACATGGAACGTACTGCTTTTTCAGCTGCTTCGACGACCGACTCGAGCAGCTCTTCCGGCGCCAACAAATAATCAGGCGCCAGACATATCTGCCCGGCATTCAGGGTTTTGCCGAGCATGATGCGTTCAATGCTGCGTTGAATATCTGCACTGCGCGACAGAATCACGGGTGACTTGCCACCCAGCTCCAGCGTCACCGGCACCAGATTCTGCGCAGCAGCTTTCATAATATGCCGGGCGACAGACGTCGCGCCCGTAAACAACAGATGGTCAAACGGCAGAGCCGAAAAAGCCTGACCGACTTCGGGCCCGCCGGTGAAAATTGCAACCTCTTTGGGATCCCAGGTCGCAGCAACCATTTCGGCCATCACCTCCGAGGTAGCCGGCGTAAACTCCGAGGGTTTGATCATGGCGCGATTGCCGGCCGCCAGAATGCCGGCCAGTGGGCCAAAGGTCAGATTGACGGGGAAGTTCCAGGGCGAGATGACACCGACCACACCCAGCGGCTGGTACTCAATACGGGAGCGACCGCCCAGTAAATTGAACGGAAACGAACTGGCTTTACGCTGGGGCTTCATCCACTTGTGCAAATGCTTCCGGGCGTGTTTCAGTGGTGTCAACGATGCCGCAACATCAGTGAGCAGAGTGACTTCTCGGGAGCGGCAACTGAAGTCAGTATTCAGCGCATCAACCAATTTCCCCTGATACTTCAGCAGCACATCAATGCCGCGATCAATCCGGTCCCTGCGCGTTGCCGCACTCACCGCGCCTTCCTGCAGGAAATCCTTACGCTGCAGTTCGAGAGCGCCTTTGAGTTTTGATTCTAATTGTTCACCGTGTTCTTCCGCTGCCTGCATACTCATCACTCACATCTCCGGTGGCCTGAAAGTCTGTTAATGTATCGACCTGAACGGTCTCTTGAACAGGACATAAAAAAGAATCAGTAATGCGAGTACAACACCAAATACGGCAACCAGCAACATCATGCCGTACTTTGCAATGATCTGCCGGGTTGTCGCCTCGGCAATCATCTGTTGACCGGAGTAACCCGGCGGCATGGGCAGCACGCCGTATTCGGCCGTGTACAGTTCATACTCTCTCATCATGTCAGCAAACAACTCGGGCAATTCGGCACTCAGGTCGCGGGTTTCGCCTGGATCCTGCACGACATTGTGCAGGCGCCAGACGCCGTCACCGTATAAGTCCAGATTACGTACCAGTTTGTAATCACCTTTGAATACCGCAGATTGCCCGGACGCCTCCAGAGACACAGCATCCTCTGGACCATACACTGATTGCGCACGCCCTTGCAGAACATCAACAAGGCTGCGCCCGGTAAACGCCGGTCCTGAATCCAGCGCCTCGGCACCGGTCAGCTCCAGAATGGTGGGCACCAGGTCGGTAATAAAACTGAAAGGGTGTAATGCGCCCGAGGAAGGAATGCCCGGGCCGGACATGACCAATGGTACACGCGTGCCACCCTCACTGGCGTGAAATTTGAATAACGACCCGCCCGCGCCCGCGGCGATGGCCCACTCGGGACCAATAGACGCATAGGAACCAGGCTCACCCAATGTCTCTATGTCCTGGGAAAAACCTTCCAGCCATAACCACAAACGGAAGCCGGCATCTGCCGTTGGATGATTGTGCTCCGGCCCATTATCGGACAACACCATAAATACCGTATTGTCGTAATCACCGCTGGTTTTCAGGTGATCAAGCAGTCGTCCGACATGGTAGTCCATGGCCTCCAGCATGCCCGCATTCACCTGCATGCTGCGTATGCTGCGTTCCCGCTCACGCGCAGACAGATCTTCCCAGCGCCGCAGTACGTCAGGCACCGGGCCGAGTTGCGCATCTGCCGGTATCAGTCCTCGCGCGATGGCTGCCTGATGCCGCCGCTGTCGAAGCACTTCCCAGCCTTCATCGTACACACCGTTATACCGGTCGATAAACTCGCGCGGCGCCTGCACAGGAATATGAATGGCCTGAAAACCGATCACAGAAAAAAATGGCTGACCGGCAGGTGTCTGATCAATGTACTCGATCGTTTTATCCACCAGAAACTCGGATGAATAAAAGTCATCCGGCAGGGTGCCTCGTTCAGCACCTTCAAACCAGTCGGCTTGTTCATACTGCGGCAAATAGGAACGCTGCGACCAGTTGTCCGCACCGGATGCATCCAGAATGAAACTGCGATCAAAACCACGCGCAACGGGCAAACTCTGTGGTGAATGGCCCAGGTGCCACTTGCCGGTAATGTAGCTGGCGTAACCAGCCGCCTGCAGGTGTTCAGCAATGGTTGGTACGTCAGGTGCCAGCTCACCCTGATAGGCCGGGTGTCCGGCATGCTCCTCCGGCCTGAGATGATTCAAGGTCGCCAGCCCGGCACGGTGACTGGGCACACCGGTCATTAACATGGCGCGTGAGGGTGCGCAGGTGGGGCCGGCATGAAAGTTACTGAACATCACGCCGCTTTCCGCCAGACTGTCGATGGCGGGCGTATTGATTTCACTGCCGTAGGCACCGAGATCGGTAAAGCCAGCGTCGTCTATGACGATGACGATCACATTGGGTTGTGCGTAAGAGGTCGCTGTAGAAATCACCAACAATGCGAGGACAATAACATGTGTGATATGGCGCTTAATTGACATCACGTGCGCACCTGAAACCGACATGCATTAACGAACTGTCTGGCGTGGAATGACTGCGCGCCGATACCCGATAGCCGTGGCAAACATTTTTGTCGCATAGAAATGAGCCGCCGCGCTGAACCTTGCTATTGCCATCAGACGGCGCATCATCGGCACCACTGCGCCCTTCGTAACCGCCATACCAGTCTGCCGTCCACTCCCAGACATTACCGGCCATATCACTGAGCCCCGCCGGGGACAGGCCAAAATGACCCACCGGTGAGGTGGTTGCGAAGCCGTCTTCAACAGTATTGATCATCGGAAAGTCGCCATTCCAGACATTCGCCTGCCAGACCTTCGCCAGAGAATCGCCCTCTTTGAACAGCTCATCCCCAAAGGCGTAGGTAACATCGCCGTCGTGACCACTGCGCGCTGCAAACTCCCACTCCACCTCGCTGGGCAGGCGTTTGCCCTGTGCCTGGCAATAGGCAGTGGCATCATCCCAGGACACCTGAGTCACCGGGTGGTCCGCCAGCGCTTCCGAACCATCCGGGCCCAGCGGGTAGCGCCAATAAGCGCCGGGCTGCAGAAACCAGCGACCCGTACCAAACTGCATGACAGCGGAGTCGCCGAGCTGTTCGGCCGTGGTGATATACCCTGTGCCAGCGACAAACTCGGCAAATGCCGCGACGGTAACCGGCGTTTTGTCCAGCAGAAAGTCTGGCAGGGTTACAGCAAACACCGGGCGTTCATCTGCCAGCCCGTGCTCGGAGCCTATGACTGTATCGCCCCCTGGAATAAGCACCATATCTGCGGGCGATTCACCGGCACTAACACTCATCGAGGGCAGCAGACACGCTGCCAGTAGCACAATGGCAGAGCGCCATCGAGGTATGACCGACCTGGGTGTCATGGGCGTTTCCTCTCTTGAGTCCGCGTGTTATTATCCATTAGTATAATTAGGCCTTGATGGCTTGTCTACACGCAGACTATCACCCTTTCACGCCGGTACAGGAACGAACGTATGAAAATGAAACGATGGCTGCGCACGCGCGCTTCCGCTGTTCTGACCAGCCCACTGTACAGAGAGCTCCGGCGCACAAAGCAGGCTGTTACACGGCGGCTGACAGGCCGCTCCGCAGTTGTGCACTACTTTCACCAGGTGGATGACCCCTACTCTGACCTGGCCGTTCGGGCTCTGCCACATCTTTCCTCCCACTACGACATATGTGTCATCCCACACATCGTGCCCGCGCCGGACAAAGGCGCTGCACCGGAGCCAGAGCGGCTGATGCAATGGTCCTTGCGCGATGCAGCTGAGCTGGCAAGAGCGCTTGGGCAAAACCCGCACCCCTGGCAAACTGCGCCGGCGGCTGCGTTGCTCAGCCAGGCTCAGGCCGCGCTGGCCGGAATAAGCGATGTGCCGGAATTTGCCGCAGTGACAGCAAAAATCCGCGAAGCATTCAGTGGCGATGAAGTTGCTGTTCCAGACATCGCACGGACAGAAAACGGCAATGCCAAACACGCTTTAGAGGAGGGAGAAAGTCTGCGGCACAAGCTCGGACACTACCTGGGCGGCATGTATTATTTTGAAGGCGAGTGGTACTGGGGACTGGACAGGCTCCCCTACCTGGAAGAGCGACTGCAGCCACTGGCAAAGGTGGCAAACCTGCAACCGTTTGTGCGCAGGCTGGAAGCCTCTGTCACGCCCACTGCAGACGCCGCTGCGCTGGCCGCCGGCCATCAGCCAAAGCAGGCAACAACAAACACAAACCGCCCAAGGCTCGACCTGTACTTTTCATTTCGCAGTCCGTATAGCTGGATCGCACTGCCGCGCGTGTTTGAGCTCGCCCGCACTTATAATGCTGAGCTGCACCTGCGTTTTGTCTTACCCATGGTGATGCGCGGGTTGCCAATTCCCGAGTCCAAACGGCTGTATATTGTCACGGACACCAAGCGCGAAGCCGAACGTGTCGGGCTGCCTTTCGGCCTGATTGCCGACCCGGTCGGAAAACCCACCGAGCGCGGCCTGGCGGTGCTGCATCACGCCATACAACTCGGCAAGGGTGAGGCGTTTGCCTTGTCATTTATGCGTGGAGTTTTTGCCGAGGGCATCAATGCCCGCAGCGACACAGGACTACTCCGGCTGTGCGAACGCGTCGGCATCAGCGAAACACAAATGCAGTCTGCACTGGCCGACAATACTTGGCGCGCCGTGGCCGAAGCCAATCGGGAAGAGATGTTTACGCTGGGTATCTGGGGTGTGCCGGCCTTTCGGGTTAACGGCGGCACAGCACACTGGGGGCAGGACCGTCTGTGGCTGCTGGAACAGCAGCTGGCGGCCTGCCAAAAATCGGCCATGCCGTCATGAGGCCAGCGATTGTTGGTGAGATGTCCGCAGCGCCCAGGCGGCTACCACTACAGTGATACATTCATAGATCAGAGCGCCCCACGTATAGGCACTCAACACATCGTCCGTCAGCAGCGCAGAAACCAGACGGCCGGCTGCCAACGCACCGATGCCTATGGCCAGCAACATCAGTCCGGCACGGTAGTATTCAGTTCGCAAAACAGCCAGCAGGCAAAACAGGCCGACACCCGTTTGCAGGCCACCGTACATGGCACCGATCTCGGCAAAGGCATCGCCGTTACTGATCACCAGCCCCGCAAATCCAGCCGGTATGGCTGGCGAAACCAAACTGACCAGTCCGTAAGCGATAAACACCAGCGCCGAGACACTCAGGATTATTTTTCCGATCATCTGCATCTGCCCTGTTGAAATGTGGATACTTGGTCAGTTTACGCCATGTTCTCCACACAAGATCACATCGTTTCGCGCTCGGCCCGACCTTTCTCCGTTAACACACCACTTAGCAGCACGCTGATCAACGTATCTGCATACTCCGCGACCTGCGCCTCATTGCTGGCATCGGCATCGGCCAGGGCCTGGCGCAGCGCAACATTGGCAAATGGCGCCGTTGCCGCATGTGTCGCAATCAGGAAGATAAAGTCAGGATTCATGTCACGCAGCAAGCCATCTGCAACCGCCCGCCGGTAGGGCAGCAACGACAGCTCCTGCAGGGGTTTGACATATTTCTTGATCACATAGTCGAAGTGTTCACCGCCGTCCAGACCGGCCTGCATCAAAAAACCCGCCATATGTGGCAAGCGTGCTGACATCTGCACATAGGCACGAATCTGCAAAACCAGTTGCTGCAGCGGGTTGCCAGAAGACACCGTTTCGGCGGATTGGCTCAAGGTTTTTGCCATCTCACCAAACAGATAATCGGCAGACGAACGGAACAGATCCTCCTTGCTCTGAAAGTAATGCCGTATCAGCCCATGAGCAACGCCCGCCTGCTGAGCAATAGTGCGCAGTGACGCGCCCACAAAACCTCGCTGTGAGAATTCTGCCAGCGCCGCCAGAATGATGCGCTCCTGCTGTTGCTGCGGATTGGCGTTCACCGGGCGCCCAACACGCCCCTTTCTGGAAACAACGTTTGTCATTAAAACCGGACCCACTAAAAAACCATGAATAGACAGGAAAAATTTTGTTAATTATACTACTGGATAATAATTTCACACCAGAGTAAATATCGTATGGTATCGGCCGGACGACGATGGCTTAAGGTGACAATTGGTTTGGTACTGGCGCTGCCGCTGGTCGCCTGGCTCACAGTCGATCGCTGGATACTCTACCTGCCCGGTCTGCTGATTGATCTGCGCACACCCACCGGCCCCAACCAGCCTGTGCATTGGCGGCCCGGCCCTGACACACCCCGCAACAGCGATCAGCCGAATATCATTTTAATCGTTGCCGACGACCTGGGCTGGAATGACATCACGTTTTACGGGGGCGGCGTCGCTGGCGGCACGGTGCCCACGCCGCATATCGACAGCATTGCCCATAACGGTGTCGCGCTGAACCAGGCCATGTCGGCCAGCGCCATTTGCGCACCATCACGTGCCGCCTTGCTCACCGGACGCTACCCCACCCGCTTTGGTTTTGAATTCACACCGCTGCCCAACGGCATGGCCAGTATCACCACCCGCCTGGACCGCAGCATTCAGGCGGACTTCCGTCGGCCTTTGATCAGTCACCTGGACCAACCCGGCATTTATCAGGCTGACTTTGACAGCATGGGCATGCCCGGCAGTGAAATCACCATTGCCGAGCTGTTAAAGACCCAGGGGTACAAAACAGTACACATTGGCAAATGGCATCTGGGCAGCACGAATGGCTCGGAGCCGACGGCGCAGGGGTTTGATGAAAGCCTGAATCTGGCCGGATTACTGTACCTGCCGGTGGATCATCCGGATGCTGTGAACGCGCGTCAGGATTTTGATCCGATTGACCGCTTCTTCTGGTCAGTCGGTCGTTACTCCATGAATTACAATGAAGGGCCTCGTTTTGAAGCCGATGGATACCTGACCGACTACCTGACACGGGAGGCTATCAAGGTTATTGAGACCAACAGGAATCAGCCCTTCTTTTTGTACCTGGCACACTGGGCACCACATTCTCCCCTGCAGGCGCTCAAGTCAGACTACGATGCACTGACACATATCGAGGATCATACGCTGCGAACCTATGCTGCCATGATCAAGGCGCTGGACCGCGGCGTGGGCGAGGTGCTCGATGCGCTTGAGCAAAATGGCCTGGACGATAACACCATCGTCATATTTACCTCAGACAACGGCGGCGCGCACTACCTGGGGCTGCCGGACATCAACCTGCCGTATCGCGGCTGGAAAACCACGTTTTTTGGCGGCGGCATTCGTGTTCCGCTGTTCATGCAATGGCCAGCCGGTATTGAACCCGGCAGTCAATTCGATCCCTTCACCCATCACACCGATCTGCTGCCGACGCTGGCTGATATGGCGGGCACATCGGCACCCAGTGATCGTTTGATTGATGGTGTGAATCTGATGCCGCATCTGCGCGGCGAAAATCCCGCGCCACCCCATGACACCCTGTTCTGGCGCAGCGGTCATTATCAGGTGGTGATTTCCGGAGGCTGGAAATTGCAGCAGACCGACCGGCCAGATGAGGTGTGGCTGTTCCATCTGGATGCCGACCCTACTGAACAAGATAATCTGGCCTCGCAGCACCCCGACAAGGTTGCTGAATTGCAGGCATTACTGCTGCAGCACAATAACGAACTGCCGCCACCGATGTGGCCATCCGTGGTGGAAATGCCCGTCACCATCGACAAACCACTGGGCCAGCCTGAAACACCGGAAGACGAACATATCTACTGGCCAAATTAATCAGAGTGGCTGTCATGCACTTTTTCAATAAACCACACCATTCGATTTTTGTATTTTTTTTAATGATCTGCACCTTAACAGCGAGCCCGCTTATGACTGCTGACGAGATTTTGCCTGGCGTTTACAGAACACCTGACCACCATTTCGATAATCTTCCTGACTATCCGTTTCAGCCCAACTACCTGACACTTGGTCAGCTCAGAATGCATTATGTTGATGAAGGTCCGCGAACCGGCCAGGTGGTTCTGCTGCTGCATGGAGAACCGTCCTGGAGCTACCTCTACCGGCACATGATCCCGATTCTGGCTGGCGCCGGTTACCGTGTAATCGCGCCCGACCTGATTGGTTTTGGCCGCTCCGACAAACCCGCGATGAAATCAGCACATAGCCATAGTGGCCACGTCGCCCACATAAGGGAATTTATTGAAAATCTGGATTTAAACGACATCACTCTGTTCATTCAGGATTGGGGCGGCCTGATCGGCCTGCGTGTTGTTGCAGAAATCCCGGACCGTTTTTCGGGTGTGGTAGCCGCCAATACCGGATTACCTGCAGCGAGTGGCCTGCGTGGAGTGATCGGCTACCCCCTGTTTCGCCTGTCATTGTGGTGGCAGGGAAAGGTCAGCTGGGAAGATCTGCAGGCCGAACCCGGCTTCCTGCGCTGGGCGGCCTACTCGCGTTCTGTTGATGACATGCCTGTGGGACAGATTGTTGCCGTGGATATTGCTGAGGACAATCCGGACCGCGCATCTATTATGCATGCCTATAACGCACCCTTCCCCGACGCTCGCTACAAGGCCGGCCCGGCCATTATGCCTTCACTGGTTCCATCCGAGCTGAGGCTTAATGCCCGTGCCTGGCAGGAACTGGGGCAATGGCACAAACCTTTCCTTACCGCCTTCAGTGATGGCGACCCTATTACGGCAGGCGGAGATCTGGCCTTCCATCAACGCATTCCGGGCGCAGCTGGACAACAGCACGTTACCATCAGAGGCGCCGGACACTTTCTGCAGGAAACCCATGGCGAGGAGCTCGCACAGGTTATGCTTCAGTTTATGTCGCAATATCGCAACAAGGGGCAATGACTAGGAGACAGTCGGGCAAATTTCCACACGGTTGCGCCCACCCTGTTTGGCTCGATACAAAGCCTGGTCTGCCGCCCTGATCAATGCCGTCTCGGATACATCACCGGAATCTGTCATTGTGCAAACGCCAATACTGATTGTCACCACATCACAGACAGCGGAAGACGGATGCGGTATCTGTAATCCGGCAACTGCCCGGCGACATTGTTCAGCCAGTTCAAAAGCCTGCTTTGGCTCCGTGTTTGGCAACAATATCGCAAATTCTTCTCCACCATATCGCGCGCATAAATCCAGCTCACGTTTAGACACAGCGCTCAATGCCTCGGCAACCTGTTTCAGACACTCATCGCCCTGCACATGCCCAAGACTATCGTTATAGTTTTTAAAGAAATCAATGTCGCACATCAGCGGGGAAAGTGGCAGTTTCAAACGATGACTCTGAGCCCATTCGCGTTTCAATACAACATCGAACAACCTGCGATTGGCTATACCGGTCAGCCCATCCTGCAGGGACAGATTTTCAAAACGGCGGTTGCTGACCAGCAGTTCAAGAGTCAATTCTATGATGCGCGCGAACTGATTCAGCAAATCTTTTTCTTCGTCAGTGCTATGTTTTTCAACTCTGTCCAGAATGCATAAAGTACCGAACGGTGTGCCATCCGGCCAGTTCACCGGTACGCCGCAATAAGAAATCATGCCCAGCTCTATATCCGGATTATGATCCCAGACCGGATCCTTCAATGCATTGGGCACATGCAGCAGCTTCTGGGTTTTGATTACAGTTTCACAATAAAGATCGCCATTCAAGGGGGCTTTCTCATTGACTTGATACGGCGAGTCAGGGTGCTCGGAGCCGGAAACCACCTCCATGGTGTCGTCATTCTGGCGCATGATCAGCGCAGCAGGTACGCGACACAATTTGGCAACGAGATTGGTGATGCCCTGCCATTGCTCAAGGATGCGGGGCTCCATTTCCGGGAACTTGCTTTGCAAAGACAACTACCTCAACATTGACTTCAAGAAAAATAATACTGGGATAATACGTCTATGTCATTGCCACTGATCAAATTGTTACGAAATGCTGTACTTGTTTCAACATGCGCCTGGGCAAACACCATGATGGCAGATTCAGAAATCAGACCTTTTATTGTCTCAATCTCTGATGTACAGATAAGTGATTTAAGCGCTCGCCTGGCGCAGCGGCGACTGCCGGACCAATTGCGCAGTGACAGTTGGCAATATGGCACGGACACTGACTACCTTGACGAGCTGCTGAACTATTGGCAACACGAATTTGACTGGCGTCAACAAGAGCAGCGATTGAACGCGCTCGATCAGTTTGTCACAGAGATCGAAGGCCTGGATATCCACTTTATTCATCAGCGCTCACCGCATCCCGACGCCACACCTTTGATGCTTACACACGGCTGGCCGGGCTCTGTCGTTGAGTTCCTCAAGATCATTGATCCGCTGATACGACCGGAGTTGTATGGGGGAGAGGCAGCGGATGCCTTTCACGTTATTGCACCATCATTGCCAGGATTCGGTTTTTCCGAAAAACCGTCGGAGCCAGGCTACAACCCTGAGAAAATGGCACATAGTCTGGCAGCATTGATGCAGCGTCTGGGGTATGAGCGATACGGATTGCAAGGAGGTGACTGGGGAGCCATTATCAATCGCCTTCATGCCGCTCGTTACCCTGACAGAGTCATTGGACTGCATTCAAATTTCGTACTGGCCAGCCCACCCGCCGACCCAGAGGTACTGGCACAAACGCCAGCCCGGGATCTGACTCGTCGCGAAGCACGCCAGGCGTTTATGAATAATGAATCGGCGTACCAACAGATTCAGGGGACCAAGCCTCAAACACTGGGCGTCGGGCTGAATGACTCTCCGGCAGGTCTGGCGGCCTGGATCCTTGAAAAGTTTCATGGCTGGAGTGATCTGCCCACCGGACACCCGGAGGATAAATTCAGCAAAGATGAACTGCTCACCAATATCAGTCTCTATTGGTTTACGCAAACCATCACGTCATCTGCGCGCATTTATTATGAGAACCGTTCGACACCGCTACGCGAACCGTTGGGCTTTGTGAGTGTGCCAACGGCCGGTGCGATTTTTCCGAAGGAAATCTACCTCACGCCGAAGCTTTGGGCAGAGCAGTCATATAACATCGTTCGGTGGACTGAAATGCCCCGGGGCGGCCATTTTGCCGCCCTGGAGGAGCCCGAATTATTGCTGGCTGACATCCGGGCGTTTTTCAAACAGATTCAACAGTAATTCTCAGTTCGCTGATGCACTGCCCTGCAGCTTTCCGCCACTGGCGCTGGCGATAAGCTCGATAATACGTTGTGTGACTTCAGGCTCCAGTCCCTCTGTATGCCCCTTATCAAGCCGGACAACATCAGCCACAACGCGGCCATTGTCACAGGATGGATACTCGTAGATGTCAGCGGTACCCGGCCGCGCCTCACGCCCCCAGACCCGGTAACCAGAACGCCCACTATCTGTCACCCAGCCGGGTTGTGTATCGACGATCTGAGTGTGCTCGCGCGCTTCACACTGGTATTTGGCAGCCCAGGGTGAGTTGTCCGGCAGCTGCTCTATCTCATATTCGCCAATAGCAAAAATATGGGAGAAGTCACAGGATGGCAGCACCTCCTCAGCGGTGCCGCGGGGACGTGCGGGCGGCGGAGAACCATCCGGCAGGGGTGGCCCGAAATTGGCCACAAAGGGTGCCTGACCAATCCGGCCACCGGACAGGCTGAGCATGCCGTCCACTTTATCCGCAAAGAAGTCTGTGCAGACCAGTCGACGCGACGTCATCCCGCCCTGACTGTGTCCGGCCAGCCAGAATGCCTTGATGTTGTCCCGACCGAAGGCATCAATCACTTGATTGGTGATAGCCTGCAGATACGCATCATCGGTCTGTGGTGCCCAGACCCGGACACCATCTCCAGATCCCATGGAAGTCGACCCGGCTGCCGTTGGTGTTGCAACTACCAGTCGATATTTTTCTTTGTGATCCATGGCCGGAAAATAATGACGCTGCCAGTTGGCAATGGAGCCAGCACCATGAATATTGAGGATGAAAATCACATCCTCACCATCCTGAAGGTCGCAGGGATAGTCCAGAAAATACTGTCGACCGCTTTCTGGCTCTGTGACATTACCTGGCATGGCAGTTTTTGCCGCACAATCCCCATCCATGCAATGCACAGGAGGCGGTGTCTGGCAAGCCACACCCAGGATATCGTCAGCCGCCAGCGCCAGTTGCCCTGCCAGCGCCATAAGCAGGCCACACAAGCCTGCTATGCCTTTAGCACGATATTGCGCAAGTCTGTTCATCGTAAGTCCTCGTCAACAGTGACTGAAATTCCAGCTTACTTTACACAGACTGACTCCTGTCCCTCAAGCCATCAACTGCGCAATAAGCCAGGACGCCAGCTGTTAGCGACCGAGCGACCCAATGTCAGACATCGGCGCATCAGTAACCGACGGCCTGCCCATCTTTGCGGTGGTCAGAACCGGCCCGGTAAACACCATTTACCGGCATATCATAATCGTCCGGGCCGGGCACGGGCATAGACGGGTCGGGTGTGAAGAGAATCGCATTGTAGCCACCCACCGCACTGCCGGATACGGCGCGTACTTCATGTCCTTTGCCACGCAGGGCTGATGAAACCAGATTATAGAGCTCCGTTTCCAGTGACAGAACATTCTGATTCTGATTATGTGTGAAACGTGCCACGTCTGTGCTCATCTGCACATTCATGCCATGATCAATCATATTCACCATATGCTGGGCGTGAGTCTCAGGTTGCACGCTGCCACCCATATTACCAAATGCCATCAGCGGTTGATTATTCTGCGTAACAAAACCTGCAATGATGGTATGAAAAGGACGTTTGCGCGGTGCAACCAGATTGGGGTGCCCCTCTTCCAGTGAAAATCCCACTCCGCGGTTATGCAGAATGAATCCGTAAGGCGCTACGGTCACACCACTGCCATAGACCGAGAATACGCTGTGCACCAAAGAAACCATATTGCCCCAGCGGTCCGCCGTGCTCATGTAGATAGTGCCGCCATCCAGACCGCCGGTTGTTGCCGGATCGGTCGCCTTGTTCATATCAATGCGACCACACTGCTCAGCCGCATAGGATTTTGACAACAGGCGGTCCAGCGGGATGTCGACAAACAGTGGATCAGCGTTGTAAGCCAGCAGATCGGAGTAGGCAATTTTTTTCGCCTCTACCATAAAGTGCCAGTAGTTAGCATTGGCAGGCCCCAGATCCGCCAGCCGGATGTTATGCTCCGGCGCGCAGACCTCCAGAATATTCAACATCTGCAAAGCCGCAAATCCCTGACCGGGCGGCGGCAGTTGATGCACGTCATAGCCATGATAATTGGTAGAAATCGGCTCCACCCATTCCGGTTCGAATTCTGCCAGGTCGTCCATCGTCATCACACCGCCGACCTCTTCAATCTTGGCAACGATGGCCTCTGCTATCGGGCCACGATAAAACGCATCAGCACCATCACGCTGAATCATTCGTAATGCGGATGCCAGGCCGGGATTGCTGATGATGCTGTAAAGTGCCGGCGGCTCATTGTCATCAAGAAATGAATCTATACTGTCCTGATCACTGCGAATGCGTTCCAGCGCACTGAGCAGATCGGCATGACGCCGCTCGGTCAGACCCCAGCCCTGCTCCGCAATGGTGGCCGCGCGCTCCAGGGTCTGGTCAAACCCCATGGTGCCAAAGCGCTCCAGCATGGCCTCATAACCTGCAATGGCCCCCGGCACGGTCGTCCCGTTAACACCTGTCCCCGGTACCCGCTCGACACCCAGGGTGTCGCGGAAATATTCGGGGGTCCAGCCCTCCGGCGCCCAGCCCGCCGCATTGATAGCATAAAGTCTTTGCTCGGCGGCAATCCAGATCAGAGCGAACAGGTCGCCCGCTATACTGGTGTCATTGGGCGAAGTGACGTCAAGTACCGCACTGGCAGCCACGGCAGCATCAATCGCATTGCCACCTTGTTGAAGAATTTCCAGTCCAGCCTGCGAAGCCAGGGGGTCGCTGGTCGCTACCGCGCCATGACGCGCCAGCACTTCGGAACGACCCTGCGCCATCCAGCCCTGGGCACGTGAGCCAGGCATGGCTGTGATTGCGGCGGATGGTGACTGAACTTCGTCGGTGGGCGTGCCAAAGGCGTTGGGGGATTGGGCATGAGCAATCAGACTGGCGGACAACAGAACGGGTACTGCAGCAAACTGTATTATTTTTTTCATTCGACAGCTCCTCAGATGGAAAACACCCGTAAGTGTTTCTTCGAAGAGCCACTATAGCACCACACCATCAGACTGAATAGTCTTTATTAATCAGCCGCTTACAGATTTGCTTTTTGCACCACGGTTGCGCACAGACGCCAGCGCCGCCCCAACTTGAAGCAGGCCTGGCATCCTTTCCAGGCCCCTGTACCAGGCAATCAGTCCAGCTGAGAAACATCCCGAACCGCGCCTTTGTCAGCACTGGTTGTCAACGCCGCATAGGCTTTCAGCGCAGCAGAAACCTTGCGCGGACGCACTTCAACCGGCTTCCAGGCATCTTTGCCTTTCGCACACATCTCTGTGCGACGCTGCGCCAGCACCTCGTCACTGACATCCAGATTGATGCTGCGATTGGGGATATCGATCTTGATGATATCGCCTTCTTCCACCAGGCCGATTGCCCCACCCAGTGCCGCTTCCGGAGACGCGTGACCAATAGAAAGACCTGAGGTACCTCCGGAGAAGCGACCGTCTGTCAGCAAAGCGCACGCCTTACCCAGGCCTTTTGATTTCAGGTAGCTGGTTGGATAAAGCATTTCCTGCATACCCGGTCCGCCTTTGGGGCCTTCATAGCGGATTACCACAACGTCACCTGGCTTGATCTGGTCAGCCAGGATAGCTTTTACTGCGCTGTCCTGACTTTCAAACACGCGGGCGGGACCACTGAACGTAAAAATACTTTCATCCACACCAGCGGTTTTAACGATACAGCCATCCTCAGAAATGTTGCCAAAGAGGACCGCCAGGCCGCCTTCTGTGCTGTAGGCGTATTCGATATCACGAATACAGCCATTCTGCCTGTCATCATCCAGCGACTCCCAGCGGGTATCCTGACTGAACGCCGTTTGCGTTGGAATACCGGCAGGCCCTGCACGGAAGAAGTACTTAACTTCATCGCTGACCCCGCGCTTGATATCCCACTTCTCCAGCGCTTCCTTCATGCTGCTGCTGTGAATAGTCGGCACATCGCTGTGCAGCAATCCAGCACGTTCCAGCGACCCCAGAATGGACATGATACCGCCTGCCCGGTGCACATCTTCCATATGGTACTTTGAAGTGGAAGGTGCCACCTTGCACAGTTGAGGGACCTTGCGTGAAAGTCGATCAATATCATTGAGAGTGAAATCCAGTTCTGCCTCTCGCGCAGCGGCAAGCAGATGCAAAATGGTATTCGTGGAGCCGCCCATGGCAATGTCCAGCGACATGGCATTTTCAAACGCCTTGAAGCTGGCGATGCTGCGCGGCAGCACAGACTCATCGTCCTGCTCATAATAGCGTTTGGTGATCTCTACGATGGTGCGACCGGCCTGTAGAAAGAGTTGCTTGCGATCAGCGTGAGTCGCCAATGTTGAGCCATTGCCCGGCAGACCCAGACCCAGTGCCTCCACCAGACAGTTCATGGAGTTGGCGGTAAACATGCCGGAGCAGGAACCACAGGTCGGGCATGCCGAGCGCTCATATTCTGCAACCTGCTCATCGGTAAAGCTGTCATCAGCGGCCGCTACCATGGCGTCAACCAGGTCAAGTTTGATGACCTGTTCCGCCAGCCTGGTTTTGCCGGCCTCCATTGGACCACCGGAGACAAACACAACGGGTATGTTCAGGCGTAACGCTGCCATCAACATGCCGGGAGTGATCTTGTCGCAATTCGAAATGCACACCAACGCATCCGCGCAGTGGGCGTTAGCCATATACTCCACAGAGTCAGCAATAATCTCTCGCGATGGCAAGCTGTAGAGCATGCCGTCATGCCCCATGGCTATGCCGTCATCAACCGCAATAGTGTTGAATTCTTTAGCCACTCCACCGGCTTTTTCAATCTCGCGGGCAACCAATTGTCCCATATCCTTAAGATGTACGTGGCCGGGCACAAATTGAGTGAAGGAGTTGGCAACAGCGATAATGGGCTTGCTGAAGTCCTCTGTCTTCATGCCGGTGGCGCGCCATAGCGCCCGGGCACCGCTCATATTTCTGCCTTGAGTGGACGTATGCGATCTGTATACTGGCATAGTAACTTTCCTTCTGGCCTTCTGTGTGAAGTGTCTGGTCGGCTTGCAATTCAACTCAACCGGCAAGCTGCCATTGTGATAAAAATTACGCCATGACGGAAGTGAAATATTATCAAGTTTCTATTGCAAAAAACGAAATGCGTCAATACGACGCAGCCTGCCCGCTGGCATCTGCGCCGCAGCTGCTTTATTCTTCCAGGAAAGCCTCAGTTTTTTCTGAGCCATAAAACACCCTGAATTTTCTTTGTGGAGAGCTGTCATGAAATCATCGGCTGAGCAGACCAAACAGCAAGAGGCGCCATCCATATCCCGCCGCAATTTGCTGATGACCCTGCCGTTTTTACCCTTTGCAACACGTGCCATCGCCCAACAGAGCGGCACGGCAGCGCCAATCCCGGTTATCGGCCTGCATAATTTTGGACTGCGGGTAAGCGATGTACAGCGTTCACTGGAGTTTTACCAGGGGCTGTTTGGTTGTCGCGTCATGTCGCGTGTTGCCGACAAAATCGCGCTGCAGGTCGGCGAAGGCAATCAGTACTTCTCCCTTGCACCGACACGCGCTGGCGAGCAGCCACACATCAGTCACTTTGGCCTGAGCGTTGTTGATGCCAATCGCTACAGTCTGCAGAACCGCCTTTCCGAGCACGGCATTACCCGCACAGTCGACAGCATGGCCGTGACATCACGCCCGCTAAGCCGCGCGATGCGGAGCTGGCTGGCTCGTCTGCCTGGCGAAGGCGACACGATGCTGGCCGACAACCATGAGCTGTTTGTCGCCGATCGTGACGGCGTCGTATTCCAGTTATCGGCAGCCAGTTCCTGCGGAGGCGGCGATGATGCCTGCAACCCGGAACCGGCGCCGGCACCGGGACTGATCCAGCTGCGTGAAATCAACCACATGACGACTTACGTCTCGAATTTTCAGCTCAGCAATGAGTTTTATCAAAATCTGTTTGGCCTGGAAGTTCAGGCCTATCAGGGGACCTTCCCGCTGCTCGGCCTGGGCGATGGCAGACAGTTCCTGATGTTTGTTGGTGGCACCCAGCCAGGCACCCCCGCGCAAGCAGGTCGAATCGACCACGCCAGCATCAATATTGAGGACTTTACTGAGGAATCCGTGCTGCAAAGACTTACCGACTATGGGCTGAGTCCGCGACCAGAAGGCGCGACTGCCGAACCGCTGCAGCACTGGGTAAGCCGACGTATGCCGGATCGGGGCGGCATCCCGGGCGGCACGCCCGAGGTTTATTTCGCTGATCCGGATGGCATCCACATTCAGCTTCAGCATCACACCTATTGTGGTGGCGGCGATGAGTTCGGCGGGGATTGCAGCCAGTAGTACCTTCCAGAACGGGCAGATAGGTATCGTTAACTGATGCCTATCTGATCACCCAGACGTGCCAGATGCCGCATGGTCTCGTCGCTTGCTTTCTCCATTTGGCCAATGGCGTTAATCGAGCCTTTCAAATCACCACTGACGCGCAGAGTCAACGCTTCTCGCCCGCCATTGTGGACGCCGGCATGCGGGGTCTCCAGCGCGGCATAACCATCCAGGTGACTGAACTGCTCAGCACCCTGACCCTGATAATACCATTTACCCAGACGACACTGATGATGATCAGCGATTTCCTCGTTGGCTGGCTGATTGCTCAGCCAGCGATCATAGATCACCTGCTTCCACACCATATGATCCAGCTTGACGGTCTCCAGAAAGCTGGCCATGGCCTCACTGGTGATAGTGCTGTGCATGGATCGAGAATGTTCAATCAAGCGTTCAAGTGATTGTGAGGTATCCGTCGCGTCCTCCATCATAGCTGCGCAATGGTTCAGGGTTGAAGCCATATTCTTGTCGGCTTCCTGAGTGTTGGTGTCGATAGCCGCTACCAGCTTGGAGATTTCGGCGCTCGCCTCACCAGCCCGCTGAGCAAGCGTTCGCACCTCGTCAGCAACCACCGCGAATCCCCGCCCTTGCTCTCCTGCGCGGGCAGCTTCGATAGCCGCATTCAACGCCAACAGATTGGTCTGCTCAGAAATATTGTTGATGATGCCGACAAATTTGGTAATCTCATCAGCCGAACCACGCAGACGGGACACACCCTGATAGGTCTGCTCTACCTCGTCGTTAACCTTGTTCAGACCACTCATCAAAGACACCATATTGCCAGATGACTGGTCATAGATACTGGCCGAACTGGCAATATTGTCTTTTTCTGTCAATAGATGGTTGGCCAGCGCGGCGATTCGCCCACGAATCTCATTCAGAGGCTTGAGACCGTCAATGGCCATACGCATGACACCTATGTCCTCGTAGTCTCTTGAATACTCAGCCAGCTCACTTTCCAGTTCAGCAATGCGATTGTCGCGTTGCTGCAACTCCTGTTGCTGCTCCTTATTCTGACGACTGAGCTGCTCGCATTCTTCCTGCAACTCGAGGTAACGACTTTTTTTGATGAACATGAGGTGTATTTTCTCCTGAGCGGACGACAGATGAACAACGGATCAAGCAGTCTCGATATTAATCGTCCGATTCAGCGAATACTTTACCCCCGGGCGGCGCCGTTAGCCTTAAGCAGGCAAGCGCAACCGCGTTTTCATCGAAATCACTCAAGCTCTATGTCGGTGGCATCAGAGCAGCTATACGCAGACCAGCCTGCACCACGACGTGGTTCATACTGACAGTGCGAGCGACGCTGACCTCCAAACTGTCGCGGTGCCACATTTTTTTCTGCCAAAACGAACGACCGCAACTGCTGGCCGTTGACACGCAGCTCATACTCACCCGCCTGCAGCCCATGAATATTCAAGGCAATGTCCAGCTCAAACGGCTCCATTGCCATGGTGCAGGCCACGGACTCAGGATCGCGCAGCCAGGCATTGTCGCGGTAATAGACATACACATCGAGTGTATTGCCATGTCGCTGCTGCTCGATCCTGCCAACTTCCGGGCAGCCGCTGTTGAAGGTCCCGGCCAGGTGAATGAACATCTGGCGGGGCAGACCGGTGGTTGAACTGGTCCAGACCTCATCGACATACTGTGCGTCCAGCAAAACGCCCTCATGCAGGCGGGCGACTCGCCACAAACCGTCGCCAGCCGGTTCCAGCAGCACATCCTGAAAACGTCCGGGCTGCCCCTGCGCAATAGCCGATGGAATGACCAGTGTCTCCGTTTCTGCATCATATACCGGCTGCGCCTCTGCCCGGGCAAGGCCGGCAATGGCTAGCAGCAATGACGCCCCGAAAAGTGTTCCATTTTTCATGATAAGGCTCCTTTTCACATCAGACATACTAATGTTGGTTTTACAAACTCCATGATTTCACATCAACCGCTGTGCTGTAATCAAGCTGTCATGAATCTGTCGTATTTTATCCGTAGATGTTTTTGTTTCGGGAGCCATGATCATGATCCGGTTGACAGCACTGCTCACGCTTGGCGTGATGGCCACCATAAACTGCCTGCATGCCGATGAAATAGCGGAAGTATCTATCGACTTGCTGCACCCTACGCAGGCATTTATTGCCCATGATCAGGTTAATTATAAACTCGGGCGCTATCGTATCGATCGTCAGAAACTGTTTGATGATCTTTGCGAAACCTGGGGTCAGGGCGATGACGCTATCATTAATGACAATTCCCGCAGCACGGATCGAAGCAGTTTTCGTTGTACGTTATCAGATCAGACCGGGTTTCGGTTGCAGGATATGAAGACGGCTGTCCGGGGGCCTCAGGGGCGGCTGTATCTGACTGACGGCCATCACACATTCAGCACCTTTGCCGATTTTGAAGAAACCGGCCCCGGGCTTATTGTGCCCGTGGTGATAACACACGACCGGTCTGATCTGGACGAAGCGGCATTCTGGCAGTGGTTGCAGGACAACGATCTGACCTGGCTGTATGATGCCGACGGTCAGATGATTGCGACCGCTGACATCCCCGCGCGCCTGGGAAGGGATTCGCTGGCTGATGATGCTTACCGCGCGGCATTGTATTTTCTGCGCGAGCGAGTCTGGAACCGCCCGCAGCCAGCCATGCCATTTGCGGAATTCTACTGGGCACAACATATCCGCAGCCATCCGCATCTGCAGCAACCAGACCTTCAATCCGCGCAGAGTTGGCTCCGCTGGCTGGAACGCATTACCGGGCACATGCTGGCGCTGCCGGCTGATACCGTAATCGGCCCGAATGGCGAAGGTCCTGATGCCATGGGGCGAATGTCGGCTGAAGAGGTCAGAGCCCTTGATTCACTGGTGTGCGACCACGGCGAGCCCGGACGACTGGCGCTGGCCCTGGCTGCCCGCGGCATCCCTGCCACCTGTCATGCCCTCGGGCAACATGCCGAACACAGCATCGTGTTGTCTGCACCGGACAACGATGTCACCGGACTGAGCTGGCATTGAGCAGCTTGTCCGTGGTGCGGCGACACACAAATACCAGGCCTATTCGGCTTCCTGTTCGGCCACCCGGGCACCAGCCAGAATGCCGGGCAGGGCGTAATTGCCTTCGTGGCAGGCATACTCGTATATGGGCCCCGGCACCGATCGCATAGGCAATTCCCCGCGCCACACTTGCGTGTAGACTGCCGGATCGTCCACCTCAAACTGATACAGAATGGTATCTTCATCCATACGCGTAAAACGTTCAGTGACTTTGGCATCCGACGATACCCAGAAGTAATGACGCAGGGATCCGCGTGGTGCTTCCAGCGGATGGAAATTGGTTGACTCCACCACCAGAGTATTGCCTTCGTAACGCCCAACGCTGTCACCCAGCCATTTCGGCAAGCCACGTGGATCATGCGATGTATTCAGGCGAATGATGCGTGCATCATGATTCATTTCAGCCAGAATCATCACATAATCCTCCGTCTGCACAATCTGGCTGTGATTGTTGTACAGAACCGGCATCATGGGCGGCCCACCGGACGAACCAAAGCCAACCAGACAGCGCTCGGCTGCACCGCGGGTTTCCGGCCCATCAAATGCCCCGGCACCTTCCGGACGGGTTCTCAGGGTCGAGCGGATACCTTCGCGCCAGGGCAGACGACCGTTTTCCGGATCGACAATGATGGAAGTCCGATACATACCATCAATCATCGCCATTTGCTCACCGGGATCCATCCAGAACGCATCATAACCGCCCACGTCGTCGTCGCCACGACCGCTGCGATTATTGCGCAAGTTATCCAGATAACGCTCCCCGTCGGTACCTATGGTGGCGACCTCTTCCGCGGTCAGGGCGGCGCGACCCTCAAATTGTGGACCGCGTTCCAGATTTGTCACGGTGGCTATATTCCAGACACCCTGCAGATCCGGGTAGCCATGTTCTGTCAGCGGCGGTGTCCAGCTTTGAGCCTGGCTCAGGCTGCTGAATGCAGCAGCGGCGATTAACAACGACAAGGATCGATACATGATTTTATGCTCCGTCGGGTCACTCATCTTGAATTATTCCGTGATTAAGCATATCAACGCGGCACCACAATGACCAATGCTGCCGCTTCCTCTTCGCAGTTGCGGTTAGCAGGCATGCCGCGGCCGCTGAAAGCGGCTATCTCGCGCGCCGCTTGCTGCATATCATTTGTGAAGTCGGGGTTAGACTGCAACACAGCCACAGTGGCTGCCGCTACAATCTGACCTTGAATAACATCCATAGGCCAGTGCACGTTGCAGACCATGCGGCTGTCGCCAAAAGCCAACCCTCGCTTGAATATCTCCTCACTTCGTTCAGGCGCCAATTCACTCAGTATCAACGCCCACGCCCAGCCAATGGCTGTATGGCCGGAAGGGTAGGAACCATCTGTTGAGAGGGTTTCTTCCTGACCCGCCGCGCAGATCGGCTCGCCATTTGTGACAAATGGACGGGTACGCTGGTAGTGGTCTTTGGCGCTGTAGGTGGCCAGACCGGCATCGGGTAATGTACGGCGCAGCAACTGATAGAGATAAGGCGTGTCCTGCTGGTTGATCGGCATATCCAGCGCACAAGAGAATGTGCCGGCCGCTGACGGGAAACTCAGATCATTATCGAGCACGGCCAGAGCCCAGCGTGGGGTGTCACGCAACCCCAAAAGCCGCTGGTTGACGGATTGCTCCCATGCAAAGGCTGCCGAATCGGCCTCCGGCACCGGCGGAATAATACCCAGCGCATTGGGCAGCTCTGACTGAGCCAGGTAACCACGCAAGATCCCCGGCCGGATTTCCTCAACCGGGGCTGGCTGCGCCTGCAACCCTGGCATCAGGGTTACTCCCAACAGGACAAACAGGCCAAGTCTTGAAGCGAGTCGATTATTATTACTATTCATCACTTTTTCTCTGCAGTGTTGTGTATCGATAACAATCGATCCGGCCCAACCGGATTCCAGCGCGAGACTTTGCCGATTGGCGTGACCAGAAGCGTATCCGTTAAACCGGCCTGGAGCAATCTGCTGAATGTCTCAGTTTCCGTCACTTTCGGGTCCAGCCAAAGATCCAGTGTGGGCGTATCACTCGCCAGCATCAAGGGTATGGATTTTGGGTGAATTGCCAGCCATTGTTCGTCTGGCGGAGGCGGCAAGGTAATAATACTGGCGGAAAGCACCGTTTCGCCGGTTTCTTTGTTAAGCCACTCTTTGTACAAACCACCAAAGGCAATTGCCGAATCCGGCAGCGCAATGCGGTGGTAAGTCTTGCCATCTCCCAGGCCTTCGATAAACGCAGACGCCGGGATTATGCAGCGCGACTGCCGGAACAGCTCATAGCCAAATGATTTCGGGTCATTGAGTTTGTCAGCACGGGAGTTAAAACTGGTGTACCGCGACGGCTTGAGTGTTGCCGGATCCAGAATGAGCCACCAGATGGCATCGCTCACCAGGCGCTGCTCACCAACCTGTCTGACAATACTGATCAGTGAGGCTGGCGATATGTCGGGGGCGAACCTGAAACCCGGAGCCAACTCTACGCCCAGGCTGCTAAGCAATGCCCGGACCTGAAGGCTGTCGATGACGTTAAAGCGTCCGCACATGGTTTTCCTCCACACCTAAGAGGCTCAGCATAAGTCTGCCTTCCAGGTGCGCGAACAGATCTGCCGCTTCACTTCGCTGGGATGCAGGCAAATGCTCCTCGATCCATTTTATGAAAACTCCGGCAATGTTGTGCGTAATAAGCCGAAACGGTGGCACCTCACGCACGGCCAGACCAACCAGCTCGAACCATAAAGCAATGACCGGTCGCCACGCTGGCTGATGGCATTTTATGGTCAAGGCTCCCAGCAACTGATCTGCAGGTAGCTGCTGATTACCTAATTCAGCATCCAGCTGATCTGAGAGCCCCTGCACAATCAGATCCATAGAGTGTCTGAGCAGGGTCTCTTTGCTGCCAAAGTAATAAATCAGCATCCGGTCACTGGTACCGGCCGCTTTAGCCAGAGCCCGAATCCCTTGCCCGGTTACACCATGAACGAGCAAGTGACTGGCGACAGCTCCCGCCAACTGGTCTTTTTTGTCAGTCATACGCAAAAGGATGTAGCACTCGCTACATTTTTCCATTAAGCTGTAGCATCCGCTACAGGAGAATTGTCATGAACGTCTACCGTATCGTATCACTGATTTGTTTTATTCCGCTGATTGTTGTCACAGGCATCGCGCTGGCAGATGTGGGACTGATCGGCATATTCCGCCTGTTATTGGACAGCTCCGCTGGCTGGCAAGTCTTTGTCGACCTGGCATCCGCACTGATATTAACGCTGATGTTTCTGCGGGACGACGCGCGCAGAAGGAACATCCGCTTCTGGCCCTGGGTTCTGGCAACGCTTATGACTGGTTCAATTGCACCTTTACTGTACCTGATAATCTACGGCTACCAGTCAAAAAACGAGTGACAGCCCGGCGCCTGCGGGTCTTCAAACAGCTGCTATACTGACGCCTGTTTGTATTCTGATGCGTGAGGCATACTGATGCAAAACTATCTGACAGCGATGCTGCCCGACGAATATGGGGAGGTTTCAGTTGCCGGTGACTGACCGGGATCTCTCAGCGGCCCAGGTGCCGGTAGATGGTGCTGGTTATTTCTGCTACCAGGGGATTCAGCAATGCCTGAGAAGCATCAAAGTCGCTGCCTTTCAGGTTCTCGGTGAATATCGCGACAGCCAATGTGCTGTCCGGCAACATAATGAAGCCAATATCATGTGACACCGGACCATTCTCACCGGTCTTGTGAGCCACTTTCACGCCATCTGGCACCCCGGCTGCGATTTTTGTTCGCACGGTCTGAGCTGACAACCACCTCATAATCTGATCGCGTGAGTCATCGCTCAGCAAGGTGCCGCTATAGATCGCTGTGAGCAGCGCCAGCGCATCAGGCGCATTGATATAATTATCTTTGGCGGGCGGCTCAGGCGCTTCAAACATCTTGCGACCAAAGTGCATCAGCTCCAGCCCCAGCTGCGCAGCCAGCCCTGCCATGGCCGGGTAACCCACTACATCAACCAGTACGTTGGTCGCGGTATTATCACTGATAGTGACAGTCAATTCGGCAAGTCGACCCAGCGTCACGTCCTGAGGCTGCGCTTCCTCCTGCAACACCCCGTATCCACCCACCACATCTGCCGGCGAGACTGTGGTTGTCTGCTGCAAAGTGAGCAGGCCGGCATCCACCTGTTGCATCAGAGACGCAACCAGCAGCATTTTGATGGTTGATGCCGGAGCATACGACAGAGCATCTCCCATCAACAGCGTTGCACCAGCAGAGCCGCCTTCCAGTGCGCTGACGCCGACCGACACCCGGATACCCTGATCCCCGGCTTGCTGCAGGGTTTCGCGCAGCTCCGCCTGCAGCGAATTAAAGTCTGCCGATGCCGGTGCAATCCAGCAGGCAGCGAGAAGTACCGCCATCCATTTCCGAAAGCAAGCCATCAGAAATACTCCTGTTCAGGTGATCCAAAACATCAGGACCAGCGTTTTTTTTACTGAGGTGAACAAACTTGCATACACTATCCTACCAGCGTAGCGCAGCCGCGCTAAGAACTTTGTTCGTGGCCGACGCACTTGCCATGCCAGTTCACTGGTATTACAGCGTCGCGGATATATTCCGGGCTTTCCCGGGGGGCATACAGCGCCTGGAGGCCGCGCCTGCCAGACACCCTTCGTCAATCATGTCCCTGCACTCGACAGCTGGTGGGGGCCGGCATCATGGGAAACCGGCACCTTCCAGGCAGGAAGTTGTCGGGACACTAATCCTGAAGGGCCGCCATGAATTTTGGAACCAGAGAAGTATTCATTACCATCAGGGCATGCAGGCCGGCGAGAACACTCTGAATGCGCATTGCGCTCGCGTGCTGATGCGCTGCCTGGCCGCAAACGGCGGCGAATACAAACCGCAAGCTTTTCTGCAGGACTATATTGCGTTCATGACTGCCGATCCGCCACAACATAATGACACCTATGCAGAATCCTATCATCGTGGTTTTTTCGCCAACCTGCAGCGTGGGTTGCCACCTGAACGGTGCGCCGCAATAACGCATGATACGCCGTCTATTGGCGGACTGGTCACAATCGCGCCGTTAGTTCTGAGCCAACGTATTGGCGGCATCGGGCTGGATACCGTCAGGTCGAATGTCCAGACCCATCTGAGCCTGACCCATCCTGACGCGCTGCTGGCGCAGCTTTGTGACGCCTATGTGGTTCTGATTGATCAGCTATTATCTCGCGATTTAAACACACACCCTCAGGAGATAATCGCTGACATTGCAAGCGCCAGCATCGGTCTGAATCTACCAAGGTTGATCGCCAGCCAGCCGGATGACCGGGAAGTCATCGGCCGCCGGTTCTCCAGCGCCTGTTACATTGATGGCGCCTGGCCTGGTGTTTTATACCTGCTGTATAAATACTATGACAAGGCCGGTCAGGCATTGCTGGCCAACACCAATCTGGGCGGGGACAATGTGCACAGAGGAGCAGTACTGGGCGCGCTGCTGGGCCTAATCGGCGGACAGACGATTGAGGCGTGGTACACGCAACTGCATGACCACGCCGCTATCGACTCAGAGATTCAGAGACTGCTTACTGAGCCGTCGCCGCACTGATGGTATGGCCAAAAAACACTGCGTTCATAAACAACCGGGTGGTGCCATACCAGAAAGCGCGGAAGTTGGGATTATCAGTCATGGCAATCACCCGGCCGCTGCCCTGACGGCTGACCACAATCGCAGCCGTACCGGCAATTTTCTCCAGGTTCTCTGCGGAAATATAACCAGCAGCCAGGGGATCATCTGAATAAATCAGTGGTGTCGCATAGGGATTATCAGCCACTGCCATAAATTGGGCGTTGTCCCTGAAGACCCTGATCAATGCCGAGTTATAGCCATACCCCAGGGGATGCGTCAGATCCAGTCGGGCATTAAAAATGCTGCCACTGATCAATTGTTCTCCGCTGTCTCTGACCTGTTCCGCATAAGAACGAAGTGCCTGGTCACCCTCTTCATCCTCAATGAGCTTGATTGACGCCAGCTCCTCTCTGGCCGCCCAGGCAAGTGCTGTCTTGTAAACAATCAGCGTTCCACCGTCCTGCACCCAGGACTTGATAGCCGCAGCGTCGACTCCGGAATAATTACCACTGGCCATGACCAGCACATTGTAACGGTGCAAATCAGCCTGCCGAAGGCGCGGAATAGTAAGCAGGGACACTGGCATGGCAAATTTCTGGTCCAGTGCGTGCCAGGCTTCACCCACTTCGGAGGCCCGCACACCCTCACCCACCACAATGGCGATCTCCGGCTTGCGCAGATTCGCGTGGCTGCGACTACCCAGATCAATGCCCTGTTGACTCAAGCCACTATTGAGCACATACACTGACAGGCCATCATCCTGAGACGCCTGTTGCATAAGCTCACGAATCGTTTCCTGAGACACATCCTGCGGCCCGGCTGCCACCAGCACTGTCCCGTAGTCAAACTCACGCGCGCCATCGCTGGTCATTGCCGTAAATGGTTCAGTTGCGACACGCGCCCTGACCCCAGCGTCCAACAGTCGATAAAGCGCTCGGGGCGCGTAGAACTCATCCCACTCAAAAGCGTAGACATAGGCATCCTGCGGTCCGACCAGCTGACCTGCAGGCAGGTCATCGATATCTATCTGGACGCCAAGCAAACCCGCATTGAATTGTCTGCGCTCCAGGGCTGCAAATGGCGTGTTAAACGCGAAAGGGAAGGTCCAGGCCGAAATATCGTAAAACAGAGTATCGGGGAACTCTGTTCGCTGCTCAAACACTGACTCGATAAGACGATACTGATCCTGTTCCAGCGGGACAATGTACGCGCGACCTGCTTCGAAGCGCTGCTCACCCACTTGCAGATCTGACGCCAGTTCGTGTACCGCAATTTGATGACGACGTAAAATTTCAGCCATGCGGTAGGCACTGGCTCGATCCGCGCTGTCACCAAACACATAAGCTTTCACTGGCGACTGACCGGCCAGTTCGCGGGACTCCTGATAGAAGGATTGCTTATATGTCAGCAACTCTTCACGCAAAGCCAGCGCGCCCTGCAGCGTCGACAACGAACTCAGGAATTGATTCTGAATAGTAAACGGAAAGCGCAGGATGCCGTTTTCTGTCTCGCGCGCGTGACCACGCGAGCTGGCCTGTTCAAACAATATGCCAACACTACCGGTAACATCCGGATAGGTCGAGCCTTTGCCGTAATAGAAGTCGTCAAAGCTTTCCCGTGTGTAAAACAGGCGCTGATCTGCTTCCAGGACACGCGCATGATATTGTCCAATCGCGTCGGTCAACTCCTGATTGCGTACTGGAGTAATGGGGTGTGTCCGTGACGGAATGCCTGGCTGGAAAAAGAATGTGGCATCAGACCCCATCTCATGATGATCAGTCAGCACATTCGGGCGCCAGCGATAGTAATTCTGAATGCGGGCAATGCTCTCAGGATGTTGTAGCGGCAGCCAGTCGCGGTTCAGATCAAACCAGAAGTGATTGGTCCGGCCACCGGGCCAGGGTTCGTTATGCTCCAGGTTGTGCGGGTCTGTCGAAGGCACATTGATTGCGCGCCGACTGTTGACCCAGTTGGCAAAACGGTCCGTGCCATCCGGGTTAAAGGCCGGGTCGACCAGAATAATGGCATTGTCCAGAGCTGCCTCGATTTCCGCGCCCTGAGCGGCAGCCAGATGATAAACATATAGAAGCGCGGCATTGTTACCACTGGGCTCGTTACCATGAACACTGTAACCCTGGTACAGAACAACCGGCATATCACTGACATCAACCACATCAGTTGATGATGCCAGTTGCAAGTGACGCTGGCGGATGGATTCCAGATTGTCGTGATTCTGCGGCGAGGTAATGGTCAACATCACCAGCTCGCGATTCTCGTAACTGCGACCGGTTCGTTCAATGCTGACACGATCGGATGCGGCCGCCACGGCATCCATATAGCGAACCAGCTGGTCATGTCGCACATGCCATTCACCTGGCACCATACCCAGTACCTGCTCCGGAGTAGGTATGGCTGAGTCATACTGTACTCCCTGCGGCAGGTAGTATGACATTTCCGCCCGGGCATCACCGGGATTCTGGGCCCATACTGATGTACTGGCCACCAGTAAGACAAGTGCTGCAAGCTGGTGTATCAACCGTCTGCTCGTCATATCTGACTCCTGAACACGTATAAAAACTGGTTATGCCCCGATCATCCATGCTTGAGCACATGAATGTCAACGAAACGCGAACGGCGTCACAATTGTAGAGCCATTTTTACTGGATCTGGCGGGAGACGCGGGCGTATGATTGATGCATGAAAAGCAATTCAGCAAATATCCTGGTTGTCGACGACGATCCGGGCAATATTGCCCTGATCGGAGAGGTCTTACATGATCAATTTCAGGTCAAGGTAGCCAACAACGGCCCACGCGCTCTGGAACTAGCCACAATTTCACCACAGCCTGATCTGATCCTTCTGGATGTGATGATGCCCCAGATGGATGGCTATCAGGTTCTGGAACAACTCAGGGCTTCTCCTGATACCCACGATATTCCCGTTATCTTTGTGACCGCGCTGGATACTGATGATAACGAACTCAGCGGTTTCAGGCTGGGTGCGGTCGACTACATCACCAAGCCGGTTATGCCGCAATTGCTGCTGGCCAGGGTAAACACGCATCTGGAACTCAAGGCGGCACGGGACAGCCTGCGCAATCAGAACGATTGGCTGGAAGCGGAAGTGCACAGACGCATGCAGGAGAATGATCTCATTCAACTGGTCAGTATTCGTGCATTGGCGCACCTGGCTGAAACCCGGGACCAGGAGACTGGCAACCACATTCTGCGCACCCAAGCCTATGTCAACTCGCTGGCCAGAGCGCTGTGCGAGCATCCTGATTATGCCGAACTGCTCGACGATCACAGTATCGAAATCATTACCCGCTCTGCCCCCTTGCATGACATTGGTAAAGTTGGCATACCCGACCATATCCTGCAAAAACCGGGTCCGCTGACCGACAGCGAGTGGAAGGTCATGCAGACACATGCTGAGCTGGGCGCAAAAGCGATTGAATTGGCGGAGCTGGACATCGACCAGCCGGTTGAGTTCCTGACAGTGGCCAAGGAAATAGCCCGCTGGCACCATGAACGCTGGGACGGCAGCGGTTACCCCGATGGACTGGCAGGCAATGACATACCAATATCCGCCCGCCTGATGGCCATTGCTGACGTGTTTGATGCCCTGATTACCGAACGGGTTTACAAACCAGCCATGTCGCCGGAAAACGCCAGAATCATCATTCTGAAAAGCCGGGGCAGCCACTTCGACCCGATGCTTGTAGATACTTTCGACAGCGTATTTGACGACTTCAAGAACATCGCTCTGCGTTACCGGGACCCTCCAGAAACCGGCTGAACGCCAAACGTGACCAGGTGCCTACCGTGGAAACACCATCGTTTATAGATTTCACCTATTCTTTGATCGTCAATGCCGCCCTGTTGCTGGGCATTATTCAGGTGATGGGCATGATGGCCTTTCGGCGGCATTCTCAGTTGCGGGACCTGCCCATCTGGGGCATGGGACTGCTGGTCGGTGCTGTTGGCGTTTTGCTTATCGAAGTCAGTGCAACCCTATTGCCCGGCGTTATATTCGACACCCGTTCAGTGCTGCTCTCGTTAAGCGGCCTGTTTCTGGGCACGCTGCCGACCCTCATAGCCATGGGCATCGTCTCTGCGTATCGATATTTTTATGTTGGCGGTGAAGCCGCACTGGTTGGAGTGGGCGTTGCACTGGAGGCCGGTCTGATCGGACTGCTGTTCCGGCATCTGATCCACAACCGGCCAGAGCGCATCAGCATGCTTCATCTGCTGATAATGGGCATCCTGGTCCACCTGTTGATGCTCGCATTGATGTTAGGGCTCGAGACAGAAACCGCCCGGACAGTGCTGCAGACCATCACGGTGCCGGTCATGTTGATGTACCCACCCCTGACAGTTGTACTCGGCCTGATGCTGCTTGACTACCTGCAGCGCCGCCGCGATGTGGAGAGCCTGCGGGAGCAGGAGTCACGCTACCACAGCATGTTTGAAAACAATCACTCTGTGATGCTGATCATCGACCCTGATACCGGCGGCATCTTTGACGCCAATGCAGCCGCTGCCAGATTTTATGGGTGGCCGATCGAAAAGCTCAGGTCCATGTTCATGTCTGACATTAATACACTGTCTGCAGAGCAAGTGCGCGCGGAGATGTACAAAGCCCACGCCGAACAACGCAATCGCTTTGAATTCCGGCACCGTCAGGCAGATGGGCGCATTATCGACGTTGAGGTGTTCAGCGGGCCATTGCAAATCAGTGGCAAACACTATCTGTATTCTATTATCCACGACATCAGCGCCCGCCGCGAAGCCGAGCAGGCTCTGCAAGTCAGCGAACAACAAAGGCAAAAAGAACAAGTCGCCGCGCGCGCCGAGCTCGAGCGCGATCGTCAGCGCCTGCGCAACATCATCTGGGGAGCTGATGTTGGCACCTGGGAATGGAATGTGCAAACCGGCGAAGTTCGTATTAATGAACGCTGGGCGGAGATCGCCGGCTACACTCTGGAAGAGTTGCAGCCGATCGACATCACCACATGGGACAGACTGGTCCACCCGGATGATCTGGCCCTGGCCTCCGCCATAATGGACCGGCATTTCGAAGGAAAACAGGACAACTACGAATGCGAAGTGCGTATGCGGCACAAAAATGGCGACTGGGTGTGGATTCTGGATCGCGGCCGACTTCTAACACGGACAGACGATGGCAAACCGGAATGGATGGCCGGCACTCACCTCGAAATCACGGCCCGCAAACAGGCACAACAGCAACTGGAAAAACTGGCGCTGACAGTCGAGCAAAGCCCCGAAAGCATCGTCATCACGGACAGCGATGCCAATATTGAATATGTTAACAAAGCGTTTATTGAAACAACCGGCTACACCCCTGACGAGGTCATCGGACAGAACCCTCGCATACTGCACTCGGGAAAAACACCACCAGATACTTACAAGGCCATGTGGAGTGCGTTGACACGAGGTGAAGCCTGGAAAGGTGAATTCATGAATCGGCGCAAGGACGGCACCGAGTACCCCGAATTTGCCATCCTTACCCCACTAAGAAATGCCGAAGGTGTGACCACACACTACGTGGCCATCAAAGAAGACATCACCGAGAAGAAACGTATCGGCCAGGAACTGGACGCGCACCGGCATCATCTGGAAAACCTGGTGGCAACTCGCACTGCCGAACTGGAAGAGGCCCGCCAGCATGCCGATGCAGCCAATGCCGCAAAAAGCGCCTTCCTGGCCAATATGTCGCATGAGATCCGCACACCACTGAACGCTATTCTGGGACTGACCCATCTGATGCGCAAAGATGCCGGTCCGGTTCAGACAGAACGGCTGAGAAAAATCGATAGCGCCGGACGTCATTTATTATCCATCATTAACGATATCCTGGATATTTCGAAAATTGAAGCCGGCCGCCTGCAACTGGATGTTGAAGACTTTCACCTGTCGTCCGTGATTGACAATGTGGTTTCAATAATTCGGGAGCAGGCAAAAGCCAAGGGACTAACCATTACAAGTGACCCGGACTCGGTACCATTATGGCTAAAAGGGGATGCAACCCGGATTCGGCAGGGACTGCTTAACTTTGCCACCAACGCCGTCAAATTCACTGAGCGCGGTACGGTTAGTCTGAGCGCGGACTTGCTGGAAGAAGATGATGAAGGACTGTTAGTGAAATTCCAGGTTACCGATACCGGCATCGGCATAACCAAAGACAAGCTGGAGCTCTTGTTTCAGCCGTTTGAACAGGGTGATATTTCCACAACACGCAAGTACGGTGGCACAGGACTTGGACTGGCCATCACACGGCAACTGGCAAGTCTGATGAGCGGCGAAGTCGGCGCTGACAGTGAACCAGGAAAGGGTAGCCGTTTTTGGTTCACGGTACGCTTACAACGCGGCCACGGCACCGACACAGACTCACAGCCTCACGCTGTCGCTGCGGAACAAAAATTGCGCAGCCAGGGTGCAACTTACAAACTGTTGCTGGTGGAAGACAACGAAATCAATCGTGAGGTGGCGCTGGAGCTTTTGTACGCAGTCAATCTGAATGTTGAAACCGCCGTTGATGGCCAGGAAGCCTATGACAAAACACGCCAGCAGCAGTACGACCTGGTTCTGATGGATATGCAGATGCCGCGCGTCGACGGCCTGGAAGCGACTCAGTTAATCCGCAAGTTACCAGGCTGGGCAGGTATTCCCATTCTGGCCATGACCGCCAACGCCTTTGAAGAAGATCGCAAAGCCTGTGAGCAGGCAGGTATGAACGATTTCATCGCTAAACCGGTCGACCCCGAAGTGCTCTATAGCGTGCTACTGAAGTGGCTTCCGTCACAAGGGCGTGTCCGTCAAAACAAAACGCAGATCGCGCCTGCTACCCCCCCGGGAGCGAACACCTCCGCGGGCGAACATAGTGCGCCAGGCAATATAAAAAGCATCGACCTGGTGCACGGCCTCAGAATGGCTCAGAACAAGACAGAGCTACTGCTCCGCTTACTGGGGCTTTTTCTGGGTCAGCATAAAAGCGATCCAGCGCAGTTGCGACGCTTGATCAGTTCCGGTGACAGCAGCGCCATCAGGGAAATTGCCCATACCTTAAAAAGCGCGGCGGCTAATGTCGGTGCCATTCAGGTTGCCGAGCTGGCTTCACTCGCTCAAACGTCTGCCCGAAATGGCGACGCAAATCTGGCAAAATATACCTTGCTCCTGGCCGAAGAGCTGGAGTCGGTGATCGACGAGCTGCAATCAAAGCTACCTGCGAGCGCTGGTATTGTCGATGCGCCTGATCCACTGATGGGCGCGACCCTCAAAACACAGCTTATACATCTGCTGCAGGCCGGCGATATAGATGCCAGACAGTTTGCTGAAACGCATCACCTGGCGCTTGAATCCATGCTGGGCAAGACAGCGTATTCCAAATTAGCAGATGCAATACAACGCTTCGACTATGAGTCAGCACTGGAATCAGTAAACACAGATGATTAAAACCAAGCTTTACGCCTTCGGCGCCATCACGGCCATAGTACTGCTGGTTGCCCTGATAGCGGCGGCTCTGACGGCGCAACTGACCCGACAAAATCTTATTCAGAGCACCATGGCTCAGTCCTTGTTGGTGGAGCATCAGCAGCTTTCCAGTATTTCTTATCGCCTGTTCAAACAATTGACCGATGAACTCATTTTCGGCCAGAACGCCAATCAGGCAGATGTTCGCAATAAACAGGAGCAGATCAACCAGTCATTAAACCGGATCCGGGTATTGGAGGTGCAACAACGCGAAGCCCTGGGTGCCGAGGCGACCCAGGGAAGTGTCGAGGACACGGAAGATCTGGCGACCCTCATCCAGTTTATCATAGACGAATTTCAAGTCATCGTCGCCAGTGGAGACTCTGCACCACTGGCCAATCAGGGCCGCCTGCAACGATTACTTGAGGTAACTATCGATAACCAGTTTCGTGAATCGATCAATTCCGCGGTCACTCGTCAGAGCAATGTGGTCTCTGCGATCAATGCCCGCATAGATACACTCAACACCAGTATTGTCTGGTTCACGATCGCGCTGGGAACACTCTCTCTGCCGCTTATTGTTATCGGATGCGTCTGGTTGTTCAACCAGTTGTATCAGCCGTTGCATGCCATCAAGGCAGGCACTGATGCCATCGCGGCTGGCAACTTTGACTACCGGCTCTCGGAGAACATGGATCGTGAATTCCGCCACATCGGAGAGGCTTTTAATTCCATGGCCAAAAGACTGGCGGAGCATGAGTCACAGGGCGAGCAATCGAGGCGTCAACTCGAGTTTGAAGTCGAAAAACGTACAAGAGAAATCATTGATGCCAACCAGCGCCTGACCGCGATTGACAACAAACGCCGCCAATTTCTCGCTGATCTGAGTCATGAGTTGCGAACACCTCTTACCATCATAAGGGGCGAGGCTCAGGTGACTCTCAGGCAATCCGATACTGACCTGCAAACCTATCGCCAGACGCTTGACACCGTGCTGGCTCAGGCTGTCAGCCTCAGCCGCCTTGTTGATGATCTGCTGCTGTTGGCGCGGGCTGAAATCAGCCAGCTAGTGCTGGACTTCGAACAGTGCAATGTCGCTCAGTGGCTGGAAGGTCAAATGGAACACTGGTTGCGATTCGCCCGCGACCATCGACTGCACTGGGCTGTTGACCCGTCCGTTGAGAATTGTCTTATCCGTGCTGACTCGCAACGCCTGGCGCAGGTATTAGCCATCCTGATTGACAATGCCTGCAAATATTCGCCCACCGGCAGCAGCATCCATGTTTCTGCCAGTGCAAATGACAACGGTGTAAGTTTCATCATCAAGGATGAAGGTGAGGGCATTGCTCCGTCTGATGTCGGACATGTTTTTGAGCGCTTTGTGCGTATCAGCCGCAAAGGCGAAGGTGCAGGGCTGGGCCTGGCCATCGCCAAAACCATTGTCGATGCGCATGGTGGTGATATACATGTAGACTCGCTACAACGTGAGGGATCAACATTCACCATCTGGCTGCCGCGCGAGTCTCTGACATGAAAATCCTGATTGCCGACGACGAAAAGTCTCTGCTCAATTTCTTGCTTCGTGGTTTAAACGCTGAGGGCTACGAATGCAGCGGCGTCAGCACACTTGACGAGATACCCGTGATCGTCAAAACATTGAATCCTGAACTTGTCATTCTTGATCGGCTGTTTGGTGAACAAGACAGTCTCAATTCCCTCACATCCATTCGCAGGGCGGCACCCGACGCCATGATCCTGCTGCTTACGGCACTGGATGATGTGAACGAGCGTGTCGCTGGCTTGCGGCAAGGTGCTGATGATTATCTGTGCAAGCCCTTTGATTTCGAGGAGCTGCTGGCACGTATTGAAGCCCTGGGTCGCAGAGTGTCAAAACACGATCTCCCCACCGAAACTGAGCTTGTGCTGGGACCATTGAGAATCGACCGGGCTGGTCATATTGTCTACATCGACAATGAAGAATTACAGCTGACCCGGATTGAGTTTGACCTGTTGCTTTACCTGGCTGAGAACCACAACAAAGTACTGTCCCGGGAACGCATTCTGAACAGAGTGTGGGGATCACAATCGGACCCGATGACAAACATCATTGATGTCTATATCAGCCGCCTGCGACAGAAAATTGATCCCCCGCAGCTGTCCTCATATATTCAGACGCTGCGGGGGCATGGTTACCGCTTGCGCATCAGTGAATTGGCGACAGCAGATCAGGATTGATAACCAGATTGCGTACGCCGTGCGCACCGGCTTCGTCAAAAGTATTGTCATTGCACCACTCACCTACCGTCTCAATATCGACATAGGCAACATTCGGGCGCACACTCCAGCTCACTTGCAGGGGTGAGGCCTGCTCATTGTAAGACGGACCGGTTGTCGATCCGGTATACTGAATCGGCGTGCCCGTGTTGGTCAACATATTGAGGGGCTGATGGTAGCCACTTTTAACATCATGAGCTGCCAGCTCATTGAAATCGAGGGCGCTGCGATCGTTGACCAGCACAAAAACCTGGCCCTCTACATGCAGCTGGGGATTCATGGTGGCATCAGACAGACAGGCACCCAGTGTAGGGCCGGGGTTTATCTGTGCTGAAGAAAACACATAGTGTGCTTCGATTGTATCTCCCGGCATCAACGAACCGTGCTCTGTCGGGCAGATCTGTGCGCTGGTCGCCTGCAATTGGGCTGCTGTGAGCGTGCCATTGTACACAAAGCCGGTATTATGACCGTGACCATCGCCATTACCCGCATAGCTTGTGAACTCACCTCCGCGATGTTCCGCGTTTTTGTGAAAATGGATATTGCATAGATTCATCTGAGCCGGATCCAGTGCTTTACTGAATACCCGCAAATTGTTGCCGGCAGTCTGTGTCAGATCACGTGGCGACTGAGGGCCAAACCCAAGTCCGTCAGTGTTGGCTGCCAGAGAGTGGCGCTGCTGTTCAATGACACTGTCAGGAACATGTTGCGGGGTATCGTCAGCGTAAAGAGTACCGGTCACACTCAACCCGGCTGCCGCTGCCACTGCCAGTTTCAATAAATGCATAGTCAAACACCTCCTGTGGATTTCTTAACGGCGTCCAGCCTATCCGAAGGAGCTTAATTAGACCTTAAAGCAACATTAAAAAAACATGAAAATCTCAGGCGGAGGCCCTGCGCGATTCGCGCACGATGTCATAAGCATTGGTGATGTCACGCGCTTTTTTCTCAGCCAGCTCACGCATACTGTCCGGCAGCCCCTGGCTGGCCAGTTTGTCAGGATGATTCTCATTCATCAGTTTTCGGTAAGCTCGCTTGATCACCGCATCGCTATCCTGAGCCGACACGCCAAGTACCTGATAGGCGTCTGCCAGCTTTTGGGCTGACGAAGGTGCTGACGCGCCGCCCTGCCCCATTCGCAGCATTGACTCAAGCTGATCGACCTGCGACTCAGGTAATCCCAACCCCCGTGCAATGCGCAATAACATGGCGTGTTCGGCAGGGTGGATCTGCCCATCAGCCGCTACTGCACTGATCTGCACCTGCAAAAACATTCTCAACAGAGCGGGGTGCCCGCGACTGTTACGGCGGAAACTCTGCAATTCTGCATCCAGATCAAAGCCGTCCTGTTTACCCCGGTTGAACGCGGCAATAGCGGCTTTGCGCTGCTCAGCAGACAAGCGAAGTTGCGTAAACACGTTCTCCGCCGCTTTGACCTCATTACTGGTTACTACGCCATCGGCCTTGCACAGCGCCCCCATGACCGCAAACATGGCATCCAGATATGAGGACTGCATTTCCCTCAACCTGGGTCCGGCATTTTGCTGCAACCATGCTCTGACCAGCAGCGCGATTACAGCACCAAAAACCAGCCCGACGGGGCCTCCAAAAAGCAGCCCGACAAAAGCGCCGATCAGGGCTGTCGTCAACATATCTCTTCCACCTTGTTTAGTTCTCGTTTTCTCTCATCCAACCATAGTCGCCCGGTCGGAACCGCCGTTCTTTTAACTGTCGCATTAAGCAGGTCAAAACAATCACCATTGCGCCCCTCCAGCTGGAAGGGTACGCCAGCTGCCTTGGCGATTTTTGCATTGCAACGCATATGTCTGGGCTCGCCATGCACAGGTATGGCAATCCTGGGTAAGACCCAGCGATACATTTCTGCCAGCTCATCTGCATAAGGATGACCGGAGGCATGCAATGCCAGATCACTCTCATCGGCATGCACAACCTGAACCTGCATGGCTTTCAGTGTCTGTATCAGGCGCGCCACCTCAACCTCATTGCCTGGAATGGTCTTGGCGCTGAATATCACCATATCACCTGGTTCCAGTTGCATATCCGGATGATTGCCAGCAGCCATACGCTGTAAAGCCGCACCACTTTCACCCTGACTTCCCGTGGCGACCAACAGAATTTCGTGGCGCGGCAGATAACCCAGCTCAAAGGTCGAAACCGGTCGAAAATGTTCCTGCAAATACCCTGCTGCCCGGGCGCACTGCGTCATATTATGCAGGGAGCGGCCCAACAAACCCAAATGCCGCCCAGCCATGTGAGCCACATAACCCAGGGTTTGCAGCCTCGCAATATTGCTGGCAAAGCAGGAAACTACCACTCGGCCACTGCTCGATCTGACCAGCTTCAGCAAGTCTTCAAACAGCTCGGCCTCGGACAGTGAGTGGCCGGCTTGAGGGGCATTCGTTGAGTCACAGACAATGCTGTCTATGCCCTGCCTGGCCAGACTTCTGAAGAGCCCGGGATCGATCGCCGGGCCAGACACCGGCGCAGGATCCAGTTTCCAGTCTGCCGTATGCAGCACACGACCGACCGGCGTTTCAATAAACAGAGCGCAGGTCTCTGGAGTTGAATGGGTGATAGGCAGCAATCGCACCGTAAATTCGCCCAGCGACAGAGTGTCGCCTGGATTGATCGTGTAGACTGGCGCATCAACACCCAGCTGACGCAATTTTCGAAGCAGCACCTGACGCGTGAACGGCGTGGCGTAGACCGGGCAGCGCAATTGCCCCCACAGATGCGCAATGGCACCTATGTGATCTTCATGAGCATGGGTGGCTATCAGGCCAAGGAGGCGCTCGGAGCGATTGGCGATGAACAACGGATCCGGCATTTCCACTCGATTACCGCCGTTGGGAGCTTTCTCGAAAGTCACTCCGCAATCAATCATCAGCCACTGATCGGCATGACCGTAAAGATTCAGGTTCATGCCGATTTCGCCACAACCGCCCAGCGGCACGAACCAGAAATCTTTATCAGTTGGGGTCATGCAGATCGATATCAGTTAACCAGTTTCCCCTCAGCGATGGCTGACAGAAAATTGGACTCGGCGTTGTTCACATTGGTCACCGTATCGCTAAGGAATCTGGCACGCACATCAAAGTTACCGTTAAGCACCAGATGATCCCCGATGCGAACAGCAGTTCGCGGGTCACCCCGGGCTGCCAGATTATTAAACGCCAGACCCAAAGCGCAATGCCCCCCGCCAAAGGGTATGTACTTATTGTCGCCCGAATCTGTTGTTGCAGCACTGAAAGTCGCCGCATTCTCAGGATTTGCAAAGCACCATGTCACACTTTTCAGATCAACTTTGTGAGCTGAGCAGTCTGCCAGTTGAATCATATGCTGATCGTATGCCGCGACCGGATCATAGGCCAGTACCTGTTCGCCATCTTTGCGTGAAAATCCGATGCCGTCATTATTGATAATGACCGGGTGAGTTTCCTGAGCTGAAGCGGTCAGCGCTGCACTCAGCATCAGGGTGCCGGCCAAGCCGGCAATCCACTGTTGTGTTTTCATCAATTTTGTCCTCAGTTACTGATTGTTATTTATCACTACAGTCTTGCCGCTATGCCCTGCAGCGTTTCTGCGATTCCAATGTAACGCCCGCGAGTGACACCGATCAGGCTTTCAGACTCCGAATTGAAGCTCGCCGCCAGATTACGCAGTTGTGTTGCCAGCCCGGCATCGCGTCGCCCTGCTGCAAGTGCTGACTCTGCCCCGTCGAGGGCATTGTCCAGCGCGGATAACTGTGCTGCGTCCAACAGATTGCCGCGCATTAACTGATCCCGATAAGCACGCGCAACCACCGGTTCAGCCGGCCATTCGATGCGGGTCTGTGTCTGCACATTGTAGGCACTGTCCGGTCCGAAGAATGAGGCTGCGGCCAGCTCATTTTCAGACAGATAATCGCTGGGTGTCAGTTCAAACACATCCAGACCACGCGCAATTTCAGTACCGTAGATATAGCCTGCATGCCAGTAGGCTGACCAGTAACCACCCATGACCAGTTTTTCTTCGTCAATGGGACCGCGGTCAAAGAAGGCAATCTCGACAGGATTCGATGAATCCGTGAAATCCACAACTGAAATACCGCCTTGGTACCAGGACTGCGCCAGGATGTCGCGACCCGGTACCGGCACCAGAGAACCATTGTGAGCTACACAATTCTCCTGCTCTGACTGAGGGGCCGGCATTTTATAATGGCTGCGGAATTGCAGCTTTCCATCGACGATATCGTAAATGGCATCCGCCCCCCAATGCATCGGATCAGAGGCACGGCAACGCGGCCGCGAACCACCACCCCATTCATCAGTAAACAGTACCTTGGTGCCGTCATTATTAAATGTTGCCGAATGCCAGTAAGCGAAACCCGGATCGACAACCTGATCCAATCTAACCGGATTCTGCGGATCAGAAATATCCAGCAAAATGCCGTTGCCCGAGCAAGCACCGGCCGCCAGACCAATCTCGGGATACGCGGTAATGTCGTGGCAATGATTGGTCTCACTGGTGCGCTGCGTACCGGGTCCGTGATCGCCACCTTCCCACAAGCCGGCCAGTACACCGGACTGCGGATCCGAGAAAATAAACGGACTGCCTACTATGCGCGAGTCTTCCGGGCGCGACAATGGTACTTCAATGATATCGATGCGGAAGCGGGAAGTTTCGGGATTTTCGAAGGGATTGTCATTAGCACAACCTTCCAGCTCCTCGCCATCGCGAACCACACTGGTACCTGAGTTATACAGAAAAATACGATCAGCATTTTCTGGGTCAGGTACCACAGTATGTGTATGAGAGCCGCGACAGGTCTGCACAGCAGCTACCTGCACCGGCATGCTGATATTGCTGACATCAAAAATACGAATTCCACGGAAGCGCTCGTCGCTGATGACATCAGATACACCTTGCAGGCCACAGTCCAGTCGGCCACGGGTCTGTTCAACAGACATAAACAGCAGGTTGCCATACAATGTGACATCGCCCTGGCCACCCGGACACACCACCGAGCTGATCAACTCCGGCGAGAGTGGATTATCGATATTGTAGATATTAAAACCATGGTAGTTACCGGCCACGACGCGATTACCGGCAAAGGCAAGGTCCGTATTGGCGAAATTCAGCAGGCTGGGTCGTGGCTCTGCCTCTTCGTCATCCAGTTCCGCTGCCTGAGTCTGGCCACCGGATGCCAGGGCACGCACACGACTCATCGGCAAACCGGCCGGATTTTCCGGATCAAAAAAGCCATCAGGTTTGGACAGCGCCGCAATCAGGTTCATGTTCATGGACGCCTGTCCGGCATCATGAAAACCAGCCGCCAGATTCACTCTGGGGTCCGGCGAGAATCCGGCCAGCATGCCCGCCATGCGTTCGATCTCTGCGGTCTGATCAGACGTCACCTCATTGGCGAACTCAAACAGCACTGAATCCTGTGCAGAACCCGGCTGATCGAGCAGGTCATCAACCATGGTCAATGCACCTTCATGGTGCTTAATCATAAATTCCAGAAACAGTGAATCGAACTCGGCACCTTCAGCAGCGGCCAGAGCAGCCAGATCGCCTTCTGTCAGCATGCCAGGCATCAAGCCAGTATGATTGTGTCGTGAATGCATGCCATGACCGCCATCGGGAAGTTCAGCTGGTTCGCCGCGCGCCTCCAGCCATTCGCGCATCATGGCAATCTCATCGTCCTGGGACAGGGCAATACGCTGAGCAAGCTGTTTGATACTCTCGCGCTGAGCACGCTGCTCAACCAGATCCGTCATCTCAATGGCCTGCGCATGGTGGGCAATCATGCCCTGCATAAAGCGCACATCAGCCTCAACATAGCGCAGACTGACCAGATTTCTGGCATCTTCTGCACTCAAGTTACGACTCGCCTGACCAGGGGCGCCAGGCTGCACTATCGGCACCTGCGCCAGCACAGAGCCAGCTGTGATGGAGGTGACCGCAAATAACAAAGCAGCGCTGGCCTTCAGGCGAAAACGGCGACGCTGACCGGGAGTCTTGATTTCAGTCAAAAACATGGATTTGCTCCGGAGTTCAATTAATCGGAAAGATACGTCCGTAAGCATAAAACGGTTAACAGGTGATTTCCAGATAATAAACAAACGATCAGACTAATTGCCTGGCCATTTTCAAGTGAGGAATTGTCACTTCTTGAAATATGTCACCGTAAACGCGATAACCGGATTTTTCGTAGAATGGCACAGCGCTCTGCCTGGCGTGCAGCTCCAGGGTCTTAAAGCCATCTTGTTTTAACACTTTTTCAACGGCCTGGAGCAATTGGCGGCCCAGGCCCCGGCCCTGGCAATCCGGCTGGACAGCCATCTGGCGGAGTTTGGCTCGGGTTCCCTCAAGGGGCACAACAGTCAAACAGGCGACCGGTCTGCCGACCGTGTCCAGAAAGGCGAAATGCCACTGCTGGCTTTCCAGCGTCAGATTTTCATCCCATAGCGACAGACCGAGCGGCGCACGCAATACCCGCTGGCGTAATTCGAGCAGGGCTTTATAGAGATCCGAGCCGTATTCAATGCGACGAACCTGGAATCCCTCACCGTCCGGCTCTGGCTGCCCAGGCACCGCCGGCCTGCCAGCAAAGCGCTGCCTGACTACTTCAGCACAGTCATCTGCCGCCATCGGCAGGGTTGACCGGGATTGTGACTCACTATCAGCCATTGTATTGTCACCCTTCGCATACGCTAGACCCGGCGATCATTTTATCGTAGATTCAGAACATCATGATGAAAAGAACAATAAACACTGTTTTCAGCCTGACTCTGGCAGCAAGCCTGGCGGCGTGCTCTGGTGAGAATCAACAGGCGTCAACCACTGAAGCTGCCGATCGACAGGCGCCGGCCAGCTATGAACTGGTTTTGCGCGGAGGCATGCTCTATAGCGGTAGCGACCAACCGCCCGTTATCGGCGATATTGCCATCAACGGCCAGATAATCGCAGCCGTTGGCAATCTGGGCGACTATCAGGCCGCGCAAGTTATCGATGTACAGGGCCTCGCTGTCATGCCCGGGTTTATCGATATTCACAGCCATGCATTGAGCGATAACACCGAGCAGGGTATTTTTGGCTGGCCCGATGCGGAGAACCTGATTCGACAGGGCGTAACAACGGTTGTCGGGGGCAATGACGGAAGCTCCCCCGTGCCTCTCGCTGACAGCTTCGAGCAAATCGCTGCAATCCCGCCCGCGATCAATTTTGCCAGTTTCATTGGTCACGGCTCGATCCGTGGCCTGATTGTCGGAGAAGATGACAGACCCGCTACCGAAGAAGAGCTGATCCTGATGCAGGAGCAGGTCGCGCTGGGCATGCAGCAGGGTGCCTTTGGCCTGTCATCCGGTCTGATCTATACACCAGGACGTTTCGCCGATACTGAAGAGGTGATTGCACTGGCGCGAGTTGCCGGTGAATACGGTGGTATGTATATCAGCCACATGCGCGAGGAAGGTCTGGGCCTGCTGGACAGTGTGGCCGAAACCATCCGCATAGGTGAAGAAGGAGGCTTGCCGACCCAGCTTACGCATCATAAGGTGGTCGGCGCCCCCATGTGGGGCAGCTCGGTGGAAACACTGCGCATGGTCGATGAAGCCATTGCCCGCGGTGTCGATGTTTCGATCGATCAGTATCCTTACACAGCCTCATCCACCAATCTGCAGATTCTGTTTCCCGGCTGGAGTCTGGATGGTGGCCGTGAAGCACTACTGGCTCGGATGGCAGACCCAACACAGCGCCAACGCCTGCGAAACGATATTGTGTATAACATTGAGGTGGATCGCGGCGGCAACGACCCGGCCAATGTTGTGCTGGCCGGCTGCCCACATGACGAAACCCTTAATGGCCTGAATTTGAGCCAGGTGTTGCTGCGCGAAGGCCAGGAAATCACCAAGGCCAACGCGGCGGAGTTGCTTATGGATCTGGTCGCAGCGGGCAACTGCAGTGCAGTATTCCATGCCATGGTAGAAGAGGACATCCACAACATCATGCGCCATCCCCGTACCATGATTGCATCCGATGGCGGCGTTGAAGGCCCCTCCAACCGGGCCGTTCATCCGCGCAACTACGGCACGTTTGCCCGCTTTCTGGGACATTACGCCCGCGATCTGGACATTGTGCCCATGCATACCGCGATTCATAAGGTAACCGCCATGCCGGCCCAGCGACTCAAGATCAGCGATCGAGGCGTTCTTCACCCGGGTACCGTGGCAGATATCGCCGTGCTTGATCTCGAATCCGTGCGCGAACTGACCAGTTTCTCTGATCCGCACCAGTACGCTGAGGGTGCCGTGCACGTCTTTGTCCACGGGCAGGCCGTATTGCTGGATGGCAGCATGACCGGCGCCAGGCCCGGCGTCATTATTCGCTCGACGGACTACCGATCCGACCCGTAACAAGAATTTGCCCAATACAGGAGTCATCCCATGCGCGCCCTGTTATTGTTCACAATACTGATGACCAGCCAGGTATGGAGCGGCATGGCGTTCGCGCATGGAAGTGTCGTTGACGAGGGTGAAGCCTGCATCATCCGCATGGATTTTTACAGCGCACACTTCACGGTATTCCAGCCCAAGACCAGTGGCCATCGGGAATTCTGTGAGGATCTGCCAGATGTCAGCGAAAGTGTGTTTGTACTGGAATATCAGCACGACTCCTTGCGCGAAGTGCCTATCGAGTTTCGTATCATTCGCAACTCCAGCCGATACGGCCGTTTTGTCAAGCCCGAACATATTGCAGAGCTGGGCAATCTTGAAGAACTGACTGTTTATTATCAGACCGTTGCGCCACGACCAGACGGTGTACTAACAGTACTGCATGAATTCACACAGGCCGGCGATTACATCGGCATCATCAATGCACCTCACCCGTCACTCGACAAGCATTATCAGGCGGTCTTTCCGTTCAGTGTCGGCAAAGCACTGCTGCCGGGATGGGCATTACCCCTCGGTGCCGTGGCCCTGTTGGCAGGGGTAATCGGTTTTCGAAGAAAATCAGGCGGGAGAAAAGTGTGAGAACACCAGACATCATCGCAATATGGCTAGTGTTATTGTCGCTTTGCTCACCGACGCTCTTAGCCAGAGAGTTACTGGCAGAGTCGCAGCCCCCCGGTCTGATTATCAACATGCAGAGTCAGCTGCAACCACTGACAATCAACCAGATGCATAGCTGGATCATTACGATAAGAGATACCGACAACAGGCCTGTTGCAGGAGCAACCATTGAAGTCAATGGCGGCATGGCAGAACATGATCACGGCCTGGCAACAGCGCCACGCGTCACTGATTATCTGGGTGATGGCGCCTACCTGTTGCAGGGTATGCGATTCCACATGCCGGGCCAATGGCAACTGGAACTTACCATTCTGGTAGAAACTGCAAGATATTCTGCCAGCATGACCGTAGATCTGTAGTTTATTACTATGAACTTCCGGGTTATCAAAGCAACTCTGATTCTCAGCCTGACGGCTGGTCTGGCGTATCTTGGCTGGCAAACCATTCCGGCACCATTACCGGATGTCTGGTCAGCGCAACAGCGTGCGCTTATTGAATCGCTCTGGATTGAGAATCTGCCGGAACTGCTCCCCGATCCGAGCAACCGATATGCCGATAATGCACTAGCGGCAGAATTTGGCAGACAGCTCTTTTTTGATGCCCGGCTCAGCCGCACCGGCAACATTTCATGTGCCACATGTCACATTCCAGAATCTGGCTTTACCGATAATAAACGTGTCGCCTCCGGGATTGAGGTCACCGATCGCAATACCATGCCGCTGGCGGGCGCCGCCTACAGCCATTGGTACTTCTGGGACGGACGCAAAGACAGCCTGTGGTCGCAAGCGCTGGAGCCACTGGAGAATCCCAAAGAGCATGGTTTGACCCGGGATGAGCTGCTAGACCTGATCCAGGAAATCCCCGAACACCTGCAGCGCTATCAGGCGCTTTTTGGCCCGCTGCCTGATCCGTCACTCGCCAGCCGCGAACAAGTCAATATGGCTTTTGCCAACCTGGGCAAGGCACTAGCCGCTTACCAGCGCAATATTATGCCAGGGCCTGCACCCTTCGATGACTATGTCGCCTCATTGCAGACCACAGACAATGTGGTCACCGGTGTTGGCCTTGATGACACTGAAATTTCCGGGTTAAGACTCTTTATCAGTAAGGCGCAGTGTGTCAATTGCCACAATGGTCCCTTATTCACCAACAATGATTTTCACAACACAGCCGTGTTGTCAGCGCCAGGACAAGCGCCGGCAGCAGGTCGTTCGCAAGGTCTGCGACTGGCGCGGCAAGACCCTTTTAACTGCCTTGGCATCTACAGTGATGCCGGGGCCGGCGACTGCCCTGAGTTAACGTTTGCGCGCGAAGGTGACGAATTAATAGGCGCCCAGCGCACAGCGAGTCTGCGCAATCTCGCCGCGACGGCGCCCTATATGCACGCCGGTCAATTCGACACTCTGGACCAGGTGATTGAGCACTACAACGCCGCGCAAATTGCCGTAATCGGGCATAACGAAGCCAAGCCTTTGAAACTGAGGTCAGTCGAGAAGCGGCAATTGCGCGCCTTTCTGGATACGCTTAATGGCCCGATCTATATCAAAGGTTCCAGCGCAGAGACATTTGCAGTCGGTTCAGTTCGCCCTGCGTCCCCACCCTGACGGCGCGGTGACCGTAGACGTATTCGGCACCCAGTGTCAGACCTGGCACTGGCGTCCAGAGCAGGTTGACCTGCAAGGAGCGCGCATCGCGCACCAGAGTTGCCGGGCTGTAGCCAGGCAGATCAGCACGGGATAACCCATAGGAGAGTGTGGAACGTAATGACTGCGTCCAGAAGTGCTGATAAGCCACCGTCAAACTGCCGGCACGGCGCAGTTGCATCTCTCCGGCCGCGTTGATAAAAGCATCGGGCACATGGCTACCTGCGTAACGTCCGAGCGCATTCCCTGCACTGGCAATAATGCGCGTATTGTGCAGCATACCCAGATTAATAATGGCAGCTATACTAATAGCGCCACCTTCCCGGGAACTGACCGAGGATTGTTGCCCGGCGTGAAGCTGACGAATCATGCCTGCCACAGACAGACTTCCCCAATCCTGCCAGGTCTGCCATTTGAGTATTACATCTGGCACTTTGATATCATCATTAACGATCAACGCGGCCGCTTCCTGGCGGGCGATACGCGACAGCGGCTCCTCAAACGACACCACCCACTGTTGCTGCCTGGATGGAGATTCCCGCATCCAACGCAACATTGGCTGTCGGGTGACGATATTGCCAACTGAAACACCCGCATCTGTGTCGGCCAACGCAGCAGAATTGGCAAATGTTGAATAGGTTTGACCGACCAATAACTGGCCTGATTGCGGCGATCCGACGGTGGCATAGAGATGACGCCGTCTTGGCTGATAGGCGGCTGAGTCTTTCAGCAAATCATACTCAATCAACAGACCAGCGTTGCGTCCCAGAACCGAACCCGAACCACGCATCCAGAACCGGCTTTCTTTGGCATGAAATTGTGTGTCTTTGACATCGTAGGCTTTACCGTCACGGAGCGGGATACCACTCACTGAAAAAGTCTGATCACTGAGACTTGTACCTGGCTGGGCGCGATCACTGAGGATCGCATTGAGCTTCAAATAGCCTCCGAGTTCAATGTCGCCTGCGGCAACGCTTGGCACGAGCAGCAATGCAAACAGACCTGCCCATCTCATCTAAAAACCCCGATACAGCCGGTGGCAGGCCGTGCATGTCGTGGCCATCTGCTCGGCGAGCTGTTCAGCGCGGCGCAAGTCCTGCTGCCGCACTGACTCAGCCACACCTTCCGCGTGTTCACCCAGCAGACGGGCCAGATTCAGAAATTCCACCCTATCCGCCTGATTCAGATTCAGCTGCGGCAGCAAAGATGCAATGCGATTAGCCGCTGCACTTAACTGATCCGCCGTCTCAGCTAATTGCAGGGCATCTCTTTGTCGCTGCCGATCCAGTTCGTCGACAGTACGATTCTGGTCAAAAACCAGCACATTGACTCGCGCCATCAAGGCGTTGATATCGTCGGCCATCAGCGCATGTAATTGCTCATCACGTACGATTTTGCCGTGACCGCCGCAAGCAGTCACAAGTACAGCCAATGTAAGGGCAGCAGCAATCTTCATGCGTTCATCCTGAGTCTTTTTCAAAACCGTCCACAAACAGTGCCAAGGCACCATCGCAAGTTACATTGCATGCCGTGCCAAAGCTGTCCTGCGCCATATACAGAGCAATCATCAAGGCCAGAGCGGTTTCACCAAAACCCAGCATTGAACCCAGCAGACCGACGGCTGACATGACAGCACCGCCCGGCACGCCCGGCGCCGCCAACATGACAATGCCCAGCGTCAGAATAAAGGGAATCATCAGTGACAGGGGCGGAATATCCAGCCCGCTTTGCATACTTATAACGGCGACAGCACAGCTGACAATAGTGACGGTAGAACCTGACAGATGGGTGGTTGCAAACAGAGGCACAGTGAAGTCTGCCACATGCTCACTGACGCCATTGCGTTTACTGGATTGCAAAGAAACTGGAATGGTGGCGGCACTGGACATTGTACCCAGCGCTGTGAAATAAGTGGGCAGCATATTACGTATCAGGCCCAGCGGAGAGCGCCCTGCTCTGGCGCCCGCTATAAAGAACAGAGTGACAATCCAGATCCAGTGCATCAGCACAGCCAACAACAAAACGACACCGAAAGTCTGTAGTGTCGCAAACACAGTGCCGGCGGCAGCCATTTCCGCAAACACCCCGGCGATATAAACCGGCAGCAGCGGAATAATGGCTTTTACCAACAACCACTGAATGATGTCACGCCCCTGATCGGCCATCCGTCGCATATTATCAGCCTGCGTCGCTGCCATACCCAGACCCATGATGAAGGCCAGCATCAAGGCTGTCATCACATTAAACAATGGCGGGATGGTAACCGTGACATAGGGCTGCAAGGCCTGCGCTTCAGCACCGTTTAGTGAGTCAGGAGATGCTGCCAGAACCGGTACCACGACGGCTGCCACCAAAAACGCCAGCGTGCCTGCAATCAGGGTGGATGAGTATGCCAGCAGCAATGAGCGGCCCAGGAGTTTGCCGGCATTGCGAGGCAGTGCGGCGATGCCACTGCTGATGAAAAACAGAATCAGCAAGGGAATGGTGAAAAACAGCAGCTCACCAAACAGCGCTTTGATGGTGATCAGAATGCGTGTCACACCGGTGGGTGCCAACATACCCAGCAAAATTCCCAGCACGATTCCGGCGAGCAGTTTGATGATCAGCTTCATGGGGCAATCCGTTTGTTTGTGGTTTTTGCGGATACTAGCATGTCACCCGCCATACTCAAGCCGATTGAGTCTATCGCCCGCCTGCATTATGATCAGTTCCATCATAAAAACAGGGGACTTCTGATGACATCGCCAAGTATTTCTCAACTATTGCGTCACACAGCGTTGGCAGCCGGCCTTCTGCTCAGTGCCACGGCAGCCATGGCTCAAAACACCAGCGACAGCTCTATCAAGCTGATAGCGCCGGATAATTTTGGCATCACCCGCCAGGAAATTGCCGACATCCGTTCGCAAATGCAGGCTGCAGTCGACGGCAATCATATCGCCGGCGCGTTGCTGCTGGTTGGCAATGACGATGGTGTTGGCCTTTTGGAAACCGTCGGCACTCAGGGCCCCGGGGACAGCACCCCGATCGATCAGGAAACCATTTTCCGCATTTATTCCATGACCAAGCCGATCGTCAGCGTAGCCGCCATGACGCTGGTTGAAGACGGCCTTCTGAGCGTGGATGATCCGGTCAGCAAGTACATACCGGAATTTGCCAGCCTGGAAATCATCAACAACGAAACCGGCGAAACAAGACCCGCACAGAATGTCATGACTGTTGAACATCTGCTGACCCACAAGTCAGGGCTGGTGCAGTCAATCTTCGCCACTGGTACCACACTGGGCAATCTGTATGAGCAGAACATTCCGTCTGACGGCAGCCTGACCAACCGGGAAATCGCCGGGCGCCTGGGCAATCTGCCACTGCTGTTTGAGCCCGGCACAGCCTGGCATTACGGTCACTCCACCGACGTACTGGGTGCTGTGCTGGAAGTTGCAGCCGGCAAACCTCTGGATGCCCTGCTCAATGAGCGCATCTTTGAACCGCTCGGTATGGATGAAACCACTTTCTGGGTGCCGGCCGCCAAGTCCGGTCGCATCGCCGAACCAATCCATGGCGAGATGGCTGACAACACAGTCGTGCGCGCACAGCTGTCAGGCGGCGGTGGATTGAACTCCACCACCGAAGATTATGTCCGTTTTGCACACATGCTGCTGAACGGCGGCGAGTACCGTGGCCAGCGCATCATCTCTGAAGAGACTCTGGCCTGGATGTCCGAGGAACGCATCACACCCGATGTATCCCGTGAGCACTTTTTCTATGGCAACCGCGGCGGCTGGAGCATGGGCTTTCATCTGCAGCCCGTTGATGCATCCAATCCACTGGCTGGCAGCAATTTCGGCTGGCGTGGCATCGGCGGCACCCTGTTTGTGGTCGATCCGATAAATGATTTCTTCATGATTTACATGGAGCAAAAACGCGGCGGTCCCCGCGGCGCGCCGTTTGATAACAACGCCGCGCAGCGTGTCGTGTATCAGGCATTGGGCAATTGAGTTAACCGACCAAAAAGGGACCCTGCGGGGTCCCTTTTTTTCACACCAATTTTTTGCCATATCAATCAAGCATTAGCCACATCCACCACATCCCCCTCCTTGCAAACAATACATTTTTTATCGTAACCATCTGTTATCTATAGATATATAAAAACTGGCCTCGATCTTGCTCCTGACGGTTTAAACGCATTCACTGTGTTGTTCGTCTACTGTATTTGACCCACCGAACAAGAATGGCTGAAAAATGAGAATATCGGATACATCTTCACAGGACATCGTCCTGCAAAAAAACTCAGGTTGCAAAAAAATACTGATTGTATTTTCCGTCATTGTGGCGCTTGGTCTGGCCTCCTGGTTTATATGGCCAACCTTACAACGGTGGGCGCAGGCTGAAGAATCAGTTTCTGCAGCTCGCCTGCGACTGGCAACGGTGGTACGCGGCGACTTTATCAGGGATCTGACTGTACAAGGTCGCATCGTGGCAGCCATCAGCCCGACCCTGTTCGCCAGCGACAGCGGCACTATCACCTTTCAGGTCGAATCGGGTGATGATGTCAAAGCCGGTCAATTATTGGCCAGCATTGACAGCCCCGAACTTCAGAACCGTTTATTACAGGAACGTTCGCGTCTGGTCTCTCTGCAGGTAGAGTCAGACCGCCAACGCATCACAACCCAGCAGCAGCAACTGGAAAATCAGAAAGCGCTCGACTCAGCAAGCATCAATCTGAAAGCTGCTCAACGTGAGTTGGACAGAGCTCAGCGCGCTTTCGATCAGGGAGCCATGACTGCTGTCGATCTGGATCGCGCACGAGACAACCTTGAAACGGCGGAAGTATTACACCGCCATGCCGTACTGGATGCTGATCTGGACAACAACCGTCTGGATTTCGAAATACGCACCCGCCAGCTTGCTGTTGAGCAACAGCAACTGACTGTGGCCGAGTTGGAGCGACAGGCCGATGCCCTGAATTTGCGCTCACCGGTCAACGGCATTGTCGGCAACCTGCTGGTAGACCAGAAATCCAACATCGCCCGCAATCAGGCAGTGATGAGTGTGGTCGATCTTTCTGCGTTTGAGGTCGAAATTCTGGTTCCCGAGTCCTACGTGAACGACCTGGCTATCGGAATGAGCGCCGAGGTACGCAACGGCACATCGGCTCACCAGGCTACGCTGGTCGCTGTATCACCAGAAATCATTGACAACCAGGTAACCGGGCGACTGCGTTTTGCCGGTGACACTCCGGCCAATCTGCGCCAGAACCAGAGACTTTCCACCCGTATTTTGCTCGAAGAAAAACAGGACGTGGTCATGGTGCAGCGTGGACAGTTTGTGGAAAGTGGCAACGGCAGATTTGCCTACCTTGTACGCGACTCTGTGGCCTACCGCACCCCCATCGTGATGGGCGCCACCAGCCTGAGCAATATTGAAATCCTGCAAGGACTGGAAGTTGGCGACACCATTATCACGTCAGGCACCGATCAGTTTAATGGCGCCGACACGGTACTGATCAATAATTAGGGAGATTGAACCATGCTTAAAATGACCAACATCAATAAAGTTTTCACCACTGAGGTGGTTCAGACTCATGCTCTGCGTGATTTTTCCCTGCAGGTAAATGAAGGCGAATTCTTGACGGTCACCGGGCCGTCTGGTTGCGGTAAAACCACTTTCCTGAATATTGCAGGTTTATTGGAGACCTACACTTCGGGCCAGTATTTGCTGGACGGCGAGGATGTCTCATCACTGAGTGATTCTCAACGGGCCAAATTGCGAAATGAAAAAATCGGTTTCATCTTTCAAAGTTTCAATCTGATGCCGGATCTGAACCTGTTCGACAACGTGGATGTACCACTTCGATATCGTGGCCTGCGCGCTTCCGAACGACGCGAGCGAATAGAACGCGCTCTGGAGTCAGTAGGGCTGGCTGGCCGACGTCGGCATTTACCGTCGCAGCTGTCGGGAGGTCAGCAACAGCGGGTAGCCATTGCCAGAGCACTGGCTGGCAATCCCAGGTTCCTGCTGGCAGACGAACCGACCGGCAATCTGGATTCCAATACGGCCGAAGGCGTGATGGCACTACTACGAGAAATCAATGCCAACGGTACCACCATCATTATGGTGACACATGATCCTGATCTGGCAAGACGCAGTGATCGAAACGTGCATATTCTGGACGGACAGATCCAGGACATCGTCACCAATAAAAGCGTTGCCGCAGCCTGAAAGGAGACCTGCATCATGTTTCTTTATTACGTTCGCCTGGCGGCACTCAGCTATCGGCGCAATCCCATTCTGAGCAGCCTGATGGTATTAGCGGTCGCCATTGGTGTCGGCGCTTATATGGTTGTTTTTACCTTGAACTATGTATTAGGCGGCGATCCTATTCCGCATAAGAGTAGCCAGTTGTACCACGTACAGTTCGAGTACGGTGATCCGGATATCGCTGACTTTGAACCGCCGCCTCAACTGACATATCGGGATGCGATGGTGCTGCTGGAACAAACCAACGACGTCAGGCGCACGGTCAGCTCAAAATTTGTTGCCGTGCTGGAGCCGCCCGGTAATCAGCTTCAGCCCTTCTTTATAAACGGTCGTGGCAGCTCAGCGGATTTTTTTGCCATGTTTGATGTGCCTTTTCTTTATGGCAATGCCTGGAGCCGGACCGATGATCAGGCCCAACAGCAGGTAGCGGTACTGAGCCGCGAGATGAATGACAGGCTTTTTGGCGGGCAGAATTCAGTGGGCGAAACGCTGCAGATGCATGGCCTGACCTTTCAGATAATTGGCGTACTGGATCGTTGGCAGCCCACACCCATGTTCTATGATGTCAATAACGGCCCCATCGGAACCGGCGAAGAAATCTATATCCCCTGGGGTCTGATTGCCAGCCAGCAACTGCGTCGCTCCGGCAATACAAATTGCTGGGCGGCTCCTGAGAACGCCAGCTTTGAAGCCTTTCTGAATGCCGAATGCGCGTGGGTACAATTCTGGGTTGAATTGCCCGACCAGCAGGTATTCGACGATTACAGCAATTTCATCGACAACTACAGTGCTCAGCAAAAAGAGTTCGGTCGTATGCCGCTACCGCCCGCACAACGTCTCTATGACGTCAATGAGTGGATGGTGAAAAACGAAGTCCAGCCGGATGAGACACGTATTCTGTCGGCGCTTGCTGCCATGCTGATGGCCGTTTGTCTGTTAAACACGGTAGGTCTGCTACTGGCAAAGTTCCTTGGCAAGTCCGGCGAAATCGGTGTGCGGCAGGCTCTGGGTGCAAACCGCCGGTCGCTATTTATCCAACACACCATTGAAGCCGGATTTATCGGCGCACTGGGTGGTATTCTGGGACTGGGTGTGTCGGCACTGGGACTCGAAGGCATCAAGATCCTGCTGGGCAACGAAATTCCTCACGACTGGGTCGTAATGAACCTGCCGGTGGTCGGTGTCACCATCACTCTGGCGATTATCAGCACGATTCTGGCCGGTTTATACCCGATCTGGCGCGCCAGCACCATCAACCCCGCTATTCACCTGAAAACACAGTGAGGGCAAGACATGCAAATTGGTCCTGTTTTTCGCGCGCTAATGCGCAACAAACTGGGAGTTCTGCTTATCGCCATGCAGATCGCCTTTACAATGACGGTGTTGGTGAATGCGCTGTACATCATCAATCAACGTGCCGCGAATATGGCTCGCCCCAGCGGCCTGGATGAGGCCAACACTTTTCATATCAGCAGTGTGGGTTATGGTTCTGATTACAATGAAAGTGTGGTGATGGACGATGACCTGAATCGTATCCGTCAATTGCCGGGCGTCATCGATGCCACTGTTGTCAATGCCATCCCCGTCAGCAGCAGCGGTTCGTCCAGTGGTTATATGACAGAGGCAGGGCGACGAGAAATGATGGTGCCGGCTGCATTGTACCGGACTGATGAAAATGTGTTCCGGACATTGGACCTGCAGATTGTTGCCGGAGAATCTTTCAGCCGCGGCGATATCATCAGGCGGGCCAGCAATGAAGATCGTGATGTGCCTGGCGTGATGCTGACGCTTGCCATGGCAGAGGCCCTGCTCCCCGACGACCCCATGTCCACCGTCGGCAAAACCATCTATGCGGTTGATGATACTCCGTTACGCGTCATCGGTCTGGTAGACAAACTACAGGCTCCCTGGCCGAATTCCACCTTTATTGAACAGGCAGTTCTTTATCCTGAAGTCATTATTGATGGCAGTGCCACCTACCTGATCCGCACAGAACCCGGTTTTCGCGATGAGCTGATGGTTCAGGTCGAGGAGCTGCTGGCAGCATCAGGACATCAGCGAATTCTGCGCAATAACCAGTCCTTTGAGTACACGCGTAACGAGACTTACCGGATCGATAATCTGATGACCAGCATTCTCAAAGTCGTGATTGCCACTCTGATGTTTATCACCAGTCTGGGCATCATCGGACTGGCTGTATTCAGCATCAACCGCCGCCGCAAACAGATTGGCACACGCAGAGCGCTGGGGGCCACCCGCCCTGACATTCTCGGCTACTTTCTGCTGGAGAATATGCTGATAAGCGGCATAGGTGTCGTCGCCGGGGCGGCACTGACGATCGCTTTCAATATGTTTCTGGTCCAGACCTTTAACATGCCTCGTATAGACTGGTATTACACACCCCTGGGTATGCTGGCGCTGATTATTCTGGGGCAGTTGGCCGTCATAGGCCCCGCACGTAACGCATCGCTGATCGCTCCGGCACTGGCAACCCGATCAGTTTAGAGGCAAACTGTCAGTATTATGAAGCCAATGCCAATGACAACGCGCCTGGCTCTGCTGGGCGCGATCCCCTTCATCTTCAGTGCGCTGCTGTTGTCGCTGGATATTCTGAACCTGCCAGTACTTGGCAGTGTTGCTAACCTGTTGGGCAGCTATACCCTGGTGATCGCCGTATTCATGTGTGGTGTGCACTGGGGGCAATATCTGCAGCAGGCCGGTGACAGGGCGTCGAACCTGCTGATCATCAGCAATGTGCTGACCGTACTGCTCTGGATTGTCTGGCTGATTGTGCCCATTGATATCTTTCTGATGCTGGCCCTGACCGTATTTTTGATACTGCTGTATATCGATATGCGCCTGCGAATGGGCGGCATCATCAGTAAAAATTACTTCCGCACCCGCCTGCTGGTTACCACCGTGGTCTGTGCCTGCCTGCTGCTGTCGATTTATGCCATCTGACGCCTGATGGCTATTGCGTAAATCGCTGATTCCCCGCATTATCGCAGCATCGCAAGATCGCCAGCATGAAGTCCCCTGCCCCGGGAGATGCTCCTCATAACAATAAGATAAAGGAGTGGATATGACCGCCTCTGCAGATTCCCTGACCAATGATCAGGTCGCCCGTACCAACATGCGCAAAGTCGCCCTGACCTCACTGGCCGGCACTTCAATCGAATGGTATGACTTTTTCCTCTATGGCACCGCTGCTGCCCTGGTTTTCCCGGTTTTATTCTTTCCCGCGGGCATGTCACCCATGGTGGCATTGATTGCTTCGTTCAGCACCTTTGCTGTTGGTTTCATCGCACGCCCCCTGGGCGGCATTATCTTTGGTCATTTTGGTGACCGGGTAGGCCGCAAAAAAGTATTGGTGATTGCACTGATGATGATGGGGGTAGCCACCACCCTGATCGGCTTTCTGCCAACTTATGCCAGCATTGGAGCTGCCGCACCCCTGCTGCTCGTATTGCTCAGGTTTGTGCAAGGGCTGGCCATTGGCGGGCAATGGGGTGGCGCCATGCTGCTGGTGACCGAAACAGCACCTGCTGACAAGCGCGGCTGGTATGGTGCCTATGCCCAGGCTGGCGCGCCGCTTGGAGTCATTCTGGCTAACCTGGCCTTTCTGTTGATCAGCTATCTGGTCTCTGAAGAAGCCTTTATGAGCTGGGGCTGGCGCATACCATTCATGGCAAGCATCGTACTGATCGGCATTTCCATGTATGTACAACTTCACCTTGAGGATACACCCGCCTTTAAAGAACTGGAGCGACTGAAACGCATCAAGCAGGCGGCCCGCGATGGCGCAGGCATTAAAACTCCCGAGCCGGTGCAGTCACCGGAGGAGGCATTGTCCGAGGTCATCGCCGACAGTCCGCCGGCACCGGCCCGCTCTCCGGTGCTGGAAGCTCTGCGCCTGTATCCGGGGCGAATCTGCCTGGCGGCCGGCGCATTTCTTTCGATTCAGGTCACCTTCTATATCCTGATCGCTTTTGTGGTGGCCTACGGCAGCAGCGTTGACGGCGTCGGCCTGCCGCGTAACACGCTGCTGGCAGCCGTGCTGATTGGTTCCGCCATTCAGGTACCTTTCCAGTTCTGGGCGGCCGGCTATTCCGACCGATTCGGCCGTCGCCGCATATTTATGGCCGGCGCGGTTTTGACCGGCTTGTGGGCGTTTGCTGTATTCCCGCTGGTGGATACCGGCAACTTTTTCATGATCACCCTGGCCGTTACCGGCGGGCTTGTTTTTATGGGACTGCAGTATGGTCCGCAGGCTGCGTTTTTTACTGAGCTGTTTTCAACACATGTGCGTTACTCCGGCGCTTCGCTGGGTTATCAGATCGGCGCCATCGTGGGCGGCGCTTTGGCACCGACATTCGCGGTGTTGCTGTGGACTCAGTACGGCATCTTCTGGGTGTCGGTCTACATGGCAGCGGCCGGTGTGCTGACGCTGGCGTCTGTCTGGGCGCTGACAGAGACGCACGGGACGGACATTCATGCTTGAGTGGCGAGCCCAATTTCAGAGAGCCACTCGAATGACAACGCTCAGAGGATCTGCACGACCACAGAGTAAGGAGGGGAGCGGTGATTAACCCGCTCCCGCAGATCAAAAAATAACTGAAAAATTCACTCGCGCTCGTAGTGCCCCATGAGCATACCTGTACCCAGAACGTGGCCGTCAATCGCTTCCAGCAGTTGATCCTTGTTCAAACCCTCGGGCAGATTCAACGCGGCATCCAGGGCATAAACGCGGAAATGATAGGCGTGCAGCTTGCCATCCTGCGGCGGACGCGGCCCAAAGTAGCCGGCCTGTCGCAGGCCGTTCAATCCATTGATCATGCCATCCAGTCCGGCGACGCCGGTTACCCGGACATCCCGTGTCAAGCCTTCAGGAATTTCCGCCGCATCGGCCGGAATATTGTAGGCAACCCAGTGCACAAACGGCTGTGGCGTCGGTGCAATGGGATCATCCATCACCAGTGCCAGTTGCACAGTGCCGGCCGGCAGATTACTCCAGGTCAGTTGCGGCGATACATTATCACCATAGGCCGTGTACTTCAGCGGCGTGGTGCCATGGTGCTCAAAGGCCGTGCTGGCAACGGTAATGGTGTCTTCCATCTCTGCTGCAATGACCGAATTGATGATCAGCGCAGACATGGCGATCGCTGCCAATGCCGGTTTAAAACTTAAAAACCCTTTCATTTTGTAATCCTCCGGGATGATTGTCGCGAACAGCATAATGCAGGGCCTGTCTGTTCACAATCAGGCGGGCTGGCGTTTCGACAGATGTCGGACTTGCCGCGGCGAACGCAGCGTGACAGACTTCCGCCATGACAACACCCTCACAGCGCTCATCGCCATTGCTGCAGGCTCTGCAGTTTGTGCGACCTTACACCCGGCAAATTGCCCTGGCACTACTGGCGCTGGTGTTTACCGCCGCCATTACTCTGGGACTGGTTCAATATGTTCGCATTATTGTTGACTCAGGATTTGTTGCCGGCTCATCGCAGAGCCTGCGCACGGCCGTGATCGGATTTGTGGTTGTAGCTGTGCTGCAGGCCTTCGGCACTTTTGCACGTTTTTATTGGGTGTCCTGGCTGGGCGAGCGCGTCACTGCTGACATTCGCAAGGCGGTGTTTGATCATCTGCTGAATCTGCATCCAGGTTACTTTGAAGAGAATATCAGTGGCGAGATTCAGTCGCGCATCACCACCGATACAACCTTGCTGCAGACCGTTATTGGGTCTTCTGCTTCTATTGCGCTGCGTAATCTGTTACTGCTGATTGGTGGCGTCATTTTTCTGTTTATCACCAACCCGCGCCTTACCAGCGTGGTACTGATCTGTATTCCGCTGGTGATAGGTCCGATTGTTCTGTTTGGAAGACGCGTACGCAAACTGTCGCGCCATACCCAGGATGAGATTGCCGGTGTGGGTGCTTATGTCGGTGAAAGCATTCAGCAGATAAAAACCGTGCAGGCCTACAACCATCAATCGGCTGACCGGCAACGATTTGCCGAGCACGTAGAAAAAGCCTTCTCCGTTGCTCTGTCTCAGGTCCGGGCACGCTCGATCATGATTGCGCTGGTGATGACCCTGGTATTTGCGGCACTGGCGGCCATGATCTGGGTAGGTGGTCAGGATGTGATCAGTGGCCGGATGAGCGCCGGCGAATTAACGGCTTTTGTGGTCTATGCGGTGATGGTTGCCTCAGCGGTTGGTGCCATCAGTCAGGTCATTGGGGATCTGCAAAGGGCGGCAGGTGCCACAGAACGACTGATGGAATTGTTGAAGGCCCAGTCCCGGATTTCTACACCCGATCCCGTTATAGCATTGCCCGCCGATGTACGGGGCGATCTGTCCATCAACAACTTATCTTTCGTTTACAGTACCCGTCCCGAACATGCCGCTATCGACGCGCTGAACCTGCAAATAGCGGCTGGCAGTAGTCTGGCGCTGGTCGGACCTTCCGGCGCGGGCAAATCGACCTTGTTTGATCTGCTGCTGCGCTTTTACGATCCGACGCATGGTGAAATCCTGCTGGATGGCATCAATATCAAGTCGGTCGATCCGCTGGACCTGCGCGCTCACATCGCCCTTGTCAGTCAGCAACCAGCCATGTTCACTGGCACTGTGATGGACAATATCCGTTACGGACGGCCAGACGCCTCAGACGAAGAAATCAAAGCCGCCGCGCAAGCGGCCTTCGCGACAGAATTTATTGAACGTTTGCCGGATACCTGGCACAGCTTTCTGGGCGAGGCCGGCATTCGGCTGTCCGGTGGGCAGAAACAGCGCCTGGCGATTGCCCGCGCCATCCTGAAAGATCCGCGCATATTACTGCTGGACGAAGCAACCAGCGCACTGGATGCGGAAAGCGAGCAAAAAGTGCAACAGGCCATTGAAAAATTGATGCCTGGGCGCACGACGATTATTATTGCGCACCGGTTGGCCACTGTTCGAAATGTTGATCGAATAGCCGTCATGGACAATGGTAAACTCGTGGCGCATGGAACCCACGACGAATTAATGGCCGGTAGTGCTCTTTATGCGCGTCTGGCCAATCTGCAGTTTTCTGCTCATTGACTGCTGCAGCAAGGTCTGGAAAACTTCAGGCTTTCTGACTAAGAAGATCCTTTCATATGCTCTGGTGGCTGCTTCCTTCTATTATAGGTACGATTCTCAGCCTGTATACAGCACGCCAGGCAGGACTGATGATGCGCCCACCCTCAGGCACCTACATGACCGCTTTGAGCGTCATGATTGCCTGGTGGTGCGCCGGTCAATGGGCCAGTTTCCTCTGGAATGATCTGGACTATCGTCTGCTGGTGGCAAAACTGCAGTACCTTGCCATCGCCACGGTACCTATTCTCTGGTTTTCAGTCGCACTCACGTTCAGTGGTTATGGCCGATTTCTGCAGCGTTGGTACCCAGTGCTCTGGTTGATGCCGGTAGCAACTATCGCTCTGGCTTTTTCCAATCAGTATCATTTGCAGGTATGGTCACGATTTACCATAGCGCCCGACTCTCTGGCACTGGAGATTGAATACGGCCCCTGGTTTAGTACACATGTGACCTACTCTTATAGTGCGGTGACCATTGCGACTTTGATGCTCGCCCTGAAAATAGGGTTCACTCGTGGCCGCAGACTTCAGTTTATGGCTGTCATACTGTCGCCATTAATCGTCATTGCAGTTAATGCACCCTACATTCTTGGCATTGACCTGCTGCCATTCGACCCAACCCCCAGTGGGTTTGCAGTAGCCTGCCTGATCCTGCTCTTTGCCTTGCGACAACATATGTTTGCAACTCTGCCTGTCGCACGAGAATACACTCTGGAAAAACTTAACGACGGTATTGTCGTAATTGATGACCATGGCCTGATCGCCGACAGCAATCCGGCGGCACGGCAAATATTCGGAGTAGAGTTGATGCGAATCGGCAGGCATTTCTCAGAGGCACTGCCCGCTGGCATCTCCTTGAATGCCGATGTATCCACTGAAGTGCAACTGCCCGACAGGCGCTGGCTCGATATCAGGATTAGCCGTCTGCAATCCATTGATGGCCCGACTCGCGGACAAGTTGCCCTGATCAGAGATGTCACCAGAGAGAAAGGTTTACAGGCAAGTCTGCTGCAATCTCAAAAGGAACTGGAGGCGCTTAACAGCAAGTTAAACAATCTTGCCCATACCGACGAGCTTACAGGTCTGGCGAACAGGCGGAGCCTTTATGAGCGCGTGCGCTCGGAATGGTCACGCAGCACACGTCATAAGAAGCCACTTTCAATGATTCTGATTGATTTCGATAATTTCAAACTGATCAATGACAATTACGGCCATCAGGTGGGCGACCAGGTTCTTCAGCGAGCTTCCGGGATAGTCAGACAAATTATCCGCCCTGAGGACCTGGCCGCACGCCACGGCGGTGAGGAGTTGGCGATACTGCTACCGGACACCAACGCAAAGGATGCTGTCGACATCGCTCAACGGTTAGGCGCGGCATTAGAAGCATTGCAGTACCATGATGAGGCTGGTCAGGCTTTTGTTGTGACTGTCAGCTCCGGAGTAGCCAGCCGCTGCCCCAACGATAAGTCTCCCGATATGATGATTGCACGCGCTGACAAGGCACTGTATCAGAGTAAGGCTGACGGCAGAAATCGGGTAACGCTGGCAGACGCTGTCAACGGTTGATTTCGTACAAACACATATTAACGGTACTTGCCAGATTGAGTGAATCAATCTGGCCGCAGCCTGCTATGGTATAATGTGTGACCTGACTACTTGTGGAAAGTTCCTGCGGCACGCCACGCGCCTCATTGCCAAACGCCAGACAGGCACTGTGATGGAAGGCCGCTGACTTAAGAGAAGCGCCATTCATATCCAGGCAGGCAATATCGGCATAACGCTGCATCAGCTCATCAATACCGACATCCAGCTCCAGGGGCACATGAAAAATGGCACCCATGCTGGCGCGCAGGACTTTGCTGTTAAAAGGATCAACGCTGCCAGGGCTGAGCAAGCAACGCGAGCGACCAAACCACGCCATCGTTCGCAAGATAGTACCAAGATTTCCGGGATCCTGAATTTCGTACAGATATACAGCCCGCTCATGGCTGGCAGACTCACTCAGTGACTGCACCGCACTCATTGGCACACAGGCAACAATTCCTTGTGGCGCCTGTGTATCCGATAATTGCTTCATGCGTTTCTCAGATATTTCGTGACGCCTCAATGGACTGCTATAGCCTTGATATCTGTCAGTGATAAACAGCTCACTGGCCAGCAGCGCAGGATTGTTTTCGGCCGCACGTTCCAGTTCCGAGATCAGATGTTCACCTTCTACCAGAAAGTAACCCAGCTCATAGCGGTATTTTTTCTGGTGTAGCTTTTTCAGATCATCCAGTGCAATCATTGCGCAGCCCTGTCAGCCAGCATGGCAGTGGCAAGGGCCTCTGCCACTTTGATACCGTCAACACCAGCGGACAGGATGCCGCCCGCATAGCCGGCACCCTCGCCGGCCGGATACAGGCCGCGCGTGTTCAGGCTCTGCAGGGAATGATTGTCACGCGTAATGCGCACTGGCGACGAGGTACGAGACTCAATGCCGGTCAGCACGGCGTCATGCCGATCAAAACCACGTATCTGTCTGCCAAAAACCGGCAACGCTTCGCGAATAGCCATTATCGCATAAGACGGCAGGGCATCCGCCAGGTCACACAGATTAATGCCGGGCTTGTAGGAAGGCTCAACGTCACCCAAAGCAAGCGACGCCTTTCCTCTGACAAAGTCGCCAACCAGCTGGGCCGGTGCGCTGTAGTTCTCACCACCCAGCAGGAATGCCTGGCTCTCCAGACGTTCCTGCAATTCCACACCGGCAAGCGCATCACCCGGAAAATCTTCGGCCGGATGAATGCCCACCACAATGCCCGAATTGGCATTTCGCTCGTTACGCGAATATTGACTCATGCCATTGGTGACAACCCGGCCTGCTTCTGAGGTGGCAGCGACGACGGTTCCGCCCGGACACATGCAAAAGCTATAAACAGCACGGCCATTTTTGGCGTGATGCACCAGCTTGTAATCCGCAGCACCCAGTGCCGGATGTCCCGCATATTTGCCCAGCCGCGCCTTGTCGATCAGCGACTGCGGGTGCTCGATGCGAAAACCCAAGGCAAAGGGTTTAGCCTCCATATAGACGCCGCGCTGATGCAGGATACGAAATGTATCCCGGGAGCTGTGGCCCAGTGCCAGCACCACATATCGGCTGCTCAGCGTATCGCCATTATCCAGCGTGACGCCCTGAATACGTCCATCATTAATGTTGAAATCCGTCACCCGACTCTGAAAGCGGATTTCTCCACCAAGCGCAATAATCTCCTCACGCATGGCAGCTACCACACCGGTAAGCCGGAACGTTCCTATATGCGGCTTGCTAACATAGAGGATTTCCTCCGGTGCGCCCGCTTTCACAAACTCCTGCATGACCTTGCGGCCATAAAATTTCGGGTCCTTGATCTGACTGTAGAGCTTGCCGTCAGAAAACAGACCCGCCCCGCCTTCGCCAAACTGCACATTGGACTCGGGCGTCAGTTGTCGTTTGCGCCACAGCGCCCAGGTATCTTTTGTCCGTTTGCGAACATCCTTGCCGCGCTCCAGCACAATCGGTCGAAAGCCCATCTGTGCCAGAATCAGTGCTGCAAACAGACCACAGGGGCCAAAACCGATAATCAACGGACGCTCATCCAGTCCCTCCGGGGCGTGTGCCACGGGGTAATAATGGGTGTCGGGCGACGGGCGAATATGCCGGTCTTCTGACAGGCGCGCCAGCACCTGCGACTCATCTCGCACGTCGGCATCAATGATGTAGACAAAGGTGATTTCGGTGTTTTTCTTGCGCGCGTCGTAACTGCGCTTGAATACAGTAAACGCTGACAGATCAGCGCCCTGTATGCCCAATCGGGCAACAATGGCCTGTCGTAACGCCTCCGGCGGATGATCCAGCGGCAATGACAGTTCAGTAATTCGGATCATGGCCGGTCCTGTAGCTGTAACAGGGGGATATGCTATGCTCTGCCACGCAAAAAGTCACTCACAGACCCGCAATTTATGGCCAGATCCAAAAGCAGCAAACGTTGGCTGGACGAACATGTCAACGACCCTTACGTGAAACGCGCCCAGCAGGATGGTTATCGCTCGCGTGCCAGTTACAAGCTGATCGAGCTGATCAACAAGGACAATCTGCTTAAATCCGGCATGCTGGTGGTGGACCTGGGTTCCGCACCCGGCGGCTGGTCGCAGGTGGTTGCGCCACTGGTCGGTGATAGAGGCCGGGTGATTGCCTCTGACATTCTGCCGATGGATTCAATTGCCGACGTGGAGTTTATTCAGGGGGATTTTACTGAGCAAAGCGTGTTCGATCAGATCATGCAGACCCTGGGCGGCAGTCAGGCCGATCTGGTGATATCGGATATGGCGCCCAATATCAGCGGCGTTGATGCCGCCGATCAGGCCGCGTCCATGTACCTGGTGGAGCTGGCTCTGGATATGGCACAGCAAGTGCTTAAACCGGGGGGAAATTTTGTCGCCAAGGTCTTTCACGGCGAAGGCTACGACGACTATGTGAAAGCCGTGCGCAGCCACTTTGATAAAGTCGTGATTCGCAAACCAGAAGCCTCGCGCGCCAGATCGCGCGAGGTCTACCTGGTTGCCAAGGGCTTTCGTTCCTGACTGTCAGTAACCGACCGCGGCTCCGTCACCTGCGCGGGAATCGGCTGAACCATGATACAGACCGGTTTCCCGATCGTGGAAAATACCCATGGCCGAACCCTGATTTCCCCGTGCATTAACGGTATGGCCTTTTGCTTCATACAGACGAATCGTGTCGGGTGAGAACATCATACCCTCGAAACTGCTGCGATCCGGCAACCACTGATGGTGCATACGTCCGGCCTCGACAGCCTGCGCGACATTCATGCCATGATCAATCATGTTCAGGATAACCTGCATGGTGGTGTTGATGATGGTACGCCCACCGGGACTGCCAATCGCCAAAACCGGCTTGCCGTTTTGTGCAACGATTGTTGGTGACATGCTGGAGAGCATGCGCTTTTGCGGCGCTACCAGATTAGGATCGGTTCCAATCTGACCATCGCGATTGGTGACGCCAGGTACCGGGTTAAAGTCACCCATTTCATTGTTCAGCAGATAACCGCCACCTTCGGCGACAATGCGTGAACCATAGCTGTTTTCCAGCGTGTAGGTCAGCGACACCATATTGCCGTCTTTATCAACGACCGAGAAGTGCGTGGTTTCTTCACTCTCATAGATCTGACCAAAGCGGCTTTCGTCACTGACTGAGGCCTTTTCCATATCGATGGTAGCGCGCAGATTGGCTGCATGCTCTTTGCTGATCAGTCGATTGACCGGCATATCCGGGTTAAAGTCAGGATCGCCCAGAAACTCGGCACGGTTCGCATAGGAGCGGCGCATGGCCTCGGTCAGCACATGCAAATAATCGGCTGAGTTATGACCCATGGCGGCCAGATCAAAACCTTCCAGAATATTCAGCATCTGGATGATACCAATACCGCCGGAGCTGGGCGGCGGCATGCTGATAATGTCGTAGCCGCGATAGGTGCCACGCACCGGCTCACGCTCTACCGCCTCATACATGGCCAGATCTTCTTCAGTGATCAGGCCACCGTTTGCCTGCATGAAATTGGCCAGCATGCGGGCGTTTTCGCCTTTATAGAATCCGTCGCGGCCTTCATCACGAATGCGCTCCAGCGTGCGCGCCAGATCGGGCTGTTTCCACGTATCACCCAGCTGGTACTGGGAACCATCCGCTTTCAGGAAAACAGCCGCTGAGGAGGGGAACTGATCCCAGAATGACTGATTACGTCGGAAGCCATCGTAGAGGGCATATGTAATTGGAATACCATCACGCGCCAGTTTGACGGCGGGGTCAACCAGATCAGCCCAGGGCAGATTGCCATGTTTCTGGTGAGCCATATACAGGCCGGCGACAGTGCCCGGCACACCAACAGACAGGAAACCACGATGCTGCATGTTGGTGCTCTGGCCATCAGCGCCTACATACATGCGTTCTGAGGCAGCCAGCGGTGCTTTCTCACGGAAATCAAAGGTTGTGGCGTGTCCATCTTCGCCGTGATAAACCATAAATCCGCCGCCACCGATATTGCCGGCTGTGGGCCAGGTCACTGCCAATGCAAATGCCGTTGCAACACTGGCATCAACGGCGTTGCCGCCACGCTTCAAAATATCAACACCCACGTCGGATGCCAGTCGAGACGCGCTGGTGACAATGCCGTTCTCAACTCGCAGTGGTGTGCGCCCGCCTTCTGCAAATAAACCGGCCGGCAACAACAAAACCAACACAAAAACCATCGCGTTGGTTACGCTACGCATATTCATATAAACCTCTTCAGTCAGTTTCCCCTAACCGACACAGGTTATACTATTTTCGTGCTGCTTCCGCCAGTAAAGTTGCAATATACAGCTCCCGCAGGCGCTGCGTGATCGCTCCCGGTTTGCCGTCACCGACAGCCTGCCCGTCCACCAATACAACCGGCAGTACCAGAGTGGTGGCACTACTCAGAAAAGCTTCATCCGCATGATGTGCCTCTTCCACCGAAAAGGGACGCTGCTCCAGCACCAGGCCTTCTTTTTCTGTCAGTTCAATAATCACGCGTCGGCGTATGCCAGGCAGAATGGCATTCGACAATGCCCGGGTAATGATATGACCATCTTTGACAATAAACGCCGAGGAAGAAGAGCCTTCGGTTATCCGGCCATCTTCAACCATCCACGCTTCAAAGGCTCCCTGAGCCGCAGCCTCCTGCTTGGCCATACACTGCGCAAGCAGGTTCAGGGATTTGATATCCCGCCGCTTCCAGCGCAGATCCGGCACAGTGACGACACTGACACCCCTCTCGGCCAGCGGATTGTTTAACAACAGACGTTCACTGGTGAAGGCCATTATGCTGCTGGGTGTGTTTTTCGGATAGGCGAAATCACGCTCAGCCACCCCGCGGGTGACCTGTACGTAAACGCTGCCTTCCTGCAAATGGTTGCGATCAATCAGGGTACGCAGCATGTGCAGATAGTCTTGCGTGCTGCACGGCCACGCCATGCTGATTTCATTCAAACTGCGGCTCAGACGTTCGACGGAATAATCCTCGTCGACCAGCTTACCCTGCAGCACAGGGATGACCTCGTAGACACCATCACCAAACAGGAATCCACGATCGAATACGGATACTCGCGCCTGATTATGCGGCAGATATTCCCCATTTAAATAAACAATCCGTTCGCTGGCTGACATTGCTCGGTTCCATTCAAATTGATTTTAACAACAATTAAAAAAGGGAGCCTGGGGCTCCCTTTCCGTGACGCCTGGTTCCAATGGAACCAACTCTTGTTTGAGATTACCTGTTGTCACACATAATTTAATGTCAAAGATAATCCGGGTTCAACAAGAGTGGAGTGCTATCAACCCAACAGAGCGTTACTCTCTGCCAATTTAATACCACCAACATCCATTGAAACCTTAGCCATACCACTAGACATTGGATCACCTCCTTTCTCTTTCTCAGTTGAACATGAACTTAGGTTAATCGTGGCCGGCAAAAGCTGTCAACCTTTAATTTGCCCGATTTTCTTTTTTAGTAAACCCACTCCCAGAGCGGCCATCAGTACTGAGACAACAGGATTGAGATAATTAAAAAACGCGTAAGGCAGATACTCGAGAACGGGCACACCCAAAGTCACGGCATAAAAGGCACCGGCCGTGGTCCAGGGTATCAATGCGGTAGTCATTGTTGACCCTTCTTCAACCGAGCGCGACAGCACAGCTGCATCCAGACCTTTTTCTTCATAGGCCGGACCAAATAACTGGCTGTTGAGGATAATGCTGATATAAGCCTCTCCCATGGCCATATTGCCAGTCAGACCACCCACAATAGTACCCGCGACCAGCGCAGTGGCTGATCGAAGTCGTTGAATAAAACCGTAAAGCAGTGCTCTGAGAATTCCAGAGCGATACAGCATGCCACCCAGGCCCAGTGCCATGACCGACAGCAGCAGCGTCCAGCTCATGCTCAGCAGACCGCCACGGCCCAGCAGTTCGTCCAGCATGATGATTCCCGTCTGTCCGGGCTGATTGCTCCACAGACTATTCAGGACATCGGCGGGCAGTTGTTGCTGATAAAACACGGCGACTATCACGGCCACCACAATGCTGACACTCATGCTGATCTCTGCAGAAACTCGACTCAAACTCAGCGTCAGCATTACCAGCAAGGGCAGCAGCGTAACAAACAGATTCAGACTGAACACCGCGCTAAGTGCCAGCTGTATTTCTGATATCTGTGCTTGTGGCAGGTTGCTATCGGCATACGTGAAGCCCAGGGCCAGAAAACTCAGCAGACAAAGCAGATAAGCCGGCACGGTGGTATAAAGCATGGAGCCGATATGCCGGAATAACGATGTGCCTGCACTCATGGCGGCCAGATTGGTTGTATCAGAAACCGGCGACATCTTGTCACCAAAGGTGGCACCGCAGATGACCATGCCTGCCACCAGCGGCAGCGGAATATTCATGGCTGATCCCAGGCCGATCAGAACGATGCCGACCGTACCAGCCGTGCCCCACGACGTGCCAGTTGCCACAGACATCAGACTGCATAGAATCAAACCGGCAGCCAGAAACCAGGTCGGACTCAGCAGATCCAGACCATAAAAGATCAAGGCAGCCACCGTGCCGCTTTGCATGAAAGCGGCGATCAACATACCGATCAGCATGAAGATAAAGATGGCCGGCAGGGCCTGACTGATGCCCTCAACCATCATCTGCCTGATCGACGGATAATCGTAACCCAGCAAGCTGACATGAACACCGGTCCACAGCAGGCAGATAAACATCAGACTGTGCAGACTGATCTGAAAAACAAACAGGCCCAGTGCGATGACCAGCAGGTTACCGCTGAAGCAGATCAGACTAGGTAGAAAGTGCGGGGTCTTCACGGTGTTCCTCAGCCAGCAATCGGTGCTGGCTGAAATCATACAGAATCATGTAAAGACTGGGTACCAGAAACAGCGTGATGACTGTTGCAAACAGCACTCCGAAGGCCAGTGAAACCGCCATTGGTATTATGAAAAAAGTGGCCGGACTCGGCGTAAACATCAGTGGCACCAGGCCAATAAAGGTCGTGACAGATGTCAGAAAGACAGGGCGAAAGCGCGCCACTCCGGCACTCGAAACGGCTTCAACCAGTGAATGCCCTGCTTTGACTTCGCTGTTGATGTAGACAACCAGCACCAGACTGGCATTCACCACAACACCACCAAGCGCTACGATGCCTATCAGCGAGAAGAACACCAGTTCCTGGCCCATAATGTAATGACCGACGATGGCACCGATGGCACCGAAGGGAATGACACTCATGATGATCAGTGGCTGGGCATAGGATTTGAGCGGAATGGCCAGCAAGGCAAACATGATCAACAGTGCCAACGGATAGCTCGAGAACAGTTCGCCCAGCGATCGGGCACGCTGCTCGCCTTCACCAGACAACACCAGATCGATATCGTATTGAGCCGACCATGAGTCGCGGAATTGCGCGACAATTTCCCGCGTCACTTCTTCCGGCGCACTGACGGCTCGATTGACGTCGGCATTAACGGTGATCACACGCCGACCATTTTGCCGGTTAATCGTGGAGTAAGCATTGCCCAGCTGCAGATCAGCCACACTGGCCAGCGGCACTTCGCCGCCCGCGGGTGTTCGCAACATCAGATTCTCAAGGTTGCCCAGCGACTGACGTTCGTCCTGTGGATAACGCACCATGACCCGGATCTCGTCGGTATCCCGCTGAATGCGTTGCGCTTCGACACCAAAAAATGCCTGGCGCACCTGCCGCGATACTTCTTCAAGCGTAAAGCCCAGTTGGATGCCGGCATCCAGCAAGCTTATCTGTACTTCCTGCTTGCCTTCACGGAAGGAGTCGGTGATGTCCAGAACGCCTGGATATCTGGCCAGCGCCTCACGCAGCTCTGCAGTAGCCAGACGCAGATTTTGCTCGCTGCGTCCTTCCATGCGGAAGCTAAGCGCCTCGCCAGCGGAAAAAGAATCGGATACAAAACTCAGTTCCAGCGCATCCGGTATTACACCCACTTTTTCCCGCCAGCGATCCCGAATCTCGTTGGCGCTGATTTCACCACGATCTTTATAACTGTTGAGAATCAAGACCACTTCGGCGATATGGCTGCCACCGGCATTACCACGACCGGTTGGTGGTCCGCCCCGATTAATTCTTGCTCCAAGCGTCGTCAGCGTCTTGTCAACCACGGTCGTAACCTGACCATTTGCGGTGCCGGCGGCTATACGTTCTGCCAGCTCCTGGTCCAGCTCGACACGCAACTGTTGCGCCGCGCCTTCAATCTTTGCCAGCGCCTGCTCAGTCAGATCAACGGCAACGCCCTCCGGCATTTGCAGACTGGCGTATATACGATCACCTTCCACCGCCGGAAAGAACTGAAAAACCACCCGACCACTGGCCAGCAGTCCGACGGTAATAATAATGACAGCCGTCGCAGCCGCCCAGGTCGAATAGCGATGGTGAAGACATTTACGCAGAGCTGGCTGATACACGTGACTGGCGAAGTACTCCAGACCTGATGCCAACCGTCCCTGGAAATGGTGCCAGGTGTTTACAAATCGGGAACCTTCAAACAGGTATCCAGTGGTTTTGCGATGGGCCAGGTGCCCCGGCAGGATCAACTGTGACTCAACCACGCTCGCCAACAGGCATAAAATTACAACACCGCCAATCACGTTGAAAAAGCCACCCATAGGACCATCAAGCAGCAACAGGGGCAAAAACGCAGCGATGGTGGTCGCAACGCCAAAAATGACCGGCACGGACACTTCATACGTGCCCTTTATGGCCGCCTCTTCGCGGTCAATACCTGTCTGCTCATACACAAAAATACGCTCCCCAACTACGATGGCGTCATCGACGATGATGCCCAGCACCAGAATAAAGGCCATGATGGTGATCGAGCTGATGGTGATATCAAAATAGGGGAAGATGGCCAGAGCGCCAAAGATCGCAATCGGGATACCGGCTGCCACCCAGATCGCCAGCTTGAACCGCAGGAACAGCGCCAGCACAGCCAGCACCAGCAGGAAACCGCTGTACGCATTGCTTGAGACCGTCGATACACGTTCGCGAAGAGCACGGGCGTCATCTGTCAGCACTTCCAGCTGTACACCCTCCGGCAAAGTTCTCGCTTTACGTTCGGCATAGGCTCGTGTGGCATCTGCCGAGGCAATGATATCCTCATCCCCCACTCTGAATACATCAATCGTCACGGCACGCCTACCGTCAACCCGGGCTCGCAGATATCCCTCTTCGAAATCATCGCGTACCGTCGCTATGTCACCGAGCCGCAGTCGTGACCCATCGGTATTGGTGCGGATAATAATATCTTCGTATTCTTCGCCGCTGCGCATACGCCCCTTGCTGCGCAGCAGCACATCACCACCAGGGGTACGCAATGTGCCGGCCGGCATATCCATTGCGTTACGGTCAATGGCTGTCGCCACCTCGTTCAAGGTCAGCCCATACTGGCGCAGCAGAAGTTCTGGCACTTCAATGGAGATCTCTCGCGGGCGAACGTAGCTGACTTCAACGCGCGAAACTTCTGGCAGATCCAGCAGATCCAGACGTACTTCATCGGCCAGGCGCTTCAGGGTCTCTTCGTCTGTATCGGCCGACAATGCCAGGGACATGACGGTACCAACAACAGAGAATGATGCAACAATGGGCCTTTCTATATCAGCGGGGAAATTGACAATGCCATCTACGGCACTTTTGACTTCGTTGAGAGAACGATTGATGTCTGCTTCCGACGTCATCTGTAAAGTAGCAGCACAGGCACCTTCGCGTGCTGTCGATGTAATGCGCTCTACGTTTTCAATATTTCGCAGCGCCTCTTCAAGGACAATACAGATAGCCTGCTCGGCCTCATCAGGGGACGCCCCTCGATACGGCACATTGATCTGTATAGTTCCAGTCTCAATACTCGGGAATTCTTCCTGGCGAGTATTCATAAAGGCAGTGATACCTGCGACAATGAAAAACATCATCAACAGATTGGCGGCAACTGGATTTTTGACGAACCAGGCAATAATGGGTTTCACAGACAGCCCTCCTGACGGGCAATATCAGCTGGTTCAGTACGCCGCGCTCAACGTAGTTGCTGGCGCGTTATCAACGACGTTAACGCGCATACCATCGATGATTGTCTGAATGGGCGACAGGCATATGCGTTCGCCATCGGCCAGCCCACCTCGCACCAGTACACGGTCGCTTTCCAGTCGCAACACATCCACATCACGAAACCACAATCGATTCTCGGTATCAACAACCAGCACCCGGTTATTTCCCCTGACCACCTCACGCGGCAGGGAAACAATATTCTCAACTTCGCGCCCGCTGATGGTAGCGTTCACGTAAAGGCCAATAGGCAAAGGAATTCCTTCTGCATCCTGGCTGACACGGGCTATCGCCTGAATGGCATTACTGCCCGTATCGATGCTTGCTTCCATACGTACCAGTTTGCCTTGCCAGTTCTGTTTTTCCTTGCCCAGCAAGCCAGTCACCATGACATCAGGTTGCAGCTCTGCAGGGATTTCTCCCCGGATACCCAATGGCAAATCCAGATAATCAAGTTGATTGATAGCCAGTGGCAGGCGGATTTCCACTTCATCTGCGTGCAGCAGAATGGCCAGCGCTGCACCACGTCCGACCTGCTGACCGATGTCTATGCTGGTGCTTTCTACAATTGTATTGAAGGGGGCGCGGATCTCACTGCGGCGCAGATCCAGTTCGGCCTGCGCAACAGCAGCCTGCGCATCGCGAACACGCAGGGATGTATTTTCCGCTTGCCGCTGCAGATCGCGCAACTGGGTTTCACTGATCAGACGTTGATCAGCCAGGGCGGTGTTGCGCTCCAGTTCTTCACGGGCGAAACGGGCATCGCTTTGCGCCTGGCTCAAGCCAGAGCGGGCTCGTTCAAGTGCGGTTTCATAGTCGCTGCTGTCAACGCGCAGAATGACCTCATCTTTCGAGAAGTAACCGCCAGCAACGAGGGAAGGTGAGACCCAGGAAACCGGACCCGCAGTAGCCGCCGAAAGACTGACGCGACGACTGGCCTGGACCCGACCCTGCGACTGCACATCAAGCTGTACTATCCCTGATGAAACCTCGGCAACACGGACACTGGCAATGGCCTGATCCGGCGCGGCCAGAGGCAGACGTTCAGGCGTGCGCACGAGAACCACAAATACAAGCGCGGCTGACATGAGTATTGCCAGCGGCAAAAGGATACGTTTCAAGTCTGAACACCCCTTGGATAGAATTGCGCCTAGTTTGACAGCAATTTATACGTTCACCAGAGCAATCAGATCATCGGAAACTTATTTGCGCCCAAAGTGTTACGGTTCACCACACAATATGACTTCTGACCTATAGCGAAGCACTGACTGCGCTAAAGAAGGCATCTCTGTGCGCGGCAAAACTCGCCCCTGTCGCCTGCGGCCAGGCACCCTGCACAACGATCGTCAGATTCTCCTGCGGATTGAAGTAGATACCCTGCCCGAAAATACCACTGGCGCGAAATGTACCATCGCCATTCAGCCACCATAAATAGCCATAGTTGTCGCTGCCTGGCGACGGTGCAATCGACTCACTTATCCAACCTTCCGGAACAACGCGTGTACCATCATGCAGCACACCATCATTCAGTACCAGTAAGGCCAGTCGCCCCCAATCCCTCAGGGTTGGTGCAATACAGCATCCACCAAGCTCCCCGCCGTTCGGGCCGTGGCTGATCCAGGTGGCATCCGCCTCCATACCCCAGGGTTTCCAGATTTTTTCGCTCAGATACGCGGCCAGGTTATTGCCAATCGCAGCCCTGACAATGGCACCAGCCAGATTGGTCTCGCCCGTATTGTAGTTGAACCGCTCGCCAGGCGTTGCCACGCGCGGCTTGGAACCCATAAAACGCATGAGTTCCAGCATATCATTGGGCGAAGTCGCCACATCTGAGTTAGGGTCGGCGTAGTCCTCGTTCCAGTCAGTACCAGATGCCATCTGCAGGACGTGTTTGATGGTCACGCCATCGTAAGATGAACCTTTCAACTGCGGCAGATAGTCGGTGACTGGATCCTCGATACTGTTGATGTAGCCATCATGCAACGCCGCTCCAGTCAGCAGGGACACAATGGACTTGGTCATGGAGAACGACACCCATCGGGTGCGCTCGGTATTACCCAGGCCATATCGTTCAAGCAGGACTTTTCCATCTTTCAGTACCAGCACGCCGCCAACATGGTTATGACGCATATAGTCATCGAACGTAAACTGCTGGCCCGCCACTTCATATTGCAATGACGAGAAATCCCGCTCATCGCGTGGCAACTCCATCACGCTATCGCCCCGCTGAATGTGGCGCACCGGACTAAGCAGATGGGTATTGCGAAATCCGGCTATCTGTTGATCATCGCGCCAGAACAGGATGCTGCCGCCAGTTGGTAAATTGGCAGCATCCTGAGCCGGATCCAGCCAACGAGCATCATTGCCGGTCTGCGCCAGGCTTGAACAGGAATAGGCAAAGACACCAGAAACCAGCATTACCGCAAGCAGTCTTTTCATTGTCATCTCTCCGCGACTAGAATGGTCCGTGTGACAGGCAATTTAGCCCAATAGTCATCCCGATCGCAATCAACAGCGTAAATGCCGACCAACACTGAGCCGACACAGTCGATAGCTATGCCAGAGACACTTGCCAGATTCATCGCCGAACATGCACCTGTCGCCGTCCTGACCGGGGCTGGCATCAGCACAGCATCAGGCATCCCGGATTACCGCGACCACAATGGCAACTGGAAGCGCAAGCAACCCGTTCAGCATCAGGATTTCATGGGCAGCGCTACCGCGCGTCAACGCTACTGGGCGCGTAGTCTGTATGGTTTTCCGATCATGATGAAGGCCGCACCCAACCCCTCGCACCATGTGTTGTCGCAACTGGAGCAGGTCGGTCTGGTCAGCCGCATCATTACCCAGAATGTCGATCGTCTGCATCAGAAAGCCGGCAGTCGGACGGCGATCGATCTGCACGGTCGTGCCGACGAGGTTATCTGCATGAGCTGTGGTTTGCGCCGGGAAAGACGCCTTATGCACGAATTGTGCGCTTTGCTGAATCCGGCTTACACATCGCTGAGTGCGGAAGCTGCACCGGATGGTGACGCCGACCTGGAAGCCGATTTCAGTCATTTTCAGGTACCGGCCTGCCCTGACTGCGGCGGCATCATGAAGCCCGATGTGGTGTTTTTTGGTGACAATGTGCCACGACCACGTGTCGACGAGTGCTTTGACACGATTAATCAAAGCGGCGCGCTGCTGGTGATCGGTTCGTCCCTGATGGTCTATTCAGGCTTTCGATTCGCACGTCATATACATCAGCAAAACAAGCCATTGGCCATACTCACCCGCGGCAAAACCCGCGCGGATGAGCTGGCCAGTCTCAAGCTGGACGCCGATATCGTAACAACTCTCTCAGCGCTGAGCCGGTGAGACAGGCGCTACACTGCAGTCCTCACACATGACATTGGTGACCGGAATGTTATTGATCAAGCCGGCCAGCCAATCCACAAACCGCACGCCATCAACGACATAGGTATAAACCTCCGGACGCAACAGGATGGTGTGCATATCGCCGCCAGCCACATAGAAGCGAAAGTCCGGAATGGCCTCACTGATCTCCATCAGGTTTTCCGACAGTAGCGGCTGAAGAGATTCGGTCGGAGTGCCACCAAGCGCCAGAAACTGCTTCTGGGTTTCGTCTTCGGCATTGTCATAAGAAGCAAAACGGATAGTGGGGTTGGCCTGCGCTGCTCCCAGGTACAGGTGGTGGAAGCTGAATGTATCTGCGGGCACTGTCTCAATGAAAGACAGGTCGCTCACCACATCATCCAGATTCCAGACATCGTAGGGATTGAAGTTGGCAAATCCACGATAACCGCCGGACGCATCGCCCAACTGCACAACATCAGCATTGGGATACTGCTCAGCCAGCTTCACCGCATAAAATGGCGATGGGATGGAACCCGCGCTGGAACCGGTCACAAACACAGTCTGAGGGTCAAAGAGATGGCCATAGGTCCAGTCAAGTGCGGCTTTGGCATTGGCCCATCCGCTGTGGCGAATGTGCAGATCATGCGCGGCGTGATCATCAAAGGCCGGCATCTGGTAATGCTGTTCAGAGTCACCCAGGTGCACATCAGCGGAGCAGTAGGGCACATAGACCATGGTGAAGTCGGCGACCGGGTTGGTCACCTGATCGAACGCCAGGATGCCATGGGCACGGGACGGATCCGTGTTGCTCAAGTTAACCTGATAGCTGGGCTGGATATCGGGATCGCAGTTGCCCCCTTCCCAACAGGCGCCACCGCCCTCCAGATAGAACATCAGTTTATGCGGGTCGCCCTGTTTAACATAGAAGCGAAATTCAGACCCGTCCGAACAAATCGTGTCGCCACCCGGTGCAATGGCATTCCAGCCAGCCATCAGGCCACTGAAATCGGCCGGCTCTGCAGGCTGCGCAACAGCCTGCGAGGTCTGTGTTGGCTGCGTTGATGCACTGTCTACCGGGGCGGGTGCCTCACCGCAGGCTGCCAGCATAATTGTCACCAGGAGCAATCCCAGCGGTCGCAAAAGTGTCATTTTTATCCAGCTATCTCGCATCGTAACCACCTGTTTTTATGCTTGTATTCGGAAAAGTTGTAACGCGTTCATTTTTCTCTTACGATCAGACCCCGGAACTGTATCACAGTCGTCTGTAAATTAGTTGTCGATAACTCAGGATCTACAATGGCAAAGATTACCTACATTGAATTCAATGGCACCGAGCATGTGATTGACGTTGGCAGCGGCGAGAACGTGATGACTGCCGCCATCAAAAATATGGTACCGGGCATAGACGCCGACTGTGGGGGCGCCTGCTCCTGCGGCACCTGTCACGTCTTTGTGGATGAGCCATGGCTGGACAAAGTCGGCCCGCCCGGCGAATTTGAGGAACCCATGCTGGACCTGAATCCTGACCGGGCTGCCAACTCCCGACTGTCCTGCCAGATTGAAGTAACAGAAGCACTCGACGGGCTGATCGTCCGAATCCCGGAATTTCAATTCTAACAGGAGCACGATATGGACAGCGCAACAGCCACATCCGGATCGCCGCCCAAAACACGCAGCCTGGTTGGTCGCGATCCCTGGACCACCCCGCTGGACGAAATTGATCTGGCACACCCCGGCATCTGGCAGGCCAACGAATTTCTGCCCTTTCTGGACCGGCTGCGCCGGGATGACCCCGTGCATTACTGCGCCCACTCGGCAGTCGGCCCGTATTGGTCGGTTATGAAGTATCAGGACATTATGGCGGTGGAGGCCAACACGGCCGTGTTCAGCTCCGAGCCCACCATTGGTATCGTTGATGTGCTGCCGGAATATACGCTGCCAATGTTTATCGCCATGGATCCGCCCAAGCACGATGAACAACGTAAAACCGTGCAGGGTGTCGTGGCGCCAGCCAACCTGAAAAATCTGGAAGGCCTGATACGCCGTCGTGTCTGCACCATCCTGGACAATCTGCCGCTGGATGAGGAATTCAACTGGGTCGATCGCGTCTCCCGCGAACTGACCACCCAGATGCTGGCAACGCTGTTCGACTTTCCGTTTGAGGACAGACACAAACTGACCTACTGGTCAGACGTCGCCACGGCTATTCCCGGCGCCGGTCTGATCGACAGCTATGAAGAAAGCCTGGTGATTCTCAAGGAATGCCTGTCCTACTTCAGCCGACTGTGGCAGGAGCGCGCCAGTAAGCCACCAGGCAACGACCTGATTTCCATGCTCGCGCATGGTCCAGCCACTCGCAATATGCCGCCCATGGAGTTTCTGGGCAACCTGATACTGTTAATTGTGGGTGGCAACGACACCACCCGCAACTCCATCAGTGGTGGCGTGTTGGCACTGAATGAAAACCCGGATGAATACCAAAAGCTGCGCGACAACCCCGCGCTCATTCCCTCAATGGTTTCAGAGATTGTGCGCTGGCAGACTCCGCTGGCCTATATGCGCCGCACCGCCACGCAGGACTCCGAGCTGGGCGGCAAAACCATTCGCAAAGGCGATAAAGTATTGTTGTGGTATGCCTCGGCCAACCGCGATGAAGACGCCATAGAACACGCCGACCGTTTCTGGATTGACCGGCCGCGGGTCCGCCAGCATCTGTCCTTCGGCACCGGTATCCACCGCTGCATGGGCAACCGCCTTGCTGAAATGCAGCTACGCATTCTGTGGGAAGAGATCCTGCCGCGCTTTCACAAAGTTGAAGTCACTGGCGAGCCCAAACGCATCTACTCCAGCTTCGTGAAGGGCTATACTGAGCTGCCGGTGCGCCTGATCAAGTAACGCTGGGGACGGAGGCGGTCTACGTCCCCATTGATTGCTTCGTTCTGGAGCGGGCTGGGAGAGGGTGGTAGCGACGGGAACCGGCCATCTTTTTTCCCCGGCCACCCGGCGGGGGGGGAACTCGACCTCGCGGCTTTGCCGCTCGGGACTCGAACAGTCCCGCCCGCTTTTCGGGTGGCCGGGAAAAAAAGAAAACATGGCCTGAAAGGTTCCCGTCGCTACCACCCTCTCCCAGCCCTGGTGCCAATCGTCTAGCCCTGGGGACGTAGACCGCCTCCGTCCCCCGCGCCACAACCGCGCCCCCAGCGTTACAGGGCTTGATACTCTTCTGGCGTCAAAGGCAGGTAGCCTGTGTTGTGGACCCATTGAGGAAGTCGCTGCAAGAAATGCTGCAGAAATAGCTGCATGACATGGTATTTGTCGCCATCTGATTCTGCGTAGCGACGCACGTATATAAACAGGGGCCTGGTGAGCGGTATGTATTCTCCGGCGCGCACGGTTTCCAGGCTTGGAAAAACAGCACCATTGCCGCCATCAACTGCCAATAACCGGAGCTCCTCCCAGTGCCGATGATACGCGCCCAGACCAAAGAACCCGATGCTACCCGGGTCGTCAGCAATCCCGGCCGCCAAAAATTCTTCGTCCTCGCTTGCGACATAATCCTGGCGGCTGCTTCGTAATGCACCCAATTGTTCGGTGAAAAAATCGTAAGTCCCCGAGTCCTGTCCCCGCCCGTAAAGATTCAACTCCGTGTCCGGCCATTGAGGATCAATCTGCTGCCAGGATCTGATCACACCTTCGCTGGAAGGTGCCCACATCGTCTGTAACTGAGAAATCGTTACACCATCAACCCAGGTGTTGCGCCTATGTGTGACGATTGCCACGGCATCAAGAGCAATCTGATATCTGTCGAACGCTATCCCACTGGCATGGCATGCGTCGATCTCCTGAGTATTGATAGGCCGCGAGGCCGCGTTAATATCTGTCTGCCCGGCACAAAAATCCAGGAACCCAGCGGTTGTCCCGGAAAAATCGACCTGGACAGCGTATTCGGGATGCTCGGTCTCAAACAGATCGGCACCATAGGAGACTATCGGGAATACCGTACTGGAACCATCGATGACGATATCCGCATCACCTTCACGGGAATCCGACGAGCAGGCTGCCAACACCAAAATGATCATTGATAACATCACTTTGTACATGATCAGCGATCCCCCGCCTGGCCTGACCACTCTTCCTTCAAGGTCTGCCAGAACGTTTTCAGGTTATGGAACTTATCTTCAACCAATATAAATTGCGCATCCAGGTGATCGATCGCCTCGTGCTGTTCGCGCTCTATATCCTTATTCAGCTCGGCTTCCAGCCTGCTCAATGCCTCACGCAATTCAGCGATTCTCTGTTGCTTCTCTTCCTTGCTCAAGTCAGACATATTGATTTCTCCCAAGAATCAGTCCGTTAAAAAATCTGGCTGACCGCAATGGCCGAAAGTGGCAACAAAAAGAACACGCCAAGAATGTAGGCTACAACATACAATTTATTCAGCAATGCCAGTCGTGCCAGATTCTCAGCCATCAGCAATGGGATGTTACGCAACAGCGGGATTCCGAAAATAACCAGAATCGCCAGAAGATTAAAAAACAGATGAACCAGTGCAATCTGCAACGCCAGTGTGGCCATCGGACCGTGGATCGCCGTTGCAGCCAGCAGCGCAGTGATGGTCGTACCGATGTTGGCCCCTAGTGTGAATGGATAGACCTGACGCAAGGAAAATACACCATTGCCCGCCAGCGGAACGATCAACGCCGTAGTGGTGGAAGACGACTGCACCAGAACGGTCATGACGGTTCCCGAGGCGATGCCAGCCAATGGCCCTCTCCCAACTGCGGCATGCATTACATCCTTGGCTTTACCAACCAACAACGTTCGAAGAATACGGCCTATGCGCGAGACAACAAACAGTATCAGGACAATGCCCAGCACAATCAGCGCCAGGCCCGAAAAGATCCCCGGTAGCCATGAGGTTACCAGGTCCATTGTATTGCCCGCTGGAGCCAAAATCATTTTCATGAAATTGAAATCGCTGACACTGACACTATTATCAGAAACGAGTATCTGCGCAAAAAATCCAGAGGCGCGCTCCAATGGCTGAAACACTATCTCCAGAGGTAGCAGGAGAGCAACGGCCAGTAGATTAAAGCTATCGTGCACCGTTGCGGCCGCAAACGCCTTGCGGAATTCATCGCCATTGCGTACATGCCCCAGACTGACCAGTGTGCTGGTCAACGACGTGCCGATATTGGCTCCCATAGCCATTGGTATGGCTATCGAAATCGGCAGGCCGCCTGCAACCAGGCCGACAATAATCGATGTCACCGTGCTGGAGCTCTGAATTAAAGCCGTTGCCACGAGACCGACAATAAGCGCCACGAAAGGATTCGAAGCAAAGCTGAACAGGTCACGGGCATTGTCGCCGGTCGCTGCCTTGAATCCGTCGCCGATCGCACCAACTGCCGCCAGCAGCAGATAAATGAGCAGGAGCACCATCAGCCAGGATTGCCAATGAGATGCTTGCGACTGCCTGGATTCAGTTGCAGAAACGGTTTCCACGCCCAGTACTCCTGAAGATCTTATTTAATCTGAGCGTGACAGAAAATTGTGACGTTGGTGTGAAAACGGCTGATATCCGAATTCACGAATCTGCAAAAATTGACCTTTATGCTGTCTGACCCTGGTTCCGATCAGGCCTTCAGTATGAAATCACGTCGAGTCTCTTTATCGCACCACTCGCTGACCTCCAAACTCATCGCTGGGTTCGCGCTGATCCTGCTTGTTATTCTGGTCCTTATCTCTGTGACACGATTGAGCCTGAGCAATATTGACGCCAACGTCGATGCAAACGTCAGCAGCTATCAGACCCTCGACAAAATCAGCACTCTTCTATCCAGCGTACTGACCATCGAGTCCGGTATGCGCGGCTTTGCACTAACGGGTAATAATATGTACCTGGAGCGGCTGGATGAAGGCTCACTTAAAATAAAAGAGGTGAATGCCTCGCTGTCTGAATCTGACGCGCTGAATGCGGAGCAGGTGAGTCAGCTGAGTGAGTTTTTCAATATTTATACGGACTGGTTTGCCAATGATATCGAACCCATCATAGGATAGCCGAGGCGCGTGACAAAGAGAAAATGGATCGCATGCATGACGTTCTGGACAACATGTACATGCTTGAAATGGGCGGCCGGGATATCCGCCTGCAGGACATGGACATCAGCCAAAGCAATGCCGTGACAGCTCTGATAGTGTTTGAACTGTTCGCTATTTTCCTTGCCTTGACGGTAGCTGTCGCGCTGTCGCGATCAATAGCCTGCAACAGTTAGCCAGCAGCCTGCAGCGTCATATCTCTCAGTTCAAACTGTGACGCGGGGGACGGAGGCGGTCTACGTCCCCCGCGTCATCAGGCCTTGAAGTCGACCTCGGTGGCGACGTCGGCTTCGTAGTCTACATCACCGCGCTCGAACCCAAACAGTTTCAGGAACTCGTGCTTGTAGCCGGCGTAATCGGTAAGATCAAACAGGTTGTCGTTGTTGACCTGCTCCCACAATTGTTTGCACTCAGACTGCACATCGTCACGCAGCTCTTTGTCATCCATGCGGAAGCGCGCGGCATCGTCCAGATCGAAGGACTTGCCGTCAGTGCGATAGAGCTGCTCGCTGAACAGGCGATTGAGTTGTTCGATAGTGCCTTCGTGCAGACCCTTTTCTTTCATGACTTTATAAACGAGTGCGATATAAAGGGGCATCACGGGGATTGCAGCTGAGGCTTGAGTGACTACTGACTTGAGTACAGCGACGTTAGCTCCGCCCTGGTACTTTTGCGCCAACAGTTTATCCAGTGCATGCGCCGCACGATCCAGATCTTCCTTGGCCTTGCCCAGCGCGCCATGCCAGTAGATTGGCCAGGTCATTTCAGTGCCTATATAACTAAAGGCCACTGTTCGCGCACCTGGTGCCAGGACACCCGCTTTATCCAAAGCCTGCATCCAAAGCTCCCAATCCTGCCCGCCCATGACGTCGATGGTGTCGGCTATTTCCTGCTCAGTGGCTGGTTCTACTTCTGCGTGAATAATCTGATTCTTGTTGGTATCAATCGCTGTCGACTGGTAAACCTCCCCAATCGGCTTTAACACTGAGCGTTTTACTTCGCCAGTGTCCGGCATTTTGCGTACCGGGGATGCCAGCGAGTAAACCACCAGATCGACCTCACCCAGATCCTGCTTGATGATATCGATGGCCTGCTCACGAACTTCATTAGAGAAGGCATCGCCATTAATGGAACGGGCATACAACCCGGCGTCTTTAGCTTGCTGCTCAAAAGCCCAGGAGTTATACCAGCCGGCCGTGCCGGGCTTGGTCTCGGTGCCGGGCTTTTCGAAAAATACGCCGAGAGTAGCGGCCTGATAGCCAAACGCCGCAGTGATTCGCGCAGCTAGCCCGTAACCGCTGGATGCCCCGATGACCAGCACCTTTTTGGGCCCGCTGCCCTGTCCGATTGCCTGGCGTGTGACATCGATCTGTTCACGCACATTGTTGTAGCAGCCGCCAGGATGGGTGGTTGTGCAGATAAATCCACGGTATTTGGGTTTAATAATCATAAATTGTCCTCAGTTATTATTCGCCTGCCGCAAATTGCGTCAGGGCATCGCCATCCAGACGATAACGTATCCATTCCGCCTGTGGTTTGGCGCCAATGGATTCGTAAAACTCGATGGCTGGTGTGTTCCAATCAAGCACGCTCCACTCAAATCGACCACATTCCAGCGCCACAGCCTCACGAGCCAGATATTTTAGCAAAGCCTTGCCAGCACCTGCTCCCCGATACTCATGCGACACGTAAAGGTCTTCCAGATACAGGCCGTTTTTACCCTGCCAGGTGGAGTAGTTAAAAAAATACACAGCAAAGCCAACCACCGACTCGCCGATATTGCAGATCAGCGCCCTCACGGTTGATCCGGCACCAAAGATCGACGTACGAATCTCATCGGGCGTGGTGACCACCTCGTGTTCGGCCTTCTCGTAGATCGCCAACTCTTTGATAAAGTAGAAGATTGTTTCCGCATCATCCGGCACGGCGGGCCGGATCGTTATTTCAGACATGCCGCTCTCCTGTTTCGAAGGCGCCTAGTTTAACAGACTAATCAGCGCATCGGCTCAATCCAGCGCCAGCTCATGGGTAACACCCACGGCCTGCACAAAATCCGGGTCGTGCGAGACCAGCATTAGCGTGCCCTGATAGTCATGCAGCGTCTCCTCCAGCATCTGCAGAGACTCCAGATCCAGGTGATTGTCAGGTTCATCAAGCAGCAGCAGATCCGGGGGATGATGCCGGCCTGAGACAGACAGCAGAGCCACTTTCAATCGTTCGCCGCCGCTCAGCATCCTAATTGGCAGCAGTGCCTTGTCTGCTCGCAAGCGCAGGCTGCCCAGCCATGTACGCCACAGCTCTGCACTTACTTGCGGATCTATTGCCGCAAGATTATCCAATGCAGACAGATCCGGTTGCAGAAAACTGAAATGCTGGTCCAGATACAGACAACTGCCACGCAGCTCACAGCGGCCTCCAATCGGCTTTAAGCTACCGGCGATCACTTTGAGCAAGGTGGATTTACCAGTGCCATTGGCGCCGCTGATCAGCCATCGCTCACCACTGTGCACGGTCAGGTTGATCAGTGCCTTGTTCTGAACAAAGGGCAGTACCAGTTGCTCTGCGTGTACTACAATGCCCCGCTTGCTCCCGGAGACCGGCGCTACCAGACGCTGGGCACGCAAACTGTCACGCAAGGATCTGGCGGCCTGCAGGTCCGCACTTAAAGCCTGAGTGCTGCGCTGTTGCCGCGCGACTTCTCTGGCCTGACTGCCAGCCGCTTTCTCTGCCTTGAAATCCAGCAAAATCTTGCCCTGCGATCCATCACGCCGCTGGCGTTCTCCCTGTTGCCGGCGCCGTGCCGCGCGCTGCTGACTGAGTTGCTGTTCCTGTTTCAGCCTGCGCACTTGTTTTTCAGTATCGAGTACCTGCTGTTCGACGGCATCAACCATCAGGGATTTTTGTTGCTGATAAAAATCGTAGGCACCACCATAAAGTTGCAGCCCCTGCCTGCTCAACTCAAGAATCTGATGTACATGACGCAATAAATGACGATCATGGCTCACAACCAGTGCGCCGGCCGCATGGTGCACAAGTTTGTCAATCAGCCAGTCACGCCCCCGACGGTCAAGATGATTACCGGGTTCATCCAGAAGCAAAAAATGATCCGGTTTACTGAACGCCACGCACAACATCAAACGAGTCTGTTGACCACCGCTCAAGGTCTGAACAGCAAGCCCAAGGTCGGTGGGCAGATGAGCAGACTCAAGCAGGCTCTGCCAGATTGCAGGTTTGTCCCAATGGTCGGCCAGCCGTTCAATGTCATCCTCATGTGGATGTCCCTGCTCGACCCTCACAAATGCGTCAAACAGCTCAGCGACACCCAACGCATCAGCCAGTCGCGCGAAGCCATCGGCCGCGAACTGATCAACATGAAGAAAAGGAACATGCCAGGTCACACTACCATGTATTGGCTGGAGCTTGCCCGCAAGCAACTTGAGCAAAACTGATTTTCCGGCGCCATTGGCACCCACCAGACCCGTCAGGCCCGGTGGGATGCGCCCGGTCAATCCTTCAAGAATATCCGGGCCGAAGGCAAGCTCATGAAAATTAACCGGATATTGCATCGCATCACAGCGGCGCTGTCCCCCGGGAAACGTCAATAATCATGCGGCTGAGAAGATAGAGACGAGGAATGACAGAATCCAGATCCACATACTCAGCATTGTTGGAATGAGCACCAAAGCCACGTAAGCCAAAACGCTCAATAACGGCCGTATCCGTACCCAACGCAGCAAATGCCGCGTCAGTACCGCCGCCCTCAGCCTGCTCATTCACGGTCAATTCCATACCTATTTCACTATAGATACGCTGTGCATGCCCGGCCAACTGACGAGCGCCATCTCCAGGCATTAACGGTGGTCGACGATTTTCAAACTCAACAGTCACCTCGGTGTCCGGAATCAATTTATTGACAATACGTTCCTGAATTCTGTCTTCCAGACGCTGGAAGTCTTCCTGCCTCAGCATACGCACATCGGCCGTCATGGTCGCCAGATCCGGAATCACATTTCGCGTGGTGCCTGACTGCGCTACCGTCCAATTTACTTTCAAGCCGGTTTCCGGTTCTGAAAGATCACGCAACTGCAGCATCTGGTGCGCCATTTCATAAAGCGCGTTACGCCCCATTTCCGGTGCAGCGCCGGCATGTGATGCGCGACCGCGTACAGTCAGCGTGGCTGCACCGATACCGCTGGTGGCCAGCGTGAGGGAGTCATTGTCGATACGCGAGGGTTCTGCTGAAAACACCACATCATGCTCAGCGGCCATACGAGTAATTGTTGAGCGTGAGCCTGGCGAACTGATCTCTTCGTCGCCATTGATCAACACGGTGAGCGTACCGTATTCATCAAAGCCCAGATCTTGCAGCATGGCAAGGGTATGAATGATCAGTGCAACACCCTGTTTGTCATCAGAGATGCCCAGACCGTAGGCCAGATTGCCGTCGATGCGAAACGGCTGATCGGCGATCATGCCACGCGGATAAACGGTATCCATGTGGGCAATCAGCATGATGTTCTTGTCACCGCGCCCCCGAAACCTTGCATGCACCATCGGTCCAATCTGTTCCGGCGTATCAAACATGCGATAGACATCCTGATTGGCATCCAGAATTTCCACCTCACCGCCCAACGAGCGTAATTCTTCAGCAATCAGATCACCGAGCCGAACCAGGCCCTCATAGTCCCGGCTGCCCGACTCAATTTCAACCACACGTTGTAGGGTATCGATAAAGGCAGGTTTCTGCGCTTCCGCAGCAGCAAACACCCCCAAATCCGGCTGCTGTGCCTGCAACAGGGAATGACCGAGCAGTGCCATGCATAACGCCATCAAACACAACATTCTTTTTTTCATGAAAGCCTCATTCCGTTCTTTTTCAGATACCAGATTGCCAGCGGAAACTCGAGCGCCAGATAAGAGAGCAAGGTAAACCAGAACCAGTTCAGCGGTACGCCAAAAACCCGAAACTCCAGTCCGCTGCCCATATAAAGAGAACCAGCAACAATCAGCGCCACAATGGATGCCAGCAGATCATTCAGCGCCATCTTTTGCAGATTATCGCCAACGAGTCGCGGGAACAACAAAAAATAGGCCACAACAAGGATAATGCCGTTGATGGCGAGGATGGTCATTGGAGGTGGCATATCGACGATCCTAGTTCCTTAGGTAAGAAGCACCGTTGGCGTCGATTATAGCGCCAGTGAGGTATTCAGCATTATCACTGGCCAGGAAAGCGACGATGCTGCCAATTTCATCCGGTCTGCCGACCCGCCCCAACGGTGACTGGGCTGCGACACCCTCCCATCCCTGAGCAGCAATGCGCGGCGAGGCAGCCGGTGTTTCAGTCCAGCCGGGGGCCACAGCGTATACACAGATTCCGTGCTGACCCAGTGCCAACGCCAGGGACTGAGTGGCAGAATTCAGCGCAGATTTTGCCGCCCCATAAGCGGGTGCCGCCGGTTCGCCACGAAACGCACCGCGCGAGGTAATATTGATGATACGCCCGGCGCCCGCATCTTGCATGAACCTGCCTACCAGAAAGGCCAGATTGACGGGTGCCTGAAGGTTCAGCGCCATACTGTGTTGCCAGGCCTGTTGCCATGCAACGTAATCATTACTGTGAATATCCTGCTGCGTATATTGACCGGCGGCATTGACCAGCACATCAATGCGACCCAGTTTATCGCCAATTTCTGTGACCATTGCCTGTGCCTGCGACGGGTCGGCAACATCCGCCTTGAAAAGCTGATGCCCGTTCCCCGGCAAAGCCGCCAGCATCGCGTGGGCTTCCTGCTCGCGGCTGCGGTAGTTGGCAGCAATAATGAACCCTTTGGCCGCCAGCGCTTCAGCACAGGCTTTGCCAATGCCCGTGGCAGCCCCGGTCACCAGCGCCACTTTGTGCACCTGTTGATCTGTCATAAACTAGTCCTGTGTAAAAATCCTCTGCCAGTAGCCGACATCCAGCCACTGCCCGGCCTTAAAACCAATCTCGTTGAATCGGGCAATCTGCTTCATGCCCATCTTTTCGTGTAATGCCACGCTGGCATCATTAGGCAGACAAATGCCACCCACTGCAGAATGGATACCGGCCGCCATCAGCCGTTCGAACAGCGCGCTGTAGAGCATTGTGCCCAGGCCATTGCGACGCAATTCCGGGTCAGTGTAGACAGTGGTCTCTACCGAAAACTTATAGGCGGCCCGCGTCTTCCAGCGCACTGCGTAGGCGTAACCGCTGATCGCACCGTCAGAATCTTCCGCCACAAGCCAGGGCAAACCGAGCCCCTGGACATCACTGATGCGGCTGGCCATTTCAATTTCCGGTACAGCTTTCTCTTCGAATGTCACAACCGTGTTGAGCACATAATAATTGTAGATATGTGCTATCTGACCCGCATCGCTGGCACGGGCATCGCGTAAAATTGTCTGCTTAATTTCCGGCTTCCTCACGGTTTTCTTCTGCTTTTTGTTTTACCGAGAAATCATTCTGCAATAACACCTCAGTCAGCATGGATTGCTCTATAAACCCTCGCTCTCCCGATTTGGCAGGTACTCTCACCACCAAATGAACCTCGCCTGCGGTCGGGACCTGGATGGTAACTCGGGGGTCGACTGAGGGCACCTCCAGACCACGACGGATACTGACTTTGTTCATGTAGCGGCGCACCTCTTCCAGGTAGGATGCGCAGTGGCGCTGTGCTGAGGCCAGGAAAGCCTGCTGCGCACCATGCCAATCTTCTTCGCGCTTGAACGGCACAGTAAATACATGAAACACATAATCGTGAGTGAAACTTTCGTTGATCAAAGGCTCAGAAACAAACAGGGAATTTGGAATGATTGTTGTTCGACCGGTACGCTGGTGAGTGATTTTACCCGGCCCTACCTCCATAATGGTTGTTGCGAGCAGATTCTGATCGATCACATCACCCCGGAAGTCCTTGATCTGAATGCGGTCTCCGAGATCGAAAGAGCGCGCAGCCGTTTTTACCAGAGAGCCAATCAGACAGAGTATCAACTCCTTGGTCGCAACAACAAAAGCAACGGCAATGGCAACAATGGACAGCGCCAGCGTGCGCAATTCTTCGCCCCAGATGATGATCAGTCCCAGCGTCAGCAGCAGCAACAAAGCGCTGCGCGACTGCACCATCCAGCGACGCCTTACTTCTGTCACCGGCACATGTTTGGCCAGATAACGGTTGATCAGATTGCGAAGCGCCAGAATAGCAACAATCAGAATCAGGGTGCTGGCCAGCAGACTCAACATTGAGTCTGACAGAACAAGATTACGGACGGTTATCTGGATTTGTTCCCACATACTGCTATCCATTCTCATCACACTCAAGGGCGTACTGAACGGCTATTTTTGCATGAATCTCAGTGGTGTCATACAAGGGCAAAGGAGAGTCCTGCGCTCTGACCAGCAAACCTATTTCGGTGCACCCCAGTATCACCGCCTCGGCGCCTGCATGCTGCAAATCGCGAATCACCTTCTGATATTGCTGGCGTGATGACTCGCGAATCTGTCCCAGGCAAAGTTCGTCGTAAATGACCCGGTTGACCTCAGAACGACCGGCATCATCGGGAACCACCACAGTCAGGCCCCGCTCAATCAGGCGCTGCTTGTAGAAATCCTGCTCCATGGTAAATCGTGTGCCCAGCAAGCCGACGGTGCTGACACCTTCAGCCAGCAGTTTATCGGCAGTTGCATCGGCTATATGCAGGAGTGGCAAAGAAACTTGCGACTGGATCTGCGCAGCCACCTTGTGCATGGTGTTGGTGCAGATAAGCATAAAATCGGCGCCCGCCTTTTGCAGTCCAGCCGCTGCATCAGTCAACAGCGCGCCGGCTGCCTGCCAGTCGCCGACATGTTGCAATTGCTCTACCTCGGCAAAATCCACGCTGACCAGAACAATTTTTGCGGAATGCAGCCCACCCAGGCGCTGCTTAATGCCCTCATTGATTAGTCGATAATAAGTCACGGTCGATTCCCAGCTCATGCCGCCCAGCAGACCAATTGTTTTCATAAGCTCATCTCTCCTGATACAGGTCGCTGCAGTTCACGGGTGATCTGTGCGGCATCCAGGCCGCAGGCAATCAGGTAATACAATTTTGTCACCGCAGCCTCGGGGGTCAGGTCACCGCCACTGATGGCGCCTGCACCGGGTAATCCGCTGCCTGCCGCATAACGATCAAAACTGACTACCCCATCCAGCGGCTGGGAAACTACCAGCACCACAATGCCGCGCTTGACGGCTGCGCGGATTGCGTCCATCAAAGCCGGATCACGTGTTGGCGCATTACCTGAGCCATAGGCTTCCAGTACCAGACCACGTAAAGATGGCGCAGAACAGATTGCATTAAACAGATTCGCACTGATGCCCGGAAACAGCCTCACCATGGCGACCGAATCGTCGGCAGGCGCTTGCAGCGGCCGACTGGCCAGGCGCTCCCCATGGGTCAGTCGGCGACTGCCCTGAAATTCGATATCAATGCCTATTTTGCCCAATAATGGATAACGTGGCGAGTCAAAGGCATCATAGGCCCGGGCTGAAATCTTGGTCACCCGATTACCGCGCATAATACGCGAACCGAATACCACGCAAACCTGAGCGAGTGAGCCTGGCATCGTGCAAGCGACTTCGATAGCAGAAATCAGATTGGCACGTGCATCACTGCGCGGAAATCCAAACGGCAATTGAGCACCGGTGACGACCACCGGCTTGCCCCAGCGACGAATAAAATAGCTCAAAGCTGAGCTGGTATATGCCAGGGTATCCGTGCCATGCAGCACCACAAAACCATCATAATCGTCATAGCGTTTTTCGATATCGATAGCCAGTTTTAACCAGAGCGCCGGCCGCATATCCGAACTGTCAATCAAGGGATCATAGGCTAGCGTCTCGAGAATCGGCGGCTGCTGCTGAAACGCCGGGCCCAACTCCACGAGACTGCGGATTTCCTCCGCCAGATCTGCCGCTGGCGCAAGCCCTTCGCGGGTCTGCTTCATGCCAATCGTACCGCCGGTATAGATAATCAGAATACGCTGACCCATCATGCCCGCCCACCCGGCGGCCTGAGACTATAAATAGCCCTTTGCTCAATAGCACACACGCAGCGTCCGTTATCTGCGCGGAACAGATTGAACTGGCAATCCGCAAACTCATGTCCTTTCCTGCTGAATAGCTCCAGAATTCGCATTTCACTGATCAGCTGAGTACCAAGCGGCACTGCTTCGAAATTTTGCGAACGAGTCTCAAGGTGTACCCACGGGTTCATACTGGCCACGGCAGCAAAGTGCCGGTTGGCACACCCAAGAATAAACGACATGTTTGCGAAACCACCGCTACTGACTGCGTCATCAGTGCGCAGCAAAGCAGGCATGTCTGCCTGCGAGCGGAAGTATCGCGCCATTTCATGATCTGCAGACCACAAAAAGGCTTTTGCCATACATCCCCTGTCTTGCAGCGACAACATGGTTTCATAACTGGCTTGCGGGCCCAGATAATGATCAGGCATGACCGGATCACCACGGCGAGCAGTATCGGCCGGAACGGCGTCTACCTTGAGACTGACAATGGCGTTTGCGTTTTTTTTACCATCACTGTTCAGTTCTGCGCTGTAGCTATCACCGTTCCATTCAGAATGAACTTCGAATTCAGCTTCATCGTAGAGCGGCGAGGTGACAACAACATGTGCATGACCATGATTAAGCCAGTCAATGCCCCACTGCTCTATAGCCGGCTGCATCAGATAAGCCGATACTGTCACACCTGGCACCAGAGCGCCTGAAAATCCGTATTCCCGCGCCAGTTCATCTGAATGGATTCGGTTATCAGAATCAGGCACCTGGTTGTAGGCAACACCTCCGATCACGCCCAGCCTCCGGACAATGGAAATACCTGCCCAACGTGGCAATTTGCGGCATCGCTGCACAAATAGGCTACCAACGCCGCGTCTTCTTCCGCAGTAACCAGTCTGCCCAGCGGTACCTCGCGCTGCAACCGCGCCTGAAAACGCGGATCGGCCTGCACTGTATCGGGGAAATACGTCGGATTATCAACAAAATTCTGGGCAATAGCATTTACCTGGATACCATGTCGGGCCAGCTCGACTCCGACGGCCCGCGTGTAGGAAAGTTGCGCCCCGCGAGCTGCGCTGTAGGTTGACGCCCGTTTCATGCCTCGCTGCGCTGACGCGCTGCCCATGATCAGAATTTTCCCACTCTGCCTCTCTATCATTTGAGGTCCGACCGCAGCAAGCAGTCGAGGCAATGGGTGCACAAGTGCCTCAAAAACCGCAGTCCATTCCTCCTCATCTACATCAACGGCCGCCGTTGATGGGGCTGGTATCGCCAGATTGGCGATCAAGACATCAATCTGCCCGGCTGCAGAGACGACCTCCCTGACTTCCTGCTTATCGCTCAAACGCTCATAACTGGGGATAACTTTTGCCCCCAACTTGCCGAGCGATTCAATCAACACTGGCCCCATAAAGGCGTCAGCGTGCGTCAACAGCACTCGTTTATCTTGTAGTGAAATCATTTAACTGTCCTGAGCTTAGCCATCTATAGTCTATTGGTGCGGTTTCAGCGGTAACTTTCTGACGATATCGTCGAACGTAGCCCCTTGAATTTGAACACGTTTATGCTGATTAGCATGTCCAGCGACAATTACCACGGCTGCCTGCGGCAACTTGAGGTATGTCGCAAGAAGCTTTTCGACAGCCCGATTCGCCTTGCCCGCCTCAGGTGCAGTTGCAACCTTTACTTTCAATTCTTCGCCCAACCAACCGGTTATCTGGTTTCGGGATGCTCCCGGAATGACTTTAAGACTTAACACGACTGTACTCATCTTGAACTCATCGACTAGGCGGTTGATTTGAGAAGTTTATCATGGGCGGCCGCCGATTCACCCTCCTATGGGGTCAACCAACATAAACTCACTGTCTGACAATGCGAGTATTGTGGACGCTGTACGTGTCATTGTGCACCCGGATTACAACCCGGACCCTGAGTCCAGTTCGAATACCCACGATTATGATATCGCATTGATTGAGTTGAGCAGCGCTGTGTCAGCGCCCACGATCCGGCTGTACACGGGCACTGTCCCGGCCAACCTTCCTGTCATCGCTGCTGGATGGGGGGCAACAGTCGGCGACGGCTCAGCAGCGTCTGAAGAGCTTCTGCATACTCAATTACAGACGATTAACAGCAGCCGCTGTGAAACAGCACACGAGGGATCGATTACCGCTAATATGTTCTGTGCCGGTGGCTACACACCAACTGACACATCTGACACTTGCCAGGGTGACAGCGGCGGGCCTCTATTTGCAATGATGGGACAGGAGGCGCTTCAGCTTGGCATTACCAGCTTTGGCGGCAGTGAAACTTCGAATTGCGGTACGCCAGGATCTCCGGGGGTCTATGCATCCGTGTCCGAACTTTATGGATTTATTCAACAGCACGTGCCGGAAACCAGCGTGCTTAATTCAACAAACAGTATAACGGTTGCCTATAACGTTTATGACGAGCAGACCGAGTCTGTCAGCATTCCGAAAGTCTATGGTGACGGTCTGAATTATTCAGTGACACTGAAACATCTCGGAGATTTCAAATTTCTGGTCGAGATGGCGGACTACCCCTAAAGTCCGCCAGCAATGACGAGTTACTGAGGACGGTGGAACCGACCAATATAGACTGACTTGCCCAGCACGTGGCCTTCCATTGCCGCCATTACGCGATCCCGCGTTTCCAGCGGGTCATCGCTGGGCTCGACATTCAGTTGCGTATCCAGTGCATAGACCTCAAACATATAATGGTGCTTCGGGCGCACCGCGGGCGCGCCGGGACCACGATACACGCGCCCGGTTGCACTGATCTGCCAGGCGCCATTGGGCAATCTATCGCCAGCCGGTTGATCCTCTGCCAGACCCGTTGCACTGCCCGGAATATTCCAGACGACCCAGTGCACCTGCGTGCGCGTGCCGCGATTGGGTGCAAAGTCCAGATCTTCCATATTGACTACAAAACTCTGTGTGCCGGCAGGTGCGTTCACCCAGCTCAGTGCTGGTGACGTGCCACCGCCCGGAGCGGCACCGGGCGCTGCCTGAGAGAATCGCACGGGAATGTCGCCGCCGTCCTCAAAACCATCCACGGTCAGCACAAAGTTCTGGGCACTGGCCTGACTCATCAGTCCCAGTGCAAATATCATTGGCAATACATAACGTCGCATTATCATTGTTGTTCTCCTTTTGGTTTTTCATTAATTGGGTCTTCCCAGTCACAGCGCACCTTCTGAAGCTCGTTACGCCATGCCTCGGCATCGCCGTAATCAAGAAACTTTTGTTCCCGGTCGTGCAAACCCTTTACCCTTACAGCATGTTTGATAGGACACCAGAATTGTTCGGTGCGGGCAATCACTTCACGCGCGTAAGCAATCAAGCCGTTTCCATAACCACAATACACACAGTTGATCTTCTGGATAGTATTTAAATAGGGCAATTTATGACGGTCGATCACCACATATTCACTACGCACGACACGTGGCACCTTATAGACACGAAAGCATATATGTTGGTAAATGGTGATTGTCAGATCCAGCAAAGCCAGAGGGATTAGCATGCCGTAGATGATCGGCGAAGTCAGAATTGTCAGCCAGGGAGCTGAAAATATGTAGCGCAGGCTACCGACGCGTTGCTTTTTCTGCAGCTTACTGACATTACGATCAAAAATAACCTTGCCACGTTGCAGGGTATAACTGAACTGCTTGCGTTTGCCCTCCAGCAGACGATCAATCTCGGCTTCCAGCTCGTCCCTGGTCTTTTTCAAGCGATCGAGCAGGTCGTCTAATCGTTGCTGGTGACTCATGTTATTTACCCTTTTTCAGCGTGACAATGGATGGGTGCCATTCTGCCTATTTCCAGTGTCAGCTCATCACCTTTACCGACTACCGTGTTGGGACCATTGGAATAACGAAAACCTGAGGCGCTGGGCTCTTGCTGTAACTCTATGGTGTTGCCATTACGAACCAGGACGGCAACACCCTGCATTGGAAAGAATCTCAGCTCAATGTCACGATTATCATCGCAACTAAAACTGACCCTGCGTTCGGCCGTTGACTCTCCAACAGCTCCTGGTTGACCGCTGTTGATGGCCCAGTCAATCAATTCTGCAGCCAGGGTATTAGCCGCTGCGCCAAGTGCAACCACGGCTGCCCCGGCGTGCGTAGCACCGACGGGCTCATACGCGCTAAAGCGACGACTGGCCACTATCCGGCGGTCTGATACATTAACCAGACGGGCATCAAACTGAATCACCGCCTGCGGCTGCGAGCCCGACTGATCAATATTGAAAGCCCTGAGCATGCCACCCAGCTCAAACTGAGCCTGTAATCCATCACTGGCAGCACTCAGGCTGCCGACCCTGCCATCGCGCCAGAATGCATCCAGCAACCAGTCGCGCCACAGCAGAGGGGTGGCAGCCACCCAGCGCACATCGGCGTAGGCCTGCAATTGCTGGTCTTCGCGCATGATCAGCAGGCGATTGCCGCCCAGCGCCTCACTGGTCGACGGGCGATCCACACGCAAAGCCGATAAAGCCTGCCCTTCCGTAGCGGTTGTAATGGCCGGCGGCGGCAATTGGTAAAGGTCGAAAGGCACCCGCTCAGGCAGCACGGTACAGGCAGATGCGGCCAGAACTAACAGTATGCAAATCAATCTGCTCATGGTTGATACTCCCTGATCTGGTCGTTGCCCAACACAAAATTGGCCGGATCGTCGGCCAGTCGACGAGTGATTGAGTCGATTGTAGTCAAAATACTTCTCAAATCCCGGACCGCCGGCCCCAGCTCGTTCAGGCTTTGCATGCCTGCCGTGACAGCCGGCGAATTCTCAGTGAGCAGACTATTCAACTGCGCCGTTGCCTGTTGCAGTTCATCCAGCGTACCTGTGACCCCTTCATAGACAGTATCTTCATAGCGTGACATCTGATCATTGATCCGGGACAACAGGGCGTTGAGTGACTCGCCGCTGGCAGCCAGGCTCTGGATGCCATCTTGCAGACTTTGCTCCTGCCCGGCCAGCGCATCGGTCAAGACCACCACATTGTCCAGCACCCGCGAAACTCGGGCGGCGTTTTCCTCAGATAACAGTGTATTTGCCCGCTCCAGCAGATTGGAAGCGCTCAACAGTATTTCTTCGCTGGTCAGACGTAATTGCGCCAGTGACGAAGGCGAGGCCTCTATTACCGGAATCCCATTATCTGATCGCAGCAGCGGACTTTCAGGCAAGCCTTCCCCCAATTCAATTGCAGCGGCACCGGTAATATTCAGAAGTGTCTGCCTGGCAACGGTGTCAACTTTAATCGGCGCGCTGGCCAGCACCCGAACCCGGGCTCTTACCACCCGAGGATCAACAGGATCCAGCCTCAACTGTTCAACTTCCCCGACCCGGATTCCGCTGTATTGCACCGGGCTGCCCACCGACAAGCCAGATACCGGCTCGTGGAACATCACCTCGTAGTAATTGACCTCGCGCTCAGAACCCGCACCGGTCACCCACAAGGCAAACAACAACGCACCGATCCCCGTACCCAGAGTAAAGAGCCCAACCAATATGTAATGCGCCCGGGTTTCCATAATGCTTTAATCTTCCTTCAGCCGTGTAGCGGCCAATTGGGCCGCACGCCCCCGCGGACCGTGAAAATACGCCTGAATCCAGGGGTCGTCTGTAGCAGCCACCTTGTCCAGGGTATCGTTGACCAGCACTTTCTTCTGCGACAACACCGCCACTCTGTCGCAAGCTGTGTACAGCGTATCAAGATCGTGGGTAATCAGGAACACTGTCAGCCCAAAAGCATCACGGACAGTCATCAATAGCTGATCAAATGCAGCGGCACCAATCGGATCAAGCCCCGCTGTGGGTTCGTCCAGAAACAGAATATCGGGATCGAGTGCCAATGATCGCGCTAATGCAGCCCGCTTGACCATACCGCCTGACAGATCGGCGGGATAAAGATCAGGCGCATGCGCCGGCAATCCGGTTAAAGCGATTTTTACTCGAGCAATTTCGTTGGCCTGCCTGCGCGCCAGACCTGCTTTTTCGATAAGTGGCAATGCCACATTCTCCAGCACGGTGAGCGAGGAATACAAGGCACCCCGCTGAAACAAGACACCAATCCGATGCACGGTATCAGCATCGCGCCCCAACAAGCGAACTTCACCCGCGTCGGGTTTCCGCAGGCCGACTATTGAGCGCAGCAATACCGACTTGCCGGATCCCGAACCGCCGACCATACCCAGAATTTCACCCTTGTACACATCCAGATCAAGATCCTTATGCACGATATGTGAGCCAAAGCGGTTCTCCAGGCCCCGGATCTGTATGATGGGTTCAGTCCGACGATTCACCTCTACCACCCCATCTGCATAAAAAATAAAGCGGCTACGGCATCCAGCAGAATTACCGCAAATATTGACTGAACGACCGCCGAGGTGGTGTGCTCACCGACTGACTGAGCGCTGCCCGCCACTTTGAGCCCCTCAAGGCAGCCTATCAGCGCAATCAACACCGCAAATATCGGTGACTTGCTTAAACCCAGCAGGATATGGCGAATGGGAATCTCCTGCACAATCGCGATATAGCGCGCCAGAGAAATATCCAGAGTCAGCAGCGAGACGACCGCACCGCCCAACATGCCAGCCAGAATGGCGAGAAAGGTCAGCAGGGGCAACACAATCACCAGGGCCAGCATGCGTGGCAACACCAACAGCTCCATGGTACTGAAGCCCTGAACGTGCAAGGCATCCAGCTCCTCATTGATTTTCATGGAACCGATCTGTGCCGTGAACGCGCTGGCCGTTCGGCCGGCCAGCAGAATTGCCGCCAACAACACGCCCAACTCTCGCATAAAGGCGTAAGCCACCAGGTCAACCGTATAGATCGTGGCGCCAAAATCCCTTAATACGGTTGCCCCCAAAAAAGCCACCACGGCGCCGACCAAAAAGTTCAGCAACAATACAATTGGCACTGCATTCAGTCCGGCCTGATGTATCTGCGCAACCAGGGCCGTGACCCGCCAGCGCCACGGACGCGGTAATAATGAGAAAAACGACAGCAGTGCTTCACCCAGAAAGCTCAGAAATTGTAATACCTGGCGCCAACCACTCATCACCTGACGGCCGAAGTGCTCAAGGCCGTCACCAAAGCGCCATCGTTTTGACGGCAGATTGCCGGACTGATCAACAAGTGCTTGCGCGACCGTATTCAGCAAAGCCAGGCGCTCATCCGACAGACCGCGACTTTGCGGCAACAGCGCCAGTAAACGTTCTGCTCCCAATAAATTAATCAGTGCGGTAGCGCCGGCTGTATCCAGAGCAATCAGTTCTGATGCATCAATAGAAGTAGTATCAGTGGACCCATCCAGCCGCAATGTTCTGAGCAGCGAATAATCTGCCAGCGTCCACTCGCCTCGCAGCCGGAGCAAGCCGTCGCTGCCTATTTCCAGAACATCAGCCTGCGCTTTCATTACTCATTGATACCTGTATCCCTGCCATCCAGACTGAGTGTATTTTTTTCCTGCCAGTATTGTCTGATGCCATCTCGGCCGCGCTTGTCGGCCCATTTGGTCAAGGTTGGTCGCTCTCCTGTGTAGTCATAAAACGGCACAGCATAACCACAGGACGTTTGGACCAGCGTAATATTCAAGACAAAAATCTGCCGTGCACCGGTGTAATCCGGAAACAATGCAGACAAGCCTGGCCACTCTGCATCTCGCGCGTGTATGGTCCGCGCCTGCCCGTACAACCGCAGAATCAGTGGCTGACGTTCAAATGAACAAAACATGACTGTCATACGCGAATTTTCAAGCAAGTGCGCCGCTGTTTCATTGCCACTACCCGTCAGATTCATCCAGGCAACGGTATTGGCGTCGATTATTCTGAAGGTGTCAGTTCCCTTCGGCGAGACATTCACATGCCCTTCAGCCGCCGCAGTGCCAACAAAATAGAGATGCTGATCAGCAATAAAATCCATGTGCTGCTGGTTCAGGTCGGGAAAACGTTCTGCCATGGTTGTTCACCTATCGGATTGCAATCGGGTTAATGACTACCTGCACGGCACCTTTGAACTTCGGCTGGCCCAGCACGAACATAAACTCCTGAACACCATCAGCCGCGAGTTCGGCTGTATTCATACTCTCAAGTATGTAAACGCCTTTTTTCGCCAGCAGCGTCTGGTGGACAGCAAACACTCGCTGAGGGTTCTCAAAGGGTATCACTTCCAGAGCCGGTGTATCGGCGCCGATGGCAACCACTCCCAGGTCTGCCAGGTATTCAGCACCTTCCACACCCGGGCCGGGTTGACTGGAAATGAACCGCTCATTGTCACGGCCCAGAAGCTGCATCCAGCCCGTGTGAAAAAGTACAACATCGCCCTGCTGTAACTGTACACCCTGAGCCTGAGCCACCGCCTGTATTTCGGCGCGATTAAAAGCCGTGCCCTCGGGCACCATATCCACTCCGTAGTGTCGGGTCATATCCAGCAAGACGCCACGTGTCACAATAGGAGGTATCGTATGAGTGCCCAGCTCAGCCAGACCATCCGGGCGGACAATCTCCGCCGCGGTCAGGCCATTGTAATACTGGTTGCCGATGCCGAGGTGTCCCAGCCCGTCAATCTGCGAACCGATACCAAAACTGGTCGTCACCCGCTCATCGTTTGAGGTGACCACGTCGGCACCAACCGGAACCTGGGTCCCGGACGCGATGATTTGCATGTCGAAAGTGCGCGTACCGTATGCGGGAGAGTCTTCGGCTGTTTCGATGCCCAGCGAATAGACTTTGCCAGTTGTTATCAATCCCGCAGCCTGCAATACCAGCTCTGGACTGAGGTGGTTCGCAGCACCAATACGATCATCAGCGCCGAATTGTGATGGCACCCAATCCTGGGCAACGACTGAACTGCATGCAAAAACAAAAAACAACACAACAGGCACAATTTTCATGGTGTGATTCCCTTCATATAAGTGTTGAGGTCAAAATAGTCTCGCCAGATATGAATCTTTCCGTCCTGCATTTCAAACACGCCACAGCAGGGCAGATGAACATCGCCAGTGCTGGTCCTGGTTATGTCAAGGCGCTCGCAAATTACTGTATCGCCATCTTCAACAATCGTCAGAATATCCCATGACGTGGAATTCCAGTTGGCAATAAACTTTTCAATAAACAGCTTGATGTTGCGCTTCCCCACAACCGGCTTTGATGGCATATTGTGGTAGGTTCCGTCGTCAGAAAAGAAATCTGCCAACTCATTGGCATCCAGTCGGCTCCATGCATGGATAAAACTCCTTATTACTTCTTTGTTGCTGCTCATCTTTAGAACCTCCCGAACTTCTTTTATTTTAGTTCCAGTAGACCCATCGCTGTCAGACTCTTACGACCCAGTTGTACCTGTTGTGTGATATCTGACTCGTTATTAACATCCAGGTTCAGTGCAAAGGTATAGAGCTGCTCTCCCCTCGTGAGCCAACCAACCCACCAGCCAACTCCCGTACCGGACGCTTCGTCAATGCCCGAAATCGCATACAGTCGCCAATCATCACCTTGTTCCTGAAGCACCAGCTCTCGTACATCGCTGAGTATTTCCCGCGAAAACGGCAGGGCGTCCCGAGAAAGCAGCGACAAAAATCTGACCTGCTCAATGGCACTGATCTGTAAAGGTCCGTCATGCCAGAAAGTGTCCAGCACTGAGCCGAATTCACGGTTCCCGTAAATTAATGCAGACAAGTGCCATTGCATCTGAATAGGCCCGATCAGGCGGGCCAGTGTCTGGTAGGCATCAGGGTCATGAGAGATAAGGGCTTCTCGTAAAGAGATATCCAGTGAGCGCGAATCGTCCAGGTCAGATACTGAACCGGTGGATAAGCCGATCAGTGTGTGTGGCAGGTTGAACGTGGCGGCCGGAGGATAGCGCAGGTTTGCGCGGTGGTGATCAAAGCCAATCATCTGATTAGCACTCACATCATAAACAACAAACGTCCCGCTTATATTTTGCGCACGAAACAACGCCGCAACGGCCGGACTGTCTTGCCAGTCGTCGGCGTCAACCAGTGTTGTACACAACATTAACAGGGCAGCAAAAACTCTCTTCATGACTGAATTGTGCCACAGCCTGAAAAACAATGCGTGACTGATCGATGCCGTCAGACCGCAAGCGGCCAGACGGGTGCCGGGCCATCAGGGTCTTCAGGTTCAGTCTGGCTGCTCAGGTAGTCCAGAATCGCGTCCTTGAGCACCGAACCCTGAGCCAGCCCTTGATTACCAAACAGGCGGTTAAACTCAAGTACATAGGGGTGGCCATCGACCAGCGCGATGTCGAATCCCGCATGATCGACGCCCAGAGATTTAGCCAGGCGCAATGCCAGATCTGTCATTATCGGTGGCACTGGGCTATCGTCAAGCTGGCCGCCTTTCGAAAGATTATTGTAGAAACCCTGCTCGGCCTGCAGCCGCCAATACGCAGCAACTACGCGCTCACCCACCACCACAATCCTGGCATCGCGCGTGATCGGCAGATATTCCTGAACGTAGAGCACCGGTGACTGCTGACAATATGCCTGCCAGTCCTGCCTCGATTCGATCAGCCACACACCATTGCCCATACTTGCCCTGGGGAGTTTAGCCACGAATGGCAAGGACATTTGCTCCCACAGTCGCTGCTGAGTTTCGGGCGAGTTCGCTTCTATCAGCGTCAGTGGCACCGCTTCCGGCGCAACCATCTCAAAGGCACGAGTCATTTCAACTTTATCGTGTCCGATGCGATAACTGGCCTCACTTGGAAAGACCCGACAGTTCAAGCCGTATACCAGCGCGTTTAACTGCCAATATTCTGGAAACAGCACCCAGTCAGCCTCACGCAGAAGATCTTTGCTGGCGAATATCTGAGAGGACTTCAGCACAGTGGTATTGGGAAAACCCAGAGTACGAAACACATCAAAAGAGACCAGATTCATGATGGCCCGAAGAGGTGAAAAAGATGGCGTATCATGCCCGAAGCTGACTGTACGTTCAATCTGAATTTTTGCGTCTGACAGTCCAGCGCTCATCGAGACAGAGTACGCAATTATCACCTTCAAACAATCGGGCGGCCTGCTTATCGCCCAGCAAGTGCCAGCGTAACCAGGCTGTCATAGGACCGCGGTAACTGCCCCCGGTACTCATTGGAGCCATATGGGTTGCGCCGCGCAATGTCAGCCAGGTCACCGGCACATTAGCCTGCTCGAACACCGGTTGCTGATTGGTTTCCGGACTCGATGTCAGATCATCTGCACCGGAAAGCAATAATACCGGACCGTTCTGGTGCGCCGATGCAGACAGATTGTGACCCAGCCCCAGAATGTAGGGCTGAATGGCGATCGTGGTTGTTACGCGCAGGTCACGCCCCAGCATCAATGCGCCACCGCCACCCTGCGAGTGACCGGCAACTCCAATACGGGATGGGTCGATTTTATTCAGAAACACACTGCCACTGCGTATATTTTCATCGAGCAATGCTGTCATACATTGGCGCATTTCTACACCTCGCCCTGCATTTGGCGCCATTGCCGCAGCCACCACAAATCCATGGCTCGCCCAGTGCTCCAGAAGATCCCGATACGATGCCGGGCTGGCATGAGTGCCGTTACCCCAGACCACCAGTGGATGACGCCCGTCCGTCATATTAACCGGGTGGAAAACCCTGCAATGCAATCCGACGCGAGTTTCCTGGATTCCCGCGTAAACACCATGGCGAAAGTAGCTGAGCAGCAGTGCGTCATTGTCACGGACCTCCAAGCTGACTGGTACACAGGCGACGAGAAATCCGACAGCCAGAATGAGTGGCAGCCTGATAAGTTGTATTGACCGACGAGAATTCCGTAACAGATCTGACAATACAGTGTGGTTCGTGGTATTTTTCATTCCAGTAGCATACATCCTGAGTCATTCTGGATCTCCGGAGGTAACGCCTGACAGCGATACGTCACAGGAGCGAGGGTCACATGCCGACCAAATGCCTGAAATCCAGGTCAGTCCATCCTTATCTTACCGCGCTGATGATCACGGTGGCCACTTTTGTCGGTTGTTTCACTCATGCACAAAGCAATGAGTCATTGGAGCGCCAGGACCCCGTGAATGTAGCAATTGTCGGCCCAATGGCAGGCACCAGTTTTGCGGTTGGTATGCAATTCAAGGCAGGCGTTCATGCAGCCATAAACAATATGGCTGAAGGATCCTTATTGGGCCGCCACATCCGCATAACGGAATACGATGACCGATGCGCTGAAGCGGTCGCTGAGTCCTTGTCACGAGATTTGGTGAAATCACCGCCAGACATTGTTATCGGTCATTCCTGCTCTGCAACAACGCAGGTATCAGCTCCTATTTACGCTGCCAGTAACATTCTGCAGATCTCACCGGCATCAACCGGTTCCGGCATTACAGAGATGGGCATCACCACTATTTTCAGGATGATCGGGCGTGATGACGAACAAGGGCTGATATAGCCGCGCAACTGTTACCTGGCTTTACAGGTTTGCATGATCAGGTAACTGAAGCTGGCGGCTTACTGAACCTGCGAAGAGACGAGTTGTTACTGGTTATCCGGGCAGAACATCTGAACCAACAGAATCTGGCACTCATTGGCAGACTGGATCAGGCAACTGCAGCATTGGTCAATCACGAGTTGCTCACCATAGATCAGCAAGGCGCGAGTCTGGCCGCCAGCGGTCGATTGTCGTTGATTTTTCTGATTTCCGTCGCTGCACTGGGGCTTAGTGGTTTGATCGTTTTCTTCTATTTGCATGTGCAGAGACATCTTGTCAGAAGACTGGGAGAGCTTAGCGAGGGTATGCAAATGATTGCAACAGGCCGCTATGATATTGCGCTCCCGTCTCAGAGATCCGATGAACTGGGTCGCCTCGGACGTGCGGTCCATCAGTTTCATAAAGTGACTCTGGAGGCCAGTCGCCGGGAAGCAGAATTACAACGGCTCAACAAAAGACTGGAACAACTCTCTATTTCAGACCCACTCACCGGGATGCCGAACAGACGTCGCTTTGATCAGGTATTGCCTAATGAATGGGCACGTGCGGCACGAGCTGGCAAATCGATTGCTGTCCTGATGATTGATGTTGACTGGTTCAAGGCCTATAACGATCTTTACGGGCATCAAAAAGGTGACGTTTGCCTGAAAATGATTGCATCGGCGATGATGGATGAACTGAAACGGCCTACCGACCTGGCATCCCGCTACGGTGGTGAAGAGTTCACTGTTGTATTGACTGACTGCACCATTGACGGCGCTTTGCACGTAGCAGCCAGAATCAGGCAAGCCGTGGAGGCCATGCACATACCCCACAAGGGTTCAGACTACGGGGTGGTGACTGTCAGTATTGGTGCTGCCGCTGCCAAACCATCATCGGACTCGGATGCTGAATTGATTGTGCGACAGGCAGACCAGGCGCTTTATCGCGCAAAATCTGCCGGTCGCAATACGATCATTGATTATTAAAAATGTGCAGCATTGAGCTCAACATCTGCATCAGCCCATGCCTGGGCCTGGCGTGCACGCACCTCCGCAGCTTGCGCTGCATCGCCAACAGCTTCCAGGGCCTGTGCCAATCCATGCAACGCCCAGCCATTTTCATTCAGCAGCAGCAGATCGCGCTCAAACACGGCAATCGCCTCTTCGGCTCGGCCTGCATTGATCAGTGCCTGACCCAGGAATAGACGCGTCGATTGCAGCCAATCCGGTGGCTCCATGTAACGTAACTGATCCTGCAGCGCTACCGCTTGAGTAAAGTGGTTAATGGCGCTGTCGTACTCCTGTTTAGCGTTATCAATTTCACCAGCCAGCATGTGATCGGCAATTTCCAGCAGGTCGGCTGCGGTGTTGGTGCTAGCGCGCATGGTGCTCAGTGCCGGTGTGTCTTGACGGATCTCTCGCAAAGACTGCAGCTCAGATTCTGCCATGGGAATATGACCTTTGCTGGCATGAGCCGCACCCTGTAACCAATGCAGCATACCCTTCAAATAGGGCTGATCGGGTGCCGGATTCTCGATTGCCAGCAGATCGTCGAAGCGACCGAAGGCTTTAAGTGTCATCCAGTGCGCGACCGGCGTGCGCAAGCCCGACCCTCGACCCAGTGCTTCGGCATTGGCCATTTGCACCATCGGGCCGGAGACGCTGGCAGCACGCTCAAAATTGCCTTGCAGCAGGCCACCCCAGTGAATAAACATACGCGCATGGCCACCGTGATTGGTCGCCGACACAAAGTAAGTTCCAGTGCGGGGCAACTCACGATTCCCCCACGCCTGTCGAACCACATCGTCAGCCGCCAAAGAACGTTCGTTGGTTGTGATGGCATCATCATAACGGCCCAGTCGCATGTAAATATGGCCAGGCATGTGCACCATATGGCCGGCCATCGGCATTAACGACTCCAGGCGATCTGCAGAGGCCTCTGCGCTCTGCGGCTCAAACGATGCCTCCAGCAGGTGGATATGCAGGTGCGTCAGTCCCGGGTGCTCCGGGCTTTGTGCCATGCCCTGCTCCAGCACCTGCCTGGCACGCTCGACCCTGGGCAGCGGGCTACCATCTATATAGGAATAATAGGTCCACGGCGTGGACATCATGATGCCATGAGCAACCAGAAAGGCGGCTTCCAGATCAGCGCTGTGAGAACTGTAGTTTCGCTCGGCGGCTTCAATAAAAGCCTCAGTGCGAGCCATCTGATCAGGGTAGTTTTCAACATCATACAGGGCGGCCAAGGCGTCTATCAGACCCCGCTCTGCTGGCGGCAGAGTGTCGCTGAGCGACCTTGCCCTCTCAATAGCAGCCTTGCCTGCGCCTTGCGGATCATCCGGCGCACCGCCATAACGGCTATTGGGATTGGGGCCTATGGCCAGGGCCTTGCCCCAATGAATCATGGGATTATTGGGCTCAAAACACAGTGCCGCGTCGAATGACGCAATTGCTTCGGGAAAATAATAGCCATAAGTCAGCCTCAAACCCTGATCAAAATAGGCCTGGGCAATCTCCGCCCCGGTTCCGATCGGCCGACTGAAACTGCCCGTATTGTCAATCAGTGGCGCCAGCTCCTCAGCACAGATCATCATGTCGGAGATTGCCAGCTGCGGCAAAGCCGCAGCTGGCGCACGCGTCTGAACAGGTTCCTGACTCTGTTCCTGACCGCAGGCAGCGAGGGTTGCCAACACGGCCAGCATGGGAAGGCTCTTGAATCGCAGGGGTTTCATTATTATTTCACCTTTCTGTTTTTTTCGTGACCTAGACTATAACGATTATTGAAAGCCGTGGGTATTTTTTCCTGCCGGTGCTGGCGCTATCAGGCATCCGGCACCAACTCTGCTACCGCCAAAATTATTTTGCCAGCATCACTATTAATATTTATTGTTACACTATAACATATCACTACTCATTCATTTCCAACAAAACCATGGAGCAATAATTGTGTGGCGATTCATGACATCACCTCTTCCCGTCAGGCTGCTGAGTGCCTCCCTGGCCGTCACCGGTCTCACACTTGCCAGCCCCGCGCTTATCGCACAAAGCGCCGCAGAAATAGAAGAAATTATTGTGTCCACCCAGCGCCAGGCTTACCGTGGCGATTTCACTGCACTGGAAACACCACAGTCAATCCAGGTTCTCAACGTAGAGCTGATGGAGCAGGCCGGCGTCACTGACCTGAATCAGGCACTGGATCTTTCAGCGGCTGTGGCACGCCAGAACAATTTTGGTGGTCTGTGGAACAGCTTTGCGGTGCGTGGTTTTGCCGGCGATGAGAACCTGCCCAGCAATTACCTGGTCAATGGGTTTAATGCCGGCAGAGGCTTTGGCGGCTCGCGCGACATTTCCGGCATTCAGGCTGTTGAAGTGCTCAAGGGGCCGATGGCTGCGCTGTTCGGCCGCGGTGAACCGGGCGGTGCCATCAATCTGGTAACCAAGCGCCCGACTGGCGTATCTGCGGGACAATTACGGGCAGGTCTGGATGAGTTCGGCACAGTGCGCACTGATCTCGATTACAGCTCCAATGTCATTGGTGACCGGGCCGCCTTCCGTCTGGTGGGGTTCCGTGAGAACGGTGAGAGCTTTCGGGATACTGTGGACTGGCAAGCATATGGATTCACTCCATCGGTCATCGTTCAGTTGGCCGAATCCACAACACTGGTTTATGAGCTGGAAACATCGCGCAATAAAGTACCTTTCGACCGGGGCGTTGTCGCGGTCAATGGTGAGCTCGGCCTGATACCCCCATCACGCTTTCTGGGCGAGCCCGGCGATGGCCCAATGGACGCCCAGGTCACCGGGCATCAGATTGAGCTGAATCAAGAGCTCAACACCAGCTGGAATCTGTTGCTGGGTTACAACTATCGCGATACCTCGCTGACAGGCTTCTCAACGGAACCGGAATTGACAGGCAGTCGGCAACGCCTTGATCGAGACGGCCGCAACCTGACCCGCCAGCGACGCCTGCGAAATTATGACGCTGAATATCAGGTCATCCGGGCTGAACTGAATGGCCAGATTGAGCTGGGCGGCCTGTCACACCGCTTGATTGTCGGTATTGATTCGGATCGCTTTGACAACGATCAGATATTTCGTCGCTATCGCGCACCGGTCCTCGGGTCCGGTACGACACTGGAACAATCGCTTGCCATCGACATATTCAACCCTGTGTATGGCCAGTTTGCGCTACCCGCCCCGACACCACTGACCGATCGCCTGGAAGTCCTCAAAGCTACTGGCATTTACGTTCAGGATCAGATCAATCTGACCGATGCCCTGCAGATTCGTGTCGGGCTGCGTTTTGACGATTTCAGCCAGCGAACAGACAATCGCCTGAACGGCAGGTCATCGCGACAGTCAGACAGCCGCTTCAGCCCGCAACTGGGAGCCGTCTACATGCTTGGCAATCAGGTAAGTCTTTATGGCACCTACGGACAAGGCTTTCGGGCGAACTCTGGCACTGACGTGTCCGGCAACTCATTCGCAGCCAATGAAAGCAGCTCCACGGAGGTCGGCGTCAAGTTCGAACTGCTGAACGGTGGATTACAGGGCAATGTAGCGCTTTTCCGGCAGAATCAGGAAAACATGCTCAGTGGCGATGCTCAGAATCCAGGTTTCTCTGTGGCTGTTGGTGAAGCACGCAGTCGCGGACTTGAGTTTGATCTGGCAGGCAGCCATGAGGGTTATGACCTGCACTTTTCCTACGCTTATGTCGATGCAGAAGCCACCAAAGGTGTGCTGGATTTCAATTTCGGCCGCCAGATTTCAGCAGGCGACAAGTTGATTAACGTGCCGCGTCACTCACTCAGCGCAATGATCAGTCGAGACCTGACTCTGGATGGCAGGGCAGTCACCTTTGGGGGCGGTGTCATTTACGTTGGCGAGCGTGCAGGCGAGACCGCCACATCATTCATGCTGCCTGGCTACGCGGTCTGGCGCGCTTACACGGCTGTTGAGCTGATCAACAACTTCAACATAAAGGCTGAGCTGGATAACGTGTTCGACAAGACCTACTATTCCAATTCGTTCTCCCCCCTGTGGATCCAGCCGGGCACACCGAGGCGTGCCCGGATTTCAGCTGAATTGAGGTTTTAATGATGAGCGCAGCAATTGAGGTAGTCGGTCTGCATGTCAACCGCCAGGGTGCCGAGGTGCTCCGCGACCTGAATTTTCAGGTCGCTCCCGGCGAAGTATTCGCGTTGCTGGGCGGCAATGGGGCCGGGAAGTCCACTACCCTGCTTACCTGTATCGGCATGCTTAAACCCGCTAAGGGAGATGTGATGATATGTGGCAGGTCCGCATCAAATGAACCTGAGCTTGTGCGAGGTTCGCTGGCCTACCTGTCGGAGACAGCCAGCCTGTACGAGCACCTTAGCGCCCGTGAGAATCTGCACTACTTTCTGGAGCTGGCTGGCATGACGCCAGATCCGCAGGCCATTGAGCAAGCTCTGGACACAGTGTCTCTGCAAAGTGAAGCACGCGACAGACGCAGTGCGGGGTTCTCCAAAGGCATGCGACAGAAGGTCGCCATTGCGCTGGCATTGCTTCGTCAAACACCGGTGCTGCTGCTTGACGAACCAACCTCGGGACTGGATCCGATAGCCGTTGAAGAGTTCAATCAACTGCTCACAACACTGTGTCAGCGCGGCGTTGCCGTTCTGATGGTCACCCATGACCTGTTTGGAGCCTGCGAAGTCTCTGCTCGCATCGGGCTGCTTCGCAATGGACAGCTGGTCACGCAGTTTGAGGCCGGTATTGACGACAAGGGAGAACGCGTACACATTGACGTCGAGACAGTCAAGCGCGCCTTTGCCGGCAAGGAGGCAGCATGAGTCTGACGGCCCGCGTCGCAGGTGGCGAATGGCAGCATCTGTTGCGGACAAGGCTGGCGCTGACAGTTATCGTCATGATGCTGACACTGATCGCCATCGCTGCGGCAACTTCCGCCTATCAGTTATCCAGTGAAGCACAAGTGCGGGAGGCCTACCAACGCGAAGCAGAAGAGTCTTTTCGTAATCAACCCGCACGGCATCCGCATCGGGTTGTTCACTACGGCCACTATGTATTCCGTAATCCCGCGCCGCTTGCCGCCATTGATCCCGGCGTAGATACATACACCGGCCGATCGATTTTTCTTGAAGGCCATAGACGCAATACCGCCACATTCTCGGAAGCCAGGGAAACTTCCGTTCTGACCCGTTTCGGCGCTGTGTCACCTGCATTTTTACTCCAGGTAATTGCACCTTTATTGCTGATACTGATCGGCTACAGCAGTGTTGTCCGAGAACGCGAGCGCGGCACATTGCTGCAGCTGCTTGCGCAGGGAGTGAGACCTGCCACGCTTATTTACGGTAAAGCCTTCGCCATTGCCGGTATTGCCGTTCTGGCGACAGTCCCCTTACTGATCAGTGCACTGTGGTTAACTGTCCGCTACCCTGAAGAGCTCATACCGGGCGTGATACTGTTTTCAGGTCATGCCATCTACATTGCCTTCTGGGTCATCACGATTGTGGCAGTATCAGCTATGTCCCGAACAGCACGTAGTGCGTTGATCAGCCTGATGATCATCTGGGCAGTCAGCACGATTCTGCTGCCGCGCATTGCCGCTGATGTCGCCGCAACGGCAGTGCCATCCCAGACCCAGACAGAAATGGACATCCTGATTCAGCGAGACATGCGGGTAGTCGGTGACAGCCACAACATCAATGATGCCGGGTTTCAGAATTTTCAGGCGCAGGTACTCGCGCAATACGGCGTCGATCGAATTGAAGACCTTCCTGTAAACTATCGTGGCCTGGTGTCACTGCAGGGAGAGGCTGAGGGGAGCGCCGTGAAGAATCAGTATGCAGCGCAACTGCATGACACTCAGCGCCAGCAGGCAACTGTTGTAAATGCCTTTTCCCTGCTCAGCCCCTATATTGCCATCAGGAATCTGTCGATGAGGGCGGCAGGCACCGATCTGATCAATCATCAGCGATTTCTTGATGCGGCAGAAGCGCACCGTTTTGCATTGATTCAGGAACTCAACACGATCCACGCTCACGAATTGAGTTTTGAAGATGATGCGGCGCGCAGCATCGACTTTGAAGCGGAACAACGGACGCGTGTCAGCCCCGAATTCTGGCAACGGCTTCAGAGTTTCAGCTTCTCACCGGCACCCGTGCCGGAGCGTTTGTCAGCCGCAACGCCGCTCCTGTTGGCACTGTTCCTGTGGCTGATCGCTGCTCTCGTGCTGGTCCGGCGCGCAGCTGGCAGGGCGGGTGAAGCATGACAATACTCAAGGATATTTTGAGAGAATCAAGGTTCGTTCTTGGCAATCGGGTAACCCGACTGACCTGGCTCATATTGAGCGTTATCTGCGCGGCCGCCCTGGTGCTGGGACAAGCAGAAATCAATCGTCAGACAGATACTATAGAACGTACCCGCGCCCAGGACCGGATCGAGCTGGCACAGGCACTCGACGGTGCCGCCGACTACGGTGGCGCTGCCTATGATGCGTTCTCACTGACCTGGAACCCACCTGACGATGTCGCCTTCCTGGCGATCGGGCAACGCGATATCGCACCATGGATGCTTCGAATACGGGCGCTGGCACTGGAGGGGCAAATTCATGAGTCAGATAATTTCAATCCTGAACTGAGTCTGGCCGGTCGATTCGATTATGCGTTTGTCATCGCTTTTGTGCTGCCTCTGTTTATTATTGCGTTGCTCTACGATGTTTATGCTGGCGAACGCGATTCAGGGCGAGTCGCAATGCTAACCGCCACAGCACGCAGAGCTGGTCGCCTGTGGGCACCGAGAATTCTGGCGCTGAGCGGTGGGGCCGCCCTGGCATGCCTGCTGCCGCTCTGGTTGCTGGGGCTCTCTTTCGGAGGCAACGCGGCGGCATTGCTGGCTGTCAGTGCCATCGTGATTGCTGCCGTCATATTCTGGAGCCTGCTGGTGTCAGTCGTTGCATTCCGCACATGGTCAGCATCTGTTTCGGCAGCACTGGCGACAAGCTGCTGGCTGATTCTGGCTTTGCTGGTGCCGCTGTCGGGAAAACTTCTGATTGACCGGGCCGTACCCGGTATTGACGGTGCCCGGATCAGCCTGCTGCAGCGTGAAACTGTCAACGGCGCATGGGATCTGCCCAAAGCCGCGACGATGGATCGATTCTACGCCAGCCATCCCGAATGGTCGCACTCAGCGCCCGTCGCTGCGCCATTCCACTGGAAATGGTATTACGCATTTCAACAGGTCGGTGACGAAACAGCGGCACCCCTTTCGGCAGCTCACCGGGAATCAATTATTGCGCGGGACCGGCTGACCGCTTATACAGCCATCTTTTCTCCACCGGTTGCGGTCATGCGATCGCTGCAGAAAATTGCAGGGACCGATACTCAATCAGCGCTGGCATATGAGCAAAAAATTCGCGATTATCATGCCGAAATCCGACATTTCTTTTATCCTTTGCTGTTTGAGGAAGTTGCATTCTCAAGGGAAAACCTTTCAGGCTTCCCGCTGTTTGAGGATTAACTGATGCTGAAAAAGCTCAATCAAAATCAATCGACATAATTGTCACCATGGTGCCATTGTAGCTTTCCCGACTGAGCAGCGACCAGCCCAGTCGGGCATAGAGCTGCTCCTGATCGGGTGTGTAGAGATACAGGCGTTTTACCCCGTGTTCCCGCGCGTGCTGCATGACCCGCCGCACCAGCGTCGAACCGATGCCCTTGCCGCGCTGCGCGTCATCTACATACACACTGGCCAGCCATGGCGTCAGCTCCGGATGCGAACTCATATCATCAGCCAGAATTGTGGCAGAGCCCAGCAACCGACCATCTACCTCAGCCACATAGGTTGTCGGAATTGGCTTACCTTGCAGATCCTCCTTCATCTCCGTCACCCGTTCTTCAAAGCTGCGTGCCGGGTTCAGGTAGGACCATTCCGCGTGGTGCCACTTTGCCAGTTGCATCAGGTGCTCTGGCTTATCCTTGAGTGAATATATCTGCAATGTTTTCTCCTGCCCTTTTAGATGTCTGAGGTCTTGAACGCCTGGCGAGCAATCTGCTCGCCATGCTCCTGGACAAAGTGTCCGGCCTCGGCGATTTCCATTGGTGGAGGGCAACCACGGATCAATTTGCGCAAATGCTGCATGACAGGAGCACCCAGCACCGGATCGCGCATACCGATAGCCATGAAGCTTTCGCCCTGCCATTTATTGGCAAAAAACTCCCTTGCCTGCCGGGACAAGGCTGCTCCATCAGCATCCGGATGATCCGGTACCAGATTGGGAAAGCGCCGCACCCCGGCTTTGTAGCGCTGATCAGGAAAGGGGGCAGCATAAGCCGCGGCTTCCGAATCTGACAGCGTCGGTTCTCCCCGTTTCATCAGGGCAGCGATATCCAGATCCGGGCGACTGTTGGAATAGGCCCGCCAGTCCAGAAAACCTTGGCCCAGAGGCACATCGCCGGTGCCGAGCGCCGTGTTCATGATAAGCAGACGATTAATGGAATCGGGGAACGCCATCGGCAGGGTGAGGCCCAGAAGTCCGCCCCAATCCTGCACCACCAGTGTGATACTGGCATGAGGACGCTGTGCAAGGACGATATGCTGAATGAAGCTGAGCAGCATGTCCCGATGACGGCTGAACGTATAAAAAGACTCGTCCACCGGCTTGTCTGAACGTCCGAAACCAATCAGGTCCGGGACCAGGACTCGGTGCCCGCGCTGCACAAACACAGGGATCATCTTGCGGTACAGATAGCTCCAGGTCGGCTGGCCGTGCAGGCACAATACAACGTCATCACTATCAACACTGCCTTCATCAAGGTAGTGCACACGGATCCCTTCAAACCCTGGCAGCTCACCATAATTCGGCGCAAACGGGAAATCCGGCAGCTTGTCGAAACAGACGTCCGGGGTCCTTAACACATCGTTCTTGTGGGATTTCGTTGTATTCATCTCGCCTTCCCTCATCCCGATTTCAACTGACTAAAGGTGCTATCATAGCCTGCAGCGCACAATCACCCAACATTCGCCCAAGGGCTATTCACGTTTTGTCTGCACAAACACATCCCCGTATCATTCTGGCCATGCTGCTGCTGAACAGTTTTGCAGTGCCGCTGATGCTATCCTCCGCCAATGTGGCTCTGCCCACAATTGCCAATGAATTGTCACTGACTGCCATTGCCCTGAGCTGGGTGCCCATGGCCTTCCTGATGGCCAGTACCATGTTTGTGCTGATTTTCGGACGGCTGGCAGACAACATAGGGCGCAAGCGAGTCTTTCTGGTCGGCACGGCCGCTGTAATAGTCACGTCGCTGATCGCGTCGCTGTCCCAAAGCGATGTCATGCTGTTGACCGCCCGCTTTCTGCAGGGCGCCAGCGCGGCCATGCTGCATGCCACACAGATGGCCATTATCAGCTCGGTGTTTCCCGCCAATCAGCGCGGCAAATATATTGGCCTGGTAACCGGCTCCATCTACATAGGACTGTCCGCGGGCCCGCTGCTGGGCGGCCTGGTGATAGACAGTGTCGGCTGGCGGGCAGCCTTTCTTATGCATGTGCCTCTGGCGGCGATGGTATTGATCATGGGCGTATTCTTTGTGCACGATGAGTGGCGCGGTGAGAAAAGTATTCCCTTTGATCTGCGCGGCGCCGTTGGCTGGATCATCAGCATATTGCTGTTCTGCCTGGGCGTGTCCCGGCTGCCAAACACGGACAGTTACTTGCTGCTGCTCGCCAGTGCCGTCAGCATTACCCTGTTTATTCGTCATGCACGAACAACCCTGCACCCGCTTTGGGACGTTAAATTATTCTTTGGCAACCGGACCTTCACGCTCTCTGCCGCTGCATCGTTAATGATGTATAGCGCCACCTATGCCAATGTGGTGTTGTTGAGCCTGTACCTGCAGTCCGTTAAAGGTCTCAGCGCCAGCAGCGCGGGCATGATCATGATGATTCAGCCTGCGGTCATGGCCCTGGGCTCACCCATCATGGGGCGTCTGTCTGATCGGCTGGAACCGCGCTGGCTGGCCTCAGCAGGCATGGCGGTGACGGCAGGCGGGCTGTTTGTGCTGGCAAACCTGCATCCGGACAGCAGCCTCATGTATGTTGCTATTGCTCTGCTGATGACCGGCGGCGGTTTTGCACTGTTTTCCTCACCTAACGTGAATGCCATTATGGGTTCGGTTGAAGCGAAACACTTTGGCAGCGCTTCAGGAGCTGTAGCCACTACACGCCTGATCGGCCAGCTTAACAGCATGGTGCTGGTGACCCTGGTAGTGGGCCTGGTCATGGGCAACACGCTGATCAGTGCAGACAGCATTCCGCAACTGGCGCGGGCGATTGATCTGAGCTTTGCGATTGCCGGGCTGATCTGCCTGCCGGGCATTGCATTTTCTCTGGCACGTGGCCGACTGCATAGCAAACCAGCCTGACCATCAACAACTTATCAAACAGGCCGGGCTTCTGTTAATCTCGGCGACATAACAATAACTCCATGAGAGGACATCACCGTGCGACAACTCACCGCTTTGCTTTCCAGCCTGTCTTTAACCCTGTTTATTGCCTTGCCCATCACGGCACAGGACTTGCCAGATCCGACTCGTTTCGAGGCAGCCATTGAACGCTTTGAAGAAGCTGACCGCAACAACCCGCCACCCAAAGGTGCCATTGTGCTTACCGGCAGCTCCAGCATCATGTTCTGGAATGAGGACGCCCCGGCGGATCTGGCACCGCTGACCGTCATACCCCGCGGCTTCGGTGGCAGCGTGATGAATGACCTGCTGCATTATCTGGATCGGATTGTGCTGAAGTATGAACCACGTGCCGTGCTGATTTACGAAGGCGATAATGACACCGGGCGCAACTTCATACCCAATGACACCATCATGACGCACGTTCGCCAAGGCATAGAGCGCATTCACGCGCGACTGCCGCAAGCGCGTATTTATCTGCTCACAGTAAAACCCAGTGTTGCGCGTGTCGCCCACTGGCAAGTGGCCTCTGAACTGAACCAGCGCTACCGTGCCCTGGCGGCCAGCGACCCACGTATTCATCTGATAGACGTGGCCACTCCGTTTCTGGATGCTAACGGCAAGGTCATGACTGACATTTTTGTGGCTGACGATCTGCATCTGAATGAAAAAGGATATGACATCTGGGCTTCCAGTATCCGGGAGGTTCTGATGGCTCACGAGGCTCAGTATGAGTAACTAATCCCTGCCAGGCAGGCATGCGGGCAGGCGTTAATCAATGTCTACTCAATCGTTATAAAAAGTGATAACACAATTGACAATCGTTATCATTTGCATCTAATATCTCGCCCCATCGAGAAAGATCCATTTTTTATTGTTTTATCAGGGGACGAGAATGTCAGTCAGAACACCTTTCACAATTACCAGACTCGCCATGGCCGTTGCTTTATCTGCGCTGCCACTGACGGCTTTTGGCCAGCAGGGTCAAGCCAGCAACCCGGACGCCGAGCGCCGCCAGGCCGCCCCGGGCATTGAAGTCATCCGTATTACGGGCAATCAGCAAGGCCACTCCTACATTGAGACCGGCACGGTTAATCTGATCAGCCGCGCTCAGATCGAAGCCGTGCAGCCTCTGTCGACTGAAGATGTTTTGCGTCGCATTCCTGGTATCAATATCAAAGGTGAGGAGGAGACTTCCATTGTCGCCAACTTCGGCTTGCGCGGACTGTCGGCCAGCGAGTCCAAGTCACTGCTGCTGGAAGACGGCGTGCCGGTTGCGCCGGGACTGTTTATTGGCAATGACCGATACTTCAATCCACGCATTCAGCGCGTCGACACCGTTGAAGTTCTGAAAGGATCTGCCTCTCTGCGTTACGGCCCGTCAACTATCGGTGGCGTGGTGAACTACATTACCAAGACACCGGATGACGGCGTGAAGCTGTCCGGCCGTGTTGGCTCATTTAATATGCGCGAGGTCAATGTCGAAGCAGGTGGCCGCAGTACCTCCGGCGAAGCGTATGCGGGCGTCGTGGCCAGCTATGCTGAAAGTGACGGTTTTATGGACAAAGGCTATGAGATGTCGGATGTCATGTTCAAAGCCGGCACAGCCATTGGCAACAACCAACTGTTGGGCGTGAAATTCTCCTACTATCAGAACGATGCCAATATCTCTTACCGCGGCCTGTTGCTGGACGACTACCGCGCCGGTGAGCGATATAACCCGGCACCCGATGATTGGTATCTTCAGGATCGTGTAGCGGCAGATCTGAATCACGAATGGATCATCAATGACTCAGCCACGCTAAAAACACTGGTTTACTGGAGTGATGTGAGCCGTGACTACTGGCGTTACAACACCAATACCACCGCCTCCAACGCTGCTGGTCGCTGGGTATACACTGACGCGTTGACAGGCAACAACCGGAGCTTTGAACGCGTTGGCGCGGAGACACGATTGTCTTTGTCTCACGAACTCGGCGGCATGATGGCGAATACCGAAGTCGGATTCCGCGTAATGAGCGAAGAATCCAACGACACCCGTATCCGGGCGACGCGTCAACAGGATCGTACCGGTGTTAACGACCGTCACCGTATCGACTCAGCCGACAGTGTGGCCGCCTATGTGCAGACGCGCATTGAGTTTAGCGATCAATTAGCCGTCACTCCCGGCCTGCGTGTCGAAGACTATGAGCAAAAACAGCTCATCCTGACGCAGAACAATGCCACGGCGAAAACCAGCAACACTGAGTACTTGCCCGGCGTAGGTATCACTTATGAAGTCACCGAATCCGCGCAGATTTACGGCGGTGTGTATCGCGCGTTCTCGCCGGCATCCAATGGCGTAGCACTGGACGGGCTGACCGACCAGAATCTGGACGGCGAACGCTCTACCAATTACGAAGCCGGGATTCGTGGCAGTGAAGGCCCCCTGTCTTACGAAGTCGCCGCATTCATCATGGATTTCAGCAATCAGGTAGTCACTGGCAACAGCGATCCGAACCTGTCACAGTCCAACGCCGGAAAAACTGAACATCGCGGTATGGAGTTCGCTCTGGCCTATGATTTTGGTGCAGGTTTCAGCGTAGACAGCAACGCCACCTGGGTACCGACGTCTAAATTCACAACCGGCGCTTTTGACGGCAACCGCCTGCCCTACGCCCCTGAGTTTATGGCAAATGTATCGCTTAACTACAGCACCGACCGGCTGCAGGCGGCACTAAGCGCACACCACCGTGGCGAGCAATACGGTGACCCAAGCAATCAGCGTGATCTGCCAACTGGTGCAGGTGGCGGTATCTGGGGAGGCCTGCTGCCATCCTATACAGTCCTGGATCTGACGGCTCAGTATCGTGTACAGGACGATTTCTCGGTCTTTGGCGCCGTAAAGAATCTGACTGACAAAGATTATATTGCCGGGCTGCGTCAGGGTATCTATGCAGGACCTGAGCGCTCGGTGGAAGTGGGTTTCCGCTACGGCTTCTGATGTAAGGTAAGGCATCTCCTTGAAACCCGGCCCTGGTGCCGGGTTTTTTTTGTCTGTGCATACTGCCATTGGCTGGCGCGTTTGTGTACGATAGTGCATGAATCCCGTCTCAGCCGATGTTTAAATGTCAGTTTTTACACCCCTGCACGAAAGTGATATCAAAGAATTCCTTATCCCGTTTAATGTGGGAGAGCTGATACGTTATTCGGGCATTGATGGTGGCAGCGAGAACACCAATTACTTTGTTGATACCCGCGACTCAGAAGGCCAGCATCACTCGCTGGTTTTGACTCTGGTTGAGCGCGGCCCGGTCAATGAGCTGCCATTTTTCATCGAGCTACTTGCCTGTCTGCACAAGTCGGACCTGCCAGTGCCTTACTCAATCGCAGACCGAACCGGCCTGGCTCTTCACACTCTGAAAGACCGGCCAGCGCTATTGCAACCTCGACTGAGTGGAAAGCACCCGGACCAACCCACAATCGGACAATGTGCCGCATTAGGCGAATTTCTGGCCGCTCTTCACAAGGCAAGCTGCACCGGCAGACTGCAACGCCACAATGACCGCGGACCTGATTGGGTATTAAAAAGCGCACAGCTCATGTTGAATAAGCAGTGGCAAGATGATGCCGTGTGGTTGATCCCTGCCCTGAAGCAACTGTGTGACTGGTACAAAACAACGCCCCGGTTACCAGAAGCCATCATTCACGGAGATTTGTTCAGGGATAATGCCATGATGACGGAGGATAAGGTCACTGGCGTGATCGATTTTTACAACGCCGCCACCGGCTGGATGCTAATGGACCTGGCGATCTGTGTGAATGACTGGTGTGTTTCATTACCCGGAGAGGACAAACTCTCACTGGATCCTCAAAGGATTGACGCACTGCTGCAGGCATACGCGACATTACGCCCATTCACCGAGGAAGAAAAATCAGCCTGGCCTTATGTGTTACAACTGGCCGCTCTTCGCTTTTGGGTCTCACGCCAGCAATACGCCAGCCAACATCAGAACAAGGCCGGTGTGTTGATCAAAGACCCTGACTATTTCCGGCAGACTTTTATGCTGCACGCTGCCAGCGCAAACACTAATCTGACACCGCATTCATGACCGCTTCAGTCAAAGCCCAGATCGGTCGGGGTCCGCGCGTGGTAACACCCATTCGCAATACGATTAACTCCTGATCTGGCAGCATCACGATATTCTGCCCTTCGAACCCCGACAGGTAGTATGCGTTGGTCGGCAGATTGGGCAGCGGTCTGTCCTGGGAGTTGCCGGCTGCACCAGCATTCAGCCAGATCTGCATGCCATACTGTCCGCGCGTCGCCGAGCCGGCAGGCGTCAAACTGTACTCGACCCAACCCTCAGGCAGAATACGCTCACCGTTCCAGACTCCATCCTGCATGAACAATAATCCAATCTTCGCCCAGTCGCGCGGTGTCGCATACATGTAAGACGAACCAACAAATGTGCCGCTTGCATCCGCTTCCATAACAGCGGAATTCATTCCAAGTTTGCCAAACAGTCGCTCTTGTGGAAAATTAAAATAAGACTGGAAGTTATTGAACAATTGTCTGTTAAGACGGGAGATTATGTTGGTTGTACCACTGGAATAATAAAACGTGCTACCTGGGTCGTACTCCAGAGGCTTGTCAATACTGAAGCCTGCCGTGTCCCCGGTTGTATAGAGCATCAAAATGACATCGGACATGGAACCCGCGGTGTATACCTCAGAATATTGCAGACCACTGGACATGCGTAGCAACTGTTCCAGGGTAATAGCGCGCCGCTCATCCCCGTTTGCCCGCCATTCCGCCACGTTGGCGGGCATATCAATATGCGCCAGGCCATCGCCGGCAAGAATGCCTGTTAGCGCAGCTGTGACTGTTTTAGTCATTGACCAGCCGAGCTGCGGCATATCCGCGTGAAAAGGTTCCGCATACTTTTCGGCGATGATGCGACCTTTGTGAATAACCAACACCGCGCGGGTGTCGATGTTCTGGTCAGGCTCCATGTCCTCAAAAGCCAGATCCACCGCTTGATTGATGGCCTGCAGGTCAACGCCGGGAATACTGTCAGGCAATGTGACCTGATTACCCAGCGGCCACTCCGCATCGGGCAGAACCGGCCTTGCAGGGAATAAATCCGGGTTGAATTGCGCACGCAGAACATCTGCTGAGGTATTCTTCAGCAGAGTACAGCCAATCTGGTCGCGGTAAAGGGCACTGACACTCTGGTCGCCACCGATAGCGGTCACCAGGTCATTGTCAAAGGTAAACGTCACCTGCGCCAGTGCCGGATTATTCAGTTCGTTTTCCATAACATGCTGTTGCGTGCGCCCGCTTACCAGAACTGAGGAGCAAAGGCGCTTCACTGCACTACCCAGCAGTATCTCCGTCTCCAGAGTAGAAGCCGCTTCCGATGCGTCTTGAGACCGCTGTGCAGCCTGGCTGGCCGGCTGTTCTGCCAGATCTACGCGAATCGCGGAGTCTGCCGTATTGGCGGTATCAGGTTCGCCGGGGGCGTCCGAACAGGCAATCAGCATGGCTGACAAAGTCAGCAGGGTCATCAGACAACGGAAATCAGTTTTCATAGCGGAGTCCATCTGGCTCATCGGGGTGGTGTAAACAGTAACCCAGTCAAGTCACCGCAACAAGCACCGCTTCCATATATCGACTGATTGCCTGTCTGCTGGGGCTAACTTGCTGGCCTGTTCGGGGATAGGTGTTTAAACTGCACACTCACGTTCATGACACTAGCGCCTGGCCACCTTGAAGTCGATGCTTAAAACATTCAAGACATATAACCGGATTCTGACCTGCGCACTCTCCGTGTCTGTGTTCGGCATCGCCATTGCAGATCAATTACCCGGTGTTTATGTCGACAATCCCGAGCTGATACCTCCCCTGGTTGAAATACCAGCCGGATGCGTTGAAACCGGCACCATGCTGATGAATGACCGCGGCATTCTGCCCGGTGAAGTATGCGTTGAGGGCTTTGCCATGACGCAGTATGAGATTCGTTACGCTGAGTTCGAGCATTTCCTGGCTGACCGGGCCAGCCCTGCCGCCATGAGCAGCGTGTTATTCAAGAATACCGGCGACCTGGCCATGTTCCCTGTCACCGAAATCAGCTGGTTTGAGGCGATGGAATATGCCATCTGGCTAAGTAATAAAACCGGTCGCACCTTCCGCCTGCCCACCGAAGAGGAATGGGAATATGCCGCTCGCGCCGGCATGGGTTTTGGCGCGCAATACAGCTGGGGCAACCAGCCGGACCCTGACGCCGCACACTGCCTGGATTGCAGCACTCATTCAGACAGTGACGCCAGCTTACCCAGCGGTCAATTTGCGCCCAATGCCTTCGGACTCTACGACATGCACGGCAATGTGGCCGAATGGACCATTGGCTGTTACCACGGTCAGGACGAGGTGCTACAACGTAATCGCGGCGGTCGGCAACTGACGACCTGCCGCATCGGTGTGGTAAGGGGCGGATCCTGGCGCAGCCATCAGCAAAACATCACTTTCTGGGTGCGTTCCGCTCAGGAAAGCACCAAACCAGCGGTTGACGTGGGTTTCCGTCTGCTCATGGAAACACCATAGATATCGCAAGTAAAAGTACACCTGCCTGCATCAGATCCAGTAACCACCCTGCTTTGGATAGACGAACCGTATCAGGGACATCATCGCTCGTTCCGACGAAATCCACGTAGAATTGTGGCGTCAACAATAACGCCAGAATTGATATACGTAAGTATAGGATGGTTGCGGCCGAATCGGACTGACTGATCACCATAGCGCTCAGAAAACTCAGTATCAAACAGCTAAGGGCCGCTATCAAAAACACAATGTGGTGGCTCTCAGACACGGCAACTTTCCGGCCTAAGCCGGAAAGCTGAAAATATCTTTGCAGCACAACCATACTTCTATGAACCCTGACTTGCACAGTAGGAAGCCCGTGCAGCCACCATGCCGAATACTCCGCCAGCTATCCTGCCGGGGGCGCCTCCAAAAAGACTGGCTGCCGACACAACCATGGATGCGGCAAACGCGACCTCAGCGCATCCAATATCAATGGTCGGTGCCGGATAATCCGGATTTGACCGCAGTGCCACATTCGAAGGCACAGTGATTCCTCCAGAAACAAAATCAACTTCACTATCAGATAAAACACGCACTTCACGACTCCTTGTATGTTTGCGTTCAGGTAGAAAAAGTATAGTTGACGGTTTTGTCTATTGCTGATTTTTTTGACATTAATAAAGATGGATTAAAGTTAATGGGCGGATTACAGTCGAACACAGCGCCGGGTGGTGCTATTCCAATGAATGACCCAAGCCTGCCAACAAACAGGAGGCGGACATGAGCAAGATTCTTGATCCAGAAGAAATTGAATCACCATCCTGAGTGGTCCAACGTCTACAACACCGTGCGAATACAGTTGCAAACGCATGACGCGGGCGGCGTGACCCATAAAGATATTGAACTGGCGGGGCGAATCTCGGAGCTTCTCTGAAGTGCATGACTTCCCGTTCGGTCAGGGTGCCAGCCGGTTGCTGGCGGGCTCATCAAGTTGATAGGGCATGATATAGCGGGTGTCCGGTATCGGCAGCGATTCGCTTTTACCCCGGTAACGCAGTCGAGTAAGAATATCATTGATGATATTGATTCGAGTATGGCGCTTGTCGTTGGCATGCACTATGGCCCATGGTGACGCCACGGTGTGCGTTCGACTCAGCATCTCATCCCGCGCTTGAGAATACGCCTCCCAGTATTTAAGCGCCTGGGCATCAATGGGGCTGATCTTCCATTGTTTGAGCGGGTTTGTTTTTCGCGCAGCAAGCCGTATTTCCTGCTCATCACGACTGATATCCAGATAGTACTTCAGCATCTTCAGGCCTGATCGCACCAGCATGTCCTCAAACTCGACCACTGACCCCATAAACTCTTCGTACTCAGCATCGGTACAGAACCCCATGACACGCTCGACGCCGGCCCGGTTGTACCAACTGCGATTGAACAGCACCAGCTCCCCGGCGACCGGCAAATGCGCAGTATACCGCTGAAAGTACCACGCGCTCTGTTCACGGTTAGAGGGTTTTCCCAGCGCCACCACACGCGTTTCACGCGGACTAAGATGCTCTGTAATCCGTTTGATGACGCCGTCTTTGCCTGCCGCATCACGGCCCTCAAAAATAATCAGAATTTTGTCATCGCTTTCGATAAAATGCCGCTGCAGCTTGACCAGCTCAATCTGCAACTCGCGAAGTCGACTCGTATAACGCACTTTGCTGAACCTGCTCATGTTATAGTTGTCCTGTATCAACGAGGCAAGCTAATGATCTCACGCATTCTGACAGGCATTGTATTCCTGCTGCTGGCTGGCGTGATGAGCCTGCTGGCTCTTTCTGTCTGGCCAGAGCCTGACCCGGAAGACGTAAAGACGCGCCACGATCAGCAGCGCATTGAACACCTGAATGCCATCATCGAACACCTGCACTCATTTCGCAACCAGCAAGGACGGCTGCCTGTTTCACTACAGGAGCTCAGTAACCACCTGCCACGCCTTCAGTGGCGTGACCCGCAAACCGATTTACCGTTTGAGTATCAGTTAATACGAGCTGATGTGTACAGCTTGTGCGGGGTTTTTGAAACCTCAACCAACGATGGTACGTTTGGCAGCCTGCCCGGATTCAATCGTCACGACCAGGGCAGACATTGCGTCTATCGGACTTTTGAACCATAAAATTGTCCATCAATTCATTTCCAGCTTTCGATACAGGGAACGGACGCTGATTCCGGCAATTGCCGCTGCTTTTTCTTTGTCTCCCTGGCAGGCCGTGAGCACACGATCCAGGTATAGCGACTCATTGGTTTTCAGGTCCGGAAGGTCGTCAGACTCCGGAACCGAGCGGCGATCAACTGCCAGACAGCTGCGAACAACTTTGCCATCAATCACATGCGTGTTGGCCAGCACCAGAGCGCGCGCCAGAATGTTGCGCAGCTCGCGGATATTGCCGACGTAGCGATGCTTTTGCAGCACTTTAATGGCCGAGTCAGTGAGTAAACATCGGCCAGTTCCATCCAGCTTACGCAGTATGGAATTGGCCAGCACCGGTATATCGGCACTGCGCTCATGTAATGATGGCATGTGGATGGGAAATACATTGATCCGGTAGTACAGATCCTGACGGAACCGTCCGTCGCACACCATCTGAAAAATATCTTTGTGAGTCGCACAAACCAACCGGAAATCAGCCCGCTTTATTTCGCGACTACCAACCGGACGATAGGTGCCGGTTTCGATCAGGCGCAACAGTTTGACCTGCATATCCAGCGGCACATCTCCTATCTCATCCAGAAACAGCGTGCCACCGTCAGCCGCCTCAACCAGGCCGGGCGAATTAAACGTGGCGCCTGTAAAAGCACCCTTCACATGGCCGAACAATTCACTCTCGAACAGGGTTTCAGTTAAACCAGAGCACTCCAGCGTCACCATGGCCGACTGGCTGCGGGCGCTGGCGCGATGAATAGCCATGGCCGCCAGCTCCTTGCCTGTCCCGGACTCACCCAGCAGCAGCACAGACGCGTCAGTCGGTCCTACCCGCGTGATATTTTCCAACATGGCATTAAAGGCCGGACTGCTACCCACCATATCAGCTGTGCTTATTTCTGCGCTGGCGACGGGAACCGGTTTCAGTAATTCGACGAAATATTTTAGGCTGCCGTCAGCTGCTTTGATAGGCAGCATCTCCACATCAACATGCTCGCGACCGCGAGGCGTCTGATGGATGTGCAGTACGCGTTCTTTGGCCCCGGATACACGGGCTGCATTCAAGGGGCAACTCTCGCCAGCCTGGTCGCAGGGAACATCGTATCCATGAGAAACCCTGTAGCAGCGCGGCGCCTGCCGATAATCGATTTCACCGAAACTGTCGCGATAGTGGTGGTTAGTCGCCAGAATCTGATAATCCGCGCTGACCAGGATGGCGGGCACATCGAAACCATCCAGCATGGCAGCCAGGTCTGTTTGTACGTCCGTTGCAATGAGAGTCATTGATATCATCCAATGCCAAGATTGGCATTAATTCTGTCACTTATGGCAATTATTCGCCAGTCATAAGTAAGCCAGCCATCCTGACAAGACCGGAAAAATCCAATTAATGCCAATAAAACCAATCACTTCCCGATTTTCATCAAAAGCGCCTCAAGTCTTGGCACGGCTGCTGCAATAGCCAGGACAGAGAATTGTGATTACAGACTTATCCACCAGCACCTGCTTGTCTGTAGTCGTGGTTTGCACACGTAGTCCCTGTAAGGAAGCCCTCATGGGGCAGGTACACTGACTGCCCCTTTTTTCCGGCAACCATATGCAGGGATCATGCTAATCAACAGGTGAGCCGTATGTTTGACATTGATCCCTTCATTCTTGCCCGCGCTCAGTTTGCTGCCAATATCAGCTTTCATATCCTGTTCCCGTCCATCACTATCGGACTGGGCTGGATCTTGTTGTTTTTCCGCCTGCGCTACACCATGACGGGCGACACACACTGGGAAAACGCCTATCACTTCTGGGTAAAAATTTTTGCTCTGTCCTTTGCCATCGGCGTTGTATCAGGCATCACCATGAGCTTTCAGTTTGGCACCAATTGGCCAGGGTTCATGGAAAGAACCGGGAACATATCCGGCCCGCTGCTCGGCTATGAAGTGCTCACCGCGTTTTTCCTGGAAGCCACGTTTCTGGGCGTCATGCTGTTTGGAAAAAATCGCGTTTCCAATAAAGTTCATCTGCTCGCCTGCTCGCTGGTCGCAATAGGCACCACGCTGTCGGCATTCTGGATTCTGAGCCTGAATTCCTGGATGCAGACACCTACTGGTTACGTAATCGAAGACGGTGTCTTTTATGTCGACAGCTGGCTGGCAATCATCTTCAATCCTTCATTCCCCTATCGCCTGGCACACATGTTAATCGCTTCCATGCTAACCGCCGCCTTTCTGGTGTTGGGCATCAGCGCCTGGCGCATGCGCATGAAGGTTGACGGTCCGGCAACTGCCAAAGTATTCAAGGCCATGACGGTGATCGCCATGATATTCGCGCCACTGCAGGTTTTTGTTGGCGATCTTCACGGACTTAATACCTTTGAGCATCAGCCAGCAAAAGTGGCAGCTATCGAAGGCGTCTGGGAAACGCACAGCGGAGTTGGCTTCACTCTCTTTGGCTTCCCTGATGAAGAAACCCGCACGACGCGATTCGCGCTTGAAATCCCATATGCTGCCAGTCTGATACTGACGCATGACATCAACGGCGAAATCCGCGGCTTAAATGAGTTCGAAGGCGAACACCCTCCGGTTGCCATCGTATTCTGGTCCTTCCGTGTCATGGTCGGCATCGGCATGTTGATGATCCTGGTCGCCTGGTGGTCCGGATGGCAATTGTTCCGCCGCAAACAAAAGCCGGGTGTCTGGCTGTTGCGTGCCGCATCCTGGATGACTTTCTCGGGATGGGTTGCCGTACTGGCAGGCTGGTATGTCACCGAAATCGGCCGGCAGCCCTGGATAGTTCAGGGCCTGCTGACCAGCGCCGAAGTGGTGGCGGATCATTCCAGTGGCATCATGCTAAGCACGTTCACGGGTTACATGGCACTGTATGTATTCATCCTGATTTCTTACATCGCCACACTTCGATACATGGCTACCAAACCGGCTGCGTCACTGATGGCAATGAATCAAGTGCCGGGTCAATCCACTCAACCGATCGCGGCGGCACGAGGATAAGCATATGGACCTGGATTTCTGGTTACCTTTATTTTTTGCCAGCGCCATGGGGCTGGCCTTGTTGATCTACGTGATTCTGGACGGATATGACCTGGGCATTGGCTTGTTACTGCCGCTGGCCAATGAGCACGACAAAGATCTGATGATAGCCTCCATCGGTCCATTCTGGGACGCCAACGAAACCTGGATTGTGCTTGGCATAGGCATTTTGCTGATTGCCTTTCCGCAGGCGCACGGCCAGATACTCACAACAATGTATATTCCCGTCACGCTAATGTTGATGGGATTGATACTTCGCGGAATCGCCTTTGATTTTCGTGCCAAGGCGGTGTCCCATCGCAAGCGTATGTGGAACGCGATTTTTTCGACCGGTTCGCTGATCACCGCGTCAGCTCAGGGCTGGATGCTCGGTACCTACATCACCGGCCTGGGGCATGGTGGACTGAACTACCTGTTTTCGGTGTTGATCGCAGTCACCTTGCCCGCGTTATACATACTGCTGGGTGCGGCCTGGCTACTGATCAAAACCGAAGGCGCACTGTTTGACAGAGCATTGGTCTGGGCACAGAGAGCAATTCTACCAATGGGCTTTGCGTTACTGCTGGTCTCCATAGCAACTCCCCTGGTCAGCCAGGCTATTGCTGCCAAATGGTTTACCTTTCCTGACGGGCTTAAATTACTGCCTATTCCATTGCTCAGCACTGCGCTTTATACCAGCCTGCTGTGGCTGCTGTTTGATCAGCGTGCGCTGCGCCAACCCGGTAAAGAGTGGCTGCTGTTTGGTGGCCTGATCGCGCTATGCCTGCTGGCCGGGCTGGGACTGGCATACAGTATTTTGCCGGACATCATTATCGGCAAGATGACTATCTGGGAATCCGCTTCCAGCACTGATTCACTGCTGTTTACCTTCTGGGGAACAGCTATCGTCCTGCCAGCGATCATTGCCTACACGTTTTTTGTGTACCGTATTTTTTCTGGCAAAACCACAACACTCACTTACGAATAATACAGAGGGGATATCGCTATGAACAGTACGCTCAAACCAGAAGTTTTTACATTCTACGACCAGCAAACATTCACTTTCTCGTACGTGGTCAAGGACCCCACTTCCAATGACTGCGCCGTCATTGATTCGGTACTGAATCTGGACTACAACTCGGGCAGGATCAGCTATACCTCGGCCAATGAGATCATCGAACATATCCAGAAACACAAGCTGAATCTGGTTTGGCTGATCGAGACTCATGTTCATGCCGATCACCTTTCAGCAGCTCCTTATATCCAGGAGAAGCTGGGCGGAAAATTGGCCATCGGTGCGCATATCACCACTGTGCAGAATGTGTTTGGCAAGGTGTTCAATGCCGGCACTGAGTTCGCCCGTGATGGCTCTCAGTTTGACCACCTTTTTGAGGACGGTGAGGCTTATCAGGTCGGCGCCCTGCAATGCAAAGCTATTCACACGCCCGGTCACACACCGGCCTGCATGACTCATGTAATTGGTGATGCCGCATTTGTTGGCGACACTCTGTTTATGCCTGACGGTGGTACGGCGCGCGCTGACTTCCCCGGCGGCGATGCCCGCACGTTGTATCGCTCTATCAAAAAAGTGTTGAGTCTGCCGGGTGATACCCGTCTTTTCATGTGCCACGACTATCAGCCTGACGGTCGCGAAGTTGAGTATGAAACGACCGTCGAAGATGAGCGTGCGCAGAATATTCATGTGCATGACGGCATTACTGAAGATGAGTTTGTTGCCATGCGTGAAGCACGCGACGCCACACTCGATATGCCGGTTCTGATCCTGCCCTCATTGCAGGTCAATATGCGGGCCGGGCATTTCCCGCCAGCAGAAGATAACAACATGATCTATCTGAAAGTGCCAATCAACGCCCTTTAAAAGATCATTGTTTATACCGCGGAGGTACCCATGAACATTAAAAAAATGACGGATGAATTTTCAGTAACTGAACAGTTGAGCCCGGAAGATTTGACAAACGTGGCTGACGCAGGATTTCGCACGATTATCTGCAATCGTCCGGATGCGGAGGAAGGTCAGCAATACCCGCTGGACATGATCGAAAACGCGGCGAATGCCAATGGTATAGACGTCCTATACGTGCCAGTTGTACACGATACGATCTGTTCTGCCGATGTGCGCGAATTCACCAAAGCGTGGAGCGGCGCAGCCAAGCCTGTGCTCGCCTATTGCCGCTCGGGTCTGCGCTCCTGCACTTTGTGGTCACTAATGAGGATCAGCAATGGCGCCAGCAGTAACGCTGTCATAGAAGAGGCCAGCAAAGCCGGTTTTGACTTCAGTAGTTTCAAAGAAAAATTTGCACATGTAATTGCAGAGATTTCTGGCATATCAGATTCGACAAAAAAGCAAAAAGATCCAATTAATGAGGCACAGGTTATGAGCTATCAGGAAACCCAGTATGATGTGGTAATAGTAGGTGCTGGCGCATCCGGAATTTCGGTTGCATCAAGCCTTCTCAGTCGCGAACGTCGGCTACGTATCGCGCTAATCGATCCTGCAGAAACACACTACTACCAACCAGGTTTCACCATGATTGGTGGTGGTGTTTTCGATGCCGAAGAAGTCAAACGCCCAATGGCGTCACTGATTCCCAAAGGCGTCAAGTGGATATCTCTGGCTGTTGAGTCTTTCGAACCGGAAGACAATGCAGTTGTTCTGAACGACGGCTCGCGTGTTGCATACAAACGCCTGATTGTTTGCCCGGGTATTAAATTGAACTGGGATGCAATTGAAGGCCTGCCTGAAACACTGGGCCGCAACGGTGTCACTTCAAATTATAGAGCAGACCTGGCGCCTTATACATGGAAATTGATTAGCGGGATGACGTCAGGCAAGGCGGTATTCACACAACCACCGATGCCGATCAAATGTGCCGGCGCACCACAGAAAGCGCTTTACCTGGCCGGTGATCACTGGTTCAGACATGGTCTGATTGACAATGTGGACATCTCCTTCTACAACGCCGGAGCCGTGTTATTCGGCGTCAAGGACTATGTACCTGCATTGCAATCCTATATGGATAAGTATCAAGCTGAACTGCATTTCTCTCATAAACTGGTAAAAGTGGATGGCGATAAAAAATTAGCCTGGTTTGAGACTACAGATGCTGACGGCAATGTACAAACTGTAGAGACAGACTTTGATATGTTGCACGTCTGTCCACCACAAACCGCGCCAGATTTTATTCGCAACAGCCCGTTGGCTGATGAAGGGGGCTGGATTGACGTGGATCCCGGCACGTTGCAACACAAGAAATTCACAAACATCTGGGGGCTGGGTGATGCCGCCAATACCAGCAACGCTAAAACGGCCGCCGCGGTGCGTAAGCAGGTGCCTGTGGTTGCCGCCAACATCGTGGCAGACATCAAGGGTCAGCCGCAGCAATATCACTATGATGGATACGGTTCCTGCCCGCTGACCGTGGAGCGCGGCAAGATCGTTCTTGCAGAGTTCGCCTATGGCGGCAAGCTGATGCCAACATTACCGGTATGGATGCTGGATGGCACCAAACCGACGTCGATGGCCTGGCACATGAAAAAGAGCATGCTGCCGGCACTTTACTGGCATGGGATGCTGAAAGGTCATGAGCTGCTGGTTAAGCCGGTGGCCGGCTGAGGCGCTGGGGACGGAGGCGGTTACCCTGGGGACGGAGGCGGTCTCTGTCCCCAGGGTAACCGCCTCCGTCCCCAGCGCCTCACTCGATCAGGTTATAGATACGCCTGATCGCTCTGACGTCGGCACCTGCTGCACGGATTTGTGGGTAGTTTGCGCTGTGGTTGGTCATGTCGATCTGCTGGGCGGCATCCTCTGCGCTTAGACCACTGCGCTTTAGCTCGGCGGTTTTGGCCCACAGGTCGCGCAGATAAGCCTGGAAGGCATCTATACGTTCGCGGCTCTCAACCAGAGGACCGTGGCCTGACAGCAGGATGTCAAAATCCAGGGCTTTGATTCGCTCCAGCACATCTGCCCATTCGTTTGCGTAAGCGTCACCCATGTAAATCAGATTCTGGCCTACCAGGTCGCCGGCATAGAGGATTTTTTCGTGCGGCAGAAACACAACCACGTCACCTCCGGTGTGACCTCTGCCTGTATGGATGAGTTGTATTTCCCGACCGCCGCCAACAACATCCTGGTAGATTGTCATGGTATCACTGACGGTTATATTTGGCGGAGTGGGCTCGATCTGCGCCACTGAATTCAGGTGGGCTTCGTGCATGGCAATCTGTCCCTGGATTGACGCCCGCTCGTGTACATCATTGGACTGCTCAAGCTGCGCACGAAGACGCTCTATTTGCACCGGGACTCCCTGCGTGAAGCTGATAAACGTCGATTCTTCCAACACATTACCCAACTCACCGTTCAATTTCTCGCGGGTATACTGCGAGCCGATTATCTCAACATCACGCGGAAACACTTGATTACCGTGAGCGTGATCAAAGTGGTAATGCGTGTTGATCAGGTAACGAACCGGCTTATTGCTGACCGCCTTGATCGAGTCCAGCAAGGCCAGACCTGCATTAGGCGACACATGGGAATCCACAACCAGCAGGTCATGCAAGCCTTCGATAAGCATGGACTGGCTGGTGAGGTTCACCGCGCCAGTCGCCGTGATGAAGTAGATGCCATCAGCCACCGGTGTAAAGACGTGGCTGCGGGTTTCTATCACACCCGAGGACTGTACGTTCTGAGCAGAGCTTATACTGAGCACGGTCAATAGCGACATACCGATAGCAGCGGCTGCAACAAGCGCCAGTAGACTCTTTTTATTCTTCATGGTTGCTCCTTGATAGTAACGCTGGGGACGGAGGCGGTCTACGTCCCCAGAGCGCTGGGGACGTAGACCGCCTCCGTCCCCAGCGTTACTGCAGAATTTTGATCCACTCGCCCGGCTGCGGATTACCGATCGGGTAGTAGCCGTTCAGCAGGCGCAGTGTTTCTTCCGGGTACTGGGGGATCGGGCTTCGAGCTGCCAGGGCACGCCAGTCAAAACCTTCGGTGACCTGCACGTAGCGCACGCGCAGGCTACTGCTGCCGGAGCGCTCGTTCATCTGGATGGCTCTGAAAGTGCGGATGGACGACAGCAGCAGTCGATCCAGATCCTGCACGGCTTCAGGGTCGGGAATCTCCGCCCGGAATACAAAGACACGTGGCCCCAGATAGATGGCTGCTACGCGCTCATGGTTGCCAGCATCATTGGTATGGGTGCCCGTGTACCCGATCAGTCGATACTGTGACAATGCTTCGGACTGCTGCAAATCAGCGATGCCCAGATTCTCGCGGATATACAAGCGAGGCTCTTTGTTTTCCTGTAGCCGCTGCGCTTCGACGCGAATTGATGCACTGCCTTCTGGCGCGCTGGCCGTCACAGTTGTGGGAGTCTCACGGATCGACCAGGCATCCGGAAACACCATGGTGTAACTAAGCAGGTCCTGATAATAGCGGTTACGGTCCCCGGTGCTGGTGACATTCTCTCCAAATGGCAAGCCGTCGATGTGCTGACGGAAGATCAGCGGATCAGTCTCACGCATCTGGTCGGCCGACAGATTTCCAGCCTGCGAAACGGCCTGCTGCAAGCGAACATCGTTACGCGGGTGCGTGGTAAACAGACCGTGATAGCTCGGTTGACGCTGCGCCACGCGGACATTGAAATCCTCCTGACTTTTCAGCACGCTCAGCACATCGATCATGGCTCGCGGGTTATAGCCAGCATTGTATAAATACTGAGCACCCAGACTGTCGGCTTCCAGCTCATTCTCCCGGCCAAAACCACTGACTCCGGCTGCCGCCCAGATAGAGCCAATCTGCGCCAGCTCAGAGCCGATATAACCGCTGCCCGTCGCAACGGCAGCTACCACACCACCCACCGTTGCGGCGGCGCTGCCGAGACGGCCACGGGCCTGCTGCTGGATTGCATGGCGTGCGGTAATATGCCCCACCTCGTGCGCAAGCACCGCCGCCAACTCATCTTCAGATTTCAGGTATAAAAGCAGACCGCGGTTGATGTAGACATAACCACCCGGCAGGGCAAAAGCGTTAATCTCGGGACTGTCGATAACGGTGAAGGTATAACTCAGATCAGGGCGATGACTGGTCCTCGCCACGCGTTGCCCGACTTCGTTCACATAGGCATTGAGCGCTTCGTCTTCCATGATACGCATGGAGGCGAGCACCTTCTCATGTTCCTCCTGGCCAATCTCCAGCTCGCGCCGCTCGCTCATCAGTACAAGATTACTCTGCCCGGTGGCAGGATTCACGGCACAGGCCTGCAGACCAGTGGCCAACAGAATGCCCGCCAGCACTGTCAGCCGGATGTAGTTGCCGCCCCACTGCAGGATCATATCAACCGCCTTGCACAAACTGCTTGAGCTGATCGGCCAGACTATTGCAGGCATTGGCCTCAACACGGGCTATCAGCGGAATGGGCACAAATACGGCGGGCATATAAGACTGACCGCTGGCATCGGCGCTGATTGTGCCTACCGCCAGATTGGACGAAACATCCCATACCCGGGCCTCAAAACTGGAGTCATCTTCCCAGGAGCCAAAGCCGAAGCAACCACCGCCACCCGGGCCTACAGTGCAGGAAATTGAACCCATGCGATTGGATGTCTCCGTCTGGCCATCCAGCCAAACGATATATCGCACCCCGAACTCATTCATCTTGTCACTGACCATGGGTTGCGCCATCAATTGCTGCAGGTCGTCACTTCGCAGCGGTGCCGTGCGCGGCTCAAACCAGGGAAACAGCGCATCCACGAACTGCTGCTCCGGCACCACGTTCAGCCCATCACGCCCGCGTGCCATGCGATCACCAACACACTGCACAAAATCGGCGGCTGTCTCGTACCCTGCGCCCTGACGGCGACCCAGAATAACAACCGTTTCTCCTGTGTTCAGGCCGGTTTCCGCCTGACGGAATTCATCAATCGTGGTGCTGGTGCAAGCCGACAGCGCGGCCAGCAAAACGAGCCAAAGACCGGGCCAGAAACGTTGCCTGGCCAGCGTCAGACACTTGTTTTTGATCTTCATGCTGACTCCTGTTTCAATTGCCTGATAGCTGGAGTTGTTGTCTGCTTAACCAGTCCCGGATATCAGGCACTGCCCGAAAACTGATTGAAAAATTTGAAGCCAGATCCCGCAAGGCCGCTACTGCCGCATCATTAATACCGCGCTCTGCCGACGTAAAATTACCCTGCGTCGATTTACCATAAGCGGTCATTACCCAGTCCGCCACATAAGATCCATCCGCGCCGGTCATACGCATGTTGTACTTTATCCATACCTCATAAGCATCCAGACGGGTTTTCTGCGGCATGCCCAGCTGAAACTCATCAATCTGCGGCATAAACACAGCATCCACTCCCCTGGCACCCGCTTCCGTGGGGTTATTCAGCACCACGACCTGCGAAAACATCGCGGGCAACACTGTGTTAAACAGCTCCATATGAGTATTACCGGCTGCAACCAGATATTCTTCCTTACCAGTATCAGACAATTCGGTGTAGATATAGTTGCGCAGGTCATCACTGTAGTACACACCCAGCGTTAGCGGCAGCGGTGGCACATTGGGGCTCGGATAGCTGCCCTGCACCTCAACGGTGCTTGCCGCGCAGGCCGTCAGGCTGACCAGCGCCAGCAGTACCAGTAGTCGGAAGGATTTAATGCTGTTGATCACCACGCACTCCTGCAGTTACTGATAGGAATTGAGGCCGACAAAACTGCCGCCGTTTCGCTCTGCCAATTCGCGCATCAGGGTAGCAAAGCGATAGACGCTTTCATGATAACGCGGGTCCAGGTCAAACAATACCGGAAATCCGACGGCGTGAATACGTACCAGTCGGCTACCGTCTGAGCCGGCCTGATTGATTCTATCCACCGTTTCCACCACCCGGGTAATCGATCCGCCAGGCTGAAAGTCATCGCCAAAGACATAAATACTCACTTTCTGGCCCGGCTGGTAGAAAGTGCTGATCGCGCGCGTAATGCCTTCAACAGGACTGCTGTTACTGAATGGAGACCAATTACGCAAGGTCGAGATAATGGCCTGGCGACGCGCCGGGGTATCCGGGATCCACTGACCACGGTAGGCCGGGAACATATAGTCACCCATATCATTCATGACCTGTATGCCCCGAACCTCCGGATAAACATCCAGCACCTCACTGATCATGTCCAGCACCCGAGGCCAGGCGTTGTAAAACATACTACCCGAGGTGTCGATAAGGAAAATAATATATTCGCTATCCACCGGAATACCACCAATCACATTGTTGCTGCGCGTGAAATCCTGGCCCAGCAAGCGCTGCATTTCAGCGGTCAGCGACTGGCGGGCAATGGCCAGTCGGTTTTCTTCCTCACTGACTTCCTCGGCCAGCTGGCTTGAGGTTTCGAAACGCCCCTGAATATTGGACATCTCGCGCTCAAGGCGGGCAATACGGTCGCGATAAGCAGACAACTGTTCCCGCCGGGCATTGAGGTCGCGGTTTGCAATTTCGGTTTCGCCCCGGATCTCAAACAGCGTCTGTTGCAGCTCGGCGATCGGCTGATCCCGCTGCACTGCGGTAAACTCGAGACTGACCGGCGCCGAATTTTCAGTAATCATCAGCAACAGGATAATGGCCCCGAAACCACAGGAAATCACATCCAGAAAGGCGATACTGGAGCTGTCTTCTTCGCGTTTTCTGCGTCTGCTCATGGCCAGTCCCGTGACGGTGTGATGAAAGAACCCCGACTGATCTGTCCCAACTGCCAGAATGCAGCAGCCGCTGCCGGGTCGCCTTCCATTGGCAGCAATATCGTATTGACCGGAATATTGCGGGGCAAACTTTCAATGGCTTCGGCGTAGAGATTCAAGCGCTGGCGCGGCGTGATCGTCGTCGCGTTGCTCGGTCGGTTGCTTTGTGTGGGCAGGCTGTCGGTAATCAGGTAAACGTTATCCGGCGGCGGGTTCATGCCCGCAATCGCCTGAAACGCAGCCTGCAGGTTGTTACCGCCGCCAGGCACAACATCCTGCACCGCCAGAATGACTTCGTTCAATTGATCCTGGTCGGCAACTTCCAGCCACATTCCCTCAGTACCCTCCAGCACAGGACGCACCGTCTCATCAAACGCCAGCACCTGATACTGGCTGATCACTGGCAATTGACTGCTTATCCACTCCACGATTCGCACTGCCCGCTGCCACTTGGGCGCCTCTTTTTTGACCCGGTCCGGCATGTTGCGTGTGCGTATGACGTTGACCAGCGTATCGTCCAGCATACTGGCTGAACTATCCAATAATATGACGATGCGATTACCGCCCAATAACATGCCTGACAGATACTGTCTGTCACCGTCACCCAGAAACTGTCGGCTACTCTGTCCGCGTTCTTCCTCGGCACTGGCCTGCAGGCGCAACAACTCTTCTTCCATGGCGCGGATATCAGCTCGCAGCGCTTCCAGACTTTCCTCGGTTGCCATTGAATTGCCTTCAAGCGCGGCGAGCTGCGACATAAAATCATCGATCTCACTTTGTATACGCTCTGCCAGCCCCTGCGCCTCTACAACCTCCAGACTTACTTCGTTGAGCGTATTTCGAATTCGAAACAGGTTCTCTTCACCTTCGGCGATGTCTTCTTCCAGCAGACGCACTTCAGCAGTCATATTGGGGTCGGCTTCCTGGCGGGCTTCCGTGGCAGTATGGTCAAGAATAAGAAACAGCAGCACCACGGCACCAAAGCCGCAGGACATCACGTCAAGAAATGCCAGGCTCAGTGGATTGAATCCACCGCGTTTTTTTTTAGCCGACGCCATGATGCACTCTGATCAATTGTAATTGCCGGCCCTGGTGATTTATAAGCTCACCAAGCCGATGTTTTTGCAGCAGCTCTGTCAACTCCTGCTGGCTGAATACCGGTTGATTATTCAATGGCCAGGCAGAACCATCTACCAACAGATGTGTTGCCGCCGCAGGCTGAGGTTCGTTTTTTGTCGCCTGCTCCCTTGTACGCAGGTTGACGCTGGTCAGATATGGCACGGCCGTTTCATTGCCAGGCAAGTCATTAAGCAATTGCACACAGCTGTGTGCCAGCTGCTCACCACTGACTATCTGTTTTTGCTGTCCGAAGTGCTGCACCAGCCCCGGAATGGAGGCAGAGCGTGAGGAAATCAACAGCGGAACGTCGCTCGCATCGACATCTGAAAACTGCAGCAGTTGCTGGCTCAATTTATCCAGCGCAGGACTTATGCTTTCCCGCAAATCGGTAGCCGACACACTCGCTTTATGAGTCGATTTATCGGTCTCTATTTCTACTACAATTTCATGCGCGCCCGCGGCAAGAGTACTCAGCCATTGCGGCAGTTCGTTGAACAGCTGCTGCTCCCATTGCGCGCTGTGCTGCGGGTTGAAACGGCATTGGGAAATGAACTCATCATTCACTGTCTGCACCAGCGCATTGCTCATGGCATCCCAGCCGGCACTCTGGGTCTGCAATACCTGCTGTCGCACCAGTCGCTGACCTTCTTTGCGCATAACAGTGAACACAGCCTGATGCAGTTGCAGGTCAAGATAGACCAGATAATCAGCCTGAGCGTTGGACCCGGCAGCGGCGGCGATACCGCTGTCCAGCATTGCACTGACTGTAAAGGGACTGTGTCGCACAATGCCACTCAGAATGGCTAATTGCTCGCGATTGAAGTTACCGGGCACCGCCAGCACCACTGGCCCCTCATAGTCAGCCAGTTCGCCCAATTGCAGCAAATGCGCATGCGCCATATCCGCGTAATGCCGAAAATTGGCCACCGGCCTGGACAGAGGCGACATGCTCAAACGGTTCCAGAACTCGTTATTGGTGCTGACCGGATGCAGGCGACTTTGACTGGCCGCCTGCACACCAAATTGGGGCTGTTTGCCAATACTGAGCACGTAACCCGGACTGCTGGCCAGCAATTGACCGTCCTGATACAGACTCAGTGCCTGATCGTTCAATTCCAGAACAGCACTCATGCTGGCTCCGCAACTCCGTTGTCAGGCAAGGTGCGCGTCGGAGCCTTGCCGGGTACCTGCAGAAAATTCACCAGATGATTATCGCAGTATGTTTGTGTATCCAACACCAGACGGTCCTGGATCAATGATAATTGGTGCAGAACAAACATCAACATGATACTGGTCAGCAAGGCCACAAAGGTTGAGTTAAACGCCACACCAAGACTGACCGTAACACCCAGAATATCGCCGGTCACCGCCTGATGTGCCTGACCCAGGGCCGTACCAATGCCGCGCACTGTGCCCAGGAAGCCGATTGACGGTATCGCCCACGCGATATAACGGACAATTGCCAGCTCGCTTTCCAGCCGCTCCGATTCGCTGTCACAGACATCACGGACAGTGGCTGCCACATCCTGCACGTTGCGTGTAGTACCGAATCGATGCAAACCTGCCAGCAAGGCACGCGGTAACAGGTAGGCGCGTTCCTTCTCTGGCAGAGCCTGAACCGGCCTGGCATATTGCCTGGCGTCTTCCGGCAAAATACTGGTGCCATCCGAGACCTGCAAGAGCTCGCGATCAAGCAACGAACGCTCCCTCATTGTGCGCAGTGTTTTCATACCAACGATGGACAACGCCCAGAGGAACAGAATGATGCAGGTTTCCTGCTCAAAGTCCTTCATGACAATATAGATAGAACGCTCCGGCACATAATTCTCATCGGCTTCCTGCATCATGGTCTGCTGTTGCTGAATGATCTCCGCATTAGGCCTGATAACGGCCACATACACGGCATGTACCACAATCACGACAATGATCAGGGCGAAAATCTGGTAGATAATTTCAGACAGATACTTTTGTTTCATTCAGCGATCCTGCTATCTGTTAAATGTCGACTGGAAACGAGACGCCCAGATCCTGGGAGATTTGCTCAGAAGGTATAAAGCGACCTGGTGCTTCTCCTTCAGCTCGTTGTATGGGTTGGCTGTCAATGTCAGGCCTGTCCGCATCATTATCTGCAGCACTCTCCTGATTGCTCTCAGAAGATTGTTCGGTCTGATCGGTTTGATCGTCTGAAGAGGTTTCCTGCGCCTGCAACGGTGTGAGTGTCATAAGCAGGCAGGCAGCAAACAGCCAGACAATGCGCTTGTGTGTCATTCAAGGTACCTCGCGACGCGAAAACCCAGATCATTGCGCGGCTCTTCTCCGAAGTCACGATAGGACGCACGCAGTTCCACGATGGAGCCATGTGACCAGGCCGACCCTTTGATGGTGCGGTAGCGTCCCTCTTCCGGCCCCAGTGGATCTGTTTCGGTCACTGAGCTCAGACCACTGACCGCTCCGTAGACATCATGCATCCACTCAGACACATTGCCACCCATATCAAAGAAACCGCGGGCATTGGGCGGGAACGAGCCAACATTGGCAGTACCTGCATAACGGTCATCGTAGCCACGCAAATACTGCCCCAGAAAAGCACTGGTTGACTCATCAGCAAAGTTCCCCAGGCCGGCTTCAGGGGGCCAGGTATCCCCCCATGGGAAACGATAACTGTTACCGGCATCGTCGGTCCGTGCAGCCCACTCCCACTCCGCCTCTGTCGGAAGCCTGTAGCCTGTTGAGCTGGCATCGAATCCGCTCACCTGACCGTCTTCAATGATATAAAACGGCTGCAGTCCTTCCTGTTCACTCAGCCAATTGGCATACATCACAGCATCCAGCCAGGAGACCTGCACAACGGGCTGCTGCGGCAAATCCAGTGACTGGCCCTGCAATACGCCAGATGCATGATCCGGCCGAAAGCGCTTAAACTGTTCGTTGGTCACCAGATTAAGTGACAGATAAAAAGGTCGCTCCAGGATGACATCGCGAAGCGTCTCGTTGGCGCGGCGGCCCGGCTCGCGCCTGGATGAACCCATGGTATAGGCGCCAGGATACATCAACGTCAGGGTCTGGCCACCGGCACTGGTAATCACCGGCTCAATAGATTCCAGGCGAGCCTGCTCTTCAGTTTTTAACTGAACGCGAATTTCCTGGTCCAGACCCGGCCGCGAGGTGAAATTTGTTGTGTAGGCCACGTAGCCCTCTTTGCGGATTTCGATGCGCTGATTGGCCGCCAGCAATTCGACAGTCTGATTGGCCGCACCCATTGCACGCCCGTCAACAAACAGTTCCGCATCGGGCGGGTCTGCAATTACCCGCACCAGATTGGTCACTGGCGTCAGTGCAACCGTAATGTCGCTCTCTTGCTCTGCCGATGTAGTAATTCGCTGCACGGCCGTCTCGAAACCCGTTCGGAACAAGCGCAGTTCGTGCTGCTGTCCGGGTGGCAGAGACACCTCCAACGGCGTCTGTCCACGGAACTCACCATTGATGGTTACATTGGCATTGCCTGGCTCGGAACGTATGAAAACCAGGCCGTCGGCCTGTTCCAGACTAACCTCAGGCAATTGCTGATCCTGCCCGGCTATTATCTGTAGATCATCTTGCCATGCCTTGAAGCCAGCCCGCTTTATCGTGACTTCGTAGGCACCCTGAAGCATTTCCAGACGAGCAGGTGTCACACCCAACAATTCACCATTGGCAATGATGTCCGCACCGGGCGGGTCACTGCGGAATTCGACGTGCGCCCATGCCGGGTCAAGTGTAATATCAAATTCCTGCTCGGCCAGACGTCCCTCTATAGAGATAGTTTGCGAGGCGTTCAAATAGCGACTCATCTCTGCCTGCAGCGTGTAGTCGCCAGGTGGCAATTCCAGCGCCTGCACCGGAGCAGCCCCGATATCGACACCATCAAGAAGCAGACGTGCACCGGTCAGCGGCTGATATTGCGCATCCAAAACACGAATATCTGCATAGCCCGGACGCGGCTGCATGGCAATGGCACGTGTCTGAGCCTGTTCTTCTGAAATCTGTAACTCTGAGCTGCTGTCAAAATAGCCATAGGCGCTCAAGTCAACCTGATACGTACCAGGTCGCATCAAATAACGCGGACCTATCCGAACGGCGAAACCATCGGTAATCTGAATGTCAGCCAATGGCGGGTCGGTATCAATAAAAACGGATCTGGCGGTTAATACAAACCAGCCGGCGGCGACTGCAAGTGATAAGGCAAGCAATACAAGTGCGTGATACCAGCGCGGTCGCCACTTTATCTGCCGACCACCTTTTGGTGGCGGGGAGAAATCAACCGGGGTGATGATTTCAACGGCATCATCGTGTCCGGGTTCAACATGTTTATCCTGCATCAGTTTAACGCCTGTCCAGAGCTGCAAGCTGCTCACTGCATTGAACCACAACAGCCTCTGGCTGATCGTCGATACCTACAACAAACTCCTCACGCACATCGCGATATCCCGGTCGCGTGCCCACAGCCACATAGCGACCGGGTGTCAACATCAGTGTCGTCTGGGAAAAGGCACCTAGCTCACCGACCCGGTATATTGTTACCTGTGTGGCATTGTCGGACATCAATCGGATTTCTCTCGGCTGTGTCATCTGCTGAAGTAGTTCTTCGGTTTGCTGGATCTGCGATTTCAGTCTGGTTCCCAGTGCATCCTAGTTTTGAGCCATCAGATCCTGTGCCAGATCACTTGCCACCCTGAACACGTCCAGTGCTTCCTGATAAGCGGCAGCATCAGACAGACGCAAGGGATCGTCCAGATTAGTCTGCAGCAGGGTATCGAGCTGTAGACGACGCTCAGAGTAATCTTTACCTTCCTGGGCGAAAACCAGATTGGCGTCCAGATCCAGTGCCGCGGCGTAGGTATCGATGGCCTGTTGCCATTGCTCCTGTTGCTCATGGCGCTCGGCCTGGAGGCGGTATTGTTCAATGCGCACCAGGGTTAACTGCTCACGGGTCTGGGTAATTGCTTCGTTGGCCTGCTGTGAACCGGGCCGCACCTGCAAGGCGCGCTGGAAGGCAGTGATTGCCGATTCAGCTTCTCCTCGATCCAGTAATGCAAACCCTTCTGACATGATGCGAGTGAACTCTGCGTCGATCATTCGCTGCTCATTGTCCTGACGCAGTGCTGTCGCACGATCATGCAAGGGGTCAAGTAACACAGCCTGATCGTAGAGTGCCTGTGCCTGCGCAAGTTCGCCGCTTTCCTGTAGTTCACCGGCATCGCTGAGCAATGCCTCCACCTGGTCCAGTGTCTCGGCTCGCTCTCGGCCGACAGCAACATCTTCACTGGTCGGATCAAGGCGGGCAGCCAGCTCGAACCGGGCCAGTGCAGTTGTTGCGTCTGCAGCTTGCAGCGCAGCCTGACCTTCTTCCATTATGCGCGCCAGCACTGTGTCTGTCTGATCCAGCAATGCACCGAGACGCTGGTCTCCTTCCTGATAAGCCGCTGCCGCATCACTGAATGCGCCGGTGCGATAGAACTCGTCACCACGGCGAGCAGCCTCCAGACCCTGACTGAATTGTTCAGCTGCCCACTGCTCGACGCCCATCATTTCGAGTTCTGACTGCTTATTCAGCAGATCAGCCAGAGCGTCCTGAGCTTCGCGCCTCTGACGGGCCAGCTGGGCTTCTTCAAAAGGAGAAATGGCGGGGGGTTGGGGAGCATCCGGTGACGGCACAATCGCAGCTGGGGGCTGCTCAACACGCTTGACCAATGGCAACTCGTATCGCTCAACTACTTGCGGCAATACAAATATGACGGCCAGCGCCAGCAAACTGAGCGCGGCCAGACCAACCCAGACCCAGGGCGAAATACCTGACTTTCCTGCTGCTGCCATTAAAGTCCACCGGTCTCCGTCAGATAAATCTCCATGAGGATGTCCTGCCACTGCTCATACTGCTCTTCCACGGTGCCGCTGAGCATGATGGTGCGGTCTTCCAGTTCGATGACCTTGGGAGCCACTTCCGCCTGCAAGGACTCACCGATTTCCTGTAGCGCCGCAATATGCATACTGGCTTCTGCGGAGCGGTCAAAACCGCTGCGCACCAAATAAGCACCGGCACCTACGCCAACAATACCGGCCGTCTGCGCAGCGGCATTATTCTGTCCGACAGCCGCAATGCCGCCAGCGATGGCTGCAGCACCTGCCACAAAACGTCGACGTGCGGAGCGCTCAGCCTCCTCAAGTTGCAGGGTCTCCCGGAAACTGACTTCGCGCCAGGCATCGTAAGGCCCGCGCATTTCCCGGACGTATGTCGCGTAATAGTCCTGAATGGTATCGACGAACAGGTAGTCACGTTCGCGGATATCCCGAATGCGCGCCATGGTCGGATCGTTGTCGGCCGGCAGGCGCACGGCACTGGTAATGCCACGATTGTCAGTCTGCAGATAATCAGCATAAATTTCCGGCGCAAACTCCGCAGCGAATTTCAGCTCTGCCACGGTGCGGATATTGCGCATGTCATCGTTGCTGATATTCTGCTGACGGTATGCAAGCATATCGTTGGCAATAGTATTGTAGATGACCTGAAAGGGATCGTGTGACTGTCGCTGCGACGGGTCATAGTTATACTGGCTGATATGCTCTTCATATTCCTTGCTGAACCACTGTCGGCCGGTGGCGTCGGTCACGGTGATGTCGAGAATCATGCCCTCACCATTGGACAGCAGAATCTGACCATGGACGTAGACATCCATCACGCTGCGCTCGGTAGGAATGACGCGCACAACGCCCCAGTTTCCCGAACGCTGCAACGTGTCCGCCATCAGATAAGGCGCATAGCGAGACTCGGCGCGGCGAATTTCAAAGTTGGTGCGCTCAAGATCGCGGCGCTCAACCTCATCAATACCGGGATCAAATACCTTGACCCCTACGTCCAGAATCAGATCTTCATCCATCGGCAAGGTGCCCTGCACCACGGGCACAAACTCGGTCGATTTAACCGATGTGGTCGCACAACCACTCAAGCCCAACAAAAGCATCGCTGTTAGCGCGAATATCGGTTTCAGTGCCTGCATACTTCCGTCCTCTTGACCCGTCTGATCAATTGCTGATGCCAGTGTAACGGCGATATTCATCCCAAAGCGCTTCACGCAGCTCAGGATCCGGCTCGCGCATGGCGGCCTCTCTGATCTGGCGGGCAACAACATCATCGTCCCGACCCGATGGCGGAATATCATCCGGTATCGGATATTCCCCCTGCTCGCCAGACGGGCCGCCCTGCAGGCCGCCGACCGACCCGCCGGAGCCACCGGCCTGAGGACCCTGTCCGCCGCCGTTCGACGCTATCACGCCGCCCTGACCTTCGCCAGTACCTTCTATGCTGCCCCGGCCTGCGGCTGTAACACCCGGCAAGCCACCAGGCTCACCTCCACCACCGGGCTGATTAGCCATGCCACCAGAGCCACCCTGACCCTGCTCATCATAAAGTCCGGCAGGATCAGCACCCACTTCATTGCTCTGTCGTTGGGCACGGCTGCGCTCAGCCAATATGAGACCATCAAAATCTTCGTAGCCACGACCCAGCGCGCCATCTAGCACGGCCACGCGCTCAGCAGCGGTCATCACACCACTGCCGGTACCACTACCTGACCCTGCACCAGCGGGAACACCTGACACACTTCCCGCACCCGCAGCACTGCCACTCCTATTTCCAGTTCTTGTCTGGGAGCCTGGTATGCCTCCCGGCAAACCGCCTGCAGCGGTTGTGCCGCCGCTACCCGATCCTGCTGAGCCTGATGGCATGGCGCCACCGACAGCACCAGCAATTCCGCCAGTACCCGCGCTGCCACCGGTCTGCATAGTGGCCCCACCTGCCGCTGATTGCGCACCCGTACCTGTCTGCTGAGTACCGCCACTGGTGGTCCTGGATCCGCTCTGACCAGAGCTGCCTTGCGGCATTGAGCTGCCGCCTGCGCTTGCTGCCTGCGCTCCCCCGGATTGCTGACCAGTGCCGGACTGCTGCGAACTTGAGCCCGATTGCTGAGAGCTGCTGGCACTCTGCTGAGAGCCGCCACCCTGGCTGGATGATCGCCGCCCGCTGGAGAAGTCCGGCAGGCGCGATGAGGCGGTGGATCCTGCTGAACCAGAGGGCATAGAGGAACTCGACGGCATGGACGATCCGGAAGATGGCATGGACGGCCCTGATGATGGCATCGATGAGCTGCTGCCGCCAGATGACGACGAAGACGAAGACGAGGATGACGAAGACGACGGCATCTGCGGCATTTGCGGCATACTGGACTGAGTCTGCTGGGTGCTTTCACAGGCACTGAGAATCAGCGCTGCCGCGCCCAGACCCAACACCGTTTTTCGCATCGATCTACTCATTTTCCTGAACCCCGGAATGTCGTGTTTTCAGTAACTTAATAAGACCGGCTGAGGCCGGCATTATTGCGTGACCTGCGAGACGCCTTCAATCTCGTAGGGGAAACGATAAACCAGCCCGGTCATATCGACGGGCTCACCGTTTTCGATTCGCGGTCGCAAGAGACTGTCGCGCAAAGCTCCAAGCATACGGCGCCGAACTCTGTCATCGTCGTCCACACCACCATCAACAACATTGACGTTGGTTGCACGCCCAAAACGATTGATGTCAAAAGCAATGGTCAGATAATCGTACTGACCCTGCTGCTTCGTCGCTGCTGGCCGTCGGGGCTGCAGGGAGCTGGCATGTTGCGGTACCGAGGCATTCTGCACAGCCGAAGGTCCCAGTCGCGGCTCAAAGCTCGGCAGCAACACAACCCGATCAAATACATCGTCCGTCGCTACCTCATGCTCTGCAATCAGATCCCAGGCATCCCGATAAGTGCTGCGGGCGGCCTGCCGCCTGTCAAACAACAGGTGCCAATCGGCAAGGTCCAGAACAGCCTCCGCCTGCTGCCGGATCAACTCATCATGCACGGCTGAGCCCGGGTCGGCCTGCGCAACGTGCTCGGCACGTATATCAATTATTTTCTGCAGCGCCTCTTCGCCGCGCACGAAAGCATTGTTGCGTCCGCGCGTCAGTTCGCCGGTCAGTCCATCAGCCCAGGCATCGTCGATCCGGCGCTCGGCACTGTATACCGCTTCCGACCTGCCCAGCACGTTGGTGCGATGCATCAGCCAGGCGATAAATGCCTGTTGCCGAAGATATTCTTCCTTGGGAAACTCCAGTTGCTTGCCGTGTTTGTCCATCAAAGCCACGGCGACGCTGTAAAGTTGATAAGCATCCAGAAGACGGGTCGACGGAATTTCCCCGCGCCGGTCTGCAAAGGCGTCCATATTCCACTGTGCGTAATCGACAAGACCCGGAATCAATCCCGGATCACTGTCTTGATAAGTCCTGCTCTGCACATAAAACGCGTACTGTCGCAGACCATCGGCGCTATCCCACTGGTTCAGAGCCAGATGGCTTTGCACCTGCAGCATGATGGCCGGTAACTGCTGCAGACTGAACAGGCCATGATTGATACGGCTGATGTGAACCGCGCGCTCGAACTGTTCCAGTGCACCTTCGTGATCATTGGCATGTTGCAATGCGCGTCCCAGATCCAGAAGCGTTTCGCCTAGCTCTGCCCGCCAGGTATCGCCCGGGCTTTCCATTTCCAGCAGGCTTGCCCGAAGCTGTTGAACCCTTTGCACGGCCTCGGCATCCACTTCGATCTCAACGGTCTCATCGACCTGTGCCATTAACGGCACCGGCAACATCAAAAGAGCCGTGCCAGTCAGCATGCGAATATAGCGCCTCGCCGATCGAGGTGAACTGTCACGCTCTGTGAACCACTGTCGGAAAACCATAACGCTCTCCAATCTTCAGAATCGTCGTCTTATTATTCAGATCTTTGTAGTCCGCTCTATGGAAGACCGCAATCCTGACTTTATAATGTACAGCCTATGTTGCATTTGCAAGCGTGAGACCAATGCCCGAACTACCCGAAGTCGAGACCAGCCGCCGCGGCATTGATCCGTATGTATCCGGCCACACCGTCGTTTCCAGTCTGGTCAGACAATCAAGTCTACGCTGGCCAGTTGCACAGCAGATCACCTCTGTGCTACCCGGCCAGACCATCACCCACACCAGCCGTCGCGGCAAATATATGTTGCTGCACACGGGTCACGGCACGCTGATCATTCATCTGGGCATGTCCGGAAGTCTCAGGATAGTCGATAAAAACGCACCTGTGCGTGCGCACGATCACATCGACCTCATATTGGACAGCGGCCATGTACTGCGCTATCACGACCCACGACGGTTCGGCGCCATGCTCTGGTCTGAAGACAGTGACCCGTTGACCCATGATTTATTACGCAATCTGGGACCGGAACCACTGTCAGATGAATTCGACACCGCCTGTTTATTCAGACGCAGTCGCGGGCGAAAGGTTCCAATAAAAAACCTGATTATGGATAGTCGAGTGGTAGTGGGTGTCGGCAATATTTACGCCAATGAAGCACTGTTTCTGGCCGGCATACGTCCTGATACACCTGCCGGACGGCTATCGCGCGCTCGTTGTGAGCGCCTGGTCACACAGGTCAGACATGTCATCGCAAAAGCAATTGCGGTGGGGGGCACAACCTTGCGTGATTTCGTGGGCAGCGACGGCAAACCCGGCTATTTCAAGCAATCTCTGCACGTCTACGGGCGCGCAGGAGAACCCTGTACACAGTGCGGATCTGTGCTGCAGGAAATTCGCCTGGGCCAACGAAGCACGGTTTTCTGCCGGCGATGTCAGCGCTAGGAAGCTGACTTCTGCTCATTCAGGTGGGCGATCATGGCCTCGTTGACCAGAGGATGCACAAATCGCGATATGTCACCGCCGTAAGAAGCAATCTCTCGAACCAGCGTTGAAGAGATATAGGACAGGTGTTCATCCGGCGCCATAAAAATAGTCTCGATGCCCGGATCCAGCGCCCTGTTCATGCCAACGAGCTGAAATTCGTATTCAAAATCTGCCACCGTCCGCAACCCGCGCAGGATCACATCAGCGCCCCGCTCGCGTACAAAATCAATCAGCAGCGTCTCAAAGGCACAGACTTCCACGTTATCAAGATGTCCCAGCACCTTCCTTGCCAGCTCCACGCGGCGCTCCGTCGACAGCGAGGTTGTTTTCTGACGGTTGACGCCAATGGCCACGATGACCTTGTCGAATAGCTTGGAGGCCCTCTCAACCAGATCGGTATGGCCGTTGGTGATAGGGTTAAAGGTACCCGGGTAAACCGCTGTTTTCATGCTGCGTGAGATCCTGTGATATCAATTGCCGCCTACACTACACCAGTGCCTGCTCTGTGTCAGCTCGATAAATCGCCAAATGCGTTGTTCCAGCCATCGGGGTTCGCCGGGACGGGCAAAACCGACATGGCCGCCGGTCCTGTGAACATCACGAATAACGGTCGCAGGAAGCTCGTCAGGCATTGGCAAAGCCGAGGGCGGGATAATGGGATCATTCAACCCATGCACCATCAGCACAGGCACATTGATTTTGTTAATGAACTGCCGACTGCTGCAACGCTGATAATAATCGGCCGCATTCGAAAATCCATGCAGAGGCGCGGTGACCCTGTCGTCAAACTCCCACAGAGTGCGCAGTGACTGCAAAGGCCCCAGCGCGTCGATCTGCGACACTTCCCGCTCATGTCCGAGCTTGACAAGATACTCTCGCTTGGCCAACAGATCATTGCGCAGGCGACGCAGAAAGTAGCGACCATACCAGGCCGTTACACCCGCACTCATCTGTTGGCTGCAAAGCGCCAGTGAGAAGGGGTTCGACACACTGATCACGGCCTGCAGACTTTGCTGATACCTCGTATGACTGGCCCATTTGAGCAGCACATTAGCGCCCAGCGAATAACCAATCACTATAAGGGGCCGGTCCGACATTTCGAGGGTCATGAGCGTAGCAACCACTTGCTCCACATCATCTGAGCACCCGGAATGATAGGCCAGCGCCAGTCGATTGGGCTCGCCACTGCAACCGCGCAGATTCATCGCCGCACTGGGCAAACCCTGCTGCTGGAGGTAAGCCTGCATTGCCAGTACATACGGCGAAGACGAGCAGCCGGCCAGTCCGTGAACCAACAGCACCCAAGGGCGACCGGTATCACCAGCCAGCTGCAAAGGCTCTGCCAGATCAACATCAATAAAGTCACCATCCGCCAGCTCAATTCGCTGCCGCCTGCGCTGCAGAGTCGGTTGTCGGCTAAATTTGCGCCAGACGGTTTGTGTGTGACCATCAGGCAGCCACCACGGCGACTGGTAGGGTGCACCCAGCACTTCGGCACGGTTCACGGCTCGCTCCGGTACAGACCATAAAATACCTTGCCGGCGCGCTTGTTTTTCAGCAGTTGCCAATGCGGCGGAAAACCTGCCGTCTGGCCCGCAATGGGCAAGGCGTCGCCAGACTCCACATAAATGTGAGCGCCGGATTTAAGCGCACCGCTCTCCTGCAACTGTCGGCAGCACTCGATTAATACGCCATCGGCAAAAGGTGGATCAAGGAATACCAGGCCAAATTGTCTGGCGCTATGCCCGCCTGACAGCCAGTTTTCGGCGCGGCTCTGAACCACCTGTGCGGAACCGTGGTAACCGGGCGCACGCTGCAATATCTGCAGATTATCCCGAATATGCTGGCAGGCCGTGGATGACGCATCAACAAAAGTCACCGAGCGCGCCCCGCGCGACAGCGCTTCAAACCCGCAGGCACCACTGCCGGCATAAAGATCAAGGCAATCTTCGCTGATCACCAGCGTTTGCAGCCAGTTAAACACCGTCTCGCGCACCCGGTCCGGTGTCGGCCGCAAACCCTGCACGTCAGGAAAGCTCACCCGTCGCCCACGCCACAAGCCTGCGATGATGCGCAGACTGTTGGAGCCGTTGGCGGACCGCGCCCGGAATTTGTGGTTTGGAATCATAATGCGATGGACCCTTGCAAACCGCCTCATTGTACTGGGTCAACCACAGATGTGCACAGTAATGCTAAACTAGCGCCGATTTTCAAACACAGATTCAGGGCTTGCGTATGTTCGGCTTCGGCAAAAAAACCAGCGACACTCCACAGACTTCCGAATCAACGGACACGTCGACGGGTTTTTTCGGGCGACTGAAACAGGGTCTTAGCCGCACCCGCAGCAATCTGGCAGAAGGCCTGGTCAGCCTGGTCAGCGGTCGCAAGACCATCGACGCCGAACTGCTGGAAGAGATTGAGATGCAACTGCTGACCGCAGACGTGGGCATCGAGGCCACTGACCAGGTGATTTCAGCGCTCACTGCCAGGCTGAAGCGCAAGCAGCTTAACGATGCTGACGAGCTAATGTCGCAATTGCGCGGCGAGCTGCAAAGTCTGCTCACCCCCTGTAGCCAACCCCTGATTATCGACGACAGCAAGAAGCCTTATGTCATTCTGGTCGTCGGCGTAAACGGCGTTGGCAAAACCACTACCATCGGTAAACTGGCGCGCCGCTTTCAGCAGGAAGACCGCAAGGTCATGCTGGCCGCTGGTGACACTTTTCGGGCAGCCGCCGTTGAGCAACTGCAGGCCTGGGGTGAGCGCAATCAAGTACCTGTGGTCGCGCAGGCCACCGGCTCCGACAGCGCATCCGTCATCTTTGATGCTTACCAGTCAGCCAAAGCACGTGGCATCGACGTGCTGATTGCCGACACCGCTGGCCGACTGCACAACAAGTCCAATCTGATGCAGGAGCTTGAGAAAATCGTCCGCGTGCTCAAAAAGCAGGATGAATCACTGCCACACGAAGTGCTGCTGGTGCTGGACTCAACCACCGGCCAGAACGCGCTGAGTCAGGCCAAAGCCTTTAACGATTCAGTTTCGGTGACCGGCCTGTGCCTGACCAAACTGGATGGCACGGCCAAGGGCGGCATGGTGTTTGCCATCGCCAAAGCCCTGCAATTGCCTATTCGCTTCATTGGCGTGGGCGAGCAGGCCGAAGATCTGCGACCTTTTGATGCCGATGATTTTGTGGCGGCCCTGTTCAGCAACCGGGATGACGATGATCAGGTTTGACGACGTCAGCAAGCGCTATCCGGGCGGACACGAGGCCCTGAAGCAGGTCTCCTTTGAGATGGCCCGCGGCGACATGGTCTTTCTGACCGGACGCTCCGGTGCCGGCAAATCTACATTGCTCAAACTGCTGATGCGCTCGGAACCGCTGAGTCAGGGTCAGATTCTGGTGGGCGGGCGCAATATCAACAGACTGTCTGCCAATCAGATACCCTTTTACCGCCGCCGCATTGGTGTAGTTTTTCAGGATCACCAACTGCTGTATGACCGCAGCGTCTTTGACAATGTGGTGCTACCCCTGCAGATCGATGGTTTTGAGCGTCGCGAGGCAGCACGCAGAGTGCGCGCCGCGCTGGACAAAGTCGGCCTGCTCGACAAGGAAAAAATGAATCCCATCGCCCTGTCCGGGGGAGAGCAGCAGCGGGTCGGCATCGCTCGCGCCGTGGTTAACCGTCCAACCATCCTGCTGGCGGACGAACCCACCGGCAACCTTGATCCGGAGCTGGCTGCTGAAATCATGCACCTGTTTGAACAGTTCAATCAGATTGGCGTCAGTATGCTGATTGCCAGTCATGACCTGTCACTGATCACGCGCCTGAAACACCGTATTCTGACCCTGGACCAGGGGCGACTGATCAACGATGAGCAGCACCCCAGTCGCCATGGAGACGCGCATGGCTAAAACGGATTTACCAAAAGGCGCACGCCGCGAGCGCAGCGAAAAACAGAAACTGGCGGCCTGGCTGGATAATCATCGACATTGCGCCGGTCAATCCTTGCAACGACTGCGTGAGCAGCCTGTTGCGACACTGATGACGCTGGCAGTCATAGGCATCGCTCTGTTGCTGCCAGCGCTGCTGTATGTGAGTGGCAAAAACCTGGTGCAATTCAGTGACAGCCTGGCCAATACCAATCAGATCTCGCTTTATCTGGCAGACAATGCAACCGACAATGATGTCGAGGCCATCGAGGCAAGATTTGCATCCAACCCGCAAGTCAGAAGCATCGTCTACCTGTCTCCCGATGAGGCTGCCATCGAATTCGCGCAATGGTCCGGGCTGGGTGACATCGTCCGGGCGATGGAGACTAACCCACTACCGGGCACGGTGATCATCACACCGAACGATACACGGCTGGAAACCGCCGAAGCACTGGTGTCCATCGTGCGCAATATGCCCGGCGTGGAACGCATACAAATGGACCAATCCTGGGCCAGCCGCCTGGACCGTTTCGTCAGCCTGGGACAGCGTCTGACCTGGGCCCTGATTACCGTGCTGGCGCTGGCCGTACTGTTTATCACCGGCAACAGTATTCGCAGCATTATCGCCAGCAGCGAGGCTGAAATCCGCGTCATGAACCTGATCGGCGCCACCCGCTCCTACATAATCAGGCCATTTCTATATCTGGGCATGTGGTATGGACTGCTGGGCGGATTGCTGGCATGGCTGTTACTGCAGGCATTGCTGGCATTTATCAGTCAGCCCGCCAATGAGCTGCTGGCCTTTTATGGCGAGAACTATCAATTTCGGGGTATGGATGCCGTCGCTACCGCACTGCTGATTGTCGGCAGCGCGATGCTTGGCTGGCTGGGCGCAAAACTGTCGGTCTCGCGCCATCTGCGTCAGTATCAGTAGAAGCTGTGCGCCCTGGCGGCGCGCAACGGTCCGCTTACCAGATTTTAACGCGCACATCCTCAGCCCGATACATGCCATCGCCTTCGCGCACGTCAAAGGCCTCATAAAATTCCGGCATATTGGATAGTGTGCCCCGCACCCGGTACATACCCGGTGAGTGCGGGCCAGTCGTGAGCTGCCTGCGCATGGCCTCCTCACGATACAGGGTGCGCCAGATCTGCCCATATCCCAGAAAGAATCGCTGTTCTCCGCTGAACCCGCCGATCACTGGCGCCGGTTCTCCCTGCAGACTGCGCTGCCAGGCCTGGAAGGCCACCGTCAGGCCGCCCAGATCAGCAATATTCTCTCCCAGGGCCAAGGCGCCCTGAATATTCATGCCTTCAATCGGCTCATAGGCATCAAACTGGTCAATCATTCGCTGCGCACGCTCGCGGAACTGGACCTCATCCTGCTCAGCCCACCAGTCGCGAAGATTGCCCTCACCATCGGAACGGCGTCCCTGATCGTCAAATCCGTGGGTAATCTCGTGGCCGATAACCGCACCAATGGCGCCATAGTTGACCGCCTCATCGGCCTCGACATTAAAAAATGGCGGCTGCAGGATACCAGCCGGGAAGACGATTTCATTCATTGTTGGAGAGTAGTAAGCATTTACTGTCTGTGGTGTCATGAACCACTCTTCACGATCAACGGGCTGACCCAGACGGGCGATGCTGCGCTGAAATTCACAGCGACCAGCATTCATGATGTTCTGCAGCAACTGATCAGGGGCGGTCTGCAGGCACTCGTAGTCTCTCCAGACATCCGGATAGGCAATTTTGGTATTGAGACGAGCCAGCTTGGCCTGTGCCTCGACCTTGGTATCGGCACTCATCCATTCCAGATTGTCGATCGCCACCTCGAACTGCGCCAGCAGATTCTGTACCAGGTCATCCATCCGATCTTTGGCTTCCTGCTGAAAGTGACGCTCGACATAAATACGACCGACGGCAAAACCCAACAGGCGGTCTACCATGTCGACAGCACGGCGGTCTCGCGGTCTCTGGGCCTGCAGGCCGCTCAACTCCCGACCAAAAAAGTCGTGATGCGCCTGCACAAAGTCTTCCGTCAAATACGGCGCCGCCGAGCGGATCAGGTGATAGTGATGATAGTCGCGCCAGGCCTGCATGCTGATGTCGCGGTGCATGTCTGCCAGGGCCTGCAAATAAGTCGGCTGACGGACCACCAGAGCATCAATTGACGGCAGCTCTGTGCTGTTCAGATAACGCAGCCAGTCGATGCCCGGCACCTGCTCAGCCAGTTCCCGCGGCGTCATGCGGTTGTAGGTGGCGTTGCGGTCACGATTCTGTACCCGGGTCCACTGAGCTTCAGCCAGCCGCGTCTCTGCATCGATAATACGCTGCGCAGCCCCTTCAGCATCTTCATGCCCGGCCAATTGCAGTAACTCAGCGATATGCAACCTGTACAGCTCCCGGATCTCGGCAAAGCGGGCATTATCACTCAGGTAGTAATCGCGATCCGGCATGCCCAGCCCTGACTGCGCCAGGGTAGTGATGTAGCTGTCTGACTGGCGCTGGTCCTGACTGACGCCAAACCCCAGCGGCGCGGCCAGACCGCGTCCCGGCGCCTGGGCCCAGAATTCCAGCAATGCATCATGGTCGCTCAATGCGGCGATGGCCTGCAGGTCTGCCTGCAAGGGCTGCAGGCCCAGACTGGCGATCGCCGACTCATCCATAAAGGACTGATAGACATCAGCAATCTTCTGCTGCTCAGCAGTCTGCGCGGCACCAGGACGGGAAAAATCATTGATGATGTCCAGCACACGCTGTTCAGCGTTTTCGCGCAGTTCATCAAAGCTGCCCCAGCGCGAACGGTCCTCTGGAATTTCCGTGCGGTCGTCCCAACCTCCATTAACGTAGCGATAGAAATCGTCCTGAGGGCGAACTGAGGTATCCATATTCCGCAGATCAACACCTAGACCCAACACCTGGCTGTTTGACGTTGAGGCGGCCTGTTGGGTATCTGCATTTTGGCTTTGATCAGTTGCCTCCTGTGAACAGGCAGCTGTTACCAAAAAAGCGCCAGCGACCGTTGCCAGGCGGATGGACCGGATTAATCTGAAACTGGACATAGCTCATCACTCATGTAATAAATAGTGCTAGAATAAGGTCTGTTGAAGGTCAATAAGAGTCAATAAAATTCTGATTCAGCCAATACTGAGGATCAACTGAAACGTATATGGGCCCAGAGAATATGACGACAGGACGAAGTTTACAACTGGTCGGCCCGGCCGTACCGGGTCGTGATCTGACGGCGTATATCGCCTCGGTCAACAGCATTCCGGTACTCAGCGCAGAGGAAGAGCGCGAGCTGGCCAACCAATACTATTACGAAAATAATCTTGAAGCGGCGCGCCAGCTGGTTATGGCGCACCTGCGCTTTGTTGTGCACCTGGCCCGCAGCTACTCGGGTTACGGTCTGTCGCAGGCAGACCTGATTCAGGAAGGTAACGTCGGTCTGATGAAGGCCGTCAAGCGCTTCAATCCGGAGATGGGCGTGCGTCTGGTGTCTTTTGCCGTGCACTGGATCAAGGCAGAAATGCACGAGTTTATCCTGCGCAACTGGCGTATCGTAAAAATCGCCACCACCAAAGCGCAGCGCAAGCTGTTCTTCAACCTGCGCAGTGCCAAAAAGAGCCTGGGCTGGCTGAGTAACGACGAAGCACAGGCGGTCGCCGAAGATCTTGGTGTGGATGCAACCGTTGTCCGCCAGATGGAAGGACGCATGAGCGCCTATGACAAGGCCTTCGATGCACCCACCGAAGCGGACGATGACGAAGCCTATCAATCACCGGCCTACTACCTGGAAGACAGTTCCTCCGATATGGCCCGGGAAATTGAAGACGCCGAGTGGGAAGAGCAGCAGACCAGCAACCTGCACAAGGCCATGAGCGAACTGGATGAGCGCAGTCGCGATATCATCACCAGCCGCTGGCTGACCGATCAGAAAGCCACGCTGCATGAACTGGCTGCCAAGTACAATGTATCAGCTGAACGGATACGCCAGCTGGAGCAGAATGCCATGAACAAGGTGCGTGGCGTACTGACCGCCTGACGCACTGTCGGCATTGATCAAAAGCCGCTGCCTGTTCAGCGGCTTTTTTATTCGGAGAACACCTGAATGTCTGCTGTTTTTATCGCCATTGCTGCCATCAACGGCTTCCTTGCTGTGGGCCTTGGCGCCTTTGCCGCACATGGCCTGCGAGCCCGTCTGCCAGAAGACCTGCTGGCCATTTTCCAGACCGGCGTGCAATACCAGATGTATCATGCCCTGGCGCTGTTTGGTGTTGGGCTACTGTGTCTGCACTATCAGGAGTCCGCCCTGCTCAAGGCCAGCGGCTGGGCCTTTCTGGTCGGCATCATCATTTTTTCCGGCAGCCTTTATATCCTCAGTCTAAGTGGCGTCCGCTGGCTGGGTGCCATTACGCCGATCGGCGGTGTAGCCTTCCTGACTGGCTGGCTGTTGCTGTCAGCAGCCGTGCTGGGCGGTAAGACGGCATGAAGATCACGGTTAATGGCGATGCGGTTGAACTGCCGGCCGCCAGCTCCATCACTCAACTGCTTGAGCATCTGCACATGACAGGTGGCCGGGTGGCCGTCGAACTGAATCAGCAGATTATTCCCCGCAGTCAGCACGCCGAACAGCCGCTAAAGGAAGGTGATGTCGTCGAAATCGTGCACGCCATTGGCGGCGGCTGATGCATTCAGCCTGTAACTGCCTGAACAAGGACCACAACTATCATGACAAATGTTAACTCCCGCAACGACAAGCCCCTGATTCTGGCTGGCAAGACCTACCAGTCACGCCTGATCATTGGCAGCGGCAAATACCAGGATTTTGACCAGAACCTGGCGGCCCTGCAGGCCAGCGGTGCAGAAATGATCACCGTAGCCATCCGCCGCGTCAATCTGGGCCAGAACAAAGGCGAACCCAATCTGCTGGACGTCATTTCGCCAGACAAATATACCATCCTGCCCAATACCGCTGGCTGCTATACCGCGGCTGATGCCGTGCGTACCTGCCGCATGGCCCGTGAGCTGCTGGACGGGCACAAGCTGGTCAAGCTGGAAGTGCTGGGCGACCAGAAAACTCTTTATCCCAATGTCACCGAAACCCTGGTTGCCGCCGAGCAGCTGGTGGCCGACGGTTTTGACGTAATGGTTTATACCAGTGATGACCCGCTGATTGCCAAGCGACTGGAGGAGATCGGCTGCATCGCCGTGATGCCGCTGGGTGCGCCCATTGGCTCAGGTCTGGGCATACGCAATCCCTACAATATCCGCATGATTCTGGAGAACGCCACGGTACCGATTATCGTGGATGCCGGCGTGGGTACCGCATCTGATGCGACCATTGCCATGGAGCTGGGCTGTGACGGCGTGTTGATGAACACGGCCATTGCAGAGGCCGGCGACCCTGTATTGATGGCCTCCGCTATGCGCAAGGCCGTGGACAGTGGTCGGGAAGCCTGGCTGGCCGGTCGGATGCCGCGCAAGCTTTATGCCAGTGCTTCTTCACCGATTGATGGCACATTTTTCTGATATGAGCGACTCACCTATTTCAATCGACCAGCATACATTAAGCGAAGAAGATCAGTCGTCAGAGACGAAGCAACTACTCACCAACACGGCTCATCACCGACCTTTACGCAGCTTTGTTATCCGCGCCGGCCGGCTGACCACATCCCAGAAAGAAGCTTTGGATAAATACTGGGTTGACTATGTCATTGAGCAGACCAAGCAATTGCTTGATCCCGAACAGGTGTTTGGCCGTAAAGCGCCGCTGGTTGTCGAAATTGGCTTCGGCATGGGCGACTCCCTGGCCGAGATGGCCATGGCCAACCCCGACAAGGATTATATCGGCATCGAGGTACACCGGCCTGGCGTCGGCAAGCTGTTAAATACCATCGCCGTGAACGAGATCACGAACCTGCGTATCTATTGCCACGATGCTGTAGAAATTCTACGCGACTGTATCGCCGACCACTCACTGGCAGGTGTGCAGATTTTTTTCCCCGACCCCTGGCACAAAAAGAAGCACCACAAGCGCCGCCTGATTCAGCCGGCCTTTGTCGAAAAGCTGACCGCCAAACTACAGCCAGGCGGATTTATCCACCTGGCCACTGACTGGCAGCACTACGCCGAACACATGCTGGAAGTCATGCAGGCCAACCCTGCACTGCACAATACCGCCGGCGCTGACACATGGGCCAGCCACACCGGCCGGCCGGAAACCAAGTTCGAGCGCCGGGGTCACCGGCTGGGACACGGCGTCTGGGATCTGGTTTATACATTCAACCCGCCCCAACCCTGATTGATCTGATCAGCACGCCGCACTGTCTGGCTTTGCGGCATTAGCTGCGTTATTCTTCGGCACTGGTTTACGGTTCCTATCGCAGGAGAACGCACACAGATGGTCACGCTGGTTTCCCCCCTGATCCGCCGCACTTTGCGCTTCAGCTTTCTGACAGCAGGTCTTTTCGCCCTGTCAGCCTGCGGTGTTGAGGAGCTTCCGGAAAACCCTCCTGCCGGACAACTGAACATGCCCCAGACGGTGGCCTGGTCTGCCTATCCAACCGGCACCGGTGGATACAGCCAGGCAGTCGCCATTGGCAATATTCTGCAGCGTCAATACGGCGTGAATCTGCGTGTGGTGCCAGGGCGTAATGACGTTTCCCGTCTGGCCACGCTGAACGCTGGTCGAGTCAATATGTCAGCCGGTGGCTCGGAGGCAGTTTATGCGCAGGAAGGCATTCTCAACTTCGCCGCCCGCATCTGGGGCCCCCAACCCATCCGCGCCCTGCTCTCCAATTTTTCCACCAGTTGCTCCTTCAGCCTGGCCACTGCGGCAGATGCGGACATCCGCACAGTGGACGACATCAAAGGCAAGCGGGTGACCTTTGTACAGGGTGCGCCATCACTCAACAATGCCACCACTGCATTACTGGCCTACGCCAATTTGACCTGGGATGATGTGGAACGTATCGATGTCGGTGGTTATAACGCCTCCATTGATGCGGTGATCAACAACCGCGCCGATGTGGCTGGCGGCGCCTGCAACTCACCGCCCTTTATGCGCCTGGACTCCTCGCCTCGCGGGCTGTTCTGGGTGGAGTTCCCCCCAGATGACGCCGAGGCTGTTGAGCGCGTGCGCAGCCGTCTACCGTGGTATGTGCCGCATGTCGCCACAGAAGGGCCAGCTATCGACGTCAATACCGGCATCGAGGTGTTCACCTCGGCTTACCCACTGCTGGTCGCCATGGATGATCTGGACCAGGACATGGTGTATGGCATGACCAAAGTCATCGCGGTGCATTACGATGAGTACAAAAACTCCGCCCCGGGTGCCAATGGCTGGCGCATCAACGGCCAGCAACTGGAAAATGCCTTCATCCCCTATCACGAGGGCGCCATTCGTTACTTCAAGGAAATTGGCATCTGGTCACCCGAAGCCGAAAGCAAGCAACAGGACAACCTGTTTCGCCAGCAGGTACTGATGGAAGCCTGGCAGGAGTATCTGCCCGGTGCGCCGGAAGACCGTGCGGCCTTTGAAGCAGGCTGGCTGGCACATCGTGAGCAGGCGCTGGAAGCCCGCGGGCTGATCACACTGGCCGAAACCCAATAAGCATCGCCCTGAGCCTTAATTTTTAACCGTTTACAATAAGAAATCTCTCATGACAAACAGCATTGTTCCGCCGATCAAACCCAAAGACGACGAAAAAGACGAGGGAGAACTGCCTGCCATTGGCCGCTACCGTGAGCTGGCCACAAAATGGCGCGCCGTCATGGCCGTGCTGACGGCTCTGGCCACCTTGCTGGCCACCAACCAGATTTTTGCGCTGGGCTTTTTCATCGATTACACCATGCTGGACGGGCGTTATCTGTACCTGATCACCGGACTGATGCTGATCATGGTGTTTATCACCTTCCCTTCGCACAAGAGCAACCTGAACTTTGTGCCCTGGTATGACAAGGTCATTATCGGGCTGATCGCCGTCATATTTTCCTATTTCGCCTTTAACGCCGAGCGAATTATTCTGGATGCCTGGGAATACGCGGCTCCCGTGCAGGGCATCGTGCTGGCCCTGGTAACCTGGGTGATTATTCTGGAAGCTGGCAGGCGGGCAGGCGGCTGGCCGATCTTTTTTATCGTGCTGACGCTATCGCTGTATCCCACGTATGCCGACAAGATGCCGGCCGTCATTGCCGGTATCGGTATGCCTGTACACGATGTCGCGATCTTCCACGTGCTGGGTGAAGAGAGTGTCTTTGGTGTGGCGCTTAACTCCTTTGCCATGCTGGTGTTTGGTTTCATCCTGTTTGGCGTGTCGCTGCAATACACCGGCGGCGGCCCCTTCTTCATCAACCTGGCCTTTGCCCTGCTCGGTCACATGCGCGGCGGTCCGGCCAAGGTGGCTATCTTCTCCAGTGGTCTGATGGGCTCCATGAGTGGCGGCCCGATCACTAACGTACTGACCACCGGGCCGTTGTCCATTCCGGCCATGCGCCGGGTTGGCTTCTCCAGAGGATACGCCTCGGGCGTTGAGGCCTGCGCCTCCACTGGCGGCGTGTTGATGCCGCCGATCATGGGTGCCACCGCCTTTGTCATGGCCAGCTTCCTTGGCGTGAGTTACGTCACCATCGCGGTGGCGGCCATCGTGCCCTCCGTGCTGTACTTCTTTGGCCTGTTCATGCAGATCGATGCGTATTCAGCCCGTAATGAATTGAAGGGCTTGCCCAAAGAGGAGTTGCCACGGCTGGGGCAGGTCTTCAAAGAGGGTTGGTACTTTATCGCGGTGTTTGTAATTCTGACGGTGATGCTGGTGTACATGCAGCGTGAAGCCACCGCGCCGTTTATCGCCACAGCCGCACTGTTGATTATCAATCAGTTCACGTCACATCGCATGGATCTGAAGAAGTTCATGCTCATGGTGGCCGCCACCGGCCGCCTGATGGCTGAACTGGCAGGCATTCTGGCGGCCATCGGCCTGATCGTGGGTGCGCTGGCAGTGACTGGCATGGCCGGTACGCTGGCCAATGATCTGGTCTATCTGGCCGGCGATAATATTCTGGTGCTGTTGATCATGGGCGCCATTACCAGCTTTGTGCTGGGTATTGGCATGACGGTCACTGCCGCCTATATATTCCTGGCCATCGTGCTGGCGCCGGCGCTGATCAACGCGGGACTCGATCCGCTGGCTTCGCACATGTTCATCATGTACTGGGGCATGCTCAGCTTTATCACCCCGCCTGTGGCACTGGCGGCCTTCGCTGCGGCATCTGTAGCGCAGGTGTCGCCCATGCGGGCTGGCTGGGAGGCCATGCGCCTGGGTGCCATTATCTACTTCATCCCCTTCTTCTTTGTCTTCAACCCGGCATTGCTGCTGCAAGGCTCATTCGGGGAAGCGGCCTTGCTGATCAGCACAGCTCTGCTGGGTGTCGCTTTGCTCTCTGCCGGTCTGCAGGGTTATCTGCTGGGATTTGGACGCCTGGGTGAAGGTCGACTGGGGCTGATTGGGCGGGGCTTCGTCTGCGTATCGGGTCTGGCGCTGGCGGCACCATCAGGCGGTATGCTGGGGCTGAATCAGGCCATGCTACTGGGCGTGAGCATCGTTTTGCTTATAGCCGGCATGACCATCGCCATTGCCCAGCGAAAATCAGCGCAGAGCCAGGCTGTCTGACAACAGCCCGGCCTAGAACCACAAGCGGTGCTCGTTATCCTTTAACCAGCCGACATAACGCTGGTAGTCGGGGCAGACTTTTGCCACCGCCTGCCAGTAAACGGCTGAGTGATTCATGTGCAACAAATGGCAGACTTCATGAGCAATCATGTAGTCAATCACGCCATCCGGCGCCAGCATGATCAGCCAGTTGTACTGTATCCGCCCGCCCGACGTGCAGTGGCCCCATTTGCTACGCGTTTTGCGGAGCACCACTTCTTTAAGCTTGTGCCCCACACCCAGATATTCAGCCAATGCGCGCGTCCTGGCCGGTAAATAATCTTTAGCCTGCTGCTGCAGCCAACGCTTCAGTACCTGCGCAGCCGCAGACTGCTGGTCAACACGCCCCCCCTTTACACCGGGACCACAGATGCGCATTGTGTGAGGGGAGTCCAGCGGAGCAAGAATGACGCCGGAGCGGGCGCTGTCGCACAATTCGATGTTTAACAGCCGGGCCTTGTACAGGATCTGCCCACCATCAGACAGGCTCAATCGTTCCGAATGACGTTGCTGCTTTTCCTGGACCTTGCGCAGCACCCAGCCGCGGTGCTTGTCCAGGAACTTCAGGATATCACCCCGGCCCACAAAGGCCGGCGCCCGGACCTCAATCAGATCATGGCGCACATGCACCGCCAAACTTTTGCGACGGCTGCGCACCAGGCGACAATCCAGCGGCAAATCGGCAACAGCCAGATGTTCAATCTGCCTGGATTCCATGCCTGTCTGCAATCTGCGCGTTAACATCCGCGAAGTCCCGCCGCTGCCTGCTCTTTCGTCGGTTGGACTGTACCACGAATTGCCTCATAATAGCGCCTTCCATAGCCGCTACCCGGATGATCCGCTAATGAGCAGCCTGTTTACACAAATCCGCCTGGGACAGCTTCCCGGTCATCTGCTGTGGGATGATGGCCGCTGTTTTGCCATCCTGACCATTAAACCGATCAATGAAGGCCATCTGCAGCTTATCCCTCACGAAGAGGTCGATCACTGGGATGATATGTCGCCGGAATTGACTGCACACATTTTTCAGGTTGCCAGCACCCTGTCGAAAACGCTTCGCAAGCTGTTTCCCTGCGAAAAAACCGGACTGATGATCGCGGGACTGGAGGTCCGGCATGCCCACCTTCACCTGTTCCCCATCAACGCCATCAGTGACCTGGATTTCTCTAAAGCCAAGGACCGCGCTGATGATGCACAGAAACTGACGGCTGATAAAATCCGGGCAGCACTGCAAGAGCAGGGCCTGACCTCCGTGCCTGCCGACTGAGAACTGCAGACTGACAATGACCCGATCCCCTGATACACCACCGCTTAAAGACAATATCTTTGCCGACCCGCAGTCGCGCAGCGACTTCGTGTTCGATGAAAAGGTAGCGGCTGTTTTTACCGACATGATCAACCGCTCCGTGCCCGGCTACGGCACCATCCTGTCCATGATTGGTGTGCTGGCCGCGCGTTACTGCACCCCCGGCAGCCACATTTATGATCTGGGCTGCTCACTGGGCGGCGCCAGCCTGGCCATGGCACACCAGATAGAGCACAGCGACTATCGGCTGCTGGCCATCGATAATTCGCCGGCCATGACAACTCGCCTGCAAAAGCGCCTGCAAGAACCTGACTCTGCCGGGCTGCCCATTGAAGTAGTGTGCCAGGATATTTGCGAGTCACAGATCAGCAACGCCTCTGTGGTCGTCCTTAACTTCACCCTGCAGTTCATTGCTCCAGCCAAACGCCAGGCCCTGGTGCAGAAGATCGCCGATGGCATGCGCCCCGGCGGCATTCTGATTCTGTCGGAGAAAATACGTTTCCCCGCTGATGACCTGAATGAGCTGTTTATTGATCTATACCATCAGTTCAAACGCGCCCAGGGGTATTCAGAAATGGAAGTGGCACAAAAACGCACTGCCCTGGAAAACGTGCTGATACCAGAGACCATCGAGGCGCACAAGAACAGGCTGTCCCAGGTTGGATTCCGCTCCTGTGATGTGTGGTTTCAATGCTTCAACTTCACATCCATGGTGGCTGTGCGCTGATGCGAGACACAACCGCTGATGTCCGCCTGGCAGAAATCCTGCACGGCGGCCCGCTTGAAGACATCACCTATTTTGCCAGCGAGACTTACCTGTACTCACGCAAGCACGGCCTGACCGACCGCTGGCTGGCCATGTACGATGCCCTGCCTGATGTCACACCTTCGTCCATCGATCTTGAATCCATGGTTCGCATTGGCACCCGCGACGATGTCAGCGAAGAGCAATACCAGAACATCCTGGCAGCGGCGCGCACGCAAATCCCGTGGCGCAAGGGGCCGTGGTCACTTTTTGGCGTGGAGATTGACAGTGAGTGGCGTTCAGATATGAAGTGGGACCGGCTGCTGCCTCACATCAGCCCACTGGCCGGGAGGCGGGTGATGGACGTGGGCAGTGGCAATGCCTACCATTGTTATCGTGCCTATGGGGAAGGTGCCCGCTTTGTTCTGGGCGTGGATCCGCATCCGGCCTACTTTTTCCAATATCGTCTGATTCAGCACTACTTACGCGAACTGCCCGTATTTGTGGTACCCGTCACGCTTGATCAGTTCCCCTCCAAAAGTGCCTGGTTTGACACCGTGTTTTCTATGGGCGTGCTTTATCATCGTCGCTCGCCATTTGACCATTTGTTTCAATTGTTCGAGAGCCTGCGTCCCGGCGGCGAACTGATTCTGGAAACATTGGTGGTCGATGGTGAGGAAGGTTATGCGCTGACACCACCAGATCGTTACTGCAGAATGCATAATGTGTGGTTCCTGCCCTCTGTGGCCACAACAGAGAGTTGGCTGCGCCGCTGCGGCTTCGAGAATATCCGCACAGTTGACGTTAACGTCACTTGCCAGGCCGAGCAGCGCACCACAGAATGGATGCCCTTTCAGTCCTTGATTGACGGCCTGCACCCAGACAACCCAGCTCTGAGCATTGAAGGCCTGCCCGCGCCCAAACGTGCCATCACCATTGCCAACGTGCCTGCCTGATTAATCCAGGCGTTTACTTCTCACACTCGTTAAAGTCGACAATTAATTTTGCTGTTGACCTTAGCGCTTGATGTAGTTCACTATTATTGCTGATCAGTGGGGTCAACTGTAATTTATAAAAACGATACATAACAATAATACTAAACATCGCTCATAACAAAGGGACTCAAATCATGGCACGTCCACTTCGAATCGAGTATCCGGATGCAGTTTATCACGTCTCAAACTATGCGCTGGAAGGCCAGCGCGCCTTCCCCTCAACCCGCTACTACGAAGCCTTTCTGCAGGCTCTTGAAGAAACCTGTAGCCGACTGAATGTTCAGGTTCATGCCTATGTGCTGATGAAAGATCAGTATCATTTGCTGATCAAGACCCCGGAAGGAAATCTCAGTCGCTTTATGCGCCAGATTGACGGCTTGTACACACAGTATTATCAGCGCCTGAAAAAATCTGACGGTTCTCTGTTCAAAGGTCGCTATAAAGCGGTGCTGGTGCAGGCTGACAAATACCTGCTGCCGCTGACCCGCTACATCCATCTGGGTGTGCGCAAGCAGGATCTGGACAAGAACGAATGGAGCAGTTACCCGGCCTATACCAACAAGGTTAAACCGCCGGTCTGGCTGGTGCGCGATGATGCACTGGCACAATTGGAAGGCCCCGCCAACCGTCGATACAAGATTTATGCAGATTACGTGGCTATGGGCGTCGATGAGGAAATGGCCCATTTCTACGGCAAGAAAAACCTGCTGTCGGTCATGGGTGATGAGAAATTCCGCAAGTTTGCCGCCGGCAAGCGCAGCGCCAGCAAGCCAAGAGGTGTATCACGGGGTGCTAACGCCAAATGGCGTCCCAGCTGCAAAGACATTGTCTCCGCGGTTGCCAAACACTTCAAAGTCAGTGAAGAGAGCATTTACCAGGCCGCCCGTGGTCCGGGCTCCAAGAACGTACCGCGCTGGGTCGCCATGTACCTGTGTCAGGAGCTGTCCGCCACCACGCTGCAGTCCATTGCCAGGCTGTTCAAGCTCAAGCGTTATGGCACAGTGTCGACAACGGTCGGGAAACTGAAGAAAGAGCTGGCTACGGATACCAAGCTCGCTGCAGCCACTCAAAAACTGGCAAAATCACTCAGCAAGCAGAAATAACAAGGCTGTTTCAGACCCACAAACGGGAACACCCGGCAAGCCAAAGGCCTGTCGGGTGTTTTTGTACGGGCTGCAAGGGCAAAGATTTACTTGATCTTGGCTTCTTTGTAGATCACGTGCTTACGTACCACCGGATCGAACTTCTTGATTTCGATCTTGTCTGGTGTAGTACGCTTGTTTTTGTCCGTTGTATAGAAGTGACCGGTGCCTGCAGAAGAAACCAGTTTGATTTTATCGCGCATTGCTGCTTACCACCTGATTCGGTTATTGATTAAACTTTTACGCCATTGGCACGGATATCGGCCAGAACAGCATCAATGCCTTTCTTGTCGATGGTACGCATACCTTTGGTGGATACTTTCAGTTTCACAAAACGCTTCTCTGACTCAACCCAGAAACGGTGTGACTGGATGTTCGGCACAAAACGACGACGCGTTCTGTTATTCGCGTGAGAAACATTGTTGCCTGTAATCGGCTTTTTGCCGGTTACCATACATACGTTAGACATGGTCTTGCCTCGTTACAAACCCGTGCAGAAAAATTTGAGCCGCGATTTATACCAAAACAGCCTGCCAAAGGCAACTTATTTCGCCTTTTTGCCTCACTAAAGCAGCCCTCGCTCGGCAAAGGAAACGACCTCTGCCTTGCCGACAACCACATGGTCCAGCACTCTGACATCAATGGTATTCAGGGCCGTGGTCAATCGCCGGGTAATACTGATGTCGGCCTGGCTGGGTTCTGCCAGGCCTGACGGGTGGTTATGCGCGAAGATCACCGCTGCCGCATTGTGATGCAGGCAGCGCTTGACCACCTCCCGCGGATACACTGCCGCTCCGTCGATGGTGCCCGTGAAGAGCTCCTCCATGCCTGTCACCTGATGCTGGTTATTGAGGTACAGGCAGGCAAAAACCTCATGCGGATAGTCCCGTAATCTTGCCCTCAGATAGTCGCGTGTCAGATCCGAGTTGGTCAAGGCATCGGCTTCTGCCAGACGCTCGCCCATATAGCGCCTGGCCAGTTCCAGCACCGCCTGAAACTGTACATATTTGCCCGGCCCCAGGCCCTGGTGCTGGCAGAACTGCTCCAGGCTGGCCGCCAGTATGCTGGACAGACCACCAAAGTCCAGCAGCAGGCGCCTGGCAACATCGATGGCTGTCTGTCCACGGGTGCCGGTGCGCAAAAACACCGCCAGCAATTCGGCGTCTGACAGACTGGACGGCCCGCCCGCCAATAGCTTTTCCCTGGGCCGCTCCGACACCGGCCAATCCTTGATCCCCATAACCTTCTCCATAAGCTGCATGTACATTGTTATAGCAGCTCTCCAAAAAACCTGCCTTGTCGAAAACGCCTCCTGTTGCATAGAATGCGAGATACACATCTGCAACGGACTTTGCCCATGCAATCAGATTCACTGGCCACACTGGCTAACAAACGCATACTGCTGGGCATGACCGGCGGCATTGCAGCCTATAAATGTGCCGAGTTAACCAGACTTCTGAGCAAAGCAGGTGCCGATGTGCGGGTGGTCATGACCCGGGCCGCCACCGAATTCATTACTCCGCTGACCATGCAGGCCCTGTCTGGTCATCGGGTGCATCTGGACCTGTTGGATGTTGATGCAGAAGCGGGCATGGGGCACATCGAGCTGGCACGCTGGCCGGATCTGATTCTGGTCGCGCCTGCCAGCGCAGACTTTCTGGCGCGCATGGTCACCGGCCATGCCGATGACCTGCTCACCACCCTGCTGCTGGCCAGCAAAGCACCGGTAGCATTGGCACCGGCCATGAATCAGGGCATGTGGCTGAATCGGGCCACCCAGGACAACCTGGCGACGCTGGTATCACGCGGCGCCCATGTGTTTGGCCCCGCCGCCGGCTCTCAGGCTTGCGGAGATGTCGGCCCGGGCCGCATGCTGGAACCAGCCGAGTTGGCCAGGCTGTGCGCCGACCTTTATCAACCCGGCCTTCTGAACGGTCTGCATATCACGTTAACCGCCGGCCCCACACGCGAAGCCATTGATCCGGTGCGTTTTATCAGCAATCACAGCTCCGGCAAAATGGCCTATGCGCTGGCGACCGAAGCCGTTCAGGCGGGCGCCCGTGTTACGCTGATCAGTGGCCCGGTGAATCTGCCTGCCCCCGACAGAGTAGAACTTGTAAAGGTCACAACCGCCCAGGAGATGCTGGACGCCAGCCTGACGGCCGTTGCCGACACCGACGTCTTTATTGGCGTTGCAGCCGTGGCTGACTATCGGGTATCCGAAAGCAGCGACCACAAAATCAAAAAAACGGCCGAAACCCTGCAACTGACTCTTGTTCGCAATCCCGACATCATTGGCACCGTGGCCGCGCTGCCGGAGCGCCCCTTTGTGGTGGGGTTTGCGGCCGAAACCCGGGATGTGGTCGAGTACGGACGCGACAAACTGAAGCGCAAAGGCCTGGATCTGTTGTTTGCCAATGATGCCACCGCCACCTTCAATAGCGACAGTATCGCCGCCACCGCCATCTGGCCTGCCGGCAGCAGCGAAGACCATCAGGAGCTGGGCCCGGCCAACAAACATTTGGTGGCCCGCCAGATGCTGATGCTGATTCGTCAGCGACTGGACGCCAACAAACCGGAAACAGCGCAATGACGGCAGTCTGCATACCGGATGTCATGTTCCGCGCCTATGACATCCGCGGCATCGCCCACCAGGACCTGACCACTGAAAATATCCGCATTATTGGCCAGGCAATCGGATACCTGGCGTTGCAGCAGGGTATTGATGAGCTGCTGCTGGGCGCTGACGGACGTCTTTCCAGCCCGGCTCTGGGGCAGGCTCTGATCAACGGAATTCTTGATAGCGGCTGCCATGTGATCGATCTGGGCGTGATTGCTACGCCTTTGCTGTACTTTGCAACCCACACGACGCACTGCGACTCCGGTGTCATGCTGACCGCCAGCCACAATCCGGCTGATTACAACGGCATCAAGATGGTACGTCACGGAACCTGCCTGACACCTGAGGAAATTCTGGGCATACGTGACCAGGCGCATTTTCTGGCCAGCCGCCCGGATAAAGTAAGGCCACCCGATCAGTCTCGCGGCAAGCTGCAAAAGCAGGACATCAAGCCGGCCTACATCCAATACATCAAGGAGCGGGTCAGCCTGCAGCGACCACTGAAGGTGGTGGTCGACTGCGGCAATGCTGTGCCAGGCCTGGTTGCACCGGAGCTCTATCGCGCACTGGGTTGCGAAGTGATTGAGCTGTATTGTGAGCTTGACGGTCGCTTCCCTAACCACCACCCCGACCCCACCATCAATGCCAATTTGGCTAGCCTTATAGAGTCAGTAAAGACTCACTCAGCAGATCTGGGCGTGGCACTGGACGGCGACGGCGATCGAGTGGTCATGGTGACCGACCAGGGCAGGGTTATCGATACGGACCGGCTACTGATGTTGCTGGTTCGCGACATTCTGCCACGATATGCCAATGACAGTCCGGCGCCCAAAGTGGTGTTCGACGTGAAATGCAGCAACCTGCTGGCCGGTGAAATCACCCGGCTGGGTGGCCAGCCGGTCATGAGTCGCAGCGGCCACTCATTCATGAAACAAAAAATGCGCGATAGCGGCGCCGTGGTGGGCGGCGAGTTTTCGGCCCATATTTTTATCAAGGATCGCTGGTTCGGGTATGATGATGGCCCCTACACCGGTGCGCGATTTCTGGAAATCCTGGCCCGCAGCCCGATCTCCGCCGACCAGATGCTGGATACCCTGCCACCCAGTCTGACCACGCCGGAACTGCGCATAGCGGTTGAAGAATCCGAGAAGTTTGAACTGATGGCGCGCATCAGCAAACTGGCCAGCTTCCCGCAAGCAAGCGTCAACTGCCTGGACGGCGTGCGGGCCGACTTCAAAGATGGCTGGGGACTGATCCGCGCCTCCAATACCACGCCAGCGCTGCTGCTGCGCTTTGAAGCCTGCAATGCGCAAGCGCTGCAGACTATACAACAAGCCTTCCGCCAACTGCTGCAGCAGGTTGATGCCCGACTCGACTTTGTCGCCTGACGGCTCAAGCGCCGTTTTAACAAACGGTGTAAGTCGTTATATACTGCCTGACTCACGTATTACACTGACATAACCGGACTGTCTCTATGCCCCTGGATCTTGCCGCCGCTAAAAACATCGCCAATGTACTGACCGAAGCACTGCCTTATATTCAACAGTTTACCGGTTGCACCATCGTGGTTAAGTACGGCGGCAATGCCATGACCGACGAAACCCTGAAAAACAGCTTTGCCCGCGATATTGTGATGATGAAGCTGGTGGGCATGAATCCGGTGGTTGTACATGGCGGAGGCCCACAGATCGGTTCTTTGCTGGAGCGCCTGAATATCCAGTCTGAATTCATCGAAGGCCAGCGCGTCACAGACAGCCAGACCATGGATGTGGTGGAGATGGTGCTGGGCGGCCTGGTGAATCAGGAAATTGTGGCACTGCTGAATAAGAACGGCGGCAAGGCTATTGGTATTACCGGCAAGGATGGCAACCTTATCAAAGCCACCAAGCTGATGAAAAAGAAGACCGGCGATAATGGCGAGGCCGACACATTGCTGGATCTTGGCCAGGTCGGCACGGTAGCTGGCATCAATAAAGAAGTGCTCAACATGATTGAGCACAGTGATTTTATCCCGGTCATCGCCCCCATTGGCGTTGACGAAAACGGCGCCACCTACAATATCAACGCCGACACCGTGGCTGGCGAGATAGCCAAAGTGCTGGGTGCGGAGAAACTGATGCTGTTGACCAACATTTCCGGCGTCATGGACAAACAGGGAACGGTGCTGACCGGCCTGACCACAGGCCAGGTTGACGAACTGATCTCGGACGGCACCATTTACGGCGGCATGCTGCCCAAAATTCGCTGCGCACTGGATGCCGTCAACAACGGCGTAAAAAGTGCACATATCATCGATGGCCGCGTTGAACACGCCGTCCTGCTGGAGATCTTTACCCACACCGGCGTTGGCACGCTGATCAGCAACATCCGTAAAGTTGGAGAGGACCACTGATGAACGCAGCCGTACACGCCCGCGCAGAACGCAAAACCTCACGCAAGGAACAGATTCTGCAGGCTCTGGCGCACATGCTGGAAACCGGCCCCGGCGCCCGCATTACCACCGCGGCGCTGGCCCGCGAAGTGGGTGTCTCAGAGGCGGCGCTATACCGCCATTTCCCCAGCAAAGCCCGCATGTTTGAAGGGCTGATCAAGTTTATAGAAGATACCCTGTTCACGCGTATCAACAAGATCCTGCAGGACGACCTGACCACTTCTCAGCGCTGTGAAAAGATCCTCACCCTGTTGGTGACCTTTGCCGAAAAGAATCCCGGTATGACCCGCCTGATGACGGGCGATGCGTTGACTGGCGAAACAGATCGCCTGCGCGCTCGTATCAGTCAGTTGTTTGATCGACTGGAAGCCCAGCTGAAGCAGGTGCTGCGCGAAGCGCAGATCCGGGAAGGCATGAAACCACCAGTATCCCCGGCTGTGCTGGCCAATCTGCTGCTGGCCAGTGCCGAAGGGCGGCTGGTGCAGTTTGTACGCAGCGAATTTGCGCACAAACCCACCGAGCACTGGGAGGAACAGTGGGCCTATCTGGCGCAGAACCTGCTGCAGCCGTTTAATGAAGAAGCGGCCGACCCCAGTCCCTATAATTTCTGACCGGAAATTTTTGCCCGGCGTCATATCTGGGCGCCAATTACTGTCGTGCAGGCAGCGACTGCAGACCCTCAGCCCCGTTGCTGCCTCCGCATTGTCGCTCAGACCCCGTATCGCTGACGGTAATTACGGATAGCCGGCAAAAAAGCCTTCAAATCCTCATCCTGCTGCATCTGCAGGTAGCTGATGATCTGATTCAGGTTGATCAGACTGAGCACCGGCACATGGAACTCCTTCTCGATCTCCTGAATGGCCGACAACTCACCCTGACCCTTTTCCTGCCGGTCCAGCGCCACCAGAATGCCCGCCGGTTTGGCGCCCGCCTCTGCAATCATGGCCATGACTTCGCGAATCGCCGTACCTGCCGTAATCACGTCATCAACAATCAGCACCCGGCCCTGCAACGGTGAGCCCACCATCTGGCCACCTTCGCCATGGGTCTTGGCTTCCTTACGGTTAAAGCAGTAAGGCTTATTGACCTGATGCTCACTGGCCAAAGCTGCGGCCGTCACCGATACCAGCGGAATGCCCTTGTAAGCCGGCCCGAACAACAGATCATAGTTCAGCCCGCTGGCATTGAGCGCCGTCGCATAACTACTGCCGATAAAAGCCAACGCCTCACCGGTATTAAACAGACCAGCGTTAAAAAAGTAAGGGCTTACTCGCCCGGACTTTAATGTAAATTCGCCAAAGCGAAGTATCTCATGCTCGATTGCGTACTCCAGAAACCGCAACTGATACGGTTGCAGTGCCATGTCCTGCCCTCCTGGTGTGCCGCTCATGACAGACCCAGCGCCTCCCTTTGCGTGGCAATCAACTGCTCAATGCCCTGCTGTGCAAGCTCCATCATTTGCTGCAGTTGCCCAAAGTCAAAATCACCCTCTTCTGCCGTGCCTTGCACTTCAATGAAACGTCCGGCGTCGTTCATTACTACATTCATGTCGGTCTCTGCCGTTGAATCTTCTGCATAATCCAGGTCCAGCACCGGCATGCCCTTATAAACACCCACCGATACCGACCCGATCAGCTGTTTGATTGGATTTTGTTTGATCAGTTTGCGTTCCAGCATCACGCCCACCGCATCGTACAAGGCGACACAGGCGCCGGTGATTGAGGCGGTGCGTGTGCCGCCATCCGCCTGAATTACATCGCAGTCCAGCTTGATGGTGTTCTCACCCAGCAGATTCATGTCCAGTGCCGCCCGCAAAGAGCGACCAATCAAACGCTGAATCTCGAGCGTACGGCCGCCCTGCTTGCCACGCGCCGCCTCACGATCCATCCGGCTGCCGGTCGAGCGTGGCAGCATGCCATACTCCGCCGTCACCCAGCCCTGCCCTGTGCCTTTCAAAAATCGCGGCACACTGGCTTCAACACTGGCAGTACAAATCACCTTGGTGTCGCCAAACTCCACCAGCACCGAGCCTTCAGCGTGCTTGGTGTAATGGCGGGTGAGGCGAATATCGCGCAGTTGATTGGCGGCGCGCTGGCTGGGGCGGGTGATGACGGCAGGTGTGGAAACTGACATGGAACCTCGGTGTGATATCTTTGAATTGAAGCGCAATTATCCCGCATTCAGCAGGCGATTGCGATAAACTTGCGGCATTCAGAACAGGAGGACAGCATGGCAGCCAGCATGACCGCTTTCGCCAGAAAGCAGCAGGAATACGATTGGGGCACCCTGAGCTGGGAGATCCGCTCGGTCAACCATCGCTACCTGGAACCTGGCCTGCGCCTGCCGGAATTGCTGCGTCCCCTGGAACCGGCGATCCGTGACGCTCTGCGCAAAGCCATCGCCCGCGGCAAGGTAGACTGTCAGGTGCGCATTCAGACCCGCGAAGAAACCACTCGTCAGGAAGAACTTGACCTTGGCATAGTCGGCCAGCTCAGCGACATGAGCCAGCAGGTACACCAGCTGATCCCGGGTGCCAGCCCGCTCAGCGTACACGAGATCCTGCGCTGGCCTGGCGTACTGCAGGAACACGAAGTGGATGCCACCCCCATTCAGCGCGACGCCATGGCACTGTTGCAGGAAACCCTGCGCGACTTCAACACGGCCCGCCAGCGCGAGGGCGAAGAGCTGGCCCAACTGATCCGACAGCGACTGGCTGCCATTACCGCCATCGTCAGCAATATCCGCGAACGTCTACCCGAGATCCTGCAGCGCCAGCAGGACAATATCCGCACTCGCCTGGATGCGCTGAAGACAGAACTCGATCCCACCCGCCTGGAACAGGAAATTGTACTGCTGGCCCAGAAGGCCGATGTGGATGAAGAGCTGGATCGTCTGGCCACGCATGTCGCTGAGGTGGAACGTGTACTGGGCACCAACGAGCCGATCGGCCGCCGCCTGGACTTTCTGATGCAGGAGCTGAATCGGGAGGCCAATACCTTATCGTCCAAGTCGATTGTCGCAGAGACTACGCTGAACGCCGTGGAGCTGAAGGTGCTGATTGAGCAGATGCGGGAGCAGATCCAGAATATTGAGTAAACAAGGCGGGCTGGCCAATCCTTTCGTGTCGAAATTTATGCAAAATATCGACATGTCTTTCTGATGTGCCGATGGCATCACCACACTTTAATGCGCATAAAAATGTTAAATATTGCATTTTTATGCGCATTAAAGTGTAATGGCCCTCTACCAACACCCATCAGGATGCCCAATGCAGCGCTCACTGACCCAGCAACTGCTGACCTGGAAAGCACAGCCGACCCGCAAACCGCTGCTGATTGACGGCGCCCGTCAAACGGGTAAAACCTACCTGTTGACCTCCCTGCTGGGTCAGACATTCCGGCGCGTGTTGCACATCGATTTTCTGGAGTCCCCGGAGATGGCTGAGGCATTCAGCGGCTCACTGACACCGCAGGATGTAATCACCAGTCTGGAGCTGCTCAGTGGCCAGCCGTTTGACCCCGCCAGCGACCTGCTGATCCTGGATGAGATCGGTGAATGCCCGCGCGCCGTGACCGCCCTGAAATACTTCGCCGAAAAAGCGCCGCATTTCTTTGTCGCCGCCAGTGGATCCAACATCGGCCTGCTGACAGCGTTTCCGGTTGGCAAGGTCGAGCAATACAATTTGCGCCCTCTCACCTTCCACGAATTTCTGATGGCCTCTGGTGATGCCCCACTGCTGACAGCCTTCGAACAGCAAGCCAACTCCGCCGCTGCCCACACGCGCCTGTTTGACGCCCTGACTGATTACTACTTCACGGGCGGCATGCCAGAGGCCGTTCATACCTGGTTTCAACTGAAAGAATCCAGCATCCTGGAGCGGGTGCAGACCGTCACACAGATCCACAGCGATCTGGTGGCCGGCTACCTGCGCGACTTTGGCAAATACGCAGGCAAAACTGACGCCAGCCTGATTGAAGCCGTGTTTCGCAACGTGCCCGCGCAACTGTCCGCGGTACTGGACGACTCCGTGCAGCGCTTCCGCTTTAAGGGCATTTACGAGCGTAAATCTCGCTACGGCGAGCTGGAAAGTGCCATCACCTGGCTGGAGAAATGCCGTCTGGTGCTGAAGAACTATCCCGTTGAAGGCACTCCGCGCTACCCGCTGGCTGCGTACAAAAAAGACAATCGATTCAAACTCTACCTGTTTGATACTGGCCTGCTGAACCACATGCTGGGAATGAGCTACAAAGCCATCAAACAACAGGGCTACGAATACAAGGGTTTTGTGGCCGAGAATTTTGTGCAGCAGGAGCTGGTCGCGCTGGGGCAGGACCCCACCTTTGCGTGGTTTGACGCCCGCGCCGAGATGGAATTTATCGTCGCGGATGATGCCGGACGCATCGTACCGATAGAGGTCAAAAGCGGTAAACGCACACGGGCAAAGTCGCTGCAGTCCTATATCGACAAGTGCGCACCGCACAAAACCATCAAGCTAACCGGCACGCAGGGCTCGTCGATGTTGGAGCAACACAACATCGTGGCTCCGCTCTATTACACCGGGCATGTGGTGCGTGGTTTGTTGTCAGAATGACCCAAAACTTACAATTGGACGAATAAAAACTTTGCCGGTTTCTGACATACGGAATGTCGTTATGTCAGAAACTAATCTTAAGTTGACATAAGACTTGCGATTCCACGCCAAATTGAAATAGGATGAGGCGCTATATCAAAAACTCGCGAGTTTCTGACATATGAATATCTCTAATTTCAATGCAGGGCGCTACGAGCAACGCTACGAATACAAGGCTTTTTTACCTGAACACATCTGCCATGAGTGGGTGATTGCCGACCCCGAGCTAATGGATCTGCTGGGGAAAGCCGATCGTGCGCTGGGCGAACTGAACGCCTTCAGCCAGCTGATTCCCGGCATCGACTTCTTCATCCGCACCTATGTCGCAAAAGAGGCTACCCAGTCCAGCCGGATTGAAGGCACTCAGACCAACATCGAGGATGCCTTTAAAGACGCCGATGATCTGAAGCCAGACGAGCGGGACGACTGGACCGACGTCCAGAATTACATTCAAGCTCTCAGGTTCGCCATCGAATCTCTGGACAGATTGCCGCTGTCCGTCAGGCTGCTGAAGCAAACCCATGCCATTCTGATGCAGGGCGTGCGCGGGGAACACACATTGCCGGGAGAGTTTCGCAGCAGTCAGAACTGGATTGGCGTCAGCCTGAATCACGCTGCCTTTGTGCCACCACATCACGAGCACGTGCCCCAGCTGATGGGGGATTTGGAGAAGTTTTTGAACGCACAAGACTTCTTTTTGCACCCATTGCTGCGCATTGGTATCGCTCATTACCAGTTCGAGACCATCCACCCGTTCCTGGACGGTAACGGCCGACTGGGCCGACTGATGATTGCTTTGTACCTGGCAGCCGAGAGGCTGTTGCACAAACCGGCGCTGTATTTGTCGGACTACTTCGAGCGCAACAAAACCGCCTATGTTGACCATCTGATGGCTGTACGCCACGGTAATCACCTGCGTGAATGGCTGGTGTTTTTCCTGTTCGGCATCCAGGAAACCGCGCGCGCCGCTGCCAGGGTGTTCCGCGCCATCATAGACCTGAAACAAGGAATAGAGCGAGATGTCCTTCCGCACTTTGGTGCCCGCCGCCAGGGCAATGCACACACCCTGATGCGCCACCTCTACGGCCAACCGGTTATCGACATCAAGTGGGCCGCCGAGACCATTGGCACCTCAACCAACACCGCCGCCGCCCTGGTGGCCGACCTGGTCAGCCATGGCGTGCTTGTTGAAATCACGGGTCAGCATCGCAATCGGCTGTATGTATTCGATGCCTATTTACGGCTGTTTCGGGCCGAGACACCATGACCGACCAAACCACCTACATGGCCGACTTCATGACGGCCTTCCAAACCCTGGAACGCTGGGGCCCCGGCAGCGATGCCGACACCCTGCGGGCGCTGCAGCAGGTGCCGGGCAAACCACAGCGCATCGCCGACATTGGCTGCGGCAAAGGGCTCGCCACCCTGCTGCTGGCGCAACACACGCAGGCACACATCACCGCCATTGATACCGAAGCCGGCGCGCTGGCCCGTCTGTTGTCGACCTGGGCCTGAGCCAGCGTGTCACCGCCTGCTGCGCCAGCATGGACGCACTGCCCTTTGAACCAGGCAGTTTTGATCTGATCTGGGCCGAGGGTTCGGCTTACATCAAGGGTATAGAAGCCGCCCTGCAAGCCTGGCAGCCCCTGCTCAGCGCCCAGGGCACGCTGGTCTTCAGCGACATGGTGTGGCTGAGCGATCAAGCCAGCGATGATGCCAGGGCATACTGGCAGCGGGAGTATCCGGACATGCAGAGCGTGCCGACCCGGCTGGAACAAATCGCCACGCTGGGTCATCAGGTGCTGGCGCATTTCACCCTGAGCGAGGCGGGCTGGGACAATTATTACCGGCCGCTAAAGGCAAGGGTTGCGGAACTGCGCGATGTGATGCCTGACTCGGCGGCGCTGCGGGATATCGCGCGGGAGGTGGCGCTGGCGGAGCGGGCGAAGGGGGTGTTTGGGTATGAGGTGTTTGTGTTGGCTACTACGAATGAAATTTAGCAGGGAATACCAATCAGGCCATTCCTGCCTTTTGGGTCGGCTTAACCGTGTGCATCAATGCGATTCTTTGTCCAGTTCGTCCATAAGAGAATTATAGTCGTAATCGACAAATCCGCTCTTTTCCCCTTCCGACAGCAACCGACGCAAATGCTGGCGGCGGATTTCTGCCTCTTCAAGCATCCGGAGCCCGGTGCGCACAACCTCGCTGGCGGAACCATAACGCCCGCTCTGGATTTGCTGAGCAATAAACTCATCAAAATGAGCGCCAAGGGAAATGCTGATGTTTTTAGCCACGGCCGCCTCCAGCTTCATAACTCGCTCAGGCACGCCAGAGCTCGAGCGTGATCTTCTGGTGTTTTGATGAGTTTTATGTCGTACATCTTTAACCCCACCCCCGCCAATTCCTACATAGCCAGTCCAATCTGAAACGAATCTTCATGTTCTGATTTGGTTATGGCATGGATTCGCGGAACCATAATTCTGGCAACTTCCTCCATGACAGGTACGATCACGCTGTTACCAAACTGTTTGTATGCTTGAGTATCACTAACTGTTATCTTAAACGAATCTGGATATCCCATTAGTCTCGCGCACTCCCTTGGAGTCAATCTGCGAGGGCGCTTTCTGGTACCTTGAGAAACCAGAATCTCTGAGCCATCTTTGTAATATCTTGCAGACAAAGTCCGAGAGACCGAATCGCCTGTAACCAGGCCGAATCCAAATCCGTTTCCAGCAGCCTTGTGCTTTGCAGCGTATGCCTGCAGATAGTCCCAGAGTTTCGGAGTAAGCGTATATTTTTCGTTAACCTTAGCTTTAGTGCCTTCAGTGTAAGGAAGTTCTGGCGATTCACTTCCGTCCTGTGGATGCAGAATATTCTTCATCCGGGGAGCGCTATCCGCCTTCGGTAGCTGCAGATCCTCCCACGAAAAGTTTGTTCCCTCTCTAAACCCGACAATTATGATTCGCTCACGATGCTGAGGAACAAAATGCTGGCCATCAATTACTTTGTAATGAACTTCGTAGCCAAGCTCATCGTGTAAAGTCTGAAGAATTACCTGAAAGGTATTACCTTTATCATGAGAGAGCAGATTCTTTACATTTTCCAGCAAGAACGCTTTCGGACGTTTAGCGGCGATAATACGCGCCACGTCAAAGAACAACGTACCTTGTGTTGCACATTCAAAACCGTGCGGTCTTCCCAGCGCATTTTTTTTGGAAACCCCGGCAATGCTGAAAGGCTGACAAGGAAAACCTGCCAGCAGCACGTCATGATCCGGGATATCATCTACATGGACCTGAGTGATGTCCCCTGCAAACGAGTGATCAGCTGTCTCGGGGAAGTTAGCCAGATAGGTTTTCTGAGCGAAGTTATTCCATTCGCTGGTAAACACACAATGACCACCCTGCCTCTCGAACCCGAGGCGAATACCACCTATGCCTGCAAACAGATCAATAAACTTAAATGAGCCGTCAGAATGTTTTCGATTGCTTTGAAATTGCAAAATGCGCTGCCGAATTGCATCCGTAATGTAGGTTGGCGGCTCACATTCCTTAGCTTCCCAGCGACGCACTGTCCGTGCATCCACACCCAACAGTGACGCAATTTCCCTCTGACTGTAGACTGTACGGGCTTTTTGGAGTAACTCAAGAGATTCGAGATTGTTCATTGAGGGGATCCTTATCTGGGTATTTTTGCGGACATAATGCCCTAAAGGATTACCAAGCACAACCATTAAAACTGTTTTTTTATACAGTAGTCATGATAATACTTTCCGGAGCTAATAATCGATACCCTTACGCCTGAAAAGCGAAGCTGGAATATGAGCCGCATCAAGGCCAAAAACACCAGCCCCGAGCGCCGGTTAAGGACCCTTCTGCACCGATCCGGCTTTCGCTTCCGACTTCATGCGCACGATTTACCGGGTAAGCCGGATATCGTGCTTCCCAAATACCGCACCGTCATTTTCGTAAATGGGTGTTTCTGGCACCGACATGAAGGCTGCCCATTCGCATATATCCCCAAATCCCGAACTGAATTCTGGCTTCCCAAATTTCAAAAGACCATTGAGAGAGATCTCCAGAAATCCAGGGAGTTAGAATGCGCTGGGTGGAATGTGATCGTCGCTTGGGAGTGTGAGATAAAGTCAGCACCCGAACAGACATTGGCACGAGTTATAGATGAAATGACCGTTCATCATGAATAGATTCCCTGAATCTCACGAATAAAGTCCTTGAATGTGTTTATGTGTTCTATCTGTCCGGACGCGTAGGTCGCGCGTACTGGCCAAGGAACGACCAGTTGAACGTTATGCTCTATCATTTGTGCAGTTTGTTCATTTGATATTGATGGCTCTAGCGTAATCAGATGTTTCCGGGGAATTCTGCTCGCCTCTGATAGTATTTGGCGCCAACGCTCTTTGCATGTCGTCTTGGCTGCAAGCATCCTTAATCGCTCTGCCGGAAACGAAGGGCTGTGATACTCATTTTTACCCGGGAAGAGGAAGTCCGGTTTTTGGCTCCCTTCTGTGTGAACTCCACGCTGAAATCTTATTCCATTGTGTCTCAATAACTCTTCTATATGATTCTCGAAAGCATGCCCCACTCTCGACTTGCGGCGATTCTGTACGCTCAAGGAGAACCTGATGAATTCATCGATGTCATCGCCATTTTCGCCAAATCCAGTAGTCAGCCTTTCCTGAACGATATGGCGCTCCAGCAAACGAAACATCTTTTCTTCTTCTTCCATCCACCTGACCAATGCCAAATCAGGATCTTTGACTAACTCGACGTCTGTGACAAATCCCCTGGCAAAGGCAGAGAATACTTTCGTTGAGGGGAACGTATCTCCAAACTCATCGCGGATCATCTGAAGGCGCTTACTATCATCTTTGTCGGTGACTGTTAACTCGAAGCCATACCTGGCCAGCATCAAGCGTATTGGGGAAACAACCTCAAGTCTCTCGATAGGTACACGCTTAAGAGAGTCGTCAATTTTAGTCTGGCTGGCACCAAACAATGCTTGTAACTGGCGCTCCACTACCGTATCCGGACGACAGAAGATCATTAGGAGGGACCGATCTTTCGTAAATGCTATGAGACAAAAATCACCCTGCTGAAACTCTTCGGAAACATCGTTCGATCGGTAATACAGCCTGTATTCTGGCCGACGATGCTGCTGACTGTATCGACTGTCGTACCAAGTGACAATGTCTTCACACACAATTGGTTCATCAGAATAATCATCGATATAAACCATGGTTGCGGGGAATACGAACTTATCTCCATTGGTGGGGTATCCCATAGCTTCGGCCATCCCAGCCTTCACAAGTCCACCGATCTCATGCTGGTTCGAAGTCCCCGGATCAGCGTCGACTGCTGTCAGGTACTTTACGGCGACGGCGCTAAATACATCTGTCAAATTTTCGAACATTCCCTGCTCCTAGCGTACAACTTCGATGTGCGACAATATGACCTTGACTCTCGACGAGTTATTAAAGATCATCGAAGCGTTACCTGCAAGTACAGTGGTAAGAAGTTGGTATATTAGTGATTTCTAACTTTATCCGATTATCCGGAGAGCTTTCTTGATGAATGGACTTACAACTGTCGAACAAGTGACTCCCGCTAGCTGATTGTTTATATCTTAGATCAAATAGTTACTTCGTAAGTAAGTTACTGAGGGGTTTTCGAAACAGAGGTTGCCACTGATCTATTGGACACTTGCAGGAAGCATGCAGAATGACCAGTTCACACGTTTGGGACAAAGATCAACTCGAGATTATTAGCAAAGCAAGCAACTTACGAATAATAGTTTCAGCAGGACCTGGAACGGGAAAAACTGCAATCGCATGCGCTAGGCTAGCGCACTTAATCAACGAATGTGACGTGGAGCCAAGCAATACTTGGTTGATTAGCTTCACGAGAACTGCTGTGGCTGAAATTCGCGCACGGCTGCATTCCTACGCCGGCGATGCCTCCTTCGCTATAAGGATAGCGACGATCGACTCACACGCATGGTCCATCCACTCCGGACACGATCCGAATGCGAGACTGACCGGCTCCTATGAGGATAACATCGCCCGGGTCATTGGTCTCGTGAAATCGGATGAGGATGTCGCCGATGAATTGTCGCAGATTGAGCATATTGTCATCGATGAGGCGCAAGACCTCGTAGGACAGCGGGCAGACCTGATCGAGGAACTGGTAAAGAAATTGCCTTCAGACTGCGGGGTGACAGTCTTCGCTGACGAGGCCCAAGCTATTTATGGGTTCTCCGACGATAGTATCGGACATCGGAAAGACGGAGCAGTCAAAACCGGTAAATCTCTGCTCGACAGGCTTCGCTCAGATAAATCCATGGGCTTCGACACACTAATCCTGAAGGAGATTTATCGCACGTCATCACCCGGGCTGCAAAAGATCTTCTCGGATCTGCGGAAGGACGTCCTCGACAAAAACAGGCATCGCGACGGCTTCCACGCCGAGACTGCAGAGCGGATCCGGGAGTATGCGGACAAAAAGGGTTTGAAGTGGACCCAGATGAAGGTCGCTGACTTCACCAGAGACGATCTTCTGCTCTTCAGAACTCGCGGCGAAGTGCTGATGGCCTCCCAGTTTTGTGACCTCCCCCATCGGCTGCGCCTGTCAGGATACGGAGCGACGCTCCCGGCATGGCTCGCAATATGCTTCTCGGATTTTGTCGAGCCCCATCTGGCCGAGCGGCATTTCCTCGATCTCTGGGCCACACGTATCGAAAACAATGCTACACCGCAATACGGACCACGCGAAGCATGGCAGCACCTTGTGCGCGTTGCAGGGCGAAAGGATGGCTCGGTAGACATGCAGAGGCTGAGACGACGGTTGGGTCAGGCGCGCCCTCCGGTGGAACTGACCCTCCCCGAGTATGGTCTTCAAGGACCGATCGTCGGGACGATTCATGCCAGTAAGGGCCGCGAGGCAAGCAACGTCGTGTTGCTTCTTCCGAACGGCGCAGAATTCGAGAGCGCCGAGGACGAGGCCGAGGAAGCGAGAGTACTCTTTGTCGGCGCAACACGTGCTCGCACATCCCTGATCGTCGGTGAGAGTAACGCTTTCCGAGCGTCGACCCTCGCATCAGGCCGGGTTCATCGGTCCGTGAGGAACGGCAAATCCACGATGGTCGAAGTCGGTCGCGACGGGGACATAGCCGCTCGTGGACTCGTCGGCCGCAGCGAGTTCAGTGCGACCGATGCAAAAGCCGGTCAGGCCCTGCTCGCAAAAAATGCAGATGTCGTCACGACCTACAAGCTGGAAGCGGATCGTGCACTCGATTGGCGCTACAGAATACGCGTTGGCGACGATGGTCCATTTGTCGGCGTCATGTCACGCAATCTAAATTTCGACCTTTGGAAGATACTTGAGAACAAGAACCAGAAGCACAGTCACAATCCGCCAAGCAAGGTGAACCATGTCCGCGGTCAGGGTAGCGCCACTATCGTGCTGGCTCCCGATGACAGCGACCTCAATACGCTAAACGAGCCTTATGCCTCCTCAGGCTTCGTCCTCGCACCTAGAATTGCGGCCTTCCCTCCATTCTTCTTTTTTCATCGGAATTAGCTCCCATGCAGGATAAATCAGCGGACAGAGACATCGTCGCACTCAGGCTTGCCGAGGACCTTGTCGGCCCCCGGGCCGAAGACGAAACACTCACAGCTCGGCCTTCTGATGTCTACCTGACTGGCATCCTCTGGCCTCAGCGCACCGCCATGTCGGGCGAGGATGATGATCGCCTCGGCACAGCAGGAGCGAGCGCTGCGGAGGAAAGCGATGGCGAAAGCGATGCCGTTCGGACCGGATCAGTTCAGAAGCCTTCCGTCGCTGGCATATCCTTCAGCACAAAGGCGGAGGGTATCGCGAAGGTACGCTTCGTCTGCAGCTTTGGAACCTATCGGACAGAGAAACGCGACGATGGCGAAGTATGGGTTCGGCAACCCCACAGTGTGGAAATTGCGGCCGTTGAACTAACGCCCGGTCCGACGCGCGAGATCCAGCTTGCCGAGCATGGAAATGGTCTTCCTGTAGTTTCTCTCAGCGTCAGATGCATCAAGGCTAAGGATACCGTCTTGGCTACTCTCGCTCTGGTCAATTCGGTGGTTCCAGAGCAGGACCGAAACGAGATCGAGGCGGCCTCTCTCTTTCAGACTTCGCTCCGCATCGAGCCCTGCGAGGGAACTCTGCTGGTCCCAAAGCCTCCAAGACGCGCAGCTCCGGTAGAGCCGACCGAAACCTGCGCGGTCGGCGACGAGGAGAGCGGAACGCTCCTTTACAGGAACGTCGCGGAGTTTGCCGTCGGCCACGTCTGTTCGGCCGAGTGGGAAGAGGCAGAGGCTTCGGCAGGCTCACAACCCCATGCTCGGTGGGTTGCGACGACATGGCTGCCATCGACCATTGTCGAGGGAGTGGATCCCAATGGTCATCCATATTTCGCAGAGCTGGGAAATGAACAAGGGACATTCGACCCTCTTCTGGCCGAGGCGCTGGCCTCCGCTGACTCGACAACCCTTAAGAACGGACTTGTCACCTTCTGTGACGCCTATGCTCGGTGGATCGAGACACAGAAGAAGCGGCTGGAAGATACCGGGGACGTCGCCCCAACCCTGAGGCATGTTGCCCATGCGCATCTCATCCAGTGCGACAAAGCCCTGGATCGCATGCGAGCCTCAGTTGATGAACTCGACACCAACCCGAGGCTACGGAGAGCGTTCCAGCTGGCAAACTTCGCCATGCACCTGCAGCACTCGTGGGACAAGTCGAAGGGTCGTCACGGCTCCCTCCGCTGGCGCCCGTTCCAGCTGGGTTTTCTGCTTCTGAGCGCTCCGTCGTCGGTGCTCCGGGATCACGAGCACCGAGGAGTCATGGATCTGCTCTGGTTCCCGACGGGTGGCGGCAAGACCGAGGCTTACCTGGCGCTGATCGCGTGCATCGCCGTCTACCGACGCCTCTCAGACAATGCGGACGACCACAGCGGCGTTTGCGCCCTAATGCGCTATACGCTTCGTCTTCTTACAACCCAACAGTTTGCGCGGTCCGCCGCAATGATCGTGGCCCTTGAGGCCATCCGCTCTGGTCGGGTGGCCGCTCCCAAGGGACTTCCCCTTAAGGGCAGAGAGCCTTTTTCGATCGGCCTGTGGGTTGGCAGTGATGCTACCCCCAACAAACGGAAAGCCGCTTACGCTTCCATCGTCCAGCGCTCGCAGGAGGTAGCTTCGCCAAAGCAACTCGCACGTTGCCCTGCCTGCGAATCGAAGCTGAACTGGTCGATAGCAAGCTCGACATCGCCTGTGGAGGTTTCATGCGAGAACCCCGAATGCGCGATCTACGGGCTGCTCCCTGTCCATACCGTGGACGAGGATGTCTACGACAATCGTCCGACGCTGATCATTGGAACGGCAGACAAGTTCGCTCAGGTGGTTCGTGAAAAGCGAACCAACAGCCTGTTTGCCGTCTCGGAAGGGTCCCCTCCTGACCTAATCATCCAGGACGAGCTTCATCTCATTTCCGGCCCGCTCGGGACAATTGCTGGCGTCTATGAGTCCGCTTTCGACCTGATGTTTGCCGCGCGCGGACATCGCGCCAAGGTCATCGGCTCGACTGCTACAATCCGCAGGGCGCCGGAACAGGTTCTGGCGCTTTTTGATCGCGGGGCGTTCCAGTTTCCGCCGCCGGCGATCGACCATGACGATTCAGGGTTTGCGGTGCGCGACCGTCGCCCCAGCGCCAAAGGACGGAGATATCTCGGGGTCACGACGGCCGGGCGATCCGCAAAGTTCACCCTTCAGGCAGTGGCTGGCTCCCTGCTGCAGACTGCCTTCGGAGCGTTCAGCGACGATGTCCGTAGGGACGCCTACTGGACGCTTGTCGGCTACTTCAACTCTCTTCGGGAGCTCGGCGGCGCCCTTGTTCTGATGCAGGATGACGTCACCGACAGTATAGCGCTCTACGCGAATGTTCGGTCAGAAGAGAAGCGCCCTCTTAGCAACGTCGAAGAACTTACCTCTCGCCGGACACAGGAGGAGATCCGCGAGATGCTCGACCTTCTCGATATCAAGGTTGGGGCTCCTGGTGCAGTCGATGCAGTGCTTGCGACTAACATGGTTAGTGTCGGCGTCGACATCTCCCGACTCGGGCTGATGCTTGTCAACGGGCAACCAAAGACGATCGCAGAGTACATCCAGTCGACGAGCCGCGTCGGGCGTGGTGACGTGAGCGGCCTTGTAGTTTCGGTCCTCAACAACGCCAAGGCAAGGGACCGCTCGCATTTCGAGACGTTTTGCAGCTGGCATCGCACATTGTACAGGGACGTTGAGGCCACAAGCGTCACACCTTTCGCTTCGCGTGCTCGCGACAGGGCGCTACATGCCTCTTTTGTAGCGGCAGTACGCCATCTGGTTCCGGCCATGCTCGACTCCCCTCGAATGGAAGACGAGGCGGAAGACGCGGCGATGGATCTCATCGACCTCATTGTCGAGCGGGCAAAGCGCATCGATCCCGAAGAGACAGCTGTGCGGGATGAACTAGAACGGCGCCTCGACACATGGAGAGCAAGATCGCCGACGGTCTACTGGAGTGACTACAAGGGGGGTAAATCCCTTTTGCAAAGCGCCGAACGCGCTGCCGCACGTCGAGCATCCGGACGTGATGCTGGCGCCGCATGGCCTACCCTCAACTCCATGCGGACCGTCGAGGCCGGAACCCCCTTCAGGATGGCCCCAATACTGAGAGCAAAGGACGATACGCATGAAGAATGAGTTGCAGGAACTGAGGCGAAGCGCAGTCGTTTCTACCTTTGGTCCAGGTTCCGTCGTGGACTTCAGGGCAGGTGGCGGAGCCGTCTCTGGCATAGCTGCGGGGCTCGAGGAATGGGATCGATCCTTTCCTCCGGCAGGGCTGGCGCACCCGCAGCTCATCCGCGAGACGCGCCTCCAGAAGAAGCTTGGCGTCAAGGGATTCAGAACGCCCCCAGTTGCGCTCGAACGGGGAATGGAAGGCGATCCGGATACCCGACGGCTTGTTGCCGTGCGCTTCCCGAAATGGCTGCAATGCCCCAGCTGCGATATGATCAAGCCTGAGCGCCGATGGAAGAATGACCCGGGTAAGGCCTATCGTTACTGCCCGACGTGCACCGAAACGACACATGGCGACAGCAAGGTCTTTGTCATCCCAGTCCGCTTCGTCATGGCTTGCAAGCATGGGCATGTTGACGAGTTTCCGTGGGATTGGTGGGTCGGCCACAGACCTGAATGTTTAGTGGCGAAGCGGGAAAATCCGGATCGCCACCCGGGACTTGTCCTGAGGTCAGAGAGGCCGGGGCTTGCCGGTCTTATCCTCAGCTGCCCGAAGTGTGGTGCGCGCCGATCAATGGATGGCGTCTTTTCCAAGAAGACGTGGGAACGCGGCCCCAAATGCCACGGCTATCGACCATGGCTGGCCGATGGCGATGAAAGCTGTGGCAAGGAGCAATACGCAGTTCAAAGAGGGGCGTCGAACCTGTATTTCGCCGTTACGGAGTCCGCTCTGAGCATTCCACCTTGGTCGGATACCCTGCAGGAAGATTTGGGCGACTTGTGGAGCGATCTGACAGACCTCGATGATCTTTCAACACTGGAGAACTACATTCATCATGGTCTAAGCAATCCATTCGTGCGCAGCAAATTGGAGAGTATACTAAAGGAGCGAGAGCTGTCGCCAGGTCAGCTGGCGGAGGCGATCCGCGCCCGTCTCACGTCTTACGGACAGCTGCGGACTGATGATCTGAGACCGGCAGAGTATCGGCAGTTCGTCACGGAACCCGGTCGCAGCAGAACGCTCGACATCGACTTCGAAACACGCCGGGAGTCCGTCGCCACCGAGATTGTCCCATGGATTTCTCGGGTCGTGAGGGCTGTCCGGTTAAGAGAGGTGCGAGCCATTAAAGGCTTCACCCGTATCAATCCACCAGGCGATCCGGACTCACCAGAGGTCGCTCGTCTCTCCAAGGAGCCGCTTGAATGGCTGCCAGCCATCGAGGTCCGCGGCGAAGGCATTTTTCTCGCCCTGAACGAGGACCGCTTGTCGAGCTGGGAAAACCGGCCAGACGTCATGGCGCGTGTTTCCCAGTGCGAGACGCGGCACCAAGCCGACTGGAAGGAACGGTACGGAGAAGACGGTAAGCCACCTCAGACGATCAGCCCGCGTTACATGCTCTGCCACACCCTTGCGCATGCTCTCATGCGTCAACTCACGCTTGAATGCGGATACTCGTCGGCATCTCTCCAAGAGAGGATCTACGCCGGTACTGGCGAGGAGCAGATGGCGGGACTTCTCATCTATACCGCGACCACCGACTCGGATGGAACGCTTGGAGGGCTTGAACGTCAAGGGAAGTCGGGGCGCATTGCAGGCATTCTCCAACGTGCAATCGATGCGATCGAATGGTGCTCTTCGGACCCGCTCTGCATCACTGACATGATGGGAGCAGAGAAAAGCTATTCCCATTCGGTGTGCCACTCCTGCTGTCTTGCCCCGGAGACAGCGTGTGAAGCGTTCAACAGCTTCCTCGACCGTGCACTCCTCACCGGCGACGGCACGAACTCGGGCCTCGGCTACTTCGAAGAGATGCTTCGGAGAAGCTGATGGCAGTAATTTGGCCACGAAAGCTACCCCGGTCGATCTTAGATGACCCACGTCGGAAGGCAGAGGTTCGGGTTTACAACCGCCTAGCCGATGTTCTCGACGACAGCTTCCATGTCTTTTACTCGAGTCCTTGGCTGGGAACGGACAGGCTGGGAAATGAGAAGGATGGAGAGTGTGACTTTCTCGTAGCTCATCCACTTCTAGGCATACTAGCTATAGAGGTGAAAGGTGGAAAAGAAATCTCTTTTGATCCTGCTGACGGACTGTGGCGCAGCACAGATCATTATGGATTTATACATAAGATCAAAGACCCTGTTGCACAGGCACGAAGCGCAAAGCATGAAATGCTGTCAAGACTAAACAGCTCCCGCCACTGGCCTAAGAGAAAAATCTATGCCGCTCATGGAGTAATATTTCCGAGCGTTGCGTCTCCCTTGACGAATCTAGGGTCAGACAAGCCTGCCGCAATATTTTGTTGCGCAAAACAATTTAACCGTGGGTTCTTGACTTGGATTCGCCAACGATTGAGGGAAGGGCAAACACCGTCGGACTGCAAACCCTTAGGGCACGACGGCGTGGCAGCTTTGACAAATGCACTGGCGCACCCATTTAGACTCAGCTTCCGAGTCGGTGCTGCGTTATCAGAGGCAGCTGCTGAATTTTCAACTTTAGAACCCTCACAATATCACATTCTAGAGATGATTCAGGACTTGCCTCGTGCTCTTATTAAAGGTGGAGCTGGCACAGGAAAGACCGTACTTGCTATCCAAGAGGCCATCGGATCAGCACAACTTGGCTATAAAACCCTCTTCGTATGCCATGGACGATCATTAGCCAGATATGTCAAAACCAAGACAGCGGAAATTAACAACCTTTTCGTTTTGAGCTTCCATGAATTGTGTGGATTTGCAGCCCATCAAGCCGGTATTCAAATCAACTCTGTACAAGAAAAAAAAGCACTGTATAACGATGCCTTGCCTAACTCACTTTACGAAGCTGTACATTTAAACCCTTCATTGAAGTGGGATTCAATCGTTGTAGATGAAGGCCAGGATTTTAAAAATACGTGGTGGATTGCGATTGAAGCCTGCATCAACAAGAACGGTAGACTACGAGTTTTTATGGATAGCAATCAACAAGTTTACGGGGATGGAGACTCGTCTTTGCAAGACCTTAGCGCCATCCCTATACGATTAACCAGAAATCTAAGAAACACCAAGAACATTCACAACGCAGCAATGCTGCATTACTTTGGGCCAATGATTACCGCTGACGGCCCTGACGGGCTGGATGTCAATTGGATCATAGCAGAAAATCATCAGAACAAGCTTGTGCTGGCTAAAAAGGAATTGAGGCGTCTAATAATTAATGAAGATGCCAAACCAAGCGAAATAGCAATTCTTGTAAATTCCCAAAATGCAAAGAACGAATTCTTAGCGCTTACTGAAGGTTCGGGCATAAACTTCACTGATGCGGACAATCTGTTAAGTGATTCAGTTGTGGTTGACACTGTTTTAAGATTTAAAGGGCTTGAACGCCCAGCGGTGATATTGTTGGTGTTGGGAGACGAGATAGCGCGCCGTGAGTTCGCATATGTAGCAATATCTAGGGCAAAAGCGTACTTGGCGGTTGTCGCCTCCAATTCTGAAATAAGAATGCTGTCACAGGAGACATGATTTGCTTTACACCTTCAATTACCCAAGCACCGCAGATCCATTGGCTGTTTTCGGGGTGTGGGTTACGATTACTTAGCTCAGCCAAGCGCTAGTCAGCAGCATAGCCTCTGCCGCCTCGACGTCACTCCGACAAATCGGAACTGCGCTAAGTCTCATTGCACGTCGTCTTGACCTCTGCCCCGATAGTACCCAATATTCAGCCATGACAACACTCCCAACAAGCAAACCCTGTCCCTTCTGCGCCCTGGGCGAACGTGAGCTTCTGGCCAGCAATACCAGCGGTTTTTCTATTTTCGACAATTACCCCATTTCGCCCGGCCATGCGCTGATCATCCCCCGGCGACATGTCGGCTCCTTCTTTGAGTTGTCGAAGACGGAGCGGGACGATCTGTTTGATCTGATTGAGCAAGTGAAGGCGAAGCTTGACGGTCAGTTTGCGCCTGACAGCTATAACATCGGCATCAACGATGGGCCCGCAGCAGGTCAGACAATCGGGCACTGCCATATCCATCTGATCCCCCGCTATCGGGGGGACATGCCGGACCCGCGTGGCGGCGTGCGCTGGATTATCCCCGGCAAAGCCGACTACTGGTCGAAACCATGAGCACGCTATCCGCTAAAGCTCAGCTCGCCTTTCTGGAAAAAATTCAGCGTCTGTTTGATGAAGGCGAATTCACTGCCACCTACAAGTTTGCCTTGATGCTGACACTGACCGAACTGGCAATCGAGCGCGGCACGGATGATGACGCGCAGCTGGCTTTGCCGCTCGATATTGTGGCGGAGCGATTCATGCTGCTGTACTGGCGTCAGGCGAGCACATTTGGGCGCGCTACAGAGGATAATAAACACGGCTTACTGATTCAGAATCTGGGCAAGCAGGCGGCGGTCATCAATCGTATTCGGGATATTTACCATGATGTGAATGGTAACCCTGCCAGGGCGCCGGGCCACCGCGATTGGCGAAAAACGGTCACCAGCGTGCGTGGCATTGTTCACAACATGCCACTTCGTCACTTGCAGATCATCGGCGGCCAGAATGATCGCTTTCTATATGACTACCCATGCCTGAACAAAACGCTTGTTTTGAAACGCGGCGTCAGCCATCACTTACGCCGCTTCAGTCCCTTGATTCAGCAACTGGCGAAAGCGGGTTGGATTGAGCATATTCGCAGCAACAGTCGTAACGCATCCTTGCTCGGCAAGAAGGATGATCTTGAAGCCTTTATGTTTGGCACGCCACGGGCACAACTCACAAAAGTTGCAGAGGATTTAACACTGCGCCAGAACGGACGCTGCTTCTATTGTCAGAAGAAACTTCACGACGCTGTCGAGGTGGATCACTTTATCCCCTGGTCGCGATATCCACGCGACACGGCTCATAATTTTGTAGTGGCGCATCGCGGCTGCAATAATGACAAACGCGACATGCTGGCAGCAAAAAAACATCTGGAACGGTGGCTGGAGCGAAACGATCGCTGCGGTCATGAATTAGGTGAGTCATTGGCCAGCCACGGTTTTGTCGCCGACATCGGCAGCTCGCTGGAAGTGGCGCGCTGGGCTTATGGCGAAGCGGTCAGAATGCAGGGTATTGCCTGGATTGCCCCGCGCCGACAGACGGAGGCAATCGATCCGCAGTATCTGGCAGCATTCAAATGCTGATCAGCGAGTAAAGATCTGGTTAAACGGATTGTTGCCGAATCCATCACCGATGCGGATAAAGCCATGCTCGGTCACCTGATGGCAGCTATTGCATGATTGCACCACGCCGGCAAATGCAGTTCGCATGCCCTGCAAGTTTTCTTCATCCAGTCTGTCTTCCAGCGTTTCCAGTGCAGGCTCGAGCATTGATTCTGTCAATTCGGCAATCGGGAAGCCATCATAGGACTCAACAGAGTCAATCAGATCCTCAACCGCTTCCTCCAATTCGTGATGGTAGAAATCGATCAATTCAAGATTACCCGCCTCAATGGAAAGCGCCAGCTTATGTGTCCAGTACTGCATGTCCTTCATTTGCACCGCCAGGCCAGGCGTATAAGTTTGCACGCTGGAATTAACGCTACAGCCAGTCACCAGAACAGTACTGGCAGCAATGGCGGCAGTCATCAGTCTTGCAGTGTGTATCATACGGCGGTGTCCTTCTCTTATCGTTTAATTATCGCCAGTTTGTCTTGTCACGCACCAAAAGTCGAGACTGCATCGACGTAATACCATCGCCCCCCAACCCGAATAAACCGCGACCGCTCATGATGCACCTGAACCTGCCCATCATCGTCACACCAATATGCCTTGAACTCCACCATGGCGCTATCACCCGATTGACTGCTATCCAGCACCTCCAGCTTCACCCAATCGGTATCTGACGCACCCATATCCTGCGCACTGACGGCGGGCCGGGTATCCGGATGCCAGGTCTGCAGCAGGTAGTCACCCAGGCCACCAATCGCAAAAGCACTGTAGCGCGAGCGCATCAGTTGCTTTGCGGTGCGGGCGTGGTGTTTGCCGGTGTGCAGTGGGCCGCAGCAAGCGGCGTAGCGTTTGCCACTGTCGCAGGGGCAGGTTTGTGGATAGCATTTGTCCTTGTCCATAGGGAGCTCCGCGAGCTTGGTCATAGCCCGTGTTATAACGACCAACGTGCAATATTGGCAAATTTTCTGATGGGCAGCTATCCTGACCGCCTCAAGAGGAGATCAACCATGACCATTAACAGCCAGCAGGACATCGACGGCATTTTGCGTGTTGGCCGCGTGGTGACGATTGTGCGCGACACCATGCTGGATGCGCTGGAGCCGGTGGATATTGTCACTCGCGGCGCGCCCATTGTTGCGACCTGCTCCGTAGCAGCGTAATGGTCCAGTCATGAGTAAGTCGCAAGACACAAGCTTTCTGGCCGAGGCCATTAACCTGGCGGTTGACTCCGTGCAAAGCGCCGGCGGGCCGTTTGGGGCGGTGATTGTCTGTGAAGGTGAGGTGATTGCCCGCGCCAGCAATCGGGTCACCGTTAATCACGATGCGTCGGCACATGCCGAGGTTGAGGCTATCCGCCAGGCCGGCGCCCGGCTGGGGCGTCCGCATCTGCAGGATTGTGTGCTGTACGCCAGTTGTGAGCCCTGCCCCATGTGTCTGGCGGCTGCATTGTGGGCCCACATTCCGCGAATTGTGTTTGCGGCCCCGCATGCGCAGGCCATTCGTGCGGGTTTTGCGGATACTGACATCGCCATGCAGCTTTACGGTCAGGCACGGCCGGTGGCACCGGCACAGGGCCTGCTGACCCATCTGGATCTGCCGCAGGCCGCCTCACCCTTTGATGCCTGGCTGGCTAAAACCGACCGCGAGGCTTACTGATCCCTAGCTCTGCATATCCGCAATAAAGCGGTCAGATTCGGCGATGGCCGCCTGCATGGCATTGATCAGGTTGTCGACATCGGTATTGATGGTGTCCAGCTCGCCGCGCAGGGAGGAGATGGCGCGGGCGTTCAGGTTGTGCTTCAGGTACAGCACATTGTCGCGCAGGTTATCCAGTACCGGATCCAGTGTGGATTCGGCTCGGTTCATGGCCTGCATCAGCCGGCCGTAACGATCGCGGGTCGCTTGAAGTTGTCGCTCACTGTCGCTGCGAAGTTCGGGATTGCTGTATAACTCCAGCTCATCCTGCCATTCATCAAACAGCGCTTCAGCCACATCTTCAACCGCTGCAATGCGGTCGCGGATCCGTGTTGCAGCCCGTTCGCTGTTTTCGAACTCGGTCTCCAGCCGGTTGTAGACCTGCTGCAGCTCGCCGCCGTCAAACTCAACCACGCTGCGAAACTGCTCCAGTGCGTCCTTGAATTGCTGTTGCCCCTCTTCCTGAGCGGTCTGCGCTTCCCCGATGCGACTGACCAGGATATCGCGCTTGGGGACACCCAGGCGCTCCATGGTGCCGTAATAGGCGGATGAGCAGGCCGTCAGCGCCATCAGGCAAAGCAGCGACAGCGCTTTCAGGGCTTTCATCGGTCTCTCTCCCGGCTGTTGATGGCCTTGACGATACGGTCGGCACGCTTGTCATCCAGATGGCTGTGCACCACAAACAGCGCGTGGATCATGCCGGGTATCCAGAAAGCCAGGGTCAGAAAGATATTCAGAATGCCCTGAAACGGCTTACCGCACAGAAAGACCGCCAGCGGTGGCAGTATGATGGCAATCAGATAACGCATGATGTCTACCCTCGATCCTGATCTCTGATAAAGTGATGGCAACTAGCCGGCTGCATTGACAGCAAACGCTTGACCTTGCCACCCTGTCCTGGCTCAAACTATAAATTATTGTCACTGGAAAGCGAAACAGTATGTCGGAACAACTGCAAATCAGCATCGAAGGCTTAAGTTGTGCGTCCTGCGTGGGACGTGCTGAACAGGCATTGCGCAACACTCCGGGGGTGGAGTCCGCCAATGTAAACCTGGCGAATGAGCGCGCTGATGTGACTATAAGCGACGGCACGGAGGTCAGCACCCTGAGCGATGCACTGCAAACCGCTGGTTATCCGGCGCGCATGGAAACCCGCGAATACAGCATCAGCGGCATGAGTTGCGCATCCTGCGTGGGGCGCGTGGAGAAAGCCCTGAAGGCGATTCCCGGCGTTATCTCCGCCAATGTCAATCTGGCTACCGAGTCCGCCCACGTCGAGGCGCTGCTGGGTAGCGCGAGTGACGAACAGGTCGTTCGTATCGTGGCTGATTCCGGTTATGAAGCCACGCCGCTAAGTGAACAGTCCGACACATCGAGCGACGAGCGGCATCAACAGGAAATGTCCTTGCTGAAGCGCGATCTGATCATTGCCGCGGTGCTGACTCTGCCCGTGTTTGTGCTGGAGATGGGCGCGCACCTGATTCCATCGTTCCATCACTGGATCATGCAGAATATTGGCCAGACTGCGAACTGGATGATCCAGTTTGTGCTGACATCGCTGGTGCTGTTTTTCCCTGGCCGACGTTTCTTGAGCAAGGGCCTGCCAGCCCTGAAGCGCCTGGCGCCTGACATGAATTCACTGGTGGCACTTGGCACCTTGTCAGCATGGAGTTATTCCGTCATTGCCACCTTTATGGGCGGCCTGCTGCCGGCAGGCACACGCAATGTCTATTTTGAGGCGGCCGCCGTGATTGTCACCTTGATTTTATTGGGGCGCTTTCTGGAAGCGCGTGCCAAAGGCAAAACCGGTGACGCCATCCGCAAACTACTTAGCCTGCAGGTCAAATCTGCCCGTGTTGAAAAAGACGGACAGGTGCAGGATGTGCCGATAGAGAAATTGCAGCTTGACGATCTGATTCATGTGCGGCCAGGTGAAAGCATTGCCGTTGACGGTGTTGTTACTTCGGGCGAATCCTTTGTGGATGAATCCATGCTGAGCGGCGAGCCTGTGCCAGTCGCCAAATCGCCCGGCAGCGAGGTGACAGGTGGCACGATTAACAAAAATGGGTCATTGGTTTTCAAGGCAACGCGAATCGGCAAAGACACCGTGCTGTCACGCATCATCAAGATGGTGGAAGACGCGCAGAGCACCAAGCTGCCCATTCAGGCACTGGTGGATAAAGTCACGGGCATTTTTGTGCCGGTTGTCATGACGGTTGCCGTGCTGACCTGCCTGGTATGGTTGATATTTGGCCCGCAGCCGGCCCTGACCTTTGCGCTGGTGAATGGCGTAGCAGTCTTGATCATTGCCTGCCCCTGCGCCATGGGACTGGCTACGCCCACATCCATTATGGTGGGCACTGGCCGCGCTGCCGATCTGGGCGTGCTGTTCCGCAAAGGCCAGGCGCTGCAGACACTACGCGACTGTCAGGTGATCGCACTGGACAAGACCGGCACCCTGACCAGGGGTGAAGCCACACTGACCGATTTCATTCTCAAGGGTGACCTGCTGCACGATGAGATTCTGACGCTGGTCGCGTCTGCTGAATTTGTGTCCGAACACCCCATCGCCCAGGCCATTGTCGAGGCTGCCAAAGAACAGGGACTAAGCCTGCAGAAACCTGAGCGATTCCGCGCCACGGCCGGCATGGGTGTCACCGCGACAGTGAATGGTAAGATCATCGAAGTTGGCGCCGATCGATTCCTGAAAGAAAAATATCCAGAACTGATAGAAATGATCAAGCAAGGTCAGCGCTTGGCTGAAGAGGGTAAAACGCCTCTGTATGCGGTGATTGACGGCGAGCCGGTCGCCACCATCGCGGTGGCCGATACCCTGAAAGACACTACGGCTGAGGCAATCAAAGGTCTGCACCAACTCGGATTGAAAGTGGCGATGATCACCGGAGATAACCGCGCCACGGCCGATGCCATTGCCAGACAACTGGGCATTGACGAAGTGGTTGCTGAGGTACTGCCCAAAGGCAAGGTTGATGCCATCAAGGCCTTGCAGGATAAATACGGCACGCTGGCCTTTGTCGGCGACGGTATCAATGACGCCCCGGCGCTGGCCAGCGCCGATGTCGGTATTGCGGTCGGCACCGGCACCGATGTCGCTATCGAAGCGGCAGATGTAGTGCTGATGAGCGGCGATCTGAACGGCGTGGTGAATGCGCTGGCGGTCAGTCAGGCGACCATGCGCAATATCAAACAGAATCTGTTCTGGGCGTTTGCGTACAACGTGAGTTTGATTCCGGTGGCAGCCGGCATCCTGTATCCGGTCTTTGGCGTCCTGCTATCACCCATGCTGGCGGCTGGCGCCATGGCCATGTCCAGTGTGTTTGTGATAGGCAATGCGCTGCGGCTGCGGCAGTTTAATTTTCAGACAGCGGGCGATGCTTAACGGTCAGCGCCCCAACTGCGCCGGATATAACCAATAATGTCATTCAGGGTGTCACCTGGTACGTCGGCGAGGAATTTACATTCCAGTGGATCGTAGTGAAAGATATACAGACGCGATAAGAATTGCTCGAATGGCAGGGATGCCTCACCGTAGCGCTCACCGTTTCCGGATGTACTGACCAGCACACCATCGCCCCAGTTTTGTCCGCTATCGTTATTGGGATTGTAGAAGTACACGCGCATCTCCTTATTAGGGTCGAGTGTCACTCTTAAAATGGTGATGGCATGCCAACCGATAAAACGTGCTGCACTGTCTGTCACCGCAACACCTGCTGGTTGTGGATGTATCAGGGGCTGGTTCCCGTTATAAAAGGGATGGTAGGCCGCATAAAAGTAGCGAATGAACTCTTGCAGATTGCTGAGCTTGCCGGTCGGCACATCCACGTTCAGTTGAAAACCGCGCCCTGTCCACCAGCCATGAAATTCCGGGTTCACCCAGCGATGAGGATCGCCGTCACGACCAACACATCGCCGACCCATCTCCGCATAAATGCGATCCAGGTGTGGCACGACCAGCACTGAGACCGGATCAAGATCCAGTGAAAATGCCTGGGCAACACCGCCGTCTGATTCTACTGACGATACGGGCTGGCCTTCAAAATGCATGATGATTTCGTCATCACGCGCCGCCCAGGTGACCATCTGCAGCAGGTAGTCCGGATCATTGTAGGCCCACATGGACAAGGCTCGTGCCGACTGGCATGTGGGATTGTTGCCCTGGCCGATACCCAGGGGCAGACCCAGCATACATAACACTCCCTCAAGCAGACGTGTTTCCGGTTGCACTTCGTCACCAAATACAGTCAGCAATGTCGTGCGGGAAGTTTCTGACAATTCAAGTGATAACTGGCGCCATAAAGCCGGGGCCATTGGATGTTGATATAAAATTCCCCGTTCCAGCATCAATGCCAGTCCGTAGATGGCCTGCGATGTCGCCACATGCACGGCGCGGTCTATCAGGGTCAACACTAACTCTCGATAACACAGCAGGCAGTCTCTACCGGTTGCTGACAGGCCCAGGACATCACTCAGCAAATGCTCAGCATGCTCGGCCAGATGACGGACCAGTATCACATGGTAGGCCGACACCAGCCCGGTGTCGTGCATGGCTCTGGCACAGCCCGTTGCTTCGTTCTGAAGACTCTGGCTGTCCATATGTGTCAGTCGCTGCTGATACTCGGCAATACCGGGATCTTCGCGACTGGCCTGGGTTGGACCAAACAGGCTGCTGACCAGTCGATCGGCCCCCTGCCCGCTGCCACCCAGTTCGATATCCGGATTGTGCTGGCAAACAGCAATCTGGGTAACCATGCGTTTGACGCCCGACACCTGAATGGGCCGCTGCTGGAGAATGCGCCATATCTCGGTGATCAACTCATCGATGATGCCTTCATAACCGATGTTATCTGCAATATGTTTGAGCAACCGACCGGGAATTTCCGCATGCCTGCCCTGCACCTCGCGCTCTGCTTCGCTCGGCGGATTGAACAGCCGGGTCAGATTGGCGGCCAGCGCCTGGGTCAGAAAGTGCTGTGCCTGCTCCGGGCTTACCGAGGGATGATGAGCCTGGTCCTGCGCAATCGCAAGCAGTCGCATCAGGCTCACCGCTTCAATCAGCACCGTATTGATTTCCGGACTACCCAGAGAATGCACCGTCAATGCCGGCACCAGTGTTTGTGGCGATTCCCAGTCGGTTCCGACAAACAGACCGGCTTTCTCCAATGCCATGGCCTGGGTTTGCAAGCGCTGACATCCATCATCCAGCATCAGGACCTTCCTGATGACATCAAACACCCGATTCAGTTTGCCTGCTTTGGCAAAGTCCGGCGTATCCTGCAAGATCTGGATGGCATCCTGCAGACGTTTTTCAAGCAGGTCATGGTCTACAATCACGTTTGCTTCTCTCATCCTGCCTTCACACGTAGAAGTCCTGATCTTCCTGCTTTTTGAGCAGTGAGTGCATGCGTCCGGCATCATCACCAACAAAATAGACCAGCCCCCAATGGGTGCCGAAGGCTGTTCGTTTGGTGACAATTTCTTCAACCGGCGGCGTCAGTTCGTGCGACTCAAAGTAAGGATCGTCTTCTGTCTCTGCCGGTATCTCCAGTCGGCTGACAACCCGGCGGCGCGGGTAGACACCAAAACAGCCGGCATAAGCTGTGGCGTCTTGCACCGGTGTCGGGAAGTATTCATTAATTTCTTCTTCGGTTGTTTTGGGGTCGAAAACCATCATGGTCGCTTTGTAGGCGTTAAAACCCGGATAAACCCGCTCCAGCAGTTCAAACACTTTAAAGCCTGGCGGTCTGTAGGCAACCTCGCCAAAGTACATTTCGCCATCGCTGGTCACAAAGTATTCCGGATGGATCATGCCAAACTCTATGTCGAAGGCCTTGATCAGCTTGTTGATCTCGGCTTCAATTTTGGGTCGGTATTTTTCCAGCTCCGGTGAGGCCGGCACAAACACGGAATAGCCCAGACTGACGTACTCGGAAATGTTCATAAAGCACACTTTGCCGTTGTGCACCCAGGCCTCCACTGCGAATTCCCAACCATCCAGATGCGACTCCATCAGGGAGGGAAACTCATCATCGGGAATGGCGTCCACGTCATCGGGTGTGCGGATGACCCGATGCCCCAGACACCCCGCCTTGTCGAATGCCTTGAAATGAATGGGATCGTTGGGGTCGCCATCCAATTTGAGCAGTGTCTGGTTCACACGTTTCAGAAAGCGCATCACATCTTCGCGGTCATGTGCTTCTTCAAAAATACCCACACGAATACCACCAAGCTGAGCACGGCGCTTCATCAGCGACTTGTCGCGCATCAGCATGGACTGGCCAAACAATCTCGGATTATCCAGCAGTACAGAATTGATAGCCCCGGCCCACTCCACCGTTTCTTCGAACAGGGGAATGGCCACATCGACCCCCATGTCCTTCAGGGTCTGGGAGATTTCCATTGAGCGATCGTTCAGGCGCTCGAAGTTCCAGGACAGGTAGGGAATATTGTGTTTCTGGCAATAGTCTTCAGCCCACTCGGGGGCCACAACCACGTAGCGACGATCAAACGTTTCGGCGGCTTCTACCGCATTTAATGACCATCCCAGCAGCGCGATATATCCCTTTTGAGGATCCTTCTGCATGCAATTTCTCCGGTTTTTGGCGAATTTAGCTTTTTTACCATACACGAATGAGATCGCTTCGGCTAATCGCGCAATGGCGGGAGGGCTTCAAAATTCGTCAGAATTGTTGGCATTTCCCGTCAGATTTTTACCGGCATATGTGCTTAAATATTGCTCATATCCCTAGACAGGCAATGCAAAAATGAGAATAAAAGGTCTGATGATGTCCGGCATGCTGCTGGTGTCGGCCCTGGCAAATATCAGCCTGGCCAATAGCGATTTTGGCCTGCTGGACAACACCGGCAAGTTTCATCAACTGAGTCGCTATCGACATCTGGATGCGGTGGCCATGATGAGTTACACAGCGCATGATGATGCGACCCGTGCGGCCGCCGGGCGTTTTGCCGAGAGCTGCCAGGCGGTCGGCGAACAATTGCTGTGTTTTTTAATCAACGCCAGTGACGAGCCGGATGCCATTCGCCGCCATGCTCCTCCGGGAGGTCTGCCGGTGCTGATCGACAGCGCCCAGATAGTCTCACGCACCCTGGACATCACCCATCATGGTCAGGTGGTAACGCTGGATCCGGCCTCTCATGATCCGATTGATCCTTTTGTGCCAGAGTTTGCCGAGCTGACGCAGACCTCTGCCGTGCAGTATCGATTTATTGAGGCGCTGGCCGACCGGACTATCTCCTATCAGGAAGAAATCGCGCCTCTGCTGCAACAGCGCTGCGCTTACTGTCATGTGGAAAACGGCCTGGCGCCCTGGGCCATGAACCGTTACCTGATGGTGATGGGCTGGAGCCCGATGATGCGCGAGACCCTGATTACCCGACGCATGCCGCCGGGTCAGATTGATGATGCCGTGGGAGACTGGCAAAACACTCACAATCTGAGCGATGACGAGTTGGCGCTGCTGGTGGAGTGGATTGATCGCGGCGCGCCTCGCGAAGGCGATGGTGATCCTCTGGCAGGGCCGAGGCCGGAAGCCGAGCCCTGGCCACTGGGCGAACCTGATCTCATAGTGGAGCTACCCGAGCAACGGTTACCGGCCACCGGTAATGTCGATTTTATTGTTGAGCGGGTGCCGCTGAATTTGACGGAAGATCGATGGCTGCGTGCCATTTCCTATCAGATTGGCGACAAAAGTGTTCTGCACAGCCTGCTGGTTTATGCCCTGGACAAGCAGACCGACAGCAGCGATCCGGATGCCCTGATCTCAGACAGCAATGCTGACTACATCAGTGTGTATGTGCCCGGCGAACTGAGCGATTCTTTTGCCAGTGATACCGGCTTTCGCCTTGGCGCCGATCATGACCTGGCTATCAAACTACGCTACCTGACATCAGGTCGGCCCACCGTGGACCGCACTCGAATCGGCCTCTATTTTCATGAAGAGACACCGACACGACAACTGCAAACGATTGCACTGGAAAAACCAGATCTGCAGATCCCGCCCAATGTGCTTGAGCATACCGAGTCGCTGGATTCGGCACCCTTGACTGTTGACGCCTGGCTGGAGAGTTATTCACCTCACGCTCACAGTCGCGGCAAAAGCATGTCGGTCTCCGCCATTAGTCCTCAGGGCGATGAAGAGTTACTGATCAACGTCGCCAACTTCAATTACAACTGGCAGCTCGCCTATCGGCCGTCAGAGGAAAAATTATTGCCCGCCGGTACCGTGTTGAGCGCTGAGACCATTTACGACAACTCGGCATCCAATCCATTTAATCCCGAACCGGATCTGACTGTGGATGCCGGCTACAGCGATCGCTCTGAAATGTTCAGTCATTTTATAAGGATTGCCGTGCCGATTACGGACGCAGTTCGAAGACCTTGAAGCCATTCTCCCAGCTCAGCAACCTGATCTGGGAGAAGTGTTCGGCCGCCAGTGTCTCCAGAGGAATGAATTGATTCACCACAAACACGGCTCGGGTGCTGCGGCGACTGAGCCTCGCCGCTGCACTCAGGAACTTCTGCGTCATGCCTTCGCCCCGACTGAAACCCTGATGGAATGGCGGATTGCATAGGATCAGGTCAAAACGCTCTCGAATTGAAGCTGCGCAATCGTCTGCTACGCACTGCACAGCCAGGTTCTGCTGCGTAAAGTTTTTTTCGGCAGCCAGCAGCGCTGTTACATTATTGTCAGTTGCAACCCGTCTGGCTTCACCCAGAAATACTGTCGACATCATCAGATAGCCCCAGCCACAGCCCAGATCAATAATGCTGTCAACCGACTTGATGTATTTGCATACCGTTGGCAGAGTTTCGACCAGCATGCGGCTGCCTTCATCAACCTTTTCCCAGCCGAAAACACCCGGCTTGCTCCAGAACTGAATACCGTTGTCAGTCACTTCTCTTAACTGTGGATAGTCTGCATCGTCCAGCGCCTGTGTACTCAGAAGCTTTTCGTCTGGCCTGTGAACCTCAACCGAGTAAGCCGTGCCGTGTTTTTTGGCACGGGCAGAACATTGCCAGGTTTTTTCGATGTTTTTGGCAATTGACTTGATGCCATCCTGCTTGCCACCCACCAGCACAAGACGACCGCTCTGAGTCAGACTGCGCAGAGCCTGGTTGATGCAATGATGTGCCTGTAATTTTTCTTTGCATACCCGATAGACAATTTCGTCGAACAATCCCAAATCTGTTAGCGCGTAATCATTCAGGATAACGGAGTAACCATGATCTTTTAATGTCAGCCATGTGTCATACCGATTGCTGACGATTTCAAGATTCGTTTTTGGGACAGGCTCTATCAACATGTCTGATCTGAAGTTTTCGTCAACTATCCACAGCCGTCTGCCACAGGACTCAGGCGTTTCAGACAGGATGTTGATCAGCAGGGATTGGGTCTGGTCTTTCACAATTTTATTCCATTTATTTCCTGGCTGGTCAGTTCACGGTATTCGCCAGGTTTTAGATTTTTATCGAGTTCGATGTCACCTATACGACTTCTGTGCAGGCTGACAACATGTCTGCCACAGGCTGCAAACATACGTTTGATCTGGTGATAACGGCCTTCCTGTAGTTCAATATTAACATGCGTGCCATCTATCACACTTAATTGGGCAGGCAATGTCAGTTTGGTTTCATTTTTCAGTTGAATGCCATTTTTAAACTGCTCAATGATATTATTATCAACCGGAGAATCCAGAATTGCCTGATAAACTTTTGTACACTGCCTACGCGGTGAAATAACCGCATGAACCCAGGCTCCATCGTCACTGATCAGCACCAGTCCTGTGGTGTCCTTGTCCAGGCGACCTGCCACGGAGAGTTTATCGGTATTCTCTGTCAGCAGATCCATGACAACGGGCGCCTGGCTGTCCGTGTTTGCACAGAGGTAACCGGAAGGTTTGTTGAGCATGTAGTAGCGCTGGCTGGGCATTACCAGGGGCATGGCGTCCAGCTCAACCAGGGTTGCCTTGTCGACAGCATGATCTGCCTTTTGACAGACCTTACCATTAACCGAGATGCGTTTTTGTCGAATGATCTTCTTCGCGTCGCTGCGGGTCAATCCTGTACACTGGCTGACATACTTGTCTAGTCTGGACGTGGTCATGCCGCTGCTGCGCACATGACACAGTTGCGACCCTGGTGCTTGCCCTGATAGAGCGCTGAGTCAACCCGACGGATGATGTTGTTGAGTTCTGTGTCGGTCGCGCACACCTGAGTGACAGCGAATGTTGCCGTTACCCGAATACTTTTTCCTTCAAGCACCAGTCTTGTCGTTTCCAGAGACTGCCGCATACGCTCAGCAACCAGCCTGGCCTGGTCAAGGTCAGAATCCGGCAGGATAAAGATAAATTCTTCCCCCCCGAAACGACCCAGAATATCTGATTGACGCAGCGGTGCCTGCAGTAGTTCGGCCACATGACACAGGACCTGATCCCCTACATCATGGCCGTATTGATCATTAATGTCTTTGAAGTGATCCAGGTCGATCAGCCCAAGCACCAGTGGATTGCCGTGGCGCAGGTGGCGATCCAGCTCCCGGCGGAACAGCATCTCGTATTGACGGCGATTACTGAGACCAGTAAGCGGGTCAGTCAGGGCCTGCTGCTTCAGCTCCGATTCTAGAGTCTTGCGCCGCTCGATTTCCTCCTCTAGCTCTTTCAGGGTAATAAACGCTCGACGGTTGCCTGTATTGATACGTAATGCAGCGGCATAACCCAGCAACGCCGGCCACAACAATACCAGCATGGCAAGCACCACGGCGGCCAAGTCAGCGCCCTGAATGGCAATGACTGTGACAATACCTGTAATGCCGACCGCGGCAATAAGATTGTTCAATGGCAGCCTGTTGGGAAGAAAAACATAAATACTGAGTAGCATGATCAACATCACAGCCAGGCCGAAAGTGCCGGCATCCGGGATGAGAAACGGATAGATGAAGTAAAGGGGGTATCCGGCAATGGCAACCCAGGTTGTCGGCCAGCCCCAGGTCGCCCAGTGTGACTTTTTTCCAACAATGTAAGCCAGCCATAACAACATCAGGGCATGCGCCAGCCGCAGCCCACTCAGGATGGCAAAACCGGAAGAACTGCCCAGTGCCAGCCAATCGAGCGGCAGAAATAGCATCAATAAGGCAGCCCAGATACACAAGGCAATTCTCAGAAACCTGACCGTGTGCGGTTCCACGGATTTCAGATACGCCTGCTCCATGGCCGGATCAATAAATTCCGCCCGCCAGGCTGAGATTTGGTAATTATTGTCCGATTGTCCATTCATCGTCTGAATAATAGACGATCTCCGCTAAAGGCGCAGCATTTGTAGTTAAAATGCCTGCAGCGCGTTATGATCTGATCATTGTTGATCGCGTAATTAGTGGTACGTTTCTCAAACTACCCGGACAAGGATATGACAATTCGATTTGCCGTATTGGCAGCCCTTTTACTTTTTGCCCTGACGGCAAAGGCAGAAACTCCGCTGAATTTTGCTGTACTTGATCAGCAGGCGCGCCAACTGCCCCGGCTACACAGTCTGCTCATCAGCCAGAACGGCGAGATGATATTTGAGCGCTACTATCAGGGCCGCTCAGCCAATCAGCCCGCCAACCTGAAGTCTGCATCCAAAAGTATCATGTCTGCTCTGATCGGTATTGCTATCGACAAGGGCTATATCAACAGCGTCGATCAACCTCTTTCTGACTTTTTCCCGGAGTACCTGGATAGCGAACTGCAGGCGGTGGTCACTGACATCACCGTGGAGAACCTGCTGACCATGCAGTCCGGTCTGGCCAGCACCAGCGGGCGCAACTACGGGCGCTGGGTAGTCAAGCAGGACTGGGTTGAAGGTGCGCTGGAGATGCCCATGGTGGCCGAGCCGGGCACAGACATGATTTACAGTACCGGGAGTACGCATCTTCTGTCGGCTTTGCTGGAACGTGCCAGTGGCATGAACAGCAAAACCTTTGCACAACGCTACCTGGCCGACCCGCTGGACTTTCGCATGGCTTACTGGAGTCAGGATCCGCAAGGCATCTACTTTGGCGGCAATGATATGGAAATGCGTCCCCGCGACATGCTGGCGATTGGCAGACTGTTTATCAATGGCGGACAACATGAAGGCGAGCAGATCATTTCCCGACGCTGGGTGGCCGACTCGCTGATGGCACGGGCGGAATCCCCTCGTGGCGAAGGACGCTTTTACGGCTATGGCTGGTGGCTGCGTGATATGGCCGGGCTGCAGGTGCCATTGGCCTGGGGTTATGGCGGACAGCTCATGTTTATTTTGCCGGAATTTGATATGGTCATCGTAGCCACATCAGACAGCACACCGGGCGACACCAGGCGCGGTCATCTCGGACGATTGTACGATCTGGTCGAATATCAGATTATTGCCCCTCTGCTGGAAGATCATCTATAAGAAATACAAAACAGGGACTCAAGTATGTCAGCTCGACTTTCGGGGAAAACGGCCATCATTACCGGCGCCACCAGTGGCATCGGCGAAGCCACAGCGCGGATTTTTGCGGCACAGGGTGCACAGTTGGTGATCGCCGGTCGCAGTACAGAACGCGGCGAAGCGCTGGTTCAGGAGTTAAAAACCAAATACGGCGACCACTTCATGTTCCACCAGGTCAACGTGATTCACGAGCAGGAGATGGCCGACCTGGTGGATGCCTGCGTAGATCACTTTGGCAAACTCGATTGCCTGTTCAACAATGCCGGCGCGGGCGAGCGCAGCAGCGTCGAAGAGGTCTCTGAAGAAAGTTTTGACCGGGTTATGCGCCTGCTGGTTGGCAGCGTGGTGTTCGGCATGAAGCACGCCGCCCGTGTCATGAAAGCCGGCCATGGCGGCAGCATTATCAACAACGCCAGCATAGCGGCGCATCGCATCAATCAGGGCGGCTATCTGTATTCGGGCGCCAAGGCGGCCGTTTCTCACATGACCCGCCTGGCCGGGGTTGAACTCGGTCCGCACAATATTCGTGTTAACGCCATTTCCCCCGGGGCCATCGCCACACCGATATTCTGGGGTGGTTCAGCCCGGGCGCAAATTCTGAGCGAACAGGAAAACGCCGCCAAGATGGCCAAACTGCAAGGCAATCTGGCCAATGCAACACCGACTCCCCGCTCCGGGCTGCCGGAAGACATTGCCTACACGGCACTGTTTCTGGCCAGTGATGAGGGCAGCTACATTAACTGTCAGGACATCGTTGTGGACGGTGGCCGCATTGCCATGTTTAACGAAAAATCATGAAATCACCTGAACTGCTTTGGCAACCCTCCGGGCAGCGCATCCGTGACGCCGGCATTACCCGCTACCAGGAATGGCTGAAAGAAACCCGCGGCCTGAGCTTTGCCAGTTATGACGACTTGTGGACCTGGTCAACGACTGAAATCGAAGCGTTCTGGGAGAGTATCTGGCAGTTTGGTGGTGTCATATCCCACGCGCATTATCAACAGGTCCTGGTGGAGCGCAAAATGCCGGGCGCGCGCTGGTTTGAAGGCGCCACCCTGAATTACGCCGAGCATGCGCTGGCCAGAGGCCTGCAGGCTGAGTTCCGGGACATGCCGGCCCTGATCGCCGAATCCGAGGTTCGGGGCCGCACAGAAATCAGCTGGCACAGCCTGCGTCAACAGGTCGGTGCGCTGGCTGCCACACTGCGCTCTGTCGGCCTTGAGCAAGGTGACCGGGCCGTGGCCTATCTGCCCAACATACCGGAAACCGTCACGGCCATGCTGGCCGTCACCAGCCTGGGCGGCATCTGGTCCTGCGCGGCGCCGGATATGGGGGCGGTCGGCGTGCTGGATCGCTTCCGGCAGATTGAACCGAAGGTGCTGTTTGCTATAGACGGCTATCGTTATGGTGGACGTGAGTTTGATCGCAGGGACATTGTCAGCAAGCTGCTTCAGGATCTGCCCTCGGTAGAAACCATCATCTTTCTGCCTTATCTGAATGCCGAAGCGGCACCTGATGTGACGGCAGTTGGACGCGAGCTGCACGTCATCCCGTTTGCATCGGCAACTGCCGAGCTGCAGGAACCGCAGTTTACGCCGGTCCCTTTCTCCACACCCTTGTGGATTGTCTATTCCTCCGGCACGACAGGCATGCCCAAACCCATTGTGCACGGCCACGGTGGCGTGGTGATACAGACCTTCAAGGCCGGCTTGCTGCATGCTGATGCCAAGCCCGGCGACCGAGCCTTCTGGTACTCATCCACCAACTGGATCATGTGGAACTCCAGCATCAACGGGCTGATCAATGGCGTCACCGTACTGTTGTTCGACGGCAATCCCGGTTTCCCCGACATCAGCACCCTGTGGCGCTTTGCCGAACGCGAACGTCTTAACTCATTCGGCACCAGTCCGGCCTTTATTTCCCTGTGCATGAAAGACGGCATCACACCCAAAAATGAGTTTGATCTCTCAGAGTTGCGCTCAGTCGGCTGCACCGGCTCGCCGCTGTCTGAGGAGGGTTATCGCTGGGTCTATTCCCATGTGAAGGATGACGTACGGCTGGGCTGCATTTCCGGCGGCACAGACCCGGGTGCCTGTTTTCTGAATACCTGCTCCATTCTGCCCGTGTACGCGGGTGAAATGCAGTGCCGGGAGCTGGGCATTGCCACTCACGCCTTTAATGACGAAGGCCAGTCAGTCATTGATGAAGTCGGTGAGTTAGTGGTCACTCAGCCCATGCCCTCTATGCCGCTGTTCTTTTGGGGCGATACCGACGGCTCTCGCTATTTCAGCAGCTATTTTGAAAACTTCCCCGGCGTCTGGTGTCACGGCGACTGGCTGAAGCTGATACCACGACCGGAGTCGATCACAGGCATTATCTATGGCCGATCCGATTCGACGATCAACCGCCACGGCATTCGTATGGGTACCAGCGAGATTTATCGCGTGGTCGAAGAGTTTGATGAGGTGCTCGATGCCTTGGTCGTCGACCTGGAATATCTGCAAAAAGACTCTTATATGGCGCTGTTTGTCGTGCTGCGCGACCCGATGTTCAAGTTTGACGCCAATCCCTGTGGCCCTGCCCCGGATGGCCGGGTGGCAGGTGTTGCCTCACGACAGGGCGAAAAGTCAGAAGCGGTAACCGGCGTTTCCGAACCCCTGCGCGCCGCCCTGGTGGATGCCATCAAGACACTGTTGTCAGCCCGCCACATCCCGGATGGAATTTTTGCCATACCCACGGTGCCGCGGACCCTGTCGGGCAAAAAGCTGGAGATTCCGGTAAAACGCATCCTGCTGGGACATGATTTAAGCAAGGCCGTGAACCGCGATTCCATGATCAATCCGGAATCCATCGACTGGTTTGTTGCCTTTGCGGCCGGACGCAACGACAATAGCGCGCTTTAATCCACAGGACAGCCCTGAACATGGATGCGCTGCTTGTATCAACCGGTCTGGTGGCACTGGCCGAAATCGGTGACCGCACCCAGTTGCTGGCCTTCTTGCTGGCAGCGCGGTTTCGTCGCCCCGTTCCGATCATCCTGGCTATTCTGGCCGCGACCCTGGCCAATCACGCGGCCGCCGGGGCGCTGGGTGCCTGGCTGACCAGCATCATGGAGCCACAGGCACTGCGCTGGGTCCTGGGTGTGTCTTTTCTTGCCATGGCCGTGTGGATTCTGGTGCCCGACAAAATTGACGACTCGGCACCGCCCATGTCTCGTTATGGGGTTTTTGCGACTACATTTCTGGCCTTTTTTATCGCCGAAATCGGCGACAAAACCCAGATTGCCACCGTGGCACTGGCCGCCCAGTACCAGGCCCTGACCATGGTGGTGATTGGCACCACGCTGGGCATGATGATTGCCAATGTGCCAGCCGTGTTGCTGGGTGACCGTTTTGCGCACAAATTACCCGTAAAAGTCGTGCATGCCGTTGCGGCGGCGATCTTTGCCACTCTGGGTGTTGCCACCCTGTTGGGAGCTGGCAGCGGTTTAGGGTTTTAGAGCATGACGGCGCTACCGATCGATGAGGTGATTGCCCCGCTGCGCCAGTCCCTGGCCGATCATAATCGCTGCCTGCTGGTTGCACAGCCCGGTGCCGGCAAAACGACTCGTGTTCCTCTGGCATTGCTTGAGGACACCGCGCCAGGTCAGCGCTGGCTGCTGCTGGAACCGCGCCGCGTGGCCACCCGCCTGGCCGCGTCCTACATGGCCAGCCAGCTTGGTGAACAGGTCGGGCAAACCGTTGGCTACCGGGTGCGGGGCGAGAGTCGGGTAAGCAGCCAAACCCGCCTGGAGGTCCTGACCCAGGGCATTTTGACCCGCATGCTGCAGGATGATCCCAGTCTGCCCGGCGTCGCGGGCCTGATCTTTGATGAATTTCATGAGCGATCCCTGGATGCCGACCTGGGTCTGGCGTTAGCCCTGGACGCCCAGCAGGCATTACGGGAAGATCTGAAGTTACTGGTCATGTCGGCGACGCTGGACACTCAGGCACTGTTGAGTCTGCTGGGCGCAGAGACCCCGCTGATTGAATGTCCTGGCCGGAGCTGGCCTGTCACTACCTTTTATCGCAGCGCCGCCCGCCAGGAAACGGATCAGGCGCAGCAAAGCCGTGTGGTGCTGGAAGCACTGAACGCCCACTCGGGTGACCTGCTGGTATTTCTGCCCGGCCAGGGTGAAATCCGCCGCCTGCAACAATCCCTGGCGCAGTCACTGCGCAGTGATGTTGACGTTCTGCCACTGCATGGCCAGATGCCGCTGGCTCAGCAACAGGCGGTGCTGCGCCGCGATGATGACAGTCGACGGCGCATCATTCTGACCACGGCGCTGGCCGAATCCAGCGTCACGGTGCCCGGCGTCAGAATTGTCATTGACGGCGGTCGCGAGCGTGTCGCGGTTTATCAGCCGCGCACCGGGCTGACCAGACTGGAGACCCGGCGTGTCAATCAGGCCAGTGCCGATCAGCGCCGCGGACGAGCCGGACGGGAAGCGGCCGGTTTCTGTTATCGATTATGGCCGGAAGACACCGTGCTGAACGCTCATCGGCAAGCAGAAATCCAGCAGGCCGACCTGGCGGGTCTGGTCTACGAACTGGCCCGCTGGGGCGTGCATGAACCTGAAGCCCTGAGCTGGATCACCCCGCCTCCCGCACCCGCCTGGCAGACCGCTCGTCAGTTATTAATCGACCTGAACCTGCTGCAGAGCGACGGGCAACTCAGCCCGCTGGGACGGCGCAGCGCCCGCTGGCCCTCTCATCCACGTCTGGCTCGCATGCAACAATTGGCCGCCGAATCCGGCAATCCGGCGCTGCCAGAACTGGCCGCAAAGCTGGTGAACTGGCTGGAAGAAAACCGCAGTGACGCGCACATCGACCTGAGCATCACCCTGAAAGCTGATCATGCGCAACTGGCCGCATTATTACTGGCCGCCTATCCAGACCGGGTCGCCTGCCAGCAGAGCGATGGACAGTTCAAGCTGCTAAGCGGCGGCCAGGCCAGAGTGCCGGCCGACAATCGCCTGGCCAAAGCCGCCTTGATCATTGTTGTTGAACTGGACGGGCAGGCAGCAGCGGCACGGGTGTTCTCAGCCGTCGAGCTACCGGACTCTGTGCTGGCAAAACAATACCCCGACACCGACAAATGGCAGCCGCAAACCTTCTGGGATGACGCCACTCAGAAAATGATGGTAGAAGTGCAACGTTTGCTCACCATTGGAACCCGGCAACTCACGCTGGCCCGGCGGACCAGCCAACTAAGCCCCAGGGATCTGCCCGAAAGTCAGTTGCAGCAAGCCTTGATTGAAGCCCTGCGCAAGCGCGGCACCCTTCCCTGGCCGGACCAGGATCAACAATTACTGGGCCGCCTGCGGCTGCTGAATAAAGTACTGGGAGCCCCGTGGCCGTCGGTCGAGGACCAGGATCTGCTGGATTCGCTGGAAACCTGGCTGGCGCCACACCTGAAGGGGCTTCACCGCCTGGATCAGGTCGCCAGGCTGCCACTGGCGCAATGCCTGCTGCAAAGCCTGGACTGGCAATGCCAACAGCGCATTGAGCAACTGGCGCCTGCTCATATAAAAGTCCCCAGCGGCTCCTATATCCGCATTGACTACAGTGGCGACGAGCCGGTGCTGGCGGTCAAACTACAGGAAATGTTCGGTCAATCCGAGACGCCGCGAATAGTGGACGGCAAAGTCCCCCTGCTGATTCACCTGCTGTCCCCGGCCCGAAGACCCGTGCAGATCACCCGCGACCTGGCTGGATTCTGGGCTAACAGCTATTTCGCCGTGCGCAAGGACCTGCGTGGCCGATACCCGAAACACCCCTGGCCCGACAATCCCCTGCAGGCGCAGGCAACTGCCCGGACCAAGGCCGCCCTGAAACGATCAGATGCCGATCCGGTCCCTTAATCCCTGCACCGCATTCTGTACTTCTTCTTCAGCCTGTTGCTCAAGCTCCTGAGCACGCTGTTCAGCTTCTGAACGTAACTGTTCGGTGGCCTCATCCACCCGACCGCGCAATTCGCCCTCCAGGGCCGAGGTCATGGCGTTTCCGGCATTGCGCGCCAGTTGCGTCAGCAGCGGCCGGGCAATCTGCCGGGCCAGTTCTTCGGGAGTACCCTGCACTGCCGGGATGGCCACATTGCCTAGATTGACATTGACGGCGCGCGGCAGCCGATCGGACTGCAAGGAACCCTGGATGCCATCGACTGTGAGTGCATCAATCGCGATCACTGGTTGTGGACCGGCGGGCTCGGCTTCCGGTGGCGGCTCCTGGGCAGGGAAACGAGCCATAATGGCATTGATATTGGAGCTCATACCCTGCATTTCATAAAGCACATACGGATTCACTGAGCGGATGTTGGTGATGCGGATAACATCGGAAGCAAGGCTGCGGATATCGATACCCACACTCAGCTCATCGAAGCGCATCATGTCCTGATTACTGAATCCGGCAGGGTTAGCAATCGCAAAGCCGTAGAGACTGGCCGAACCGCCACCCAGATCAACACTGACAGATTGCACGGTAACCGGTGTGCCCAATGCGTCCGTGCCCGCCGTTTCGATGGCGCGCTTTACCAGACCATCCAGATTATTTACCAGAAAAATCATGCCGGCGCCGACCAGGAGAACCAGCACAAGCACCACGCCTAACAATTTTTTCATCTGGGGTCTCCCGTTTTTCGTAGAATTTCAGCATGCTCGCGTAAACTATGCGCACGATGCCTGTTGACGTCAAGCCCGCAACAACTTTGCGCTGTCACTGGCTTTGCATTACGATGTTCGATCCCGCCAATCAGGAGAATAACAATGTGTGACCAGCATACCCTGGAAGATGATATTGAATTTCTGAAAAAGAGTGGACAACTCTCACGTCGTCAGTTCGGCAAGCTGACCGCCGGCGCAGCCGCTATGGCCATATTGCCGCCGGTTGCCAACGCGCAGGACGTCATGGAGATGGATGTCACCATTACCACCCCCGATGGCGTGGCCGACTGTTATTTTGTCCATCCCATGGGTCGCCGCGCACCGGCCGTGCTGATGTGGCCTGACATTCTGGGTCTGCGCCCGGCCTTCCGCGAAATGGGCAAGCGCCTGGCACAGTCCGGTTATGCCGTGCTGGTGGTCAACCCCTTCTACCGCAGCGCGCCGTCGCCTGTCGTTCCTGAAGGAGCTAGCTTCCAGGATCCGGATATCCGCAGCATCGTCATGCCCATGGCCGGTCAACTGAATGCGCGCACCCATGTCAGCGATGCGCAGGCCTTCGTGAGCTGGCTGGATCAGCAGGGGCCGGTGGATACCAACCGCAAAATCGGCACCATGGGTTACTGCATGGGCGGTCCGATTGTGATGCGCACTGCAGCCGCGCTGCCCGAGCGAATAGGCGCTGGCGGATCTTTCCACGGCGGTGGCCTGACGACTGACAATCCGGATAGCCCGCACCTGGGCATTCCGCAAATGGATGCCCATATGCTGATTGCTGTGGCAGCCAATGATGACGAACGCGACCCCGAATCCAAAGAGATTTTGCGTGCCGCCTTTGCCGCCGCCAATGTGCCTGCCGAAGTTGAAGTCTATGAAGGTGCCATGCACGGCTGGTGTGTGATTGACTCAGCGGTCTATCATGAAGAACAGGCCGAGCGCGCCTGGGGCCGAATGCTGGCCATATTCGAGACAGCTCTCTAATTGCAAATCTTACTGGGTCAGTCAGTACTTACATATGCTGGCTGACCCACTGCCTGAACTGCTGCGCTGGCAACGCACCTGACAATCGCGCCACCTCCTTGCCTGCCCTGAAAATCATCAGCGTCGGTATGCTGCGAATAGCAAACCGGGCGGCCAGTTGTTGTTGCTCTTCAGTATTGATTTTGCCGAAACGGACATGTGGCTCCATGGCGACCGCCGTCTGCTCAAACACCGGCGCAAACTGTCGGCAGGGTCCGCACCAGGATGCCCAGAAATCAACCACCAAAGGCAGATCCACCTGGCTGTGCGCGCTGAAGGCAGTTTGATCCAGAGACAGCGGATGGCCGGTGAAGAGTGGCGATTTACAGGCCCCGCAGCGACTGACATCGGTCAAGCGCTCTGCAGGCAGGCGGTTCTTGCGATGACAGGACGGGCAGGCAAGCGTGACAGGGTTCTGTGACATACGGGATTCCCCCACAGTAGTGATTGCTTGATAATGTATGGGCTCTCGCCTGCATTACAAGCCCCGTCTGTACCTCCGGTTTATCTTGACAAGACTTCACGTAAAGTACATTTTCTGTGTTTTTGATTGCCGCATACTCGGCGCAGAATTCCAGCTGTAATTCACAACAAGGAGACTGAGGAATGAAAAGAACCCGCCTGTTTACCGGCCTGCTGACGGCGGCTGTGCTGTCTGTCGCATCCACCGGCGCGCTGGCCCAGCGCGGCGCCACAGGGCCGGCAGAACATGCCGATGTCACACCCATCAACAACCTGCCGAATCCTTACGAAACCGTTCGCGATTGGGGCACACTGCCGGATAACCGCAATTGGGGTTCGGTGAGCGCTGTGCACGTTGATATTGACGGCATCCATGTCTGGGCCGGTGACCGCTGTGGCACCAACTCCTGTGCACTGTCCGACGTCGATCCTATCGTCAAGCTGGATCCGGACGGCAACGTGGTACAGAGCTTTGGTGCCGGCGTCATAGTCTGGCCACATGGCATTGAAGTCGACCACGAAGGCAATATCTGGATTGCCGATGCCCGCCTGCCCAACGCCCAGGAACTGGCACAGAACCCGAATATCAGCGGCGGCAATCAGGTCGTTAAATTCAGTCCGGAAGGCGAAGTGCTGATGGTCCTGGGAACACCCGGTGAAGCCGGCAACCCGCCCACCCATTTTACCGAGCCGAATGACGTGCTGGTTGCTCCGGATGGACACATTTTTGTGTCTGAAACCCACAGCGCCCAGTTTATGGACGAGCAAGGCCCGGCCGCCATGAGCCGTATCTCCAAGTTTGCGCCAGATGGCACATTCGTGAAGAGCTGGGGCACCTGGGGATATGGCGAAGGCGAAATGCGATCCCCGCACGCACTGGCCATGGACTCACAAGGCCGTATATTTGCCGCCGACCGGGGCAACCGTCGTATCCAGATTTTTGACCAGGACGGCAACCATCTGGACACCTGGTATCAGTTCAGCCGCATTAGCGGACTGTTTATTGACGAGAATGATGTGCTGTACGCCATCGACTCCGAATCAGACAGCAACTACAACCCGGGCTGGCGCAAAGGGATGCGTATCGGCAGCGCCAAAACCGGCGATGTGTGGTACTACATTCCGGAGCACATGTCTGAGCGGCCCACTGGCATGGGCGGCATCGGTGCAATGGGTGAAGGTGTGACCGTTGATCGCAACGGCAATATCTACGCGGGTGAAGTGGGCCCGGTGCAGGGCATGACCAAGTTTATCCCGCGCCTGTTGCCGGATAACTTCCCGCAGCACTGATACTGCCGCACAATTTAGTGCAGCAGCGATCGAATCTGCCATAAGCGGCACCGATCCATCGCGAACGGTACTGGGCATTCAGAGACGGCGCATCCTTTACCGGATGCGCCGTTTTTTATTGCAGCAAATCCAGAATGACCGGCAGCATGGATAAGACCAGCAACGCTGCCATCAGATAATTAAACTGCCTCAAGCGCACCGGGTCAGACAGCAGATTCTGAAGCCCCAGACCAAAAAACAGCCAGGTCAGCGCACTGGGAATAGACGCCGTGACAAAGATCATCGCGATATTAATGACCTGCGCATAAATATCCCCATCACTGGTGGTAAAAGCGGCAATCGCTCCGGTGGCCATCACCCAGGCTTTGGGGTTCACCCACTGAAATGCTGCCGACTGCAGAAAGGTCAGTGGCTTGATGTTGCGGGCTTTTTCCGGCTCACCGGAACGTGCAATGCGCCAGGCCAGGTACAGCAGGTAGCTTATGCCCACAACACTGATGATTTCGTGCAGGCGCGGCGACTGCTGAAACACCGTGCCCAGCCCAAAACCCACCGCGAGGAACATGGCCGGAAAGCCAATACACACCCCCAGCAACAAGGGCACACTGCGCCGGAACCCAAAATTGACGCCGGAACTCATGAGCATCACATTGTTGGGTCCGGGTGTAATAGCGGCCGTCAGAGCAAAGATAAAAACGGAAACGATGAATTGCGTGCTAATGGCGGTGACACCTGTGTCAGGGAGACTTCAATCGGGTAAACTGTCCCGTCTTTCAACGATTGGACGCAGTATACAGGCTGTCCGGATTCAGGAGAATTGCTTATGACCATCCGTTATTTGATCGCCGCCATCACGCTGGCAGGCTGCACCGCAGCCGCCGCACAGACCGGGTCTTTTCGGGCCGGCGAACCCTTGGGTACTGTGAACGAGTCCGGTGTAGCCACGCCCATGTCTGATAACGTGAAAGTCTTTGGCAGCTTCCGCTTTGCAGAAAGCTGCACTTTCGATCCTGAACGCAACCTGATTTTGGCCATGAATGCCGGCGTCGCGCAAAACATGGAGCCAAACGATGGTTACGTATCACTGATCAACCCTGATGGCAGCGTGCATACGGCCAAATGGATCGGCAATGATCGCAACGGCCTGGAGCTCAATCATCCGCTGGGCAGTGCCATTAAAAATGGCGTGCTGTATGTGGTCGACATGGACCATATTCGCCTGTTTGATCTGGCCAGTGGTCAACCTTTACGCGCACATTCTCTGGCCGATGCCGGTGCCAGCCTGCTAAACGGGATTGGCGTCGCGGATGACGGCACCGTCTATGCCTCCAATACTCGTGAGCCACAACGGCTTTATAAAGTGACTGCCGATGGTGATATCTCTGTGATTGCAGAAGGCGCCCCGTTGATGGCCCCGAACGGCGTGGCAGTAGACAATGATGGCAATGTCGTTGTGGTTAACGTGGGCAATAATCACGTGATGACCTTTGACCCGAATGGCAATCTGCTGCGCACCGAATATGCGGCAGAAAGCGGCAATGACGGCGTCGTCATTACCGAAGACGGTACCAAGTATGTCAGCAGTGTGCGCTTCGGCAGCATTTCCCGCATCCGTCCTGGTCAGGATGCGGAAGTGATCGCGGTAGGCATCCCCAGCGCCGCATCCATTTGCTACGACTCGGTACAGAACCAGATTGTCATTCCCATGAACAACAACAATGCACTGGGATTTCTGCCGCTGGATTAATCGGGATAAAATGGGTGACCCGGGTCTTGTCAGAAAAGCAGACCCGACACCCATCCCGCCACGGCACACAAAAGCACCACCAGCCAGGATGGCAGGCGCCAGAACGTCAGGGCGACAAGCGCCAGCACAGCCAGGGCAAAGTCCAGGGAATCCGTGATGGCGCTGGTCCAGACCGGATCGTAAAGCGCAGCCAGCAGCAACCCCACCACAGCGGCATTAACGCCCATCAGTGCTGCCTGCATGCGTGAATTGCGACGCAACTGCTCCCAGAATGGCAATGCGCCGGCAATCAACAAAAAAGACGGCGCAAAGATCGCCAGCAAGCAGATCAGCCCCCCCAGCCAGGCTGTGGGTGCCTGATTCATGGCGGAGCCCAGAAAAGCCGCAAAGGTGAACAATGGACCCGGAACAGCCTGGGCCGCACCATAACCGGCCAGAAACATGTCATTATCAACCCAGCCCGTCGGCACCACTTCTGCCTGCAGCAATGGCAGCACCACATGGCCGCCACCAAATACCAACGAACCGGCCCGATAAAACGCATCCACCATGGCCATACCCTGTGAAGGCCAGACCGTTGCCAGCAGTGGTAAAGCAATAAGCAGAGCAAAAAACATCAGCAACCAGAACACGCCAACCCGGCGACTGATTGTGACCGGTATAACATCATGGTTTTCATTGTCTGCTGCTGGCTTGAACAGCCACAGACCTGTCAGACCCGCAACCAGGATCACCACCACCTGCCCCCAGGCCGAAGGGCTGGCGAGCACCAGGCAGGTAGCAATCGTCATGAGTGTGACACGTGGAGTATCCGGACAAAGATTGCGCGCCATGCCCCAGACCGCCTGGGCCACGACGGCCACGGCAGCAATTTTCAAACCACTTAGTAGACCCGCATTCAGTTGCTGGCCAAAGCCGGCAATGCCAACGGCCAAAGCCATTAAAACCAGCGCCGACGGTAAGGTGAACCCCAACCACGCGGCGGCAGCACCGCGATAACCGGCTTGCGACATACCCAGCGCCAGTCCCACCTGACTGCTGGCCGGGCCGGGCAGAAACTGACACAGCGCCACCAGGTCCGCGTAACTTCGCTCGCTCAGCCACTGACGGCGCGTCACGAACTCATTTCGGAAATAACCGAGGTGTGCCACCGGGCCACCGAAACTGGTCAGCCCCAGCGCCAGAAATATGCGAAAGATGCTGAAAGTTGAGGGTGTCGGCTGCGCGGGTGTATCTGGCATAAACTCAGGCCCACTGGCTTGCAGGATTTATTGACTCAGGAAGTCTAACACAGCCTGTCGATTGCCCCGAAACATCACCCGGGCATCATGTTGCTGCCACTGCCAGTGGTACATCGGGTCGTAGTAATCCTGCAGCAGGCTGCGAATCCAGCCGCGGTGCTGCCCCGGATCGCCGCGCCGGTGCGCGTCTATGGCCTCATCCATCATGGCTCGGATCTGCGCATAACGTTCACCGCCCAGGCGTTTGCGAATACGCCACAGGGAATCCTGTAAATCGTCCACGAAACAGGCAAATGCCTGATCCGTTGTGTTTAACTCTGTTCCGGACTTTGCATCGGTGATGTGCAGGTGAGCCCGCCATTCGTCCGACTTGCGAACAATGTAATTTTCCCATGAATGCTCAACACGCTCTTCAAGAGAGCTTTCCAGAAGAATCACGGGCGCCTTTGCCATGGCTGCGCGCAATTCCGGTGGCAGGGAGCAACGACCGATCAGGCGGCTTTCATCCTCCAGGACAATCGACTTGTCCGGCAGACTGTGGTGCTTTCTGATCATGTCAATAATGACTGCATTCTCAAAATCTATTTGCGAGGGCTGGCCATCCGGTCGCTTGCCAAATGCACTGCCACGATGATTGGCATGACCTTCCAGGTCGACGGCTTGCGCAACATGTGTCAGCAATTCGGTTTTTGCCGCGCCGGTGTGTCCGGCCAGTATTATAAAAGGTGCCTGCTGACACAATTTATTCAGCTCGGTCAGCAGGAACTGGCGCATCGCCTTATAGCCGCCAATCACTCGCGGGTAGTCGACACCTGCTTCACGCAGCCACTGCTGGCAAATCTGTGAGCGAAGTCCGCCACGAAAACAATACAGATAGCCCTGCGGATGCTGGCGGGCAAATTCTGACCAGGCGGCAACCCGCTGCGCTTTTGTATCGCCATAAACTAACTGATGGCCCAAGTCGATTGCCGCCTGTTGACCCTGCTCTTTGTAACAAGTACCCACGGCTGTCCGTTCATCGTCGGTCATCAATGGCAGATTTACCGCACTGGGGAAAGCACCGCGGCCAAACTCAACAGGGGCACGCGTATCTATTAATGGTTTTTCGTTCAAAAATAGTTGTAAATAGTTGTCCGTGTCAGGACGATTTTTATCGGAATCGGACACGTACAGCCTCTTTGCGGGTTGCGGACAGTTCACCAATCGGATGAATAAGGGCTGGCGCCACTCCATGCGCAGCCAGCAGCTGTTCTACTGCAGCCGCCGCATCCGGCCGCACGGCAATCAGCAACCCACCGCTGGTTTGCGGGTCACAGAGCAAGGCTTTTTGTGCATCTGTTATTGATGCCAGCTTGCTGCCATAGCTGTCAAAATTGCGCCCGGTACCACCAGGAATGCAGCCCAGCGCTATATAGTCGGCGATTGGTGCCAGCGCGGGTACGGCGTCAATGTCCAGCTCTGCATCCACGCCGCTGCCTTCACACATCTCTACCAGATGCCCCATCAATCCAAAACCTGTCACATCGGTAATGGCTGTGACACCTGGCACATCAGCAAGTGCCATGCCGGCGCGATTAAGCTGGCACATGACATCCCGTGCCAACGTACTGTGTTCGGGCTTTAATTTGCCCTGCTTTTGCGCCGTGGTGAGCACACCCACACCCAGCGGTTTACTCAGATACAGCAGATCCCCTGTCTGCGCGGTGTTGTTCTGCTTCAGTTTGGCTTTATCGACCAGACCGGTGACGGCCAGACCAAAGACCGGCTCTGGGCAGTCGATACTGTGCCCGCCGGCCAGCACAATGCCCGCATCCGAACAGGCCTGACGCCCGCCGTCTACCACCTGCCCGGCCACCTCCGCACTCAGGACATTGATGGGCCAGCCCAAAATGGCGATGGCCATCAGGGGCCGCCCGCCCATCGCATATATATCACTGATGGCATTGGTGGCAGCGATGCGTCCGAAATCAAACGGATCATCCGCGATGGGCATGAAAAAATCGGTGGTGCTGAGAATGACCTGACCATTGCCAATGTCATAGGCAGCCGCATCGTCTTTGCTGCTGTTGCCAACCAGTAAAGCAGGATCGGCTGCAAACTGACGCTGTGTTGCCAGAATACGATCGAGTACTGCCGGCGCTATTTTGCAGCCGCAACCAGCGCCATGGCTATAGGCGGTCAGGCGGACGGGCGTGTCGGTCATAGTTCACCTCGATTAGCGTGTGTGTGCGCATTATAACAGCGAGCTTGAGAATAACAGGCCCTGCAGTTCGTTGATCAGAAATAAAAAACCCCGGATCTTCTCAGACCCGGGGTTTGTTTTTACACAACCAGCATAAATGCTGGTCAATAGAGCTTACATCAGATCAAAACGATCCAGCTTCATGACCTTGGACCAGGCGGCCACAAAGTCATTAACAAAGCGCTCTTCACCATCAGCTGCTGCATAGAACTCCGCAACTGCACGCAGCTCAGTGTTGGAGCCGAAGGCCAGATCAACCGGTGTCGCTGTCCACTTGAGCTGGCCGCTGGCGCGATCAACGCCATTGTACAGACCTTCAGTGGAAGACTTCTCCCAGGCCGTGGACATATCCAGCAGATTGACAAAGAAGTCGTTGCTCAGTTGTCCGGGGCGGTCAGTGAACACACCGTGCTTCGCACCACCAGTGTTTGCGTCAAGCGCTCGCATACCACCAACCAGCACAGTCATTTCCGGCACAGTCAGGGTCAACAGGTTAGCCTTGTCGACCAGCATCTCAGCCGGTGACATGTAGGCGCGCGGTCCAAAGTAGTTACGGAAACCGTCAGCACGCGGCTCCAGCACCGAGAACGAAGCAACGTCTGTCATTTCCTGAGTAGCATCGGCACGGCCAGGCGTGAACGGTACTTCTACGTTGTAGCCGGCATCCGCCGCTGCTTTTTCAATCGCAGCCGCGCCGCCCAGTACAATCAGGTCAGCCATGGAGACCTGACGACGACGGTTTGAGCTGTTGAAGTCGTTCTGGATACCTTCCAGTGCAGTCAGCACCTTATTCAGCTCTTGCGGGTTGTTGACTTCCCACTCGTTCTGCGGAGCCAGGCGCAGACGGCCGCCATTGGCACCGCCACGCATATCGGAACCACGGTAGCTGGCCGCTGCCGCCCAGGCAGTCCGCACCAGTTCCGGGACAGTCAGACCTGAGTCAAGGATGTCAGACTTCAGCGCGCGGATGTCACGGGCATTGATTGTCTGATAATCGACTTCAGGAATCGGATCCTGCCAGGACAATACTTCTTCCGGCACATCGTTGCCCACGTAGCGAGCGCGCGGACCCATGTCACGGTGCGTCAATTTGAACCAGGCACGGGCGAAGGCATCTTCGAACTCAGCCGGATTTTCCATAAAGCGCATGGAGATTTCGCGGTAGATCGGATCTTCCTTCAGCGACAGGTCCGTGGTCAGCATCATTGGCGCGTGGCGCTTGTTAGGGTCGTGTGCATCCGGCACCAGATTAGCGCCAGCGCCACCTGCAGGCTGCCACTGAATGGCGCCGGCCGGGCTGCGGGTCTGCTCCCACTCATAGCCAAACAGGTTCTGGAAGAAGTTTTGCGACCATTGGGCAGGCGTGACTGTCCACGCACCTTCCAGACCACTAGTGATCGTGTCGCCGGCATTGCCGGTGCCACACTCACTGGTCCAGCCAAAACCCTGCTCTTCAACACCTGCTGCGGCCGGCTCTGCGCCGATGCAGTCAGCAGAAACGGCGCCGTGTGTCTTACCAAAGGTATGACCACCGGCAATCAGGGCAACTGTTTCTTCGTCATTCATGGCCATACGGCCAAAGGTTTCACGGATATCGTGAGCCGCCAGTTGCGGATCAGGTACTCCGTTGGGGCCTTCCGGGTTTACATAAATCAGACCCATCTGCACCGCTGCCAGAGGGTTGTCCAGTTGACGCTCACCAGAGTAGCGCTCATCGGCCAGCCACTCGCTTTCCGGACCCCAGTAAACCATATCGGGTTCCCAGTCATCTTCACGACCACCGGCAAAGCCGAAAGTCTGGAAACCCATGTCCTCCAGTGCCACGTTACCAGTCAGCACCATCAGGTCGGCCCAGGACAGGCTGGCGCCGTATTTCTGTTTGATTGGCCACAACAGGCGACGGGCCTTATCCAGGTTAGCATTATCCGGCCAGCTGTTGAGCGGCTCAAAACGTTGCTGACCGCCGCCTGCACCACCACGGCCATCAGCTTCACGGTAAGTACCGGCACTGTGCCAGGCCATACGGATGAAGAAGGGACCATAGTGACCATAGTCTGCCGGCCACCAGTCCTGGGAGCTGGTCATTATGTCGGCGATTTCGGATTTCAGTTGATCGAGATCGATCTGAGAGAAGGCTTCGGCGTAGTCGAAATCTTCACCCAGTGGATTGGATTGTGGTGCATGCTGACGCAGAGGACGCAGATCCAGCATATCCGGCCACCAGTTGTGGATTGTCATGCCGTCGTTCTGGGCGCTGGCAGGCATCATGGCGGCGGAAGACGCCAGTGCGGCCGCAACGACCAACGAAAGTGTTTTTTTTCTGAACATTGTTCACCCCTATAATGGATTACTCTCTTTGATTTTGAATCGCTAAAGCGGTTCTCTTCATACAACACCTCATCTTAGGTAGATATCGGGCGATATGTATAATTGATTATTTTTCACGTTATGATTGAAAATAACTAATATGAATATGCAAGTCTTCGGTCATCTCCGTAGCGCTTGTAGCAGAGTGGACACCCGAGGACGCTTTGACTATAGTTCAGTCCGCAGTCTCTTCCGACGGCAGTACAGACCACTCAGGCAGACTCTATCTTTATGGCCCAAGGCACCCTGTTTACAATTTCCGCTCCCTCCGGCGCCGGCAAAACCAGCCTGGTGAACGCACTGCTGGCCGACAATGACCCGCGTACCTGTGTGTCTGTGTCGCACACCACCCGCACCATGCGGCCCGGCGAGCAGGATGGGGTGAATTATCACTTTGTTGACCGGGATACCTTTGTCGACATGCGTGATAAGGGTGTGTTTCTGGAATCTGCCGAGGTGTTTGGCAATCTGTATGGCACATCGGGCGACTGGGTAAAGCAGCAACTGGATGCCGGCAAGGATGTGATTCTGGAGATCGACTGGCAGGGTGCTGCTCAGGTGCGTCAAAAACTGTCTCCGGTAAAAAGTATTTTTATACTGCCGCCCTCGCTTGACACCCTGCAGCAGCGCCTGACCGGGCGGGGTCAGGACGATGCGGAAGTCATTGCCCGCCGCATGCAGCAGGCGCGGGACGAAATCTCCCACTACCATGAAGCCGATTATCTGATCATCAATGATGAATTTGATCGGGCGCTGGACGACCTGCGCGCCATTTTCCGCTCCGTGCGATTGCTGCAGGCACAGCAACAGCAGAACAACAGCGACCTGCTGGGCAGTCTGCTGCAAGACAATCAGGCGCCTCTTTAACAGATTTTTAGCGGACTTTTAACGGATTTTGCATGCAAACTGTGTATGAATTCAGTATCATACCCGGTCTTTCTGAGTAAGTTCCCCCAATTTTGTAATTGCAGGTTGATGATTATGGCTCGAATTACTGTCGAAGATTGCCTGGACAAGGTCGACAATCGCTTCCAACTGGTAATGATTTCCAGCAAACGTGCTCGCCAGCTGCAGACCGGCGGTAAAGACCCAATGGTGCCGGAAGACAACGACAAACCCACGGTCATTGCCCTGCGCGAGATTGCTGAAGGCCACGTCGATCGCAGCATCCTGCTGGCCCGCGCCGCGCCGTCCCGGGAAATTCCCGCTGCAGAGCTGGATGCCACGGCCGCCATGATGGGTGCCATCATTGCTGATCCAGACGCCGAAGGCGTTGCCGATGAACCCATGAACGACGACGAGTAAATCACTCAGGAGTCGGCTTGTGTCATTAACTACAATCGACTCTCTTGCCAGCAGCCTCTCTGGCTATCTGGCCCCTGATCAGGTTAACCATGTGCGCCGCGCCTACTTTTACGCAGAGCAGGCGCACGACGGTCAGTTCCGCCGCAGCGGCGAACCTTATGTAACGCACCCCCTGGCCGTTGCCGGCATTCTCAGCGACATGCACATGGATCATCAGAGTCTGATGGCGGCCATGCTGCATGACGTGATTGAAGATACCGGCATCAGTAAAACCGCCGTTAAATCACAGTTTGGCGAAACCGTAGCAGAAATGGTTGATGGCGTGAGCAAGCTGAATAAGATTCATTTCAGCAGTCACGCGGAGGCGCAGGCCGAGAACTTCCAGAAAATGGCGCTGGCCATGGCGCGCGACCTGCGTGTCATCCTGGTGAAACTGGCTGACCGCCTTCACAATATGCGCACGCTGGACGTGCTCTCGCCGGACAAGCGCCGCCGCATTGCCAAGGAAACCCTGGATATCTATGCCCCCATCGCCAACCGTCTGGGCATGCACGCCGTGCGCGTGGAATTCGAAGAGCTGGGTTTCCAGGCCTTGTACCCCATGCGGGCCCGTCGAATCGACGCCGCGGTCAAGGCGGTGCGCGGCAATCGCCGTGAAATAGTCAAACAGATTCAAAGTGCCATTGAAGCCTGTCTTGAGCGCGAAGGTATGCCGGCACGGGTGTTCGGCCGCGAAAAACATCTATACAGTATTTACGAAAAAATGCGCAGCAAGCGCAAATCCTTCTCGGAAATCATGGATGTTTACGCCTTCCGCATTGTGGTCGACTCAGTGGACACCTGTTACCGGGTGTTAGGCGCTGTTCACAACCTGTTCAAGCCTGTTCCCGGTCGTTTCAAAGACTATATTGCCATCCCCAAGGCCAATGGTTACCAGTCACTGCATACCACGCTGTTCGGCATGCATGGCGTACCCATCGAAATCCAGATTCGCACGGAAGAAATGGAGGCCATGGCCAACAACGGCATTGCCGCCCATTGGCTCTACAAGTCCTCTGATGACACGCCCAGCAACGCTCATATCCGGGCACGTCAGTGGATCAATGGCCTGCTGGAGATGCAGAAAAACGCCGGTAACTCGCTGGAATTTATCGAAAATGTGAAGATCGATCTGTTCCCGGACGAAATCTATGTATTTACGCCCAAGGGACGCATTATGGAGCTGCCCGCCGGGTCTACCGCCGTAGATTTTGCCTATGCGGTGCACACCGATGTCGGCAACTCCTGCGTAGCCTGCCGCATCAGTCGCCGTCTGGCCCCGCTAAGCGAACCATTGGAAAGCGGCCAGACTGTGGAAATCATTACAACGCCGGGCGCCCAGCCCAATCCAGCCTGGCTGAGTTTTGTGGTCACCGGCAAGGCACGCAGCAACATCCGTCATTTCCTCAAGCATCAGCGCCAGTCCGAATCCATTGCCCTGGGCCGACGTCTGCTGAACAAGATTCTGGCCGGCCATGGCACTCAAATCGACAAGCTCAGCTCCGAACAGATACAGCCCATGCTGACTGAGTTCAACATCGAGTCGCTGGACGACGTGCTCAGCGATATCGGCCTGGGCAATCGCATGGCCCATCTGGTGGCACAGAAACTGCTGCCCGATGAACCGGTGGTGGCGACACCCAAATCCAAAAAAGAAGCACGCCAATCGTCACTGGCCATTCGCGGTTCGGAAGGCATGGTGATGAGTTTTGCCAAGTGCTGCTACCCGATTCCCGGCGACCCGATTGTTGGCCACATCAGCTCTGGCCGCGGCATGGTGATTCACACCGAAAGCTGCAACAACATTGCTGAAATCCGCCATCAACCCGACAAGGTGGTACCGGTACGCTGGGATCCTGATGTCAAAGGCGAGTTTGCCGTGGAGATCCGGGTCGAGCTGGAGAACGAACGCGGCATCATCGCCAAGCTGGCCACTGCCATCACCAGTAAAGAGGCGAATATCGAGCGCATCAGTACCGTCGAGCGCGATGCCCGCTTCAGTATTGTGAACCTGCTGCTGACCGTGAAAAACCGCGTCCATCTGGCACGAGTGATGAAGCATATCCGCCTGATCAAACCGGTCACCCGGGTGGCGCGCGTGAAGAGTAAAAAGCTGGTCAAACCCATCAAGAGCAGCATTGCGCCGGATTCATTGCTGCGCCAATCTCCAAACTCAGGTGATGTTCATGGCTGAAAAAGAAATCATTTCGTCCCCGCGGGCACCGGCCGCCATTGGTCCTTATTCACAGGCGGTTAAAGCGGGTAACCTGGTCTTTATGTCCGGACAGATTCCGCTGGATCCGGCCACGATGGAAGTTGTATCTGACGATATCGAGGCACAGGCACGTCGGGTCATGGACAACCTGGCAGCGGTGGCCGCTGAGGCCGGTGGTACGCTGGATGACTGCGTAAAACTGACCATCTACATGACCGACCTGGGTAATTTCGCGGTTGTTAACTCGGTAATGCAGGACTACTTTCAGCAACCCTACCCGGCCCGTGCGACGATTGAAGTGTCTGCCCTGCCCCGCAATGTGAAAGTTGAAATCGAAGCCATCATGCAGCTTGATTAAACACCCCGGCCAGCGGACTGTCCGATCATGCCAGAGACCTCAGCCCTCAGCGATCTGCCCGTCTCCACGCTGAAGGGCGTGGGACCCAGACTGGTAGAAAGGCTGGCGGCGCTGCATATCCACACGGTCCAGGACCTGCTATTCCATCTGCCGCTACGCTATCAGGATCGCACCCGCATCGCCCCGATCGCTCGGGTGCGGCTGGGTCAGGATGTGATGTTGGAGGCCGAAATTGTCCAGTGCGACATTGAGTTCGGTCGACGGCGCAGCCTTGTGTGCCGGATCAAAGACAGCAGCGGTCTGATCTCTCTGCGTTTTTTCCACTTCAGTGCGGCCCAGAAAAACATGCTGGCAGCAGGGCGGCGAATTCGCTGTTATGGCGAGGTGCGGTCCGGCAAAAACGGGCTGGAATTGTATCACCCCGAATATCAGGTCCTGCGCGACGGAGAGGAGCCTGCTGTCGCCGACACGCTGACACCGATCTACCCCGCCACCGAAGGCCTGCAGCAGGTGCGTTTGCGTTCACTGATCGACCAGGCTCTGCAACTGATGCAAAGGCCGGACGCGCTGATCGACTGGCTTCCGGCTGACATTCTACGCAGCTTCAGATTCCCGTCCCTGCCACAGGCACTGAACTATCTGCATCATCCACCAGCCAATGCGGCGGTGCATGAATTGCTCAATGGCGAACACATCTGTCAGCGCCGACTGGCGTTTGAAGAGCTGCTGGGTCACCGCTTGTGCCTGCGGCGGCTGCGCCAGCAAAGTGCTCACCAGCGAGCACCGGTGCTGAGTCGCACTCAGGGTCTGCGCGAAAAATTTCTTGCTCGCCTGCCCTTCAGCCTGACCGGCGCCCAGCAACGGGTCGCCGCAGAAATTCAGCAGGATCTGACTCTGTCCGAGCCCATGCTGCGTCTGCTGCAGGGCGATGTGGGTTCTGGAAAAACCATCGTAGCCGCGCTGGCGGCGTTGCAGGCAGTAGACAGCGGCTATCAGGCGGCGATTATGGCACCGACTGAAATTCTGGCCGAGCAGCATTTCCTGAACTTCAGTCAGTGGCTGGAACCGCTTGGTATTTCGGTTGGCTGGCTGAGTGGCAAGGTCAAGGGTCGCCAGCGACAAGGAGTCATGAGTGGTCTGGCCGATGGCTCAATCACCATCGCCGTTGGCACTCACGCCCTGTTTCAGGAAGAGGTGCGTTTTAACAGGCTGGGCCTGATTATCATTGATGAACAGCACCGCTTTGGTGTTCACCAACGCCTGGCGCTGCGCGAAAAAGGTAATGATGGTCGTACCTTGCCACACCAATTAGTGATGACCGCCACGCCGATTCCCCGCACCCTTGCCATGAGTGCCTATGCCGATCTGGATTGCAGTATCATCGACGAGCTGCCGCCCGGTCGCACACCGGTCAACACCGTCGTGATTGCCAACAGCCGCCGCGACGATGTGATTGCCCGCATCCACGAGGCTTGCCGGTCCGGCAGTCAGGCCTACTGGGTCTGCACCCTGATCGAAGAATCCGAAGCCCTGCAGTGTCAGGCGGCCGAGGCCACCTGGCAGGCATTGCAAACGGCACTGCCCGATCTGGCGGTGGGTCTGGTCCATGGCCGCATGAAACCGGCAGAAAAATCAGCCGTTATGGATAACTTCAAGTCCGGCGCACTGCAGCTTCTGGTAGCAACCACGGTCATCGAGGTCGGGGTGGATGTACCCAACGCCAGTCTGATGATCATCGAGAACCCGGAGCGCCTGGGCCTGGCGCAGCTTCACCAGTTACGGGGTCGCGTGGGCCGCGGAGCCAAGGCCAGCCATTGCCTGCTGCTCTACCAGACGCCGCTGTCAATGCAGGGCAAAAAACGTCTGGGCATCATGCGCGACAGTACGGACGGTTTTTACATTGCCGAACAGGATCTGGCATTACGCGGCCCGGGTCAGGTGCTCGGAACACAACAAACTGGTCTGATGAGTTTCCGCATTGCCGATTTGTCGCGTGACGCCGGCCTGCTAGATCCTGTAAAATCGGCGGCAGATCAGATCGAGAATGCATACCCTTCACATATAGCGCCGCTGGTAGATCGCTGGCTGGGCGATCGGGAACTTTACGGCAATGTCTGAGACACCAACACAACTGCGCAACGTGCTGCTGCACGATGAGCAGGGAATTGCGCAATGCATCCTGCCAAGAACCTCACTGCTTGACCTGAAGTCGCTGCACACACTCAGCGGTCGCGTGCTGATGCCGATGCCTGACAACGAAATCATGCGCGCCAGTCGCATGAAAAAACTGACCGCCGTTGGCCAATCCATGCAGTTTTTTACCCTGCCAACTTATGTAGACAGCAAGCTGAGTGGCAGCGCCGAGCTGATGGTGGAAGATGAGGGCCTGACGCTGGGAGAGCTGCGCGACACGCTGCACCAACAAGGTATGCACATCCGGCATCTGGCCATCGCTGTCCCTGAAGAACAATTAGTCAGCGATCTGCCGGAAACTTCGCAGGATTCGCAGCGCATTGCGGACTCCATCAAACAGTTCACCTCGCTGCGTATTCGGCAACGGCTTGATGAGACACTGGAGATTCCGCCGCTATCGCCAACAGCCGAACGCATCATGCAACTGCGCGCCAATCCGAATGCGTCGGTCAGCGAGCTGACCAGCATCGTAGAAGCGGATCCCAGCCTGGCGGCACAAGTGGTAAGCTGGGCCTCATCGCCCTATTATGCGGCGCCCGGAAAAATCCGCTCCGTGCAGGATGCTATTGTCAGAGTGCTGGGGTTTGATCTGGTGAGTAATCTGGCGGTGGGCCTGGTATTGGGCCGGTCAGTGGATCTGCCCAAGGATCAGTCTTATGGCTTCACCCCTTACTGGCTGCAAGCCGTCTACTGTTCAACAGCCGTTGAGTCTCTGGCCCGCGCCATACCTGTCAGCGAACGCCCCCAGCAAGGACTGATCTACCTTGCCGGTTTGTTACACAATTTCGGCTATCTGATCCTGGCACATACTTTTCCGCCGCATTTCACACTGATCTGCCGCTATATCGAAGCCAATCCGGAAATAAGCCATGTGGCCGTTGAGAATCACCTGATCGGTATCAGCCGCGAACAGATCAGCGCCTGGCTGATGCAGGCCTGGAATATGCCAGAGGAAATCAGTGCCGCACTGCGTTATCAGCAGGACGCCAGCTACACGGGCGATCACAGTACCTATGCCAACCTGATCTTTATTGCCATGCGTCTGTTGCGCCGCCATGGCATCGGTGACGCGCCTCCGGAGTCTATTCCCGATGAATTGTATGCCCGGCTCGGGCTGACGGCGGAGCGCTGTGAAGCTATCATAGAGAACATTGTCAATTCTGATGACATCGCCTTGATCGCCGATCAAATGGCCGTATAAATCATGAACAGCCTGCTGACCAAATCCGGACTGTTATGCCAGCGTTATTTTCCACGCCTGCATGCCCGCTGGCCGGCTTTTGTGTTGCTGACCCGCCTTAACAAGCCTATCGGTACCTACCTGTTGTTATGGCCTACGCTCGGCGCTCTGTGGATTGCAGCAGATGGCTGGCCAGACTGGCATCTGATATTGATTTTTGCGCTGGGTACCTGGCTGATGCGTTCAGCCGGATGCTGCATCAATGATTTTGCCGATGCCCATATTGACGGCGACGTGGCACGTACTCAACAGCGCGCCATTGTGACGGGGCAGGTCACCCGCAAAGAGGCCATGGTCTGCTTTATTGGTCTGTGTCTGCTGGCTTTTGTATTGTTGCTGTTCCTTAACACGCTGACCCTTATCATGTCGCTGGGCGCCTTGTTATTAACGGCTGTGTACCCGTTCATGAAGCGTTACACTCATTTGCCACAGGTCGTCCTGGGCATGGCCTTTTCCTGGGGCATTCTGATGGCCTTCACCGCCCAGACCGGAGTTCTGCCACCACCGGAAGCCTGGTTGCTGTATGTTGCAAACAGTCTGTGGACGGTCGCTTACGATACGCAATACGCGATGGTGGATCGTGAGTACGACCTGAAGATAGGCGTCAAATCAACGGCCATCCTGTTCGGCGAGGCCGACAAGGTGATGATCGGCATGTTGCAGGCCATGTTCCTGCTGGCACTGCTGCTGGCGGGCGGCCAGTTTGGTCTTTCGTTACCGTATTATCTGGGGCTGCTGGTCGCGGCGGCACTGTTGGTTTATCAGCAGCGACTGATACGTCATCGTCAGGCTGATGCCTGCTTCAAAGCATTCCTCAACAACCACTGGGTCGGCCTGGCCGTCTTTGTTGGCGTGGTGTTGAGTACTTCGTTCTGAGATCAAACTTGCCGGGGGGGCAATCCATAATGTTCAGATATCTGAGTTTTTCTTTTTTACTGCTGATGCTGGCTTCCTGCGGGGAGCCTGCAACGCCTGCGGCTCCTTCGGCGCCCGACACACCAGCCGCGTCGGTGCCAGCCGCAAGTGAAACTGATCGCATCAATGCCTGGTTTGATGAAAAATACGAAGAACGTCTGCAATTCAGTCCGATTTCCATGACCTTCCAGGGTCGCAAAGATCGTTATGACGAGCTGGACGACTACTCACTGGAGGCACAGGATGCCCAGTTGGCCTGGATGCGCGCCAGTGTTGAAGAGATGGAAAGTCTGTTTGACTACGACCAGTTGACTCAGGAGGCACAGACCTCATGGGATATCTGGAAATATCAGTATGAGCAGGCAGCCCGCGCTGCCGAGTTCCGCCTCAATGGATTCGTTTTCGATCAGATGAACGGCTCGCAGGGCTTTCTGCCTACCTTTCTGATCAGCTTTCACAATATTGAAGACGTGAATGACTACGAGGCGTTTAACTCCAGGATTGCGGAAGCCGGTCGCGCACTGAACCAATTGATTGAGCGTGCTGTTGCTTCGGCAGAATATGGCGTGGTGCTGCCGGGTTTTGCGCTGGAAGGTGTGATTGAACAGTCTCAGAGCGTGATCGATGGCGCGCCTTTCACTGATGGCGACGATACAGCCATCTGGTCTCATGCCAAGTCTCAGATCGAGGCGCTGGTCGACAGCGCCCAGCTTGAGCGGCCCGGCGCCGAGCAGCTACTGCAGGCAACACAGACCGCGCTGGTGCAGGATTTTGCACCTGCTTTCCAACGCCTGATTGACTGGGCCGAGTCAGAAATGGACAAGGTGCCGGAAGTGTCTACCGGCCTGGTTTCACAGCCCGATGGCGCCGCTTATTATGAGTATCGCCTGGCCAATCAGACCACAACTAACCTGACTGCCGATGAAATCCATGACATCGGCCTGGCCGAAGTGGCCCGTCTGCGTGCAGAAATGGAAGCGGTAAAAGACAGCACCGGATTCGAAGGCGATCTGCAGGACTTTTTTGTCATGCTGCGCGAATCTCGCGATGACGAGCGTTTCTACTACCCCAATACCGATGAAGGCCGACAGGGTTATATTGATGACGCCACTGCCGCCATTGAAAACATCAAATCCTTGCTGCCGGACTATTTCGCCACACTGCCCAAGGCTGACCTGGTCGTGCGCCGCGTTGAAGCCTTCCGCGAGCGCGACGGCGGTGCCCAGCATTATTACTCCGGCACCCCGGACGGTTCACGCCCCGGCATCTACTATGCGCACCTGTCAGACATGACCGCCATGCCCAAGTCAGAGTTGGAAGTGATTGCCTACCACGAAGGTCTGCCCGGCCATCACATGCAGATCTCCATCGCCCAGGAGCTGGAAAACATGCCGCGGTTCCGCACTCAGGCCGGCTTCACCGTTTACTCTGAAGGCTGGGGTCTGTACTCCGAATACCTGGCCAGCGAGATGCCCGGCACCTATCAGGATCCCTACTCCAAATTCGGCCAACTGACCTCAGAAATGTGGCGCGCCATCCGCCTGGTGGTGGATACCGGCCTGCACGCCAAGGGCTGGACCGAGCAGGAAGCGATCGACTACTTTGCCGCCAACTCTTCGGTGCCGCTGACGGCGATCACCTCAGAGGTGCAGCGCTACATCGTGATGCCGGGTCAGGCGACTTCCTACAAGATCGGCATGATCAAGATTCTGGAGCTTCGTGAGCATGCGCGTGAGCAACTGGGTGATGCGTTCGACATCCGCGCGTTCCACGATACGATCCTGCTGGGTGGGGCGATGCCGCTGCATCTTCTGGAGCGACGCGTGAACCAGTGGATTGCCCAGGTCAAAGGCTGAGGCGCCGGGGACGGAGGCGGTCTACGTCCCCCGCGCTGCCGCCATCACCCAGCCCGTTCTTGAACCAAGCGAACACCCGGGGGACGTAGACCGCCTCCGTCCCCAGCGTCAGAAGAACGCCTGGATGCCGGTCTGCGCGCGACCCAGGATCAGTGCGTGGATATCCTGCGTGCCTTCGTAAGTGTTAACCACTTCCAGGTTCTGCATGTGACGCATCACCGGATACTCATCAGAGATACCGTTGCCGCCCAGCATGTCGCGGGCTTCGCGCGCCACATCCAGCGCCTTCAGGCATGAGTTACGCTTCAGCAGGGAAATCAACGGAATGCCCAGCTTGCCTTCGTCTTTCAGGCGGGTGGCCTGCAGACATCCCAGCAGCGCCAGACTGATTTCTGTCTGCATGACGGCCAGTTTTTTCTGGATCAGCTGATTGGCTGCCAGCGGTCGGCCGAACTGTTTGCGGTCCATCACATATTGGTGCGCCGCATGCCAGCATGTTTCGGCGGCGCCCAGCGCGCCCCAGGCGATACCCAGACGTGCAGAGTTCAAACAGCTGAACGGTCCCTTCAGACCTTGCACGTGCGGCAGCATGTTTTCTTCCGGCACAAAGACTTCGTCCATCACGATCTCACCGGTGATGGAAGCGCGCAGCGCCAGCTTGCCCTCAATCTTGGGAGCAGACAGGCCCTTCATACCCTTGTCCAGGATGAAGCCGCGGATAATGCCCTCGTCATCCTTGGCCCAAACGATAAATACATCAGCAATCGGAGAGTTGGAAATCCAGTTCTTGGCGCCGCTCAGGCTATAACCACCTTCCACAGAGCGCGCGCGCGTGACCATGCCGCCCGGGTCAGAACCGTGATCCGGCTCGGTCAGACCGAAACAGCCGATGAACTCACCGCTGGCCAGCTTGGGCAGGTACTTCTGCTTCTGCTCTTCGCTGCCGAAGGCGTGAATCGGGTGCATGACCAGTGAGGACTGCACGCTGAACATTGAGCGATAACCTGAGTCAACGCGCTCCACTTCGCGCGCCACCAGGCCGTAAGACACGTAGTTGGTGCCGGTGCAGCCGTAACCGTCCAGCGCCGGGCCCAGCAGGCCCAGAGCACCCATTTCGCGGAAAATTTCCGGATCAGTCTGCTCGTTGCGATAGGCATCGCGAACACGCGGCAGCAGCTTTTCCTGACAATACTGGCGGGCTGCATCACGGATCATGCGCTCTTCTTCCGTCAGCATTTCTTCCATCAAAAAGGGGTCTTTCCAGTCAAACGGTGCGTTGTCTGATTTTGCAGACATAATCTACTCCTGGCTAAGGTGTCTTGAAATGTAATGACGGCCGATTCAGTTGACCGAGCAAAGGATCGGTATTTTATCAGCAAGGCGATGCAGGCAAAAGGATAAATATCGCAGTCAGATTCTGCACGGGCTGCTACAATTGACGGTTATGGACGTATCTTATCTGCTTGACTCTCTGAATGACGAACAACGCCGCGCGGTATCCGCCCCGCCCGGCAGCATGCTGGTGCTGGCCGGGGCCGGCAGTGGCAAAACCCGGGTGCTGGTACACCGTATTGCCTGGCTGATGCAGGTGGAGGGTGTTTCGCCTTTCAGCATCCTGGCCGTGACCTTCACCAACAAGGCCGCGCGCGAAATGCGCAGCCGCATCGAAGAACTGCTGGAGCGCCCCATCGGTGGCATGTGGGTGGGCACCTTCCACGGTCTGGCGCACCGCCTGCTGCGCATGCACTGGCGCGAGGCCGATCTGCCGGAGAATTTCCACATTCTGGATAGTGATGACCAACTACGCCTGGTTAAAAGGCTGTGCAAAGCCTTGAGTATCAATGAAGAGAAATGGCCGCCCAAGCAGATCCAGTGGTACATCAACTCACAGAAGGACGAAGGACTGCGCGCTGCCAGCATCGAACATTATGGCGATGAGTACACGCGCACCATGCTCACTGTATACACCGCCTATGAAGACGCCTGTCAACGTGGCGGTATGGTGGATTTCGCCGAGATCCTGCTGCGCGCCCATGAACTGTGGCTAAAAAACCCCGCCCTGCTGGAACACTATCAGCGCCGCTTCTCCCATATTCTGGTCGACGAGTTTCAGGACACCAACGCCGTACAGTACGCCTGGCTGCGGGTGCTGGCCGGCGGCACCAATCATCTGATGGTGGTGGGTGACGATGATCAGTCGATTTACGGCTGGCGTGGCGCCCGCATCGAAAACATCCAGCAGTTCAACAAAGACTTCGACGGTGCCGACATCATCCGCCTGGAGCAGAATTACCGCTCCACCTCCACCATTCTGAAAGCCGCCAACCACCTGATTGCCAATAATCAGGGCCGACTCGGCAAGGAACTGTGGACCGAGGATCGCGAAGGCGAAGCCATCTCCCTGTACGAAGCCTTTAATGAACAGGATGAGGCCCGTTTTATCGTGGACCGCCTGCAGGACTGGCTGAACACCGGCCACCGACTCAGCGATGCGGCCATTCTTTATCGCTCCAATGCCCAATCGCGGGAAATGGAAGAGGCCCTGCTGCGTGTGGCCATGCCTTATCGGATTTATGGGGGTCAGCGCTTCTATGACCGGCTGGAAATCCGTAATGCGCTGGCTTATTTACGCCTGCTAACCAACCGCACTGACGACACGGCCATGGAGCGGGTCATGAATGTGCCAACCCGCGGCATTGGTGCCAAAACGCTGGACAGTCTGCGCGACCTGGCGCGCAGCGAGGGCAGCTCAATGTGGCAGGCCTGTCAGCGTTGTCTGGATCACAAACTATTGCCGCCCCGAGCGGCCGCCGCCGTGCAGGCCTTTATGCGCCTGATCGACGAAATGGACGAGCACAGCAGAGAGCTTGATCTCGGCGAGAAAGTGGCCCACGTCATTAAACACAGCGGCCTGATAGAACATCATCAGAAAGAAGGCGGCGACAAAGCTCAGGCACGATTGGAAAACCTGGATGAACTGATCACGGCCGCACAAAGCTTTGCCGAAGAGTGGCATGAACAGGATGCCAGCCTGACAGACGAGTCCGATGAGCCGGTGAATACCGATGTGCTGGCCGCCTTTCTGGATCAGGCGGCGCTGGATGCCGGCGAAGCGCAGGCTTCGGAATCGGATGATGCCGTGCAACTGATGACCCTGCACAGCGCCAAGGGTCTGGAGTTCCCGCTGGTGTTTCTGGCCGGCATGGAAGAAGGGTTGTTCCCGCACAAAATGTCCATGGAAAATCTCAGTGGCATCGAGGAAGAGCGCCGGCTGTGTTATGTGGGCATTACCCGCGCCATGGAAAAGCTCTACCTGACAAGCGCTGAGTCGCGCCGCCTGCATGGCGATGTGACGACCTGTCGACCATCCCGCTTCATTCGTGAACTCCCGCAGGAACTGATAGAACCCGTGCGCCTGAAAACCACCATTCAGCGCCCCGCCTGGCATGGCTCGCGACCCCAGCAAATGCATCGTGGCGCCGAAGTGCCGCAGACCAGTATCAGCCTGGGACAGCGTGTGCGACACGGCAAATTCGGCGAGGGTGTGGTGCTGAATTATGAGGGCAGCGGCAATCACGCCCGCGTGCAGGTAAATTTTGACGACGTGGGCAGTAAATGGCTGGTGCTTTCCTATGCCAGACTGGAGCCCGCCTGAGTCTGGCATCAATAGTCTAATGCTAAAAAAGTATTTGCTTTACAAACCCTTAAAAAGCTATAAGGGTGTTAACAACAATAAGGGGAAGTTCCTATGTCCGTCCTGAATATCGTCGGTGTTGTCATTTTCATCGGCCTGCTTTTCTCGCTGTATAAATTCCGTAAACCTGATACCAGCCTCGCCAAACAGGTGTTTATCGCCCTGTTGATGGGCGCTGTGTTTGGCCTGTTCCTGCAGATCATTCACGGCGGCGACCTGGATGCTATCCGCCCGACTCTGCTCTGGACCGACCTGCCAGGCGATGTATATGTTGGCCTGCTGCGCATGATTATCATGCCGCTGGTACTGGTGACCATGATCGCCGCGGTTGTGCGTCTGCATGAGGTTGCCGCCCTGGGTAAAATAGGCGGTTCGGTCATCGGCATTCTGGTGTTCACCACCATGATTGCTGCCATCGTCGGTATCGTGGTGACAAACGTGTTTGGCCTGACGGCTGAAGGCATGGTGGGCGGCGAGCGCGAAATGGCACGGGCCGCGGTATTGGAAACGCGCCAGTCAACCGTTGCTGATCTTAACCTGGCACAGGTCCTGGTCAGCTTTATCCCCACCAATATCTTCCGTGATCTGACCGATGCCCGCAGCACCTCGATCATTGCCGTGGTTGTTTTTGGCATGTTGTTTGGTCTGGCCGCCTTGCTGGTCAGCCGTGAAAACCCGGAGATGGGCGAGCGCATCAAAGGCGGCACGGATACCATTCAGGCCATCGTTATGCGACTGGTGAAACTGGTCATGAGCCTGACTCCCTACGGCATTCTTTCTCTTGTGACCTATGTGGTAGCGGGCTCCAATGGCTCGGATATCCTTAACCTGATTGGCTTTGTAGTGGCATCTTACGTGGCGCTGGCCATCATGTTCGGCGTGCATGGTCTGCTGCTCAGCGTCACCGGCAATAACCCGGCGGAGTTCTATCGCAAAATCTGGCCGGTTCTGACCTTTGCTTTTGCCACCCGCAGCTCTGCCGCTACTATCCCGCTGAATATCCGCACCCAGGTGGATGAGCTGAAGGTCCCACCCTCCATCGCCAGCCTGTCGGCGTCATTCGGTGCAACGATTGGTCAGAACGGCTGTGCCGGTATTTATCCTGCCATGCTGGCCGTCATGGCGGCGCCGACCGTTGGCATCAATCCCATGGACATCGGCTTTATCCTGTCGCTTATTGGCATCATTACCATCAGCTCATTTGGTGTAGCGGGTGTGGGCGGCGGTGCGACGTTTGCGGCCTTGATCGTGCTTCCCGCCATGGGTCTGCCGGTCGAATTGGCAGCACTGCTGATCTCAATTGAGCCCTTGATCGATATGGGACGCACAGCATTGAATGTCAGCGGTGCCATGACCAGCGGCAAAATCACCAGTACCTTTATCAAGGACGGTGTTTAACAGCCTGGCTGGAAGTGCATGCAGAACCGGGTCGCCTGAACAGCGACCCTTCTGCTAGTCTTTGTCCGGTGGGGTGATACGGCGGGTGCGGCCATTTTCGTCAATCGCCACAAAGATAAACAGTCCCTCAGCTACCTTGCGCTGTGCTTCCTGCGTCAGCGAGTTGGAAATCCATACCTCTATATTGATATGCATGGAGCTACGACCAATCTCCAGAATTTCCGCGTAGCAACTGACAACAGAGCCTACGCTGACCGGCGCCAGGAATTCCACATTTTTGATTGCGACAGTCGCTGATCGCCCATGTGTTACCTGCTTGGCCGCAATGCCGGCCGCCAGATCCATCTGCGATACCAGCCAGCCACCAAAAATATCACCGTTGGCATTGGTATCTTTCGGCATGGCGAGTGTCTGCAGCGCCAGCTCGCCTGCCGGAGTAGGGTCTCTATCCATGTCGTCGTCAATCAGGGCCATGCTCTTCTCCTATTGTTATGTTCTTATTCAGGTACTGCGATACCAGGCCATCATCAGCTGAAAACTCACTACAATCAGCGCCAGACTGACAATCAAAATAAACCATGCCAGCATATGAAACAGCAGCCGCGCCAGTTTGCGGCGTATTTTGCCAGCCCACCCAAGATTTTCATAGTTCGCCTGTGGAATATCCTGAAAGGCCAGCATGGCTGAGCCACTCAGTAATAACCACAACGTTCCCACTATCGTCGGAATCAGCCACTGGTCCTGAACACGCACCGGCGCCATCAGAATCATCCAGGTACTCACACCCAGCATGCCCAGAAACGCCAGCAACAGCGGAATCTTCAACCAGCGCGTGCGTCTCACCAGATTTTCAAACAGTACCAGCATGTGCCTCCTCAGGTTACAATGGCAGTCGTAAGTGCACAGCTCCCAGGAAATCGCATGTCTCAGTCCCAGCAAGTTCCCATCATAGCGGGTTATAACGATAACGGCGATGCCATTGTCGAACAAGTCGAGGTGAATCCGGTCAGCGGAAACACCGATCAGTTTCGCCTGGCAAAATCTCCGGCCTTTGTTAAAGGCCTGGCCGCCGACGATCTGATACGCTATCCGGCCGACAACAAGGCAGGTTATGAACTGCTGGAGCACAGCGGCAACCTGAGTGTGCGTGTGTTCAGCAAACACGATATTTCAGAACTGGATCAGGCCCTGACACCAGAGATGGAGCTGATTGACGGCAAGTGTGACGTCTGCAGCCCCGGCCTGCTGATTTATTCGATTCATGTCTCCATTGGTTTCAAACGCATCGAAGAACTTATCAGCTCGGTGTTGAAGCGCTTTCCTGACAGCATCTGGTACTATGGCAATGTGTATGATCCGGATGATGGTCAAACGCCACTGAACTGGTGGCAAAATCTGAATTGAGGTTCCTATGTTGTTGGTGTTGTCCCCCGCAAAGTCACTGGACTTTGAGTCGCCGGTGCCCGAGCAGGCTTTTACGCAGCCAGATTTTTTGAACCGTTCCGAACAACTGATCAAAACCCTGCGACAACTGTCGCCTGAGGATCTGTCGGAGCTGATGCATATCAGTCCCAAATTGGCCGAACTGAATTTTGAGCGCAACCTGAACTGGCAGACGCCATTTACACCGGACAATGCACGCCCGGCGATCTACGCTTTTACAGGCGATGTGTATACCGGCCTGGATGTGCAATCTCTGAATGATGCCGATATTCAATACGCTCAGGATCATCTGTGCATATTATCCGGCCTGTATGGTTTACTGCGCCCACTGGATCTCATGCAGGCCTATCGACTGGAGATGGGCACGTCCCTGAAACATAAAAACAACAATTCCCTGTACGAATATTGGGGTAGCAGCCTGGCGGAGAAACTCAATGAGCGCCTGGCCGGCTCACAGGACCCTGTGCTGATCAACCTGGCATCTAACGAGTACTTTAAGGCTATCAATAAAAAGAAACTTAAAGCCCGCATCATCAGCCCGGTCTTTAAAGATTATAAAAACGGCCAGTACAAAATTATCAGCTTCTTTGCCAAGAAAGCTCGCGGCATGATGGCTGCCTGGGTCATTCGCAACCGGATCGAAGACGTGCAACAACTTAACGGCTTTGATGTGGCCGGCTATCAATACAGCGCATCTGACTCCACTGAAGACAAACCCGTCTTCCTGCGCAGACAGGTCTAACATGAAGATCCGGATATTGTTATGCGATGATGCTACGTTCATCAGAGATCTGATCAAGCGTACTGTACGCCGTTTTCTTCCGCAGTGCGAAGTATTCGAAGCCTCAGACGGACGCAAAGCACAATCGATCCTCAACCGTCAGCCGATCGATCTGATTCTGAGCGACTGGGAAATGCCCGGCATGAGCGGCGAAGAATTATTGCAGTGGGTGCGTGGTGAAGAAAAGTTCGCCAAGGTGCCATTTATCATGATTACCAGCCTGGGTGGCAAAGAACACATCATGCGCGCAGTTCAGGCCGGCGTCAGTGATTATCTGGGCAAGCCTTTCACACCAGAAGAGCTGATGCATAAAGTCAGAAAAGCCCTGGTCAAAAGTGGCAAGTTGGAAAAAATTTCGGCAGGCAGCACCTCAGCAAAGGGTGGACCGTTCAGCTCACTTGAAGTCTTCAGCGGTAAGGCTGATCCGGTTGTCGGTGGCAGTGCAGCGGCGCTGACCGGTAGCGGTAAAACAGACGACAAGCCCAAACTGAAAGGCACTGGCCTGATCCGCTGGGGCGATGTCGAGCTGCGCTGTATGATCAAGTCCATCAGTATTGACGAGGTCTTGATGGTCAGTAAACGGGCACCGCGCCATCCCGGGGTGTTCGAGCAGGTTGAACTGACCTTGTCATCTGGCAACAGTGCCACGAAAACCATTAATGGGTTACAGGCCTATGTGCACAGCACCTCGGCTGTGGAAAAGCGCCCGGACTCAGATTTCGTTAATGTTCTGGTTCGATTTTCCGGACCGGACGAGGAACAGCGCAAACTACTCAGCGAGTTTATTGTCGATATGCCATGATTTTTTGAACGGAAGATATTCTTCTGCATGATCCTTGTATTGCTCAATGTGCGCAGCCTCTTCCTGACAAAAATTCATTATTGCTTGCCGAAAACCAGCATCGGCAATCCAGTGAAAAGATTGTGTTATCAACGGTTCAAAACCACGACGTAGTTTGTGCTCGCCCTGTGCACCCGCATCAAATTTCTTCAAGCCATGCTTGATGCAATAGTCAATTCCCTGGTAGTAACAGGTCTCAAAGTGCAAATTATAGAATTCCTGATCACAGCCCCAGTAGCGACCATACAGAGTATTTGTGTCTTTCAGAAACAGAGCGCCCGCCACATAGTCAGAGTGCTGTCTGGCCATGATCAAGAACAGGTTATCTGGCATCGTTCTGGCAATCTGTTCAAAAAAGGATTTGCTTAAGTACCCGCGTTGACCACGAACTTCATAAGTACTCTGGTAGAACCGATAAAACGTCTGCCAGTCTTTTTCTGTTGCATCGGCCGCATTGATGTGCTGAAAATTTACACCCTGCGCAACAACCGACTGCCGCTCTTTTTTCATGTTCTTGCGCTTTCGGGAGCTGAGTGTTGCCAGAAAGTCATCAAAGCTCTGATAGCCATGATTGAGCCAGTGGTACTGTACCCCCACGCGCCTGGCCAGACCCAGAGACAGCAGATCTGTCAGGCCGGGTTGCTCAGGAAACAGCATATGCCATGAGCTCATACCCTGCTCATCCAGATAGTCTTTTATGGCGTTGACCATTGGAGGGATTATTCGCTCCATGGCTGTCTGCTCGCTCAGCAAGATTCTGGGTGACTGACTGGGTGTAAACGGAATGGCTGTCAGCAGCTTCGGGTAGTAGTGACGGCCGTATCTATGATAGGCATCAGCCCAGCTCCAGTCGAAGACATATTCACCATACGAGTTGTTCTTGATATACAACGGCATGGCCGCGATCAATCGCTCACCCTGTGTAACCGTCAGATGTGCCGGCTGCCAGCCGCTTTGCTGACTGACGGAGCCGCTGTCTTCGAGCGCGGCCAGAAATTCGTGACGTAAGAACGGCACCCCGCCGATCATTAGACCATTCCAGTCACTGGCGTTAATCTGGGCCATGCTCAAGCCCAGGCGAACGTTTACGGGGATGGCAGTCATTACATGCTTCCTGCTATAGTTTCAAAACGAAGTGTAACAGGAAGCATACGGTGGAAGCCCAGAATCTGATCAGCAAGATCAAGGATAGACGAGAGTCTTTGCGAAAGTCCGAACGCAAAGTCGCTGATTTTGTGATCGATAATGCGGCGGCTGTACTAAGTATGCGCATTATGGATGTAGCCGCCCAAGCGCAGGTCAGTGAACCGACAGTGGTTCGCTTTTGCCGCGCACTGGATTTTGACGGCTTTCAGTCCTTCAAGTTGCAACTGGCACAACATCTGGGAGCCAGCAGTAGCTATTCGCAGTTTTCCGTCGATGACACAGACACCGTTGCTGATGTTTCACACAAGGTGTTTGATTCGACCATCGGTTCATTGATTACCGTACGTGATGAACTGGACCCGCAAGCCCTGGAACTGGCTATAGCCGCTATCAATCAAGCCAATCGGGTTGAGTTTTACGGTTTTGGCGCGTCTGGTTCGGTGGCCTCAGACGCCCAGCACAAGTTCTTCAGGTTACAACTGTCCAGTGCCGCCTACACCGATCCGCATATTCAGCACATGTCGGCGATATCCCTGAGCCCCAAAGACGTGGTGGTCGCGATCTCCCAGTCCGGCCGTACCAAGGCACTGATTCAGAGTGTGGAACTGGCCCTGGATGCCGGCGCCACAGTGGTCGGACTGGCGCCGCAGGACACACCATTAAGTCGCCTGAGCAGCATCCCCATCTATGTGAACATGGAAGAAGACCTGCAGATTTTCACGCCAGTCTCCTCCCGCATTGCTCACTTGCTGGTCATCGATGTGCTGGCCATGGGCGTGGCCCGCCTGCGCAAAGACCAGCTTAAAGACTACCTGAAACGCATTAACCGGAGTCTGCGCACATTGCGCACGCAGAAACCGGGTCAGACGGGTGAATAATCTCAGAAGCGGTATCGCAGATTCAATTTCAGCGTACGCGGCTCAAAGATGTGGAAATGTCGGTCGAGCACCGGATCCTGCCCAGCCAGTAATTCCTGCTGCAGTCTGGATTCATAGGCGTATTCTATATCCCGGTCAGATGAATCAAACAAATTCAGCACATCCAGATACACATCAAATTGTGTGTTAATACGATAACCAACGCGCAGATTCGCCAGCGTACTGGCATCTGCCCGCAGTCCGCCATCCAATGGGTAATCCTCAAAGTGACGAAGACGCATGTTTATAAATAAATTGTCTGAAAGCTGCGCATTGGCGCCGGCACTCAACACATGCTCCAAAGCACCCGGAATGTCTCGCGAGCCGTCCAGTGGTTCATCAAAACGCGCCTTGGACCAGGCGTATTCCATGTCGAATGTCCAGACATCATTGGCGTAGTAATACGCGGTCAACTCAACACCATGACGCTGGCTGCCGACACCCGTATCCTCAGTAGAGCCTGAATCACCCACAAACAGCAGCTCAGAGTCTATGTCTAAAGACCACAATGCGATGGACGCATTCAGCCGATCATCAATAAAGGTACGGAGACCGAATTCATAACCTGTCGTGTCTACCAAGGGATCAACCCGGTCGACCGGATCGCCACTGACCGGATCTAGTACAATAGTCGTGCCACGCGCATCATTGCTGTGGAAACCCTGACCGGCGTTCACATAAGCCTCTAGCTGATCTGAAAAGGCGTAGCTGGCACCGACAGAAAATGTGCTAATGCTGTCGCTGTCCGTGCCGCCATTCACATCCAGCGAAGGCAGGAAACCAGCCTGCAGGGTGTCGACCGCGAAGTCATAGTAGTCATAACGCAGGCCCATGGTGGTGCGGAACTGATCGGTCCAGCGCAACTCATTATCCCAGTACAGGCCATGGCTCCATTGCTCCACGGCATCTGTGCGAAACACACCGATATCCTGGCGAGCCTGGCTCATAAAAATGCCAACCTCATCGATATCGTCATAACGCATCTGCGAGCCAAAGGTATCGGTAGCGGGCACTGAGCCCCAGTTATGCGTCTGTGACCAGGCGACATCCCAACCGTAAATCATGCGATCATCTACCTGATGGTGCTGGTCGCCTTCAGGCTCCACAAAATAAGTGAAGTTGCCCCACAGATTCATGTTGTAATCAATGGCGTAAGCACTGGCTGTCAACTCACCACCGGCCAGCGGGCGCTGCCAGGTGCCAGAAAGACTATAGCGATGGGTATCGCCACCTGTCGTTAAATCAATAGAACCAAACTCCGTAATCAAGCCCATATCCACAGCACGCTGCGGAATCTGGTCAGCAGAGTTCCAGCTATTGTCGTACCCCATAAAAGTCAGGTTAAAGCGGTTGTCGCCTTGCTCCCACATCTGCTTGAGCCACAGATTCTTGCGTTTCTGATCGGTGTTGATGTCATCCCAGTGTCCGTCAGTGGTTTCCAGCTCCAGGCCGTACACCAATGATCTGTTGTCGCCCGTTGCAAGCTGCCCCGTGGCCAGCAGCCGATTCCAGTTTTCCTGTCCAAAGTCGCTGCCGGCCACAATGGTATTGTCGCGCAGGCTGTTGGCCACTGACATTCGAGCCGTACCGGTGCCTGAAAAGTCGCCGGTTGCCGGGTAGTAAGAGCCCTTTTGATAGACGATCTCACCAATCAGCTCCGGGATAATAAAGTTCAGATCCGTGTAACCCGAGCCGTGACCGTGCGTGCGCATATTTACCGGCATGGCATCCACGTAGGTGGCAAAGTCAGTACCATGATCCAGATTAAAGCCCCGCAGGTAGTACTGATTGGCCTTGCCCGGACCACTGTGCTGACTGGCCACCAATCCGGGAACGGTCTCCAGCACCTCGCCGGTTCGTAACAAGGGGCGAATAGCCAACTCATCCTGGGTGACGATGCCTTCAGATGCCGTAGAGGCCTGACCGACCAGATTGATCTGGCGTCCCAGGACACGTATTTCGTCGATAGCCTGAGCGGCAGAAGGGCCGGTGCCAGATTGCGCCGCCACGCCACCGGAAAAACCGGCGGCAATGAGGGAAGAGAGTACCCAGACGGGTTTTCTTTGGAAGAACTGCATTAATCAACCTCGATGTTTCATCTAATCCATGAAACGTCGAGTATGACCACCCGCGTCGGGCAGGTCACGCAAGCAACTGTTTTATAACAGTTAACAAACGTTAATGGTTTGTTAACGGAAAGAGCGTTGTGTCACTCAACCGTCACGGACTTAGCCAGATTCCTGGGATGATCCACATCCGTGCCCTTTAAAATAGCGACATGATAGGAAAGCAACTGCAAAGGAATGGTGTAAACAATCGGAGCCAGAACCTCCGGCACTGGGGGTAACCTGACCAGTTGATAATCAACTTCATCGTCAAACCCTGCCGATTCATCGGCAATAACAAACAACTTGCCACCCCTGGCGCTGACTTCCGCCAGATTACCTTTGAGTTTGCCCAGCAACTCGTCGTTAGGCGCCACGGCGATAACGGGCATTTTGTCGTCGACCAGCGCAAGCGGACCATGCTTGAGCTCACCAGCCGGATAGGCCTCGGCGTGAATATAGGAGATCTCTTTCAGTTTCAGCGCGCCTTCTTTGGCAACCGGATATTGCGGGCCGCGGCCCAGGAACAGGGCGTGGTGCTTGTCAGCAAACTGTATCGACAGACGCTGAATGGCCTGATCCTGAGCCAAAGCTTTATCCACAATGTCTGGCAACTGATGCAGATCCCGGATGTAAGCGGCTTCGCTTTCCTCATCCAGCCCATTGCGGCGTCCCAGAACCAGTGACATCAGCAGCAATGCGACCAGCTGAGTCGTAAACGCTTTGGTTGAGGCCACACCAATTTCTCGACCAGCCATGGTCAGCAATGAGAAATCTGATTCGCGTACCAGGGAGCTGGTCGCCACGTTGCAGATCGCCAGTCGACCGACATAAGGCAGCTCCTGAGCATAGCGTAATGCCGCCAGGGTATCGGCTGTTTCTCCTGACTGGGATATAGTCACAAACAGCGTGCCGGGTCTGACGATAATATTTCGATAGCGATAATCACTGGCGATATCCACCTGGCACGGCATTTTGGCGATATTTTCCAACCAGTATTTGGTAATCAATCCCGCGTGAAAGCTGGTGCCACAGGCAACAATCTGAACATTGTCGACCTGATCAAAAATGGCTTTTGATTTAACGCCGAAGGCTTCTTCCAGCACATGCCGGTCGCTGATACGGCCGCTCAGGGTGTTCTTGATGACGCGTGGCTGCTCGTAAATTTCCTTGAGCATAAAGTGGCCGAATTCGCCTTTTTCTATTTCGTCGATTTCACTTTTGATGCGGGTAATAGGGCGTTTGATTTCCTCAGTACCGGCAAAGATTCGAATGCTGTCACGGGTGACTTCAGCGATATCACCCTCTTCCAGATAAATAAAGCGGTCGGTGACTTGTCCAAGAGCAAGCGGGTCAGATGCCACAAAATTTTCACCGATGCCTACACCGATCACCAGCGGGCTGCCACTGCGGGCGACAACCATGCGATCAGGTTCATTGGCGCGAATAACACACAGGCCGTAAGCTCCATGTAAGCGAGGGATGGCCAATTGAACGGCCTGCAGCAAATCGATGTCTTGCTGTTTGCAGACCTCATGTAACAAATGAACGACGACTTCAGTATCGGTTTCTGACGCAAAGCGATACCCTTTACCGATCAGTTCATTGCGCAGCTCATTGTGGTTTTCGATAATGCCATTGTGAACCAGCGCAAACTCGGTGTCCGACAAATGTGGGTGGGCGTTTGATTCGCTCGGAACGCCATGGGTCGCCCATCGCGTATGGGCAATGCCGAGTTGACCTTTGACCGGATGAGCCGCAACTTTATCGACCAGTTTTTTGACTTTGCCAACGGCCTTAAGGGTTTGCAGATCACCGGATTCTGAATCAATGACTGCCAGACCCGCTGAGTCGTAACCTCTATATTCAAGCCGTTTCAGGCCTTCCAGCAATATGCCGATCACATCCCGTTGTGCAATAGCGCCTACGATTCCACACATAAAATACTCCGCTAACCAGTCCTTTATTTTTTGATGGGCCGTTTCCATCCGCTGATATTCTTTTGTCGGCCACGCGCTACAGCCAGTTGTTCGTCCGGCACTTGGGTAGTGATAACCGATCCGGCGCCAATAGTTGCATTTTTGCCCACAGTTACCGGTGCTACCAGTGAGGTATTGGATCCAACAAAAACGCCGTCTTTAATGATGGTCCGGAATTTATTGACGCCATCATAGTTACAGGTAATAGTGCCAGCTCCCACATTTACGTTGTCGCCCAGTTCAGCATCACCGATATAGCTAAGATGATTCACCTTGCTGCCAGTTCCGATAACGGATTTTTTGGTCTCGACAAAATTACCTATTTTACTTTCCGAGCGTAACTCGGTGCCCGGTCGCAGTCTTGCGAATGGCCCTATCTGACAATTGTCAGCGATCACTACACCTTCCAGGTGACTGTTGGCCTGAATCTGAGTGTGCTCACCTATAATGCAGTTTTTGATATAGACATTGGGGCCAATCGAGACACCATGGCCAATCTCGTTGTGACCATCAAACACCGTATTGATATCAATAGACACGTCGCGCCCAAGTGCGAGAGTGCCTCTGATATCCAGTCTGGCTGGATCCATTACCGTGGTTCCACGCATTGCGATTTCTCTGGCCTGCGCGAGCTGGACGTTTCGCTCCAGCTCTGCCAGTTGCAGCCGATTATTCACACCCTGCACTTCTGATGAGTCTTCTGTGGTTAGCGCCGCCACCTGAAAGCCATCCTGATTGGCGAGCTCAACCGTATCCGTCAGATAATACTCGCCCTGGGCGTTTTGCGTGGTTAGCCGACTGAGCCAGTTGCGGAGTGCTGAAGCCTGAAAAGCCATGATGCCGGAATTTATCTCGGTGATGTGACGTTGTTCAGTGCTGGCATCTTTTTCTTCAACGATGGCAGACACATGTCCTTGTTCGTCGCGGATGATACGTCCCAGACCATGCGGTTGCGGTGTATCAAGTGTCAGAACTGCGATTCCCTGTCCGCTGGCAAGTCTCGTCAATAGCTGCAGTGTTGTCGGTTTTATCAAAGGGACATCACCATAGAGGACCAATACCAGGCCGTGGTCGTCTATTTGCGGCATGGCCTGCATTACGGCATGGCCCGTGCCAAGCTGCTCGCTCTGCTTGACCCACTTAAGAGACCCGAATTCCACGGTATCCTGATAGTGTGCACCCACCTGCTCGGCCTGATAGCCGGTGACAACATAGATATTGCGTGGCTCCAATTGATTGGCCGCACGCAGCACGTGCGTCAACATTGGGACACCTGCCAGTGGATGAAGCACCTTGGGCAGGTCGGAGTACATGCGGGTGCCCTTACCCGCCGCCAACACGATAACGTCTATATCCATATTATTGATCCATAAAAAAGGGTAGCTCTATGGCTACCCTTTTTACCGCTTTCAAACCCTGCTTACAAGGTGGGAAAGCTGTACTTTACTTACGAAGCTGCTTCAATGCACGCAACTGAGCAACGGCTTCAGCCAATTGCGTTGCTGCGCGCGAATATTCGAACTCAGCTTCCTTGTTAGCGATGGCTTTCTGAACGTCCTCAATAGCCTGCTGCGCGGCGGCTTCATCAACATCAGCGGCGCGAATGGCCGTGTCTGCAAGCACCGTGACGATATTGTTGGACACTTCCAGATAACCACCGGAAACGTAATAGATCTCCTCGCCACCATCACGTGTTACGCAACGGATCGGGCCAGGGATCAACTCGGTCAAAAGCGGCGCGTGGCCCGGCGCAACACCCAAATCGCCCAGAGTGCCGGTGGCAACCACCATCTCTACCAGACCAGAGAAGATCTGCTTTTCTGCGCTTACGATGTCACAATGTATTGTCATCGCCATAATCTTTTATCTCTTTAAGTCGCTTCACTATCGGGGCAGAACGGTCAGGCAACCGGACGGGCCGCCTGACTTTCAGACTGTTCAGCCTTTCAGCTTGGCAGCTTTTTCTACCGCTTCTTCGATGGTACCAACCATGTTAAAGGCCTGCTCCGGAATGTGATCGTAGTCACCGGCCAGAATGCCTTTAAAGCCCGCAATAGTGTCTTTCAGCGGGACATATTTTCCGGGTGTGTTGGTAAATACTTCTGCCACGAAGAAGGGCTGTGACAGGAAGCGCTGGATCTTACGCGCACGAGCCACGATCTGCTTGTCTTCTTCTGACAGTTCATCCATACCCAGAATGGCAATAATGTCTTTCAGTTCCTTGTAGCGCTGCAGTACTGACTGAACGCCGCGAGCTACTTCATAGTGCTCGTTACCAATTACCAGTGGATCCAGCTGACGTGAGGTGGAATCCAGCGGGTCGATCGCCGGGTAAATACCCAGCTCGGCGATGGATCGTGACAGTACAACGGTCGCGTCCAAGTGAGCGAAGGTTGTTGCCGGTGACGGGTCAGTCAAGTCGTCCGCCGGTACGTATACCGCCTGGATGGATGTGATGGAGCCAGTCTTGGTGGAGGTAATACGCTCCTGCAGTACACCCATTTCTTCAGCCAGAGTCGGCTGATAACCTACCGCTGAAGGCATACGGCCCAACAGTGCAGATACCTCGGTACCGGCCAGTGTGTAACGGTAGATGTTGTCGACGAAGAACAGTACGTCACGCCCTTCATCACGGAATTTTTCGGCCATGGTCAGACCCGTCAGGGCCACGCGCAGACGGTTACCGGGCGGCTCATTCATCTGGCCGTAAACCATCGCCACTTTGGAATTGGTCAGGTCATCCATGTCGATAACCTTGGATTCCTGCATTTCGTGATAGAAGTCGTTACCTTCACGAGTCCGCTCACCCACACCAGCAAATACTGACAGACCAGAGTGAGCCTTGGCGATGTTGTTGATCAGCTCCATCATGTTAACGGTCTTACCAACACCGGCACCACCGAACAGACCAACCTTACCACCTTTGGCAAACGGACAGATCAGGTCGATAACTTTGATGCCGGTTTCCAGGAGCTCATTGGAGGCTGACAGCTCATCGTAAGCCGGGGCTTTGCGGTGAATGGGCATGCGCTCCTGCTCACCAATGTCGCCGCGCTCATCAATCGGGTTACCCAGTACATCCATGATGCGACCCAGGGTTTCTTTACCAACCGGAACAGACACTGGGGCGTTTGTGTTGGTGACTTCCAGTCCACGACGCAGACCTTCAGTACTACCCATTGCGATGGTACGCACAATGCCGTCGCCCAGTTGCTGCTGCACTTCCAGTGTAATTTTGCCGCCTTCGACGGACAGTGCATCATAGATACGAGGTACATCTTCCCGCGGGAATTGTACGTCGATAACTGCACCGATAATTTGTACGATACGACCGCTACTCATGTCCGGTTCCTCTTAAAATTTCCTGATCTTCAATTCTGTTAATGTCTGAATCTGTCGTGAGCTTTTAGACCGCTGCAGCTCCGCCAACGATTTCCGACAACTCTTGTGTAATCGATGCCTGACGGGCCTTGTTATAGATAAGACCCAGTTGCTCGATCAGATCTCCGGCGTTGTCTGTGGCATTTTTCATTGCAATCATGCGGGCTGCCTGCTCGCAAGCAATGTTTTCCACGACCGCCTGGTAGACCTGAGTCTCCATGTAACGTGTCAGCAGGCCGTTCAACAGTGCCTCCGCCTGAGGCTCATAGATATAGTCCCAGTGATGCTTCAGCTCTTTGTCTTCAGAGGCCTGCAGTGGCAGTAACTGCGCAACTTCGGGCTTCTGTGTCATTGTGTTGACGAACTGGTTGCTGACCAGATACAGGCGATCGATCTCACCGTTCTCAAACTTGTCCAGCATGACCTTGACCGCACCAATCACCTGATTAAGTTCCGGCGCATCGCCCAAACCACGGATTGACGCTACTACTTTGCCGCCATAGCTGTTAAAAAACGCCGCCGCCTTGGCACCCACTGCGCAGAACTCAACCTCAACATCCTGCTTTCGCCATTCAGCAACTTCTTTCACTGTTGCCTTAAACGCGTTGATGTTGAGGCCACCACACAGTCCACGGTCTGTCGATATCACAATGTAAGCGACACGTTTAACTTCACGCTCGGTGAAATAGACGTGACGGTACTCTGGATTAGCGTTGGCAATATGTCCGATCACCTTGCGGATATGCGTGGCATAGGGCTTGCCCAATGCCATGCGATCCTGTGCCTTACGCATTTTAGATGCAGCTACCATTTCCATGGCACTGGTAATTTTCTGCGTGTTGTTGATGCTGGAGATCTTGCCCCGAATCTCTTTACCACCAGCCATAATTCACCGCCTACCTTTGATTACCAGGTCTGAGTTGATTTGAACTGCTCAATCAAAGATTTCAATTTAGCAGCAATCTCGTCATTGTAGTCAGGGTTGTCGTTGATGCTCTTAAGCAGATCAGCGTGCTGGCTGTTGGCATAAGAGAGCAGAGACTTTTCGAATGCCACTACTTTCTGCAGTTCAACGTCTTTCAGGTAGCCTTCGTTAGCTGCAAACAGAACCAGACCCATTTCGGCAACAGACTGCGGCGCGTACTGGCTCTGCTTCATCAGCTCGGTAACGCGCTGACCATGCTCCAACTGGGCACGTGTTGCTTCGTCCAGATCTGATGCAAACTGGGCAAAGGCCGCCAGCTCACGATACTGTGCCAGAGCGATACGGATACCACCGCCGAGCTTTTTGATGATCTTGGTTTGGGCTGAACCACCTACACGCGACACCGACAGACCGGCGTTGATCGCAGGACGGATACCGGCGTTGAACAGGTCGGTTTCCAGGAAGATCTGACCGTCTGTAATAGAGATTACGTTAGTTGGTACGAACGCCGATACGTCGCCAGCCTGCGTCTCAATGATTGGCAATGCGGTCAATGAACCGGTTTGGCCTTTTACTTCGCCGTTGGTCATCTGCTCAACGTACTCTGCATTGACGCGAGATGCGCGCTCCAGCAGACGTGAGTGCAAGTAGAATACGTCACCAGGATATGCTTCACGACCCGGCGGACGACGCAGCAACAGGGAGATTTGACGATAGGCCCAAGCCTGCTTGGTCAGGTCATCGTAAATAATCAGGGCGTCTTCACCGCGGTCACGGTAGTACTCACCCATGGAGCAGCCTGAGTAAGGCGCCAGGTACTGCATTGAGGCGGGGTCTGATGCAGATGCCGCAACAACAATGGTGTATTCCATCGCGCCGTGCTCTTCCAGCTTGCTTACGACGTTAGCAATAGAGGACTGCTTCTGTCCGATTGCGACGTAGATACACTTAACGCCTTTACCTTTCTGGTTGATAATGGCGTCAATAGCAACCGCTGTTTTACCGACCTGACGGTCACCGATGATCAGCTCACGCTGGCCGCGGCCGATTGGCACCATGGAGTCAATTGCTTTCAGACCGGTCTGTACCGGCTGGTCAACTGACTTACGGGCGATTACACCAGGGGCCACCTTTTCTACCGGAGCAGTCAGCTTGGCATTGATGGCGCCTTTGCCATCGATCGGGTTACCCAGCGCGTCAACAACGCGGCCTTCCATTTCCGGACCCACCGGTACTTCAAGAATACGGCCGGTACAACGGCAGGACTGGCCCTCTGCCAGACCCAGATAGTCACCCAGTACAACGGCACCCACGGAGTCACGCTCCAGGTTAAGTGCCATACCAAAAAGGCCACCATCGAATTCGATCATCTCACCGTACATGACGTCTTCGAGGCCGTGAATGCGCACGATACCGTCAGAAACGCTGACAATCGTACCTTCGTTTTTGGCCTGCACAGAAACGTCGAGACTGTTGATTCTCTGCTTGATAATTTCACTGATTTCTGACGGATTCAGTTGTTGCATGCTTATTCCCTCATTCCCAGACCGACTAGGAACTCAATGATTCGGCTAATTTGTTCAGTTTTCCTCGAACAGAATTGTCGATGACTGTATCACCTGCTCGAATGACAGCGCCCCCGATCAGTTTCTGATCAACGCGGGTGTTAAGCCTGACCTGGCGGTCCAGACGCTTCTGGAGTGCCTGTGTCAAATGCTCTACTACCTCATCACTGAGCTGGTAAGCAGTTGCCACATCGACATCAATGCTTTTTTCCTGCGCGGCTTTTAGTACGTCGAAAATGCTGCTGATTTGTGGCAACAACACCAGGCGTCGATTCTCAGCCAGCAGCTTGACCAGGTTCTGACCTTTGTCAGAAACGGCGTCACCACAGATCTCAAGCAGGGCTTGCGATTGCTTTTCAGCCGTCAATGCCGGGTTTTTCAACAGCGCGCTGACCTTGGGATCAGCACAGACTGCGGCCAGCGACGCGAGCATCTGCGACCAGGGTGCCAGTGCCTTGTCTGCCAGCGCCACTTCAAAGGCTGCGTTAGCATAAGGTCGGGCTAGTGTAATTGACTCTGCCATTGTGTTTTCGCCTATAACTCAGAAGCGAGTTTCTTAACCAGCTCTTCGTTTGCAGCCTGATCAACCGTACCTTCGAGAATTTTCTCGGCGCCGGCGATGGCAATGGCTGCGACCTGAGCACGCAATTCTTCCTTGGCCCGCTGAACTTCCATTTCGATTTCAGCTTTGGCACCAGCGACCAGGCGCTGTCCTTCTTCGCGTGCTTTTTCTTTGGCTTCTTCAACGATCTGATTGGCTCTTTTGTTAGCCATGTCGATGATTTCAGCACTCTTGACCTTGGCCTCGCGCAGATCATCGGCTGCCTTGTTCTGAGCCAGGCTCAGATCACGCTGCGCACGATCTGCAGCTTCCAGACCTTCGGCGATTTTCTTCTGCCGTTCTGCCAGAGCCTGTGTGACCGGTGGCCATACATACTTCAGACAGAACCATACAAAGACGGCAAAAGCGATCGTTTGGCCAAAAATGGTTGCGTTAAGATTCATGGTGTCACCTCTGCGTCAGTAGTCGCGTGGCTTGAAGCACTCTTCAAGCGTTCGATTAACCCAGGAAGGGGTTGGCGAACAGGAACACGAAAGAGATACCGACACCGATGATGGAGATTACGTCAACGAAACCAGCAACCAGGAAGAACTGAACCTGCAGTTTGGGAGCCAGTTCTGGCTGACGTGCTGAACTTTCGATCAATTTGCCACCCAGGTTACCGAAAGCAACCGCGGTGCCAGCACCACACAGACCAAAGATGAGGGCAATTGCGATTACTGAAAATGCCTGAATAGTTTCCATTTTTTTCTCCAAGTTTTACTAAAGGTTTATCTAAAGGTTTTGCTGATCGTTAAGGTCTAACTAAAGCGTTTAATGAGCCTCTGGCTTGGTATGAGCCTGGTTCAGATAAACAATGGTCAACATCATGAACAGGTACGCCTGCAGCGTGATGATCAGGATGTGGAACACAGCCCAGGCGAAATGCAATGGCAACTGAACCCATCCAACCAGGGCTATTACCAGGAAGATCATTTCACCCGCAAACAGGTTTCCATACAAACGCAGTGCCAATGACACCGGCTTGGCGAGGAAGCTGGGGATTTCCATTACCAGGTTGAGCGGCAGGGCCCACTTGCCAAACGGATGGAAAGCAAACTCACCCAGGAAACCGCCCATGCCTTTGATTTTAATACTGTAGAAAATCACCAGAATAAAGACGCTGATGGCAAAACCGGCGGTGATGTTGATATCCGTTGTCGGTACAGCCTTGAAGTAAAGATGGTTATCCTGGGCGATAAACTGCGCCAGCAGCGGAATCCAGTCCACTGGCACCAGATCCATCAGGTTCATCATGAAGATCCAGCAGAAAATGGTCAGTGACAGCGGTCCAATCAGATCATTTTTGCCAAAGAAGGTATTTTTGATAGTGCCCTGGACCATTTCGACCAAGAATTCGACAGCATTCTGCAAGCCGGTGGGTACGCCCGAAGAGGCTTTGCGCGCCACCATATAGAAGAGACCCATAAATATCACACCAAGCAGGAGTGACATCAGCATGGAGTCTACATGGATTGACCAGAATCCCATGGCGTTGGCTTCTTCGACACTGTGAGCAAAGCCCCAGCTGCCATCAGATAGCTTGCCGTATTTCAGGAATCCAAGGTGGTGACCGATATATTCTGCGCCGTTATCGTATTCCGGCAAGGTGAAGCCTGTCGAGTTTGATTCTGCCATGAGTCAATTTTTACTTGTCAGTTCGCCAATTTTACGATTTGCCCGGAGCTCTGTTCAGTCGCACAAACACTGTTATGCCTGCCAGGTGAACCAGTACAAATCCTGAAAACAAAGCCACTACATTCAGAGGATCCACAACGATAAATGCCGCTGCAAATCCTGCCGCCGAGAGCACCAGCTTGATGGCTTCTCCGCGATTCACTTCTCTGGCGATCTGCCGGGCAGCTCTGGCACCCCGGTACTTAAACACCCGGTTAGCAAACAACGTTCCCGGAATAAGTGAAATCAAACCACCGATCAGTAAAGAATACGCACTGACCCAACCAGCCAGCAAGACCACTGCAAACGTCAGCAGTAACAAAAAACACAGCTGATAGGCTGCAGTTTTATATATGGGAGGAGCTTTTATGGTCGACATGTTGGTCACTGGTCGTCAAAAGCTCTCTTGTTCTTGGCGTCCGTTCCCCTTTCAGAGGTGCGCATTATAGGGATTTTGTTACGCAGTATCAACACGCCAACGTGCGCTATTTACTTAATATGCGCAAGAATTCCGTCTAATTCATCAAGGCTATTATAACGCAGCGTCAGTTTACCAGATCCTTTACTGGAATGCTGGATCTGAACCCGGGCTCCAATTCTATCTGAAAGGTCTTCTTCCAGCCGTCTGATATCGGGATCTTCGGGTTCGCTGGCCGGTTTGGGGTCATTAGAGGGATTACTCAGACGGCGCACCAGCTCTTCGGTCTGGCGCACTGACAGGCCCTTGCCGGTGACTGTTTTTGCCGCGTCGCTTTGTTCGTCGTTTGTCAGTGCCAGCAGCGCTCTGGCATGACCCATCTCCAGGTCGCCCCGCTCAAGCATGAGCCGGACATCTGAATTCAACGACATCAGACGCAGCAGATTAGTCACCGTAGTGCGCGATTTGCCCACGGCATCGGCAACTTCCTGCTGGGTCAGGCTGAATTCTTCCTGCAGGCGTTTCAGTGCGGTCGCTTCTTCAATCGGATTGAGGTTTTCACGCTGAATATTTTCAATCAGCGCCATGGCGACGGCTGACTCGTCACCCACCAGCCTGATGACAGCCGGAATGGTGTCCAGGCCGGCCAGTTGTGTCGCTCGCCAGCGACGTTCCCCGGCAATGATTTCGAAGCGATCACCGGCTATCGGCCGCACAACAATGGGCTGCATGACACCCTGCACTTTGATGGACTCGGCCAGTTCCTGCAGGGCGTCCTGATGCATATCAGTACGAGGCTGATATTTTCCGCGCTCAATCAGATCTACCGGCAGATGCCTCAGCGTCTGATCCTTGAGCTCTTCGTCGGCCTGCAGCGGCGGCGCTTCACTGACATCCGGTTGCGCTTGCTGTCTTATAGTGGCGGCGCTGCCCAACAGCTTATCCAGTCCACGTCCCAGTTTTTTCTTCGACATGCGGTTTCCTTAAGTCAGCCCGCCTGAAGGGCCTGTTCGTTTCTTCTCAGCATTTCGCCGGCCAGCGCGAGGTATGCAATAGCGCCACGCGATTGACGATCATATTGCAGCACCGGTAGTCCATAGCTGGGGGCTTCGGCCAGGCGGATATTACGCGGTACAACAGTACGGTACACGCGGTCTCCGAAATGCTCAAACAGTTGTCCTGATACTTCGGTGGTCAATTTATTGCGCGGATCGTACATGGTTCGCAGGATACCCTCAATCTGCAATTGCGGGTTATGCGTCTCACTGACGGCCGAAATGGTGTCCATCAGGGCGGACAGCCCTTCCAGCGCGTAATATTCACATTGCATTGGAATTACCACACCCTGCGCGGCCACCAGGGCATTCAAAGTCAGCATATTCAGTGATGGTGGGCAATCTATGACAATAAAGTCATATTGTTGGGCGATACCGGCAAGTATAGATTTGAGTTTGCTTTCCCGCGCCGGCATATCCAGCAGTTCAATTTCCGCCGCTACCAGATCACCGTTGGCAGGCAGAATATCGAAGCCTGCTTCCGGGGCTTTTGTTTTTGCCTGGTCAAATGTAGCTTCGCCTGTCAGTACATCGTAAACAGAGTACTCCAGCTCGCTTTTGTCGACTCCGCTACCCATGGTGGCATTGCCCTGGGGATCGAGATCAACCAGCAATACCTTGCGCCGGGTCGCCTGTAAAGAAGCGGCCAGGTTGACTGATGTTGTTGTTTTTCCTACGCCACCCTTCTGGTTGGCAACTGCCAGTATTTTTGTCACCTGTGTCACCTGCCTGAAATTCAGTTTTTGCCGGTCTGCTTCAGTTCAATGATATGTCTTTCGCCCTCAGTATCCGGTACCTGCACGGCAGACGCCTGTTGTAGTCGCCAATGCGATGGCAGATCGGCAAGTTCCTGCTCCGGATACAGACCCTTCATTGCCAGCAATCGGGTATGTGGCTGACACAAATGTTCACAACCGAGAACAAAATCGGATAAAGACGCGAAGGCCCGACTGACGACAATATCAATTTGCTCCGGACATTGGTAGCGTTCAATCCGGGTGTTTTCCACCTGAATGTTGTCCAGTGACAGCATCGTTTTCACCTGAAACAGAAAACGGGTTTTTTTGCCGTTACTGTCCAGCAGTATAAACTTTATATCGGGATAACAGATCGCCAAAGGGATGCCGGGCAAACCCGCTCCCGTTCCGACATCCAATACCGACAACGAATGTTGTGTGTCAGCCTGAATCTCTGCCAGGCACGGAGCCACAGTCAGGCTGTCCAGCAGATGCCTGCTTATCATCTGCAGAGGATCACGGACCGCTGAAAGATTATAAGCCTTGTTCCACTTATCCAGCAGCGCTACATAGTCCAATAATGTCTGCTGCTGAGCGTCGCTCAGTGTCAGATCAAGCTTAGCCAATCCTTGTCTCAGTATTGCGCGCAAGCGTTCCTGTGCTGCCACGAATCACCTCTTCCATGATCCATCAGGCACTTTTGCGTCCGCGTGCTGCCTGATATTTTTTAAGGTGAATAAGCAGCAAGGATACCGCCGCCGGCGTCATACCAGGAATTCGTGAGGCGCGGGCGATTGAGTCAGGCCTGGCGGCCAGCAGCTTTTGTTTGAGCTCATTCGACAGTCCATCCATCTTTTGATAGTCGAAGTCTTCCGGCAAAGCGGTATTTTCCTGGCGTTTCAGCTTTTCGATATCATCTTTCTGCCGATTGATATAACCCTGATATTTCAATTGGATCTCAACCTGCTCAGCCACCTGAGCATCAATGTCATCCATTGGCGTCCCGGTTGGGGACAAGGCTTCTTGCAATCGGCTGTAGGTCAGTTCCGGTCGGGCCAGAAGATCGGCCAGGCTATACTCTCTGCTCAGAGGTTTCTCAAGAAGTGGGTTGATGGCTGCGGCCTTCTCACTGTCTGGCTGCACCCAGACTGACTTGAGTCGTTTGAGTTCGCCGTTTATGCCTTCCTGCTTACGGCAAAAAGCTTCCCAGTGACTGTCATCAATCAGACCCATCTGCCGACCGGCCTCTGTCAGACGCAGATCGGCATTATCCTCTCGCAGCAGAAGGCGATATTCAGCACGGCTGGTAAACATGCGATAAGGCTCTGTGGTACCCAGACTGATCAAATCATCAACCAATACACCGATGTAGGCCTGATCGCGGCGTGGGCACCAGCTATCGCGCTCCTGTGCCGCCAGAGCTGCATTGATACCGGCCAATAAACCCTGTGCCCCGGCCTCTTCGTAGCCCGTAGTACCATTAATCTGACCGGCAAAGTACAGACCTTTGATAAACCGTGTTTCCAGTGAATACTGCAATTCCCGTGGATCAAAAAAGTCGTATTCAATAGCATAGCCGGGACGCGTGATATGAGCGTTTTCGAAACCCCTGATCTGACGTACCATCTCGATCTGCACGTCAAAGGGCAGGCTGGTAGAAATACCATTCGGATACAGCTCGTTTGTTGTCAGACCCTCTGGCTCAACAAAAATCTGATGCGAATTTTTATCCGCAAAACGCATGACCTTATCTTCGATCGACGGACAGTAGCGCGGCCCGGTGCCCTCAATAACGCCGGTATACATGGGCGAGCGATCCAGCCCACTGCGGATAATTTCATGACAGCGTTCGTTAGTGGCAGTGATGTAACAACTGATCTGCTGCGGATGGTCTTCCACCCTGCCACGGAATGACATCACTGGCAGCGGCGTATCACCGGGCTGTTCCTGCATCACTGAAAAATCCACAGAGCGGGCATCAATGCGTGGTGGTGTTCCTGTTTTCAGGCGTCCAACATTAAACGGCAGCTCCCGCAGGCGTTCAGCCAGTTTAATGGATGGCGGATCACCGGCCCGGCCGCCAGAGGTATTCTGCAGGCCAATATGGATACGTCCTCCGAGAAAAGTGCCGGTGGTCAACACAACACGGGGAGCAAAAAATCGCAGCCCCATTTGTGTGACCACCCCCTCAACACGCTCGCCGTGAATGATCAGATCATCGGCGGCCTGTTGAAATATCTCCAGATTGGGCTGGCTCTCCAGCATTTGCCGGATGGCTGCTTTGTACAAAGTCCGGTCCGCCTGTGCACGGGTTGCGCGGACTGCCGGCCCTTTGCTGCTGTTCAAAACTCTGAACTGAATGCCCGCTTTGTCAGTTGCCCGGGCCATTGCCCCGCCCAGCGCATCTATTTCTCGCACCAGATGACTTTTGCCGATTCCACCGATAGCAGGGTTACAGGACATCTGACCCAAAGTTTCAATATTGTGAGTCAGTAACAAGGTTTTGACGCCCATGCGGGCTGCTGCCAGGGCAGCTTCTGTGCCGGCATGACCACCGCCAATCACGATGACGTCATAACGCTTGGAGAAATCCATAAAGTGACCAGGAATTTTTAAAAGGGTCGCTAAGTATAAGCCCTGAATCAGAAAATTAAAGGCCTGTCAGTGAAAATAATCCACAAGCTGATTTTATTAACAATTCATAATTAATTAGTAATAAATATTTATATTTAATTATTAAAGATTTAATACTGTTGTTACTAATGGTAAAACGGAATTCTGTTGAGAACCCAATTAAACTTATTAATATCAATGGTCTATTGTATGTATAACTGCCTTGATAAGCTCTGTTAAAGCTGGGGTGGAGCGGTAGGCAAGCTGTAGGTAAAAGTGCTTTTTATACACAGCACAAAAAAGCCAGGGAAAACTATTCAAAAGTTATTCACAGAATTATTAAGGTTATTCACAGTTTGCCAGCAATGTACTGACAGGCATTATTTCCCGATGCAGAAACTGGAAAAGATCCGGCCCAACAGATCATCACTGCTGAACTTGCCGGTAATCTCTCCCAGATGCTGGTGGGCGTGGCGCAAATCTTCGGCAACCAGCTCGGCGGCACCATTATGGTTAAGCTGCCAATCCGCCTGAAGCAGGCAGTCTCGTGCCTTGTTCAGAGCATCAAGGTGTCTTCGACGAGCGATAAAACCACCCTCGCCAGCCGGCTGAAAGCCCATACAGTCTTTAAGGTGCTGTTTAAGCAGATCAATACCAGTTTGCTGTTTGGCAGACAGATTGATAATCGGAGGCTGTTTTGAATCCTGCGAGGCAATGATTTTTGTGGGTCGCCCGGACAGATCTGCTTTATTTTGAATGACAGTGAGACGTGACAGATCAATGGCCTCTTGCAGCCGGAAACTGATGGTTTTTTCCAGATAGTCGTTCAGGTTGGTTTCATTCACCGATTCCTGGCTGCTGTCTATCATCAGCAATATTCGGTCGGCGTGAGAGATGGCTTTTACAGCACGCCGGATACCTTCCTGCTCGACCGGGTCATCGCTGTCGCGCAGGCCGGCTGTGTCAGTAATGTGCAAAGGCATACCATCTATGTTGATCTGTTCACTGAGGATATCCCGGGTCGTCCCGGCGATATCAGTCACGATGGCGCTATCTTTGCCGGCCAGTGCGTTTAACAGACTGGATTTGCCGGCATTGGGTTTGCCGGCGATTACTACAGCCATGCCCTCTCTGATTAGGGCGCCCTGTCTGGCCTGATTCAGAACAGCTTCGAGCTGGCTGATAATGTGAGCCAGTTTTTCACTGATACCGCCTTCACTTAAAAAGTCGATTTCTTCATCGGTGAAATCGATGGCGGCTTCAAGATAAACCCGTAAGTTGATTATCGACTCGGCGAGCTCGTCAATAAGTCGGGAGAATTCACCCTGCAGAGTTCTCAGTGCGCTTCTGGCTGCCTCAGCAGAGCTGGAGTCTATTAAATCTGCTATGGCCTCAGCCTGTGCGAGATCCAGCTTATCGTTCAGGAAAGCACGCTCAGAGAACTCTCCCGGCCGTGCCATGCGTGTGCCCGCTTCGCTTAATGTCTGAATAAGCGCGTCCAGCACATAGAAGCCGCCATGGCCCTGTAGCTCCAAAACATCTTCACCTGTAAAAGAGTGAGGGCCCGGGAAATACAGAGCGATGCCCTGATCCAGCATTTTTCCCTGGAGATCGAAAAAAGGACAATAGTGGGCGTGGCGGGGTTGAGGCTGAAAGCCCAGGATTTGCTGGGCAAGATTGAGACAGTCTGGGCCCGATACTCGCACGATACCCACACCACTCCTGCCTGGTGGTGTGGCTATCGCACAGATCGTATCGGAATCTGCAGCGCTCAGCATGCGGATCAGCTCCTGGCTGCTTCCTTCGCGGCGTATTCTGCATCAATTTTACGTGTGATGTACCACTGTTGAGCAATCCCCAGCACGCTGTTGGCCAACCAGTACAGGACCAGTCCAGCCGGGAACCACAGGAAGAAAATGGTCATGACCACAGGCATGAATTTCATGATTTTTGCCTGTGTCGGATCCTGTGGTGTCGGGTTGAGCATGAACTGCACATACATGGATACACCCATCAGCAGAGGCAAGACAAAGTAGGGGTCCATGACAGAGAGGTCGTTAATCCACAGAATCCAGGGTGCGTGGCGAAGTTCTACGCCTTCCAGCAGTACCCAGTACAGAGCGATAAATACAGGCATCTGCACCAGCATGGGTAAACACCCGCCGAACGGATTTATTTTCTCTTTCTTATACAACTCCATAGTGGCTTTCTGGAGTTTCATTTTGTCGTCACCATAGCGCTCTTTGAGCTGGTTCATCTTGGGCATGACCCGGCGCATATTAGCCATGGAGCGGTAGCTGGTGGCTGACAGTTTGAAGAATATGGCCTTAACGATAAGCGTCAGAATAAGGATTGACCAGCCATAATTGCCTATCACATCATTGATTTGTGTCAGCAGCCAATAAATTGGTGATGCTACAAACCACAACCAGCCATAGTCGATCGTGCGGTCAAGCCATGGTGCGATTTCTGCCAGACGGTACTGATCTTTGGGACCCGCGTAAAACGACATACTCTGCGTAGCGGAGCCATTGGCAGGAGCCACAAATTCCGGGCTGGTAAAACCGCCTATATACTCGCCGGCGTTATTGCGACGGAAGGAAAAATTATTGCGCATCTGAGAGGGAGGCACAAAAGCTGAAATGAAGTAGTGCTGGCTAAGGGCAACCCAACCGCCTTCAATCTCGTGCGATGGCCGACCCTGATCGACGTCGCTGAATGATATTTTTATATAGTTATCGTCTGTTGAAGTCGTCGCAAATCCCAGGAAGCTGGCCATACCAAAACCACTGCCACGAGTGGGGTCTTCATAATTGCTGCGCTTGATCTGACCAAATAGATTCGCCTGCCAGGGTGTGTCGTTGGGATTATTAATTTCGTAGTTAATGTCGATCAGGTAGTCACCACGACGAAAGTGAAACTGCTTGATGATTTCAACATTATTTTCTGTTGTGTAGGTCAGGTTGACCTGAAGACTGTTCTGTCCTGGGTTCATGGTGAACGAAGAGGCGCTGGCATTGTAGATCGGGCGCTCGGGGCTATCGATACCGTCTCGTCCGATCAGACCACTCTGAGCAACATAGCTTCTGGAGCTGTTGTTTTCCATCAGCACAAAAGGCTGATCCGGCGTGTCTATGCGTGTGTAGTGTTCGGGAAGTGAGACAAATACAATGTCGCCGCCCTGACGATCGATGGTTACATTGAGGACGTCGGTGGTAATGCTTACCAGCGTTTCCGGATTTTGGTTAGCCGTAGCATTGACGCTGGGCACGCTATTGTTGGTAACAACCGGAATGTCGTCTGCCGGTGTTGAAGAAGCATCCGGAATATCACTGTTCGTCGCAGATTGGACCGGGACGGACGAAACAACTTCGGTGTCAGGGGCAGTTGTGGCGGGATAGTCTTCTTGCCAGGCCAGCAACAGCAGGTATGAAACAGCAGCCAGACCGGCAAGTAATGCGTATTTTATATAATCCATGTGCGATAGCTACTTGTTGGTAGAGGGTTGTTCGTGTTGATCGGTGTCATGGCAGCCCGGAACAGGATCATATCCACCAGGATGCCATGGATGGCAACGCAGTATTCTGCGAGCGCCCATGATACATCCTTTGAGTACGCCGTGCGTGACAATAGCGTCTTGAGTGTAGTGGGAGCAAGAGGGATAAAAGCGGCATTGATTGCCGATCAGCAGGCTTAGGGTGCACTGATAAACAGAAATCAGCTTAATCGCTATTTTTGCCAGCATGTCTGGTTACCCGTTATCGTGCTGCCTTGCGGTTGCGTCGTCGGATAATATCCTGCCAAAGTGTTTCTAAACAACTTGATAAAGCAGCGTTGTCCAGCTTATCCAGGTCACGTCTGGCCAGAATAACGATATCCAGGCCTTGGAGCAATTGCTGATGGTGCCGGAATGATTCACGCATCAATCTTTTAGCGCGATTTCTCTGAACGGCCAGACGGATGTTTTTTCTGGCTATTACCAGCCCCAGTCTCGGTTCTGGCTGATTGTTTTCAATGGCCAGTATAAGTATCTGGGGACGAGAAACTTTGTACTGCGCCTGATCAAATACACATTTGTAATCAGACGCGGTCAGTAGCCGTAACTCTCTACCAAAGCTTTCAGTAGTCACTTACGGCTCAGTGAAGATATCAGGCTGACAGTTTGGCGCGGCCTCGTGAGCGACGACGCTTGATGACCAGACGACCGCCACGGGTAGCCATGCGAGCGCGAAAACCGTGTGTACGTGCGCGCTTCAGTACGCTGGGTTGAAAAGTTCTTTTCATAATGGTGTTCCAGTTAAATTCGGATGTGAATACTTCACAAAAATCAAAGAGCGCGAATTTTATATATTTTATTGACGGCTTGCAAGCAAACTAATTGAAAAACCGAGGTTTTTGTTAATTGTTGTTTATACCTCCTTAATAACAAGTTATCCACAGGATATCCTGTGTATAAAATTATTGGCGGAAGGATTCA